>JAXFLJ010000039.1:0-202720 GCA_034183335.1 Prevotella sp.
TTGGATTAACCCAACATCATGCCCTTTGCCTGCAAGTGCCCAAGTTCAGGGACTCTGGCGAGGAGCCTTTTTCTTGGCGGACGGACCCTGTGTCTGTCCGAAATATCCCGTGTCTGTCGGTTTTGCCGAAGGCGTAGCCGCGACGCCTTCGGCAAAAACGACAGGCAATCGAACAAAATCAGCTTGGTCTTTAATGACTGAATTGGGGTGTAACTTTGTCTTTGGTAATCATCGTCTGTTGTTATTTGTAACTTTTTGATTTACAACTATAAAGATACAAAAAACAACGAGATTACCAACTTTTATTACAAGTATCTTATCCCGAACTCAGGTTAATAAAATAAAGCGTCAAGCTGTACGAAACCGATATTTTTACTTATATTTGCATTGTATTTGCCGATATGCGTTGTCGCCAAGACTCTCGTGGCTTCCTATACCATGTATGGCAAAAAGAAAACATACCATTATATATTAAGGTGAAAAGAGCGAACATTCTTTCTCATTTCTTTGGATTTTCCATGATAAAATATTAAATTCGCAACGATAAAACTAAAGAATATGGAAGAATTGACGAAAAAAGAAGAACAGATCCTTATCCGCATAACCGGACAAGACCGACCGGGGCTTACTGCCGCCATCATGAAGATACTTGCACACTACGATGCGAAGATTATGGACATCGGACAGGCCGACATCCACAGCTCGCTGTCGCTCGGCATCCTCATCCGCATCGAAGACATCTGCGCCGGACAGGTGATGAAAGAATTGCTGTTCAAGGCTACCGAGCTGAACGTAAACATCGGATTTGAACCCATCAGCGACGACAAATACGAGGAATGGGTAGGCGGACAGGGCAAAAACCGCTACATTCTGACCCTCATCGGACGAACATTGACAGCCAAGAACATAGAGGCCACCACCTCGGTCATTGCCGAACAGGGACTGAACATTGACTCCATCGTGCGCCTGACAGGACGCCTCAGCCTGAAAAACCCCGAAAAGAACGTGCGTTCATGTATTGAGTTCTCGCTTCGTGGCACGCCCAACGACCGCACGCAATTACAGGCAGACCTGATGAGACTGTCGTCGGAAATGGGTATAGACTTCTCTTTCCAGAAAGATAACATGTACCGTCGCATGCGCCGACTGATATGCTTCGACATGGACTCTACGCTGATACAAACAGAATGTATCGACGAACTGGCCATCAAGGCAGGCGTGGGCGATCAGGTGAAAGCCATCACGGAGAGTGCCATGCGTGGGGAAATCGACTTCAAGGAGAGTTTCAAGCAACGTGTCTCACTGCTCAAAGGACTTGACGTCAGTGTCATGCAGGAGATTGCCGAGAACCTTCCCATCACAGAAGGAGCTGACAGACTGATGGCCGTATTGAAACGATACGGATACAAGATAGCCATTCTCAGCGGAGGATTTACCTACTTCGGCGAATATCTCAAGCAGCGTTTCGGCGTAGACTATATGTATGCCAACGAACTGGAAGTGGATGAAAACGGAAAACTGACCGGTCGCTACGTGGGCGAAATAGTAGACGGACATCGCAAGGCAGAACTACTGAAGCTCATTGCACAAGTCGAACGGGTAGACTTGGCACAAACCATTGCCGTGGGAGACGGTGCCAACGACTTGCAGATGATTGCCGAAGCCGGACTCGGTATTGCTTTCCATGCCAAGCCGCGCGTGGTGGCTGATGCTCGCCAGTCTATCAACACGATGGGGCTTGACGGCGTTCTCTACTTCCTCGGATTCAAAGACAGCTATCTCGGAGAACAAGGCAAACTCTGATACTTAACCTTGGAAAGAGTCTTTGAGGACACTTTTACACGGATTGATGAACATTTATCCCAATTCGGTCTGTCATAACCGAATTGGGATAATGCTGCAAGACTCTTGTTTTGGAATTTCAAAATTCAGTCATTATGGGAGTACTTTCCAACTTAGATGAAATCTTTTGGTGTTTTTTCATATTTTCCCCACTGATAAAACATCCAATGGTTTTACATTGTAATGTCGAATCTTCATCTGCTTTTTTTGCTTACGTGGCTTTTGATTGCTTCCTCAAGAACTTCCACCATGCGAAACAACGCCGGCTCTTGAGGTAATCCAAATTGTCATCATGACAATATGCCTCACGCTCAAAGGATATATTCCGATAGGCATTTCCCTTGAATGGAAGTCGCAGCAACCACTCTACAACATACCAAAGGTAAAAGAAAACTACGAACATTTCTATCATCTGTGCCGTATGAATGCGTTCGTGGTTGATGATTTTAGGCGTTACCTTGGTCTCTTTTCTGCAAAGGAGTATGCCAAAAAGGTTGACAGCGGCAAACCGTTTCGGTAGCAACAAGTTGTTTCGGATGATTTTCATGTTCGCATAAATGATATTAGTCAAAGACAAAGAGGACTGCTCCATTGGCTAAAGCAGAACCTATCAAGTACAAAAATAGCACTTTCCTTTCTTATTCCGTACACCTTTGGGACATTTCACTACGATTGCTTACCGCGAGAAACAACATGCGGCCACTTTCCCAAATACTTTATTATCCCCCTATCGGCCAATGAGAGGTCACACTGATTTTGTTTGGATGTCAGCAGATTTTCTGTCGGTTTTGCCGAAGGTGTAACAAACTACACTTTCAGAAAATATCAGACAAGATGCCGACAAACGGACGAAAGCCGCTGAAGTCCAATACCATTAGTCTAAAATGTAAGCCTTAGCAGGCTAACAACCAGTACGGGATTATATCTAAGAGAATGATTGCAAAAACAAAACAGGCACATTATCAAAATGTAAAAATTGTACAACAACTATCCTTTCGGCAACCTCTTGCGTTAAAAATCATTGCTTTTCAAAAGTTTTCCATTGGAAAATTTGTCGACAAGACATACTTGTTTTATATTTGCAAAAGTTTCCTTTGGAAATAAATTTAAGTATTTAATAATATCGTTTTTATGAAAAGAAACAACAAAACATTCGTTGCTTTGCTCGCCATTGCTCTGATGGTGAGTTCTTGCGGAAATGCACAAGGCAACAAAAATGAGTCAAACAAACAAGAAGTAACACAAGAAAAGAAAGGAAGTAAGAAAATGAACGTAATACATTTGACCAAAAGTGAGTTTATGAAACGTGTGGCCAACCTTGACAATCCAGCAGCCGGCTGGAAGTTCTTGGGCGACAAACCGGCCATTGTAGACTTTTACGCAACATGGTGTGGCCCTTGCAAGCAGATGAGTCCGATACTGGATGAGATTGCCCAAGAGTATGAAGGAAAAATTGATGTCTATAAAGTAGACGTAGACAAAGAGCCGGAACTTTCTCAAATCTTTAATATCCGTTCTGTCCCGACACTGCTTTTCGCACCGAAAGAAGGAAAGCCTCAGATTATGGCAGGCGCACTCTCGTATCAGGATTTCAAGAAAGTTATCGCCGAAGTGCTGATTAAATAAACCCAATTTCATACCCATGTGAGGTTTTGACAGACTTCTCTGAAGTGTTCACTGCATAGCAGACGGACACTTCAGAGAACATGAGCCTTAAGCAAGAGTATCACCAATATCATAAAACAAACCATGAAACACATCATCATAGGAGGCGTGGCAGGTGGCGCAACGGCGGCGGCACGCATACGAAGAAGCGACGAACAGGCCGAAATTATCCTGATAGAAAAAGGCAAATACATATCATACGCCAATTGCGGACTACCTTATTATATAGGAGGAGTTATCAAGGAACGTGACAAACTGTTCGTACAGACGCCCGAATCATTCGGCAATCGGTTTATGATTGATGTGAGGACAGAGCAGGAAGCAACAGCCATCGACACCGCAGCAAAAACCGTCACGGTGAAGAAAGCAGACGGTACGACCTATCAGGAAAGCTATGACAAGCTGCTGTTGTCTCCCGGCTCCGTACCTGTCAGGCCTCCTTTGCAGGGCATCGACTTGGAAGGCATTTTCACGTTGCGCAATGTAGACGACACCGACCATATCAAATCGTATCTTGATAGCCATCCCGTCAAGGAGGCCGTTGTGGTAGGTGGCGGTTTCATTGGACTGGAAATGGCCGAGAACTTACACCATGCCGGCGCACAAGTGTCCATCGTCGAGATGGCCGAACAGGTCATGACACCCGTAGACTACTCCGTGGCATCACACGTTCACCGACATTTGATGGACAAAGGCGTGAACCTCTATCTGCAAACCGGTGTAGAACGATTTGAAAAAGACGGAGAAAGGCTGCGTGTATGCTTTGCGAATGGTGCACACATCATGGCCGATCTCGTACTGTTGTCTATTGGTGTACGTCCGGCTACTGAGCTGGCAACTGCCGCCAAAATAGCCCTTGGCTCGCGCGGCATCAAGGTCAACGAGTTTCTTCAGACTTCTTCGCCCGATGTTTATGCGGTAGGCGATGCCATCGAGTTCGATCATCCCCTCACGGGCGAGCCGTGGCTGAACTATTTGGCCAACCCGGCCAACCGTCAGGGACGCATCGTGGCCGACAATATGGTAAAGGGAAACACCGTAAAATACGAAGGAGCGATAGGCACAGCCATCGCAAAGGTATTCGACCTGACGGTAGGTTCTACCGGACTACCTGCCAAACGGCTTAAGCAAATGGGAAAGCCTTACCTCAGCTCTACCACCATCACCGGTTCTCATGCGGGCTATTATCCCGACGCCTCCCCCCTTACCACCAAGCTGGTGTTCCATCCCGAAAGCGGAATGATTTACGGCGCACAGTGTGTGGGACATGACGGAGTGGACAAACGGATTGACCAGATAGCCCTTTTGATAAAGAAAGGCGGTACGGTAGACGACTTGATACGCCTTGAACATGCCTATGCACCACCATTCTCATCGGCCAAAGACCCCATCGCCATTGCCGGCTATACAGCCAAAAATATCCTCACCGGTGCCATGCCCGCCATTACGTGGAGAGAATTAAACGGCCTGAAGGCAGACGAAACCATGCTGATTGACGTGAGAACGGAAGAAGAATATGCTCTCGGTAGCATCGAAGGAGCTGTCAACATTCCGCTCGACAACCTGCGGAAGCGCATCCATGAAGTGCCGAAAGACAAAGATATCGTGCTCTTCTGTGCCGTGGGCTTGCGTGGATATCTGGCTTTGCGCATCCTCAAAGGACGCGGTTACGAACGTGTACGCAACCTTTCGGGCGGCTATAAGACCTATGCCCTCGCCACGCAGAAGATTAAAACAGACAACTCATGCAACGACGTCATCAGTCGGCTACGCCCCCTCGACCCAGAGAAAACATCTGTCAGGCTGCTCGATGCCTGCGGACTGCAATGTCCGGGGCCGATACTCCAGCTCAAAAAGGCCGTCGATGAGATGACGGAAGGCGAAACCATCAAGGTTGTTGCAACAGATTCAGGCTTCCCCAACGATGCCAAAGCATGGTGTAATACTACCGGAAACCGACTCGTTGCAAGCACAACAGAAAAGGGGAAATATGTCGTAGAAATTGAAAAAGGCCGCAAAACGGCCGACGCATTGCCGACAAACGGAGGCAAAAACAAGACATTGATTATGTTCAGCGACGACCTCGACCGTGCCATCGCTACTTTTGTTTTGGCAAACGGAGCCGCTGCCACAGGGCGGAAAGTTTCCATATTCTTCACCTTCTGGGGACTGAATGTCATCAAAAAGGAACACAAACCCACAGTGAAAAAAGACCTCTTCGGACGGATGTTTGCGTGGATGATGCCCTCGCATTCCAAGAAGCTCAAGCTATCGCAGATGAGCATGCTCGGCATGGGAGACCGCATGATGCGCTATATCATGAAGAAAAAGAACATCGACTCTCTTGAATCGCTCCGCCAACAGGCCATCGACAACGGCGTAGAACTGATTGCCTGCCAGATGACAATGGACATGATGGGTGTGAAAAGAGAAGAACTGATAGACGGAGTAGACATTGGAGGCGTGGCTACATACATGGAAAGAGCCGATGAAGCTAATGTAAACCTATTTATTTGAGAACCAATGGAAAAGACAAAGATATGCCGCATACGTGACGTTTACCGTGCAATAGCCTCTTTTGAGTCGCTTTTCGAGAAACAATTCGGCCTCAACATCAACGAGGCCATGCTACTTTGCACTCTCAGCGAACATGATGGCATTACATCGGGAGAAATAGCCGAGGCTTTGGGATTGAGTTGTTCCAACACCTCCAAAGTTATCTCATCGGTAGAGAAGAAGAAGTTTATACGCCGTTCGCTCGACAAAGAAGACAAGAGACAGATGCACTTTTCGCTCACCAAACAGGGTATCGAACGGCTGTCTACGCTCAAATGTGACGACATCGAAGTGCCCGAAACCCTGAAATGTATCATGAACTCATAATGCTCGCAAGCTTTTCCGGCTGCATTCGTTCTCCGTAGGGTACTGACGCAAGTAAAAAAATCCTGTTGAGTGATACCAGGATTGAAATATTTTCAGTAAATTTGTACCTCTAATTGCCGTCAAATTGCAGATAATGAGACGGCAATTTTGTGATAGAAATGAAAGAGAACTTTCCGGAACGGAATATCAAACGGATGGGAACAATTTGAATACGCACAAACTGTAAGGGTATGATGACAGAGAAGAACAAGCGAGACGCTTGGCGGATTTTGAGATATTATTTCAGTGTTGCAGGCAACCGTGAAGACGAAGAAACAGTTATTCAACGCATCACAGAAGGCACTCGCTTCAGAGGCTCCAACCTGTGGGTACTCATCTTTGCCATCTTTATCGCCTCGCTTGGGTTGAATGTCAACTCGACTGCGGTCATTATTGGAGCTATGTTGATATCTCCGCTCATGGGTCCCATCATCGGTATGGGACTGGCCGTAGGCATCAACGACTTCAGCTTGCTGAAAAAATCGTTCAAGAACTTTGCCGTTGCAACAGGAATCAGCATCATCACAGCCACCATATATTTTGTCCTGACACCGTTTGACGAGGTTCAGTCAGAGCTTTTGGCACGCACCTCTCCCACACTCTACGATGTGATGATTGCATTCTTTGGCGGAGCAGCCGGCATTTTGGCACTCACCACCCGAGGAAACGGCAACGTCATTCCCGGCGTAGCCATTGCAACGGCACTCATGCCCCCTCTGTGTACGGCCGGTTTCGGACTTGCCACAGGCCATTTTATGTTCTTTCTCGGCGCATTTTACCTTTATTTCATCAACACTGTTTTTATTTGCCTGGCCACTTGCATAGGTGTCAGGATGATGAACTTCAAACACCGGCAGTTCATCAGCAAGGAAAAATATCTCAAAGTAAGAAAGTACATCATCGGGATAGGCGTCGTAACCATGATACCGGCAGGCTACATGACCGTTACAATCGTAAAAGACAGTATAGAGAAATCGAATATCAGGAACTTCATACATGAAGAACTACAGCAGGCCGGCACACAAGTGGTAGACCACGAACTCGACAAAGACAAGCAGATGCTTCAGGTTGTAGCTGTAGGCAAAGAACTGACCGCAGCGAAAATCAGAACCTTACAAGAACGGATGGAGAAATACCATCTGGGCGATTACCGTCTCAAGATATTTCAGGGCACACAGTCTGACAGCATGATGCTCTTGCACGGCAGACAAAGAGAACTGAATACGGAACGTGCGGAATATACCAAGACGGTACAGATACAGCAGCAACAGCTGGCAGAACTTAAGAAGTCGCTCGACCATTATCAACGGTATGAACGGCTTAGCAATGAACTTCGTGGCGAAATGAAGGTGCTCTTTCCGAAAGTCCAGTCGCTAAGTCTCTCGCCGACCACCCACTCAGACATGGATTCAGTCAAAGTAAGCCGTAATGTTACGGCTCTTATCGGTCTGAGAAAAACAAGCAGCATGGATTCTTCCGAACGCAGTTCTCTTCAGAGATGGTTAAAAGCGAGGGCAAAAACAGACAGTATCGTCCTTATCGTCACACGCAAAGAATAAAACATTTGTCGATATTGTTCTGACTGACGGTTTTCTGATGCGACAGCCGCCGTGTCTTCCCAATTGCATCAAGGCAATCTTTCAGGCTGATTTGCAGACATAGGGCAATGCACTGAGAACATCTTGCCACGGCCTCGCTCTGTACGAACGGCCATACGACAAGGGCATTCCGATGACATGATTTTGCATCCTACGGATTACGGAGAAGTCGCAATGACATGCTGTCACCGTGCCAGATACAGCCTGAAAGATAATATTCCACACATCAATTTTCATTATCCGAAGATAATACCAGTCGTTGGTACGATACGTACCAATGACCGGTACGGACAGTACCGATGCTTGGTACTCCGACTACCAAGCATTGGTACGATGGCAAGATACAGAAACCTAAACCTCAACCGGTCATCGGAGAATGTGTTGATTTCTTTCGGATGTTGAGCAGATAGGGTGTTGTTCTTGCCGAAAACACAAAAGGCTACGCCGGGAAAAACAACAGACTATATGCCGATAATCGGACAAAACCAACACAGTCTCCAATGACCGATTGGAATTTATCCGCATGATTGTTTGTATTTTTACGAACAATTCGTAACTTTGCAAACAATATCTAACTTTTAATCTGACATGATATGAAGAAAACAGGATGGTTACTGTTATCTGTTCTGCTACTGCTGGCCTGCGGAAAGCAAACAGGAAAGAAAACGGAAAGCGTTAAATCCGAGCCTCGAAAGGATATGGTCGAGGTGTTGTATTTCTACGGAAAGCAGCGGTGTGCCACATGCTTGTGCATCGAGAGGTCGACGAAGGAAATCTTGGAGAAGCACTACGCTGATGACATCAAGCAGAAAAGACTGCTTTACAGAAAAATAGACATATCCCGAAAAGAGAACAAGAGCATTGCAGAAAAATATGAAGTAAGCTGGTCTTCGCTTTTTCTCGTGCACTGGAAAAACGGGAACGAAAAAGTAAAGAACCTTACTGACACGGCTTTTGTATATGCCCGTTCTTCTCCGGAACTATTCGAGAAAATCCTGAGAAACCAAATTGACGGTCTTTTAAGTCAAATTGATTATTAAAGACCATGCTGGCTTTCGTTTGAATGTTGAGCAGATGAGTTGTCGTTTTTACACAAGCGTAGTGAGCTACTCCAAACAAAAACGGCGGAGAAGATGCCGACAAGCGGATGAAACAGTTAGGAAGCAACACGATTAGTATAAAACAGAAACCTCAGGCTTTAATGACCGATTTGGGTTTCACAAAACTGCAAACTTATGGAATGGCTATATACGTGGCTTGACCACAGCTCGATTCCGGCACTGACAGCCTTTATCCTCGGATTGCTGACGGCACTCTCACCCTGTCCGCTGGCAACGAATGTTGTGGCCATAGGCTATATCAGCAAACAAGTTGAGGACAAACGGCAGGTATTTCGCAACGGACTGCTGTACACTTTGGGCAGGATTATTGCCTATACCCTGCTGGGCATCGTGCTGATATGGTTGATTAGGCAAGGTTCGGGGCGGTTCGGCCTTCAGCATTTTATAGCAGAATGGGGACAAATCGTAATAGGCCCACTGCTCCTCTTGATAGGATTGCTGATGCTATTCGGCATCCGCTTGCCCCTTTCCGGCCTTGGCTTCAATGCCAAAGGCGAGCAGATAGCCCGCAAGGGAAGCTGGGGTGCACTGTTGCTGGGTGTGTTGTTTGCACTGGCTTTTTGTCCCTCCAGTGGCGTCTTTTACTTCGGTATGCTCATACCCTTGTCTGCCTCGACCTCCGGGGGTATGTTGCTGCCGGTTGTCTTTGCCATTGCAACGGCTCTTCCGGTATTGGTTGTGGCGTGGGTTCTGGCCTTCAGCGTGCGAAAAATCGGCGTGGTTTACGGCAAGATGCAAATGCTACAACAGTGGATGAACCGCATGGTGGGTCTGCTGTTTGTCCTGATAGGTATATATTATTGTATTATCATATTCTTTTAACCCAATACGGTCATGAGAGACCGTGCTGATTTTGTTCGGATGTCAAGCAAATTGTCTCTCGGTTTTGCCGAAGGAGTAGCAGGCTACGCCGAGGAAAAACGGTGGAGAAGATGCCGACAAACGGACAAAAACGGGCGGGAAGCAACATCATCAACAAAGAATGTAGCACAGGCGGTACAATGACCGAGTTGGATTTAATCAAACATCAATATGGAAATTAAAGTTTTAGGAACAGGCTGTAGCCGCTGTAAGAAACTGCTGGAAACAGTTCAGAAAATGGTCAAAGACAATCAGCTAAATGCCGATGTGGAATATGTGACCGACATTATGCGCATCATGGAGTACGATGTATTGGCAACTCCTGCCATCGTCGTTGACGGAACGGTGAAAGTAAAAGGGAAAGTTCCATCAGAGAATGAACTCAAAAAACTGCTCGGACTATGATACAGAAAATGGCAGACTGGCTGGTCTATGAGGTCATGGGGCTGCATCAGTCTTCTGCATGGGGAGCAGCCATCAATTTCTTCGTGTATGATACGGTCAAGATTCTCCTTCTGTTGTTCCTCATCAGTGCCCTGATGGGGGTAGTCAATGCCTATTTTCCGGTAGAGAGACTGCGCAATTACCTTCAGAACCACCGACTGTATGGCCTTCAGTATTTGCTGGCCGCCCTTTTCGGTGCTGTCACCCCATTTTGCTCCTGCTCATCCATCCCGTTGTTTATTGGCTTTGTCAAAGGTGGTATTCCTCTTGGCGTAACCCTCTCTTTTCTGATAACCTCACCGCTGGTCAACGAGGTTGCCGTTGCCATGTTTCTCGGTTCATTCGGCGTCAAGGTAACAACGGTCTATGTAGTCAGCGGCGTTCTGCTCGGAACATTTGGCGGACTGTTGCTCGGGCGCATGCGGCTGGAGCCGTTTCTAAGCGACTGGGTGAAACAAATACAGCAGGCATCGGATATACAGACGGCAGAATGGGAACGTGAACAGACTGGTTTCTTCCGCCGTTTGCCTGACATCTTATGCGAATCGTGGCGCATCGTCAAAGGTGTATTGTTGTATATTATTATAGGAATAGGTGTCGGAGCGGCTATGCACGGTTTTATTCCGGAGGGCTTTTTTGAGCAATATATGACGCGCGACCAGTGGTATGCCGTGCCGCTTGCCGTTATTTTTGCCGTTCCGATGTATGCCAATGCAGCCGGTGTAGTGCCCATCATTGAGGTATTTGTTGCCAAAGGAATTCCCATTGGCACAGCCGTGGCCTTTATGATGGCTGTAGTCGGACTGTCGCTTCCCGAAGCGGCGTTGTTAAAGAAAGTAATGACCATGAGACTGATTTGCATCTTTTTCGCAACGGTCACGGCACTGATTATTTTCTCCGGCTATCTTTTCAATCTGATTATATAAACTAACAAGGGATATGCTGGCAAGCAGGCATCTCTGCTGCCGCTTTCTTCTCCAAATCATTTTATATGGAAACCAATAAGACATATCGTTTGCACGAAGAGCGATTGGCACGCTTGGCCAAAGCTCTCGGCCATCCGGCACGCATCGCCATCATCCAATTTCTTGCACAGCAGCCACAGTGCTACTTCGGAGAAATTCATGAAGAACTTCCTATTGCAAAAGCTACCGTATCACAACACCTTAAAGAACTGAAGGAGGCCGGACTAATACAAGGCACCATTGAAATGCCGAAAGTGAAGTATTGCATCAATGAAGCAGGCTGGAAAGAGGCTCGCACGCTTTTTGCCGAGTTTTTCAATCAGCCGCTTTGCAAGGAGAACTGCTGCAAAAGTTGATAACTGCCTGACAGAGATATACCAAGTTTTCTTTTCCCGTCCATCAGGCACATGGTTCAACATCATGTCTTCCCATCATGCAATATTGGCCTGAATGGAACGAAAGCAGTACAGTCTCCAATGAGAGATTGGGGGATTAAGAGAAAGGAGACGGCAGACGATGCAAAAAGCAGAATCGAATGCGGACAGCAAGAACAGTGTATTTCACACACAAATTCCTCTCGTGTTAAAGACAAAAAAATGTTTGGTTTGTAACGAAGTTTTGAGAAATAATCGTATTTTTGCAGACGTGAAAGCATTAAGTAAGTTATCCTTTACCATCTTGGCAGCCCTGATTATGGTCTTTTCAGGTGCCGGAATATCCGTGCTTTACTGCGACCACACGGGCAAAGTGCAGGTGGCGCAGATGGTGGGAGAGGTGAAAGATGACTGTCATGATGCAGAAAACGACGCCTGTGCGGACGAAGACGAATGCGATCCCACGATGAAAGGAGACGATGGAGGATGTATGTCGGTGCAGATGTTGCAGTTTACTCCTTCATTACAGGGCAAGGGACAAGTTTTTGATTTGAAGCCCCTTTTGCTTTCTTCGTGCTCGCTCTTTGATGTGCAACTGCCCGTATTGTCGGCCATTTCCGATGAAAAGAACCGATGCTACAAGCCTTATTTGCCATCGCCGCCACCCCGACATTACCTTACATTGATTCGCGTACTCTTGATTTGATAAGACATTCTGTGTGTTTTTACGAATGTTTTATTAATCAAGTACATCATGAATATTAAGAAAATAACTGTGATGGGCATTGCAACGATGCTCACCATACCATCGGCCGCACAACAAACGGCCGATGTAGACACCGTGTCTGAAATGAAGACACGAAACATACAAGAAGTAACCGTTGTAAGAAGACGCGCCGGAGTAAGGCGTGCAACGGACGCAACCAACAGCACATTGATTACAAGAGACGAACTCTTCAAGGCCGCTTGCTGCAATCTTGGAGAAAGTTTCGTCACCAACCCTTCCGTAGATGTCAACTACAATGATGCCGCCACAGGTGCCAAGCAAATTAAGCTGCTCGGTCTCAGCGGTACATACGTGCAGATGCTGACCGAAGGTTTGCCTGCTTTCAGGGGCGCAGCCATGCCCTATGCACTGGGATTCGTTCCCGGAGCATGGATGAAAGGCATACAAGTATCGAAAGGAAGTGCATCGGTCAAGAACGGTTATGAAAGCATTACCGGACAAATCAATATAGATTATGTAAAGCCGGAAGACGCAGAAGGTGCAAGCATTAACCTATACGGCAACTCAGAAGCACGACTGGAGGCCAACGCAGATGCCAACATTCATCTCACAAAAGACTTGAGTACCATCTTGCTGGCACATTATTCGGACAGTTACAAGTCGCACGACGGCAACGACGATGGTTTTATGGACATGCCCAAAGTGCGACAGTTCAATCTGCAAAACCGCTGGCAATGGAGAAAAGGCGGCTATATCTTCCACGGCGGACTGGGCTTACTCAACGAGAAGCGCAGGGGCGGACAGCTTTCACACACACATCATCTGGCAACCGGAGTGTCTCCATATAAAATAGACATCGCAACCGAACGCTACGAGGGATACATGAAGCACGCCTTTATACTTGACCATAGCCGTGGAACGAACATCGCCTTGCTGGGCTCTTTGTCAATGCACAAACAGGATGCGACCTTCGGTAACAAGCTATACGACGTGAACGAGAAGAATGCTTATGCCTCTCTGGTCTTTGAGACACGTTTCGCACGCATTCACGAACTGTCTACCGGACTGAGCTTCAACCATGACTACCTCGGTCAGAGTCTGACGGCTGCGGCCGACGAAGCAGAGATTGACGAGTCGCAACTACGCAACATCAAAGAAAATGTTGCCGGGGCATACGCTCAATATACGCTCAACCTCGGCCGCTTTACGGCAATGGCCGGACTGCGCGCTGACCACAGCAACATTCACGGCACGTTCCTCACACCACGCGTACACTTGAAATACTCTCCGGCCAGCATCGTTACTTTCAGGGTTTCGGCAGGCAAGGGTTACCGTTCGGTGTTTGCCTTGGCTGAGAATGCCAATCTATTAGCTGGCGGAAGGAAACTCGTCATCGACAAACTTGACATGGAAGAGGCATGGAACTACGGAATTACCAGCTCGTTTTACATTCCTTTGTTCAACAAGACACTGAAGCTGAACGCCGAATATTACTATACCGATTTCATGCAGCAAGCCGTTGTCGACTACGACAGCAATACTGACGTGCTCCGTATTTCCAATCTCAACGGAAAATCGTACTCGCACACATGGCAGATTGACGCCGCTTACGAGATACTGAAAGGCTTTGAGTTGACAGCCGCTTATCGTTACAACGATGTAAAGACAACTTACAGCAACGGAGAATTGTTGCGCAAGCCGCTCATGAGCAAATACAAAGCCTTGCTTTCGGCATCTTACAAGACGCCGCTCGGCCTGTGGCAGTTTGACGCAACACTGCAACTCAACGGCGGTGGACGAATGCCCACGCCACGCCTCAATGCCGACGGTACGCCAGCATGGCAGTCTTCGTTCGGGGCTTTCGAGCAACTCTCTGCCCAGATTACACGTTCTTTCCGCCATTTCTCCGTCTATATAGGCGGCGAAAACCTCACGGGCTTCAGACAAAAGAACCCTGTCATCGGCTATCACACGCCATGGGACAAGACGTTTGACCCCACAATGACATGGGGACCTGTAAGCGGCGCAATGGTATATGCGGGCATCAGGGTAAACCTTGGTAACCGCCAACAATAAGTTTCAACCCTATCAATCGTTAGAGACCGTACTGACTTCATTTGAATGTTAAGCAGATGACTTGCCTTTTTTGCCGAAATCGCAGTGAACTACACCGAGAAAAAACGGCAGACATGATGCAGACAAACAGACGAAACCAGCCAGGAAGCAATACCATTAGACGGAAATGCAAACCTAATCGGTCGTATGGACGATTGGAATTCAAGCAACATCATCAACTTTATAATCGAAAGACAAACATGAAAAAGAGCATTCTTACCATGAGCCTGTTGGTCGCCGCCATGATTGCAACGGCCAAAGACATCAAGACCGTGGTATTTACCACGACACCGATCATGCACTGCGTGACCTGCGAAAACAAAATCAAGGGCAATCTCCGTTTTGAACGTGGCGTGAAAAAGATAGAAACCAACGTGGAACGACAGGAAGTAACCATCTCATACGATGCCGACAAGACCGATGTTGAACGCATACAGAAAGGCTTCGAGGAGATAGGCTACAAGGCCGAAGTTGTACAACAAGGTCAGAATACGCCATCGGCCGAGAAGAAAGAACCGTCTCAACAAAAACACTGAGGCGGCTCTGCATAGCAGGCAAAGCATACGGCTCTTGCCGAGCAAACACAACGGTCTTGCCGAGCAGAGGCCGTTGGTTCACCCCATTGAGACTGCCTGTGGGACAACCTATGGCGGCTCAATATATCAAAAGGTACCCACAAGGTCATTGTTCGTACCAAATTAGTTCCAAATGTGTCGACATGTCCGAGAGGATATGCCGACACTTTCTTTTTCCCCCTTTCTTACATGTTACACGAGAAATCATTCCCAATCGTCCATTAGTCCGTCAAGGCAACATCCGCCGCTCATGGTGTTGCTTCCCGACTGCCTTTGTCCACTTGCCAACAACTTGTCTGCCGCTTTCTTCGGTGTTGCCCGCTACGCCTTCGGAAAAACCGACAAGCTATCTGCCCGACATCCGAACAAAATCAGAATGGCCACTAATAAGCGACCGGGAATTATAGTTTCATCAAAATGTAGTCATATACAACAAAATGTATTATCTTTGCAATCGCTATCCGGTGAGCTTTTCAGGTATTCAGACGAAAGCCGGAGAGATTGTTGATAACAAATATATTTCTTGAAAAACAATGAAAACGACCAGAAGAAAAGATACTACACACAGGCGATTGATACTTTCTTTCGCCCTCACGGCCATATTGGCCATACTCATGTCGTGCAACAACGGCAAGGCAAATCCACAGCAAGACGGAGGCGATACGCTTTCGTTGAAATACGCCCGACTGCTTACCATCGTGAAGCACACCGACTATACGGTGGCAACCGTGGCCAACCCGTGGAAAGAAGGCAAAATCTTACAGACTTATATACTGGTAGACCGTAACCGCAAATTGCCCAAAGGCTTGCCAGAAGGCACCGTCGTGCGCATACCTCTGACAAAATCCGTAGTCTTTACCACCGTTCATTGCAGCCTGCTGATGGCCTTAAACAAGCAAGAAGTCATTGCCGGAGTGGCCGATTTACAGTACATCAAAATACCGTGGATACAAGAGCAATGCCGTAAGGGAAACATTGCTGACTGCGGCGAAGGAATGAGTCCGATGGTGGAGAAAATCATCGACCTCCGCCCAGACGCCCTCTTTCTCTCTCCTTTTGAAAACAGCGGAGGCTACGGAAAGCTGGAAGACATCAACATTCCTATTATAGAATGTGCCGACTACATGGAATCTTCACCACTGGGACGCGCCGAATGGATGAAGTTCTATGGGCTATTGGTGGGTGCGGAAACGCAGGCTGACAGTCTGTTTTCCGTCATCGACAATCAATATAATAACCTTAAGGCAAAGGCAAAAGCCACAAAAAGACGGCCTTCGGTCATCATAGACAAAATGGTCGGTTCTGTCTGGTATGTGCCGGGAGGTGAAAGCACGGTCGGGCAACTCATCGCCGATGCTTCGGCCACCTACCCTTTTGCCACAGAAAAACGCAGTGGAAGCATTTCCCTTTCGTTTGAGAGCGTGCTGGAAAACTCCGGTTCTGCCGATATATGGCTTTTGCGCTACGATGCAGAGCATGATATGACCTATCGACAACTGGCCGCAGAACATGCAGGCTACGAACAACTATCGGCCTATCGTCAGAGAAATGTCTATGCCTGCAATGTTCGCACCACTCCATTCTACGAAGAAACACCCTTCCGTCCCGACTGGTTGCTGAACGATTTTATACGCATCATCCATCCGGAACTCACTGGTCTGGCTCCTTTGCGTTACTATAAGAAAATAGAAAAATGAGCAAAGGCACTCGGTATTGCATCGGACTGGCGGCCGCCATCCTCATTTTGTTTGTGCTCAACTTGCTCATTGGCTCGGTAAAGATACCTTTCGCCGATGTGTTCCACATTCTGTTGGGCGGTGAAACAGGCAAGGCGAGCTGGCAATACATCGTTTTGCAGTCGCGGTTGCCGCAGGCCATCACTGCCACTTTGTGCGGTTCGGCACTTGCCGTAAGCGGTCTTATGCTACAAACAGCCTTCAAGAACCCTCTTGCCGGCCCTTCCATCTTCGGCATCAACAGTGGTGCCGGTGTGGGCGTAGCCCTTGTCATGTTGCTATTTGGCGGTTCGCTGGGTGTCGGTTCACTCAATATCAGCGGCTTTCTTGCCGTATTGCTTGCCGCTTTTGCTGGTGCGATGGCAGTGATGTTGCTCATTTTCGTATTTTCATCCATGGTCAAAAACAATGTCATGCTGCTCATCATAGGCATCATGATTGGCTATATTGCCTCGTCAGCCATTGCCCTGCTCAACTTCTTCGCTACCGATGAAGGAGTCAAGTCTTACATGGTTTGGGGACTGGGAAGTTTCGGCGGCGTGTCAATGAAGCATATCCCGCTTTTTGCTTCGGTCACTTTGGTCGGCCTTGCTGCTTCTGTCGCACTCATCAAGCCGCTCAACGCCTTGCTCTTAGGCGAACAATATGCCGAGAATTTGGGAATCAACACCTTGCGGGTACGCAACTATCTGCTGATTATCACAGGACTTCTCACTGCCATTACCACAGCTTTTTGTGGCCCTGTAGCCTTCATAGGGCTGGCCGTTCCCCACATTGCACGCCTGCTTTTATCAACCGAGAACCATCGTTCGTTGCTCCCCGCCACCATACTTGCCGGTGCGGCAATAGCCTTGATATGCAATCTCATCTGCTATTTGCCCGGCGACAGCGGCGTAATACCGCTCAATGCCGTCACGCCGGTAATGGGTGCACCGGTCATTATCTACGTTATCATTTGCCAAAAGAAAAGAACAGTATGAATCAAAGTACCTCTATCGTTTTTCAACATCTTACCATCGGCTACCGAGAGAAGAAAGGAAGCGTCAAGAATGTGGTAGAAAACATCGATGCTTCCATCCAAAGCGGACGCCTGACATGCCTCATCGGAGCCAACGGCGTGGGCAAATCTACCTTGCTGCGAACACTCTGCGGCTTTCTTCCCAAGATAGAAGGGAAAGTGCTGGTACATGGACAAGACCTCGACACGATGACCAACAGACAGCTATCTCGTGCCGTCGGCGTGGTGCTGACAGACAAACCACATCTGCAAAACATGACCGTCAGAGAACTGGTGGGACTTGGTCGTAGTCCATACACAGGCTTCTGGGGTACGCTTTCAGAAAAAGACGAAGACATTGTAAGCCGTTCCATGGAGATGGTGGGCATTACAACCCTGCAAAACAGGATGATTCAGACGCTGAGTGATGGCGAAAGACAGAAAGTAATGATAGCAAAGGCACTCGCACAGCAAACTTCCATCATCGTATTAGATGAACCGACAGCCTTTCTCGACTACCCTTCCAAAGTAGAAATGATGCAATTGCTGCACCGACTGAGCCGTGAAGGCGACACGACCATATTCCTCTCTACGCACGATTTGGAGCTTGTCCTGCAAATTGCCGATGTCGTATGGCTACTGACCAAACAAGGCCTGCATATTGGTACGCCGAAAGAACTGGCAGAAAACGGCTCGCTCAGTACTTTCATCGACCGTGAAGGAGTAGCCTTTGACCGCGAACGGTTGAGCGTCAACGTGATTTCAGACGGACAAGACATGAAATAAGAAGAGGAATGAGTTGCCTTCAGACACCGCCTTTCCATCAAGACAGCAACTGTTTTAACCCAATTCGGTCATTAGAGACCGTACTGATTATGTTCGAATGTCGAGCAGATTGTCTGCCGCTTTTGCCAAAGGCATAGCGGGCTACGCCGAGGAAGAAGGGCAGAGAAGATGTCGGCAATCGACCGAAAGCAGTCGGTAAGCATCATCTTCAGTGAGGAATGTAGTGTTGGCGGTCTAATGACCGATTTGGGTTTAGCCTAAGTTCAACAAACTATAAGCACCTGTAAACTTGGCGATTAGCAAAACCAAAGTTATAAAAATGTTCTATATGGCAGACGACTTTTGCAAGTTTCTGATGCCATGATGGCAAAATATACGCCGAGAGCAATGGAAAACAGAACTGTCATTGTAGGTAGACAATGACAAAAGCGGAGATAATGCGTGCCACGATTCTTTTCCATCATGCGGGCTGCCGTTGCCCGAAAGATTTCTATTAGGACAAGTCTCATCATCGTACCAATGTTTGGTACTCACACTACCAAGCACTGGTACGCTCCGTACCAAACGTTGGTACGGATGCTACCAATGCCCGGTATCAATTCAATACCGCAGCGGTCTCATGAATATATGCCACCACGAGTTTGCTTATCGTTGCTTTCTGAAGACGCCGTGCATCAATGTACAAAGAAGTATTGATACACTCCTTGCCTATCGGAAGTCGCCGAACCCGTTACTTTACACCCTGTTTTTCCAACCAGCAGTCGATGAGTCGGCGGGCTATCGAGGCCTTGTCGGGAATTCGTGGCAACTCGCTTGCACGAAACCAGCGTCCGTCAGCCAGTTCCGATGTCTGTAAGCGGATGTCTCCTCCGTCATATTCGGCTGTATAACCCACCATCAGTCCACAAGGATACGGCCACGGCTGACTACCAAAATAGCGGATATTCTTGATTCGGATGCCTGTTTCTTCTGCTGCTTCCCTGCGCACGGCATCTTCCAGTTTTTCTCCTGTTTCCACAAAGCCAGCCACCAATCCGTAATAATCTTTTCGGAACTGATGGGTACGAACGAGCAAAATCTCGTCGCCCTTTTCAATCAGGCAGATAACCGCCGTAGCCAACTGAGGCCACACTTCTGTACCGCACGCCGTACAACATTTGGAGTTTTCGGTGTGCATCTTCATTTTTCCGCCACATTTCCCGCAATAAATCGTATTGGAATCCCAGTACAACATCTCCCTGCATTTCCCTGCCTTAGCAAACATTTCGGCAGAAAGTCGTCCGAAAGTGCTTCTCAATTCGACAGCTTCCAACCCATCGGGCAATCCTCCTTCAGGCATTTCAGTCTCGTAAGTCCACATCTCCGCTTTGTCAGAAGATGCCACTTGAAGCGGCAAACGCTTCGGAAGCAATTGCCGAGGTGGGTTTTCTGAGAAAGGAACAATGCAAGAACCGTCTGCCTGCGGCAATACAACAAGCTGGGAATCAATGAAAACAAACCAGTATTTCATGTCCGGACACATCCTTTTTTTTACTTTCCGAAAATGATGGCACGATCTCTTTCAATGGCCGGAACAGCCCACTCTTCGGGCACGAAACGCCAGTTTCCGTTGGCTTTAGGGTTCAGACTCCCGGCCGCTTCTATCTCTTTCATCAGGTAATAACGCTGGTCTTTCTCGCTTTCGGAAATGATGCGGCCCTTCAATTCGTCCTTGTCGATGCCTGCCCCCAATGTAAGCAGCTCGCCGCCGCCATTGCCCCGATAGCTGTTGACTGCCACTTTGTACCATTGTTTTTCGTCAAACGGCCGTCCGTCACTCATGCGCAAGATACGCACTCTTTCACCGATGGGTTTCGTTACATCCACTTCGTAGTCGATGCCGGCGGCACTGTCGAAGTTGAATGCCAAGTTCTTGAATCCCATGCGCTGCTTATCCTTGTATGTATGGATGTCCAGCAACATGATATGGTCTTCCTTCTTCTCCATTGTATTCACCCATAACGCATAGCTCATTTCGAGGTATCGGCGTATTTCCAAACCTGTCATGCGCATGGTGTAGATGCTGTTTTCATAACGATAGAGGTTGAAGAGGTCGCTCACATACACCGGCCCGGCCTCTATCCGGGCATCAAACGTCAGGGGAGCATTGAAAGAGACGTCTGCACCGGCCACTTTCAGTTGTATGTTATGTACGAAATCGGTGAACGGCGCACTGCCAAAATAGCTGTCTCTGGTATAAATCGTGTTTTCAAAGACGCCGATTTGCCTGCCGACATACGACTGTACGCTGTCTATATCGGCCTCGAAAAATTTCATGTAGTCTTTGTCGACAGCCTTGTCGCCTATATTCACCACATCGCCCTCAACCTGCTTGCCCACCACTTTTCCCTTCTCGTCAAGCCGGAGCGTGATGACGGCATCGGCCACCAGATGGGCATTGGCCGACGGATTGAGGCACAACACCCGTCCTCCGCTCATATCTTCCACTTCTTCTGCATTGGAAACGTGGTCGTGTCCATAGATAATCAGGTCGAACCCGGGCACCTCTCTCGCCACCGCCCATGTAGCATCTTCGGCTTTTTCTTCGGTGGTGATGCCGCCTTTCTTGCCCGAATGGAAGAGGCCGACAATCACATCGGGGTTTTCTTCTTGCCGTATGACGTCCATCCATTTGCGTGCCGTACCCACCATTTCGTCAAAGCGCATGCCCGTCCACAGGCTTTCATTGAGCCAGTAGGGAATGGCCGGCGTCAGCAATCCCATAACCACTACCTTGACACCGCCTCTTTGCAATACGGTATAGGGTTTCAGATAGGGCATTCCGGTCTTCGTGTCCGTCACGTTGGCACCGAGCATGGGACAATCCACCTCTTCTATCCACTTGTCATACACTGCATGGCCGGTCTCAATGTCGTGATTGCCCACTGTCTGGGCATCGTATTTCATGTAATTCACCACCTTGGCCGCTACGTTGGGCGCATCGGGCTTGATGAAATTGGCGTAGTAGCAGGTGGGCTGTCCCTGCAATATGTCGCCGTTGTCGAGCAATATGAGCCTGTCTCCATAGCTCCTCCGCAAACTGTCCACATAAGTGACGACCCGGGCGAGCGACCCCGACATGGGTCTTCGGTTGATAAAGTCGTATGGAAAGAAACAACCATGCACGTCGCTCGTGCCTATCACTCTCAGTTGTATTGTCTTTGGATTCGCCATGAGGGTTGCCTGAATGCTGATGAATGTCAATAATGTAAGGATGAGTTTTTTCATATCGTGCATACTTTGCCTTGCAAAAGTAATGAATATAATCGAAAACAGCCCTTTCTGTCCGCAACTTTTACAGACGTCGGTTTCATGACCTATTCAGGGTTAACGACCGTCTACAGGCATGGATACGAAAATGCGCCCCTCGTGTGGGACGCATTGCATTTGATGATTTCATGGTCTTTCGTCATGGTTCGGGATTGGATGTCGTACCCTTGCCGCCTTTTGCTTTCGGATTGTCTACCGATATGCGCAGTTTCTTTGTTGCATCACGCATCTTGCTATTGAGAATGAACTGCACTTTGCGCCTTCAATCTGCCAGAAGACAAACG
The DNA here is from genome assembly GCA_034183335.1 of Prevotella sp. Lineage (GTDB taxonomy): Bacteria > Bacteroidota > Bacteroidia > Bacteroidales > Bacteroidaceae > Prevotella. The sequence goes on from JAXFLJ010000039.1 coordinate 22,322, forward strand.
TTTTTGTAAGCGAGAAAAATACCGCAACAGATGTCGGACAAGAGAGCTGTTACCTGAACTGTCCAATAAGCTGCTCGACGTTTACCATGCTTTGCTCTCCGGTCAACATGTTTTTAAGCGTAACCCTACCCTCGTTCATCTCGTTTTCACCAGCCATCGCCACGTAGGGAATGCCCTTGGCATTGGCATAACTCATTTGTTTCTTCATCTTTGCGGCGTCAGGATAAAGCTCGGTCTTGATGCCTGCGCGCCTGCATTCCTGCGCTATCGGCATGCAATAGGCCGCTTCAGCTTCGCCAAAGTTGATGAACAGCAGCTGGGTTGCGTTGGTGGTATTTGGCGGATAGAGGTCGAGCGCATTGAGCACGTCATAGATACGGTCTGCACCAAAGGATATTCCCACACCGCTGATACCCGGCATGCCGAATATTCCGGTAAGGTTGTCGTAGCGTCCGCCGCCCGTTATGCTTCCCATCTCCGTATCGAGAGCCTTAACTTCAATGATGGCACCGGTATAATAGTTGAGTCCTCGTGCCAGCGTAAGGTCAAGTTGCAGCTCATTTTCAAGTCCGCACTCGACCGCACGGCCAAGGATAAAAGCAAGTTCTTCCACTCCCAGCAGACCTGTTTCCGAATTCTTCAGCACTTCTTTCAGTGTGCCGAGCTTCTCGGCGTTCGTTCCCGAAAGTGCAAGAATGGGTTGCAACTTTCCGATAGCCTCGTCAGACAGGCCGTTGGCCTTGAGTTCCTCATTGACCTTCTCAAGTCCTATCTTTTCCATCTTGTCGATGGCCACGGTAATATCCGTGAGTTTCTCGGCCTCGCCAATGATTTCGGCAATGCCTGCCAGCACCTTGCGGTTGTTGAGCTTGATTTGCACCCGAATGCCAAAACGCCTGAAAACGGTGTCGATGATTTGCACCAGTTCCACTTCATTGAGCAAGGAATCTGAGCCAACCACATCTGCATCACACTGGTAAAACTCACGATAGCGACCCTTTTGCGGGCGGTCTGCACGCCAAACGGGCTGTATCTGGTAGCGTTTGAACGGCATTTGAAGTTCTTCCCGGTGCATCACGACATATCGGGCAAAGGGAACGGTGAGGTCATAACGCAATCCTTTCTCGCAGAGCCGGGAAGCGAGCTTGGCCGAATTGCGCTCAAGCAGTTCGGAGTCGGTCAGCTTGCTCAGGTAATCGCCCGAATTGAGCACCTTGAAAAGCAGTTTGTCGCCCTCTTCTCCATACTTGCCCATGAGCGTATGAAGCGTCTCCACGGCCGGCGTTTCTATCTGCTGGTAGCCATAGAGTTCGTAAACCTCCCTGATGGTATTGAATATATAGTTGCGCTTGGCCATCTCCGCAGGAGAAAAGTCGCGCGTGCCTTTGGGTATTCCGGCTTTGTTTTGTGCCATGATGCTTATCCTCTTATAATGGTTTGTGCCCTGTCAGGCCCTATGGAAATAATGGTAATCGGCGTCTGGAGTTGTTCTTCGAGGAAGTTGACATAAGCCTTGAATGCGTCGGGGAATTGCGACTCAGACGTCATTTGGGTCATATCGGTTTGCCATCCGGGCAACTCTTCATATATAGGTTCGATGCCTTTCTCGATGTCATAGGGGAAATTGTGCATCACTTCGCCGTTCTTCCTGTAAGCCACACAGGCCTTGATGGTAGGGAAAGTGTCAAGGACATCGCTCTTCATCATAATCAAATTGGTCACGCCGTTTATCATGATGGCATAGCGCAGAGCCACGAGGTCAATCCATCCGCAGCGTCTTTCGCGTCCGGTTACGGCTCCGTACTCGTGTCCGAGCTGCCTGAGCGTGTTGCCCGTCTCATCGAAAAGCTCGGTGGGGAATGGCCCTGCCCCTACCCTTGTGCAATAGGCCTTCATGATGCCATACACTTTTCCTATCTTGTTGGGCGCAACTCCCAGTCCGATACATGCTCCGGCAGAAATCGTATTGGAAGAGGTTACATAAGGATAGCTGCCAAAGTCGATGTCAAGCATCGTGCCTTGTGCACCTTCGCAAAGAATGCTCTTGTTCTCCTTGACCAACAGCTCGTTCATGAAATGTTCGCTTTCAATGATGGAGAATTGCTTCAAGTAAGCCACGCCTTCCATCCACTCACGTTCTTCTTCCGTGATGTCGTAGCCGATGAAGTCGAGTTCACGGAGCATCTTCTCGTGTCTGGCTTTGTGTGCGGCATACTTCTCCTCGAAGTTTTCAAAGATATCGCCCACTCTCAGACCGTATCTTGAAATCTTGTCGGTGTATGTCGGGCCGATGCCCTTGCCTGTCGTGCCTACCTTGCTTTTTCCTTTGGCCACCTCGTTGGCCATATCGAGCAGTCGGTGTGTAGGCATAATGAGGTGTGCCTTTTTAGATATGTACAGCTTTTTCTTGAGATTGTGGCCGCTCTTTTCCAGTTCTTTGGCCTCTTTCATGAACAAGTCGGGGGCCAGCACCACACCGTTCCCGATGATATTGGCCTTGTTTCCCTGAAAGATGCCTGAAGGAATGCTTCTCAACACATACTTCTCGCCTTCAAATTCCAGCGTGTGTCCGGCGTTGGGTCCTCCCTGAAAGCGTGCTATCACATCGTATTTGGGTGTCAAAACATCCACCACCTTACCTTTACCTTCGTCTCCCCATTGCAATCCGAGTAAGACGTCTATCTTTCCTGTACTCATTTATTATTTTGGTTTTGCTGTTTTTTCGTTTTCTGTTTTGCTTCCAATCCCTTTCGGCGGTTTCTCTTGGCCAGACACGAACTGCATATTCCGTAGATGCTCAAGGCAAATCCGTCTTTATGGAAGCGGCTCAGCCGGGTGCAGTCTATGATGCGTTCTATTTCCGGAAGATGAAGTTCCGTCACGCTTCCGCACAAGGTGCATACCTGACGACAGGGATTGTCGTCTTTCATGCAGGCTTCGTAGCGGGTGTTATTTTTGATGCTGTGCCGCAAGACCAACCGCAAGTCGATGAAAAGACGAATAGTGTTGTAGAGCGTGGCACGGCTCACACGAAAGCGGTTTTGCTCTAATACCACGCCAATGTCTTCGATGGAGAAATGTCCGTCGACATAATACACCGCATCAAGGATGGCATATCGTTCGGGCGTTTTTCTCCTCTTGGTCTCATCAAGATAGTTGGTCAGTATCTCTCTGGCCTTACAAGGGGCACATTGGTCTATCATCTTTGGTTATGTCGTAAAAGCAATAATCGCACACAAAGTTACGAATATTTGCCGATATAGCGGTTATCTTGACTTATAATTTTGTTTTTGCACGCCCCTCTCCCTCCATTTCGCCGCCGTCTTCCGTCAATGTGGCGGACACAGCGGGACGGGCAATAAACCGTCGATGCTTTTTTATCAGCCAAAAGTCAAGCATTGTCTGTTGTTTTCTGTATCTTTGCATCGGATTAGGCGGTGCGTTTTTCATGCAACAGGCTTTGGTTGCGCCACGCCGACTTTGCCCCAGACTATATAATATATGGACAGAAACAACATGCAGGAACAAGAAGAGATGCAGGCCATAATAGAGCGGCTCAACCGTGCGTCACAGGCCTATTATGCAGGTGAGACAGAACTCATGACCGACTACGAATGGGATGCTTTGTTCGACCGGCTCAAACGCCGGGAGGAAGAAACGGGCATTATCCTGCCCGATTCGCCTACACAGAAGGTGTCGGAAGAAGCTATCAGCGGACGAAAGGAGACACACGAATATCCTGCACTGTCACTGGCGAAGACCAAGCAAACACCGGATGTGGTGAAATGGGCGGATAGCAAGGCCGTTTGGGTTTCATGGAAACTCGACGGAATGACTTTGGTGGCAACCTACGACAACGGAAAGCTCCTTAAACTCGTTACACGAGGTAACGGCCAAACAGGTACCAACATCACATACTTGTCGAAAGTCATCGACGGCATTCCGCAACAAATTGCTTACAAAGGGCATTTGGTAGTGCGCGGAGAGGCTGTCATCAGTTACGCCGATTTCGACCGGTATCTCCTCGAATCGGGCGAAGATTATGCCAACCCACGCAATCTGGCATCGGGTTCACTCACCCTCAAAGACCCCGAAACGGTCAAACTGCGCCGCATACGCTGGATTCCCTTCACACTGGTGCATACTGATGACAATATCGTTTCGTGGGGAGCACGCATGGATTGGCTCGAAACACAAGGCTTCCATACGATAGAGCGTGAGTTGATTGCACAACCGACACTTGACGAAGTGAACCGCATCATTGGCCAATGGACGGAGAAGGTAACACGAGGCAAGTGTCCTTACCCTGTAGACGGACTGGTGGTGAGCTACGATGATACGCTCTTTGCCGCCGGAGGTTCGGTCACCGGCCATCACGCCACACGTGGAGGACTGGCCTTCAAATGGCAAGATGAAGCCGCACTCACACGCCTTGACCATATAGAATGGTCTTGCGCCGCCTCAACCATTTCTCCCGTGGCCGTCTTCGAGCCAGTAGAACTGGAGGGAACAACCGTCCGTCGGGCATCGTTATGCAACATCAGCGAGTGCGAAAGGCTCGGCATCGGCGACAAAGGCTCGCAGATTGCCGTTATCAAAGCTAACAAAATTATTCCCAAAGTCATAGAAGTGAAAGAGGCCGTGGGTAGTTTCCATATTCCCAACGAATGTCCCGTATGCCAACATCCTACCGAAATCGTCACGGGAGAAACGGGCATCGGCACACGTACACTACACTGCACCAACGCCGATTGTCCAGCCAAACAGCTCAGCAAATTCACCCGCTTTGTGTCAAAAGAAGGTATGGACATCGACGGCATCAGCCGACAGACACTCGCCACCTTCATCAACCAAGGATGGATAGCAAACTTTCCCGACATATACGGTCTCGAAACACACGCTGAAGAAATGAAAAAGCTGGAAGGTTTCGGCGAGAAATCAGTTGACAAACTGTTGAAGTCTATCGAACGTTCACGAAAAACCGAACCTAACCGATTGCTCTATGCGCTCAATATACCCCTCTGCGGCATCGGCGTTTGTCGCCGTCTGCTATCTGCCTACACACTGGATAGCCTTATCAGCACGGCCACGGCAACTTCAGACCCTCACATTTTCTCGCATATAGATGACATAGGGCCAGAGAAGTCTTCATCGTTCGTAGGCTGGTTTCAGACAACAGCCAACGCCGAGATGGTCGGCCGACTGCTGGGCGAAGTCACTTTCAAGCCGACAGAAGCCCCCTCGGTCAACGGTACACGTTGTCTGGGACTTACCTTTGTGGTCACGGGCGATGTACATCATTACAAAAATCGTTCCGAACTCAAGTCTTACATCGAATCGCAAGGCGGTAAAGTGACAGGCAGCGTAAGTGGTTCTACCAGTTTTCTTATCAACAATGACGCTCTTTCCACATCAGGAAAGAACCAAAAGGCACAAGCTCTCGGCATCCCTATCCTCACCGAAGACGAATTCATAGAACGCTACGGCGAATCATGATAATCCCAATTCGGTCTCTCATGGCTGAATCGGGATTATCATCTTATGCTGACTGCTAACGCATAACAGCCCACACTATCGTCTGGCAAGCTCTGAAGTGATGCGCTTTAGTTCACGCACGAGGCGGTCGATGTTCACGCCCGAACGCTCGCTCATAGCCTGCACATCGGCTTTTTTGGCCATGAGTTTTCCGAATGGGGTCTTCAGCATGGCAAAGAGAGGCGATATTTCGGTGAGACGGTTGCGCAATCCAGGAAAACGCTCCATCAAGTCCTTCAGTCGGGTTTGGGGCGTAATATCTTCCATCTGCCCTTCGACAACAGGCTGTTCAGCTACTGTCTGTTCGACTTCTGCCTTTGGAGCCTCCGTCGGAATACCCTCATCATTAGCCCACTTGAGTAAGGTTTGCGAACCCTCAAAGGCTCGGATACGGGTGCAATCTTGCATCATTTCAAGCACTCCACGGAACTTTCCTTCCGCATCGCGCACCGCAACATAGACGATATACAAGAAAACCTCTGGCTTGTTAATCCAAAATTCGGCCTTGCTCTGCTCTCCCGACCGCAATTTGTCTATCACTTCTCGCACCACGTGAGCACTTTTCCGAGGATGGCAATTCATCACCTCTCGCCCGATGACATTCTTGGAGCGTGGAAAGATGCGATGGTCGGTGTCGGAATAAAAACACACCAGCTCGTTTTCATCGACAAACGAAATGTCAATGGGAAGATGTTTGTAGATGAGATTGATTTGCTCAAGCGTGAGCTTGCCCGTTGTCACTTCCAGTATCTCATCTTTTCCGCCTGCACTGTAACCGTATTTAGACAGCAGTCCTTGCAGTTCGGCTGCGAAACCGTCTGTTGGAAGAGCTGGCGAAGATACTGCTTTGGGGGCAGACGGTTCAACCGTGATGTAGGCATAACCTATTTCCTTGTCGCCCTCTTTCATATCTTCAAACTCGTCTGGCGTAATCATCACCAGCGACGTGGGATATAAAATGGTCTCTTCTTTTTCCATCAAGTCACGGCCATAGGTTATCAATTCCTGACACTTGGCGATAAACTCCTCTTCTTTTTGTTCTTCAAGCAGTCGATGCGAGTCACGAATCATATCCCTGACCATGTCATCAAAAGTCCACATGGTTGTGGTCGGACGGTCGAAGCCTTTCTTCTCTAACAACGGATAAAGCTGGTTTTGCTTTCGGGAATAGTGCGTAACGTATTGCTTGATGGGGTCAAGCAGCTCCAGCCACTGGTTCTTGATGACCGGATATTGCACCAAGTCTTCCACCGCAAGAAGCAGTTTTCTGAACTCATCGTTCTCCTTATAATAATGTATCAATGGATGATCTTCGGGCAAGTCGGGACGGGAATAATCCATAAAACCCTCGAAGAGCTTAATTTTCTGTGCGATATTCTCACGGAAACATTCGTCATCACTCGGCTCGGTCATTGTCTGCTCGATAAAGGCCAGATGAAAAGGACGAATGTTTCCCACACGTTTTGCTATTTCTTCACGCCCTTCTTCAAGCGTGATTTTACCTTCTACAAACCGTGTTTCAATATCTAATATTGCCGACATCTTATCAAGTTCGATTTGCGGCAAATGTTGTTTCATCTTGTGTTCCATCTTAATTGTCTGTTTGAAATTGGTCTGTAAATATACCCATTTTGTTTCTTTCAGACAAATATCTTTGACGGATATTACGCCTTTGCGCATCTGCGCAACGAAAAAGGCAAAATATCAGAAGTTGAAATCGAAAGCGTCTTCCTCTCCGTTTTCAGTCTTCTTGGGCTTCGGTTTGGGCGGATTCTTGAGATTGCCCTCCTTATCGAACATGCCATAGGTGGTACGCAGCACGATAAATTCTGTCCGTCGGTTAAGCTGATTGGCTTCTTCACGATGCTTCTCGTCAAGTTTCTTGATGTAATCTTCAGTCAACACCTCGCCCTCTTTGAGCCATTTATACTTCTCTGTCATCTTCTTACGCACTGTCTTGGGCTTATCCTTACCGTAACCTTTGGGCGTGAGGCGTTCGGCAGCGATTCCTTTTGACGTGAGATAGCGCACGACAGATTCTGCCCTGCGTTGGGAAAGGCGGCGGTTATAGTCGGCCGAACCCTTATAGTCGCAATGTGCCGACAGTTCTATGGTCACATTGGGGTTTTCGTTGAGCAGTTTGACAAGTTCATCGAGCGACTTCTGCGACTCAGGACGTAACGTAGCCTTGTCGAAGTCATAGAAGATATTGTCTATCAGCACAGGAACGGTGATAGAGGGAAGGGGAAACTGGAGCGTATATTCCTGCGATTCTTCCACAGGTTGCACCCTCAATTGCTCACGATGATTGAGAAATCCCTTGCAGGTAGCCAAGAAAAGATAGTCTACATGGGGCTTGATGACCATCTCGAACGAGCCGTCGCCCTTGACATTCAATCGTTGATTGGTACCATCGTTGCCTACTACCAACACTTGTGCCGCTGGCAGTTCGTAGCCTTCCATTTCATAGACCCATCCCTTGACGGTCTGTACTATTTCAGGATTTTCAAAGCTGTAGATGTGATCCCAGCCACGGCCGTCACCTCGATTTGACGAAAAGAAGCCTCGGTTATATGGCCCTTCAAAAGTCATTCCGAAATCATCGCCCTGAGAATTGAGCGGATAACCGGGATGTTCGAGCGTATATTGCCTGTTGCGATTCACTTTGGCGATGAATATATCGAGTCCGCCCATACCCGGATGTCCGTCACTTGAGAAATAGAGATCGCCATTGGGTCGGAAGGTTGGAAAGCATTCATTGCCCGGAGTATTGACGGGCGTACCCAGATTTTCAACTCCTCCGTAGCCACCCGGCGTAATCCTGACGCGCCAAATGTCGAGACCTCCTTGTCCACCGGGCATATCTGAAGTAAAATAAAGCCAGTGACCATCGGGCGAAATTGCAGGATGGGCATAGCTGGACAGCGTGTCTCGCGTCAGGGCAACTTCTGTAGGCTTGCTCCATGCAGCATCGGCACGGTTGGATTTGACAATCTGCGCATATCGGGGAAAGGATGCATCGGTCTTGCATTGGGTAAGAAACATCTCTCGTTGGTCAACAGAGAAAGCGCAAGCTCCCTCATCGAAGGCCGAATTAAGCCCGGAAACCACGGCTTGGGGTTTGCCCCATTTACCCTTGTCGTCCTTAACCGACACAAAGATGTCACCCGCCTTAGCTCCTGTAATACCACTGAGTTCATCGCCCTGCGCCTCGTTTCGGGTCGAGGTGAAATAGAGTTGATCGTATTGGTCGCCGAAGAGCATGGGTGAATAGTCGGCTCGCCGTGAGTTAAACACCTCCATCTTCTTGACCATATAGCGAGAGCCTTGCTCTTTCCAAAGCGGTGCCTGCTGCGCCGATTGCAAGCCGTTGGCAGCCAGCAGATGCTTGGGCATAGAATCGAGCACTGTCTGGAACTCCTTGGCAGCTTCTTTGTAGCTGCCGTTTTTAAGCAACTGCCGTCCCAGTGCAAGATGGGTTTCAATGCTGTCTTGCTTGTACCGGATGACATTGCGGTAAGCAGCAATCGCCTTTTGGGTAGAGTTGATTCGGTCATAACAGTAGGCCAGCTTTGCAGCTCTTTGTCCACGTTTCTCCCGCTCTTTAGGCGATGTCTTGGAATAAGCCTGCTTGAACTGCTCGGCAGCGTCATAATACTCTCCCAAGGCAAGAAATTTCTCACCTTTCTTCAAGTTCTGTTCTAATCCGCAAGCCGTCAACATACCGCACAACATCACGACAATCCATGTGTGCAAGGGTCTCGGCATCATTCTCTTCGGTCTGTTCATAATCTTCGATTAAAACGTAATTACCGCTTATTTATTATGGTTATCGTGAGAAAAACAGCATCTGTATGCAGCCTGCTCCCCTGCTTACGATGGCTCTTTGGGCTTTTCTTGATTTCTGTCTGTTAATATTTTGATGCCGGAAAGCCATTTCTATATAATTAATTCGTACCTTTGTACAATTACTTTTTTACACGAACTGCACCCGCATATACTATATTTTCGAGGAGATGACAGACCCCAGACAACTGATATATAACTTCATCAAGGAGTTTCTTGATGGCGATATAAATAGACTTACAGACTTCAACATTGCCGAACTGGAGGGCAACAAAACTTATGGGGCATGCCTCGGAGGTTCTTTTGATGCAGATGACACCAACCTGATGAGAGCTATATACGCCACCGTCTTTGTTGATGTATGGCCAAACTTAAACTCTCTCACACTCCAAGAGAGAAAGTTTCGGGGAGATACGATGAATACTTTTAGCACCTTGTTTGGCAAACCGACTGCCCAAAACAGATATTTGGGACTGGACAAATTCAGTCCTTCTTCCGAAACATATGATAGAGTAAGACGCTTTCGCTCCCAAGTCTATACTCTTGGCAACATGATGGTGTTGCCAAATGTCTATGTCGACCGCTACTCTCTCAACACATACAGAGGTACGCATCATTTGTGGAGAGATTATCTCGACAAGTTTCTGAATGAATTATATGTTTACATGACTTGTCCTGAAAAAACAGATGAGCGCTTATCAAAACTCATGCACGCCAATCAAGATGCCTTTGAAAGATATAAAGGGGCAGAAGGTTTCCGTACATTGGCAAACAACTTGCTGCTGACAGACTATCTTGACGATGCCGGAAAGCCATTAGACTTGTTTACGCTCGTCTATCATTGGAAAGGAAAAATGGGACGTGAAGATTATTTTGAGGCAGTCAATCGCTATCTTTCTTTCTGCGAAAAGGTTATCAGTAAACGTGGAACGACAATGGTGAAAAGGCTTCAAAAGCTCATCTAACAGACCAACAAGAATGTATTTTGGTCTTTTGTAAACCCAATTCAATCATTAGAGACCATGTTGATTTCGTTCGGATGTCGAGCAGGTTATATGTCGCTTTTGACGAAGGCGTAGCGGACTACGCCGAGAAAAAACGACGGAGAAAGTACCGACAAGCGGATGAAAGCAGGCGGGAAGCAAACTCTGGCATGAGAGACCAATAAGATTTGTTAAATAACGCCACGTGTTTAACATCTTGCTTATTCGTCGACAAAGAGTTAACCAATATTCCCTCAAATGCTTGAAGAATTTTCGACCGACCTTGACCGTGGCCGAAAATAACGCCAAAAACCGAGCTTGTAACTCACTGATAATCAATACCCGTTTTTCGGAAGGTCGAAAAATGGGGTCGAAAAGGGCAAAAAACGGCTTGCAAAAGATGAACACTCACCTTGCAAACGTTCATCAATTGCCCTTCAATTAATGAACGTTTGCCTCTCAATTGATGTTCACTTGCAAAAATGAGGATGAAAAACGGGCATTTTACCCCTCGAAAACCGTTTTTCCGTTTCTATTTCGCCAATTTTTCCCGACCGCTTTTTGCTCTTTGGTTAATCGCCGAATTGTTAACCGGCACGGTTTTTGCATGTCGGAGAACAAGAAAAGAAAGAGGAGATTAGACCTGCCGTTGCATGGCGTGCAGGACAGCATTAAACTTTCATTCCATTTTGCCCAAACAGATCATCTTCGTTCATTGCAGACAACAACGCAACTGTCCATTTTTCAAATCAGTACACACCGACACACGTTCTACAACTGATGACGAGACAGGCACGCATATCATCTCCTTTCACAAAACATCACTTACAAGAAATGTGTACTCATTCGGCGGTCAAGTCTTTGGACTTTTAAGGAGAATGCGTTATCTTTGCAATCTCTATGATAGACAGAGCGACCATCGGAAAAATCATGGACAGAGCCGACATCGTGGATGTAATCGGCGACTTTATCTCGTTGCGCAAGGCCGGAACGAGCTATAAAGGTCTGTGTCCTTTTCACGACGACAAGACTCCTTCGTTCTCTGTCTCTCCCTCAAAAGGCGTTTACAAATGCTTCTCTTGTGGCAAAGCAGGCACCGTGGTCAACTTTGTGATGGAACACGAACAGATGACTTACACAGATGCCCTGCGTTGGCTGGCACGCAAGTATCATATAGAAGTGGAGGAAAAAGAACTGACCGAAGAGGAAAAGCGTGAACAGAACGACCGAGAGTCGATGTTTATCGTCAACGAGTGGGCAGCCAAATATTTCCATGAAACACTTCTGAACAACGAAGAAGGCCGTGCAATAGGCTTGCAGTATTTTCGTTCGAGAGGCTTCCGTGACGATATCATAGAACGTTTCAGGCTCGGTTACAGCCCGAACAGACGAGAAGCGATGACCACGGCGGCACGGACGGCAGGCTATCGGGCGGAATATCTGGTCAGGACAGGCTTGTCTTATGAGCGAGACAACGGAGAACTAACCGACCGTTATTACAATCGCGTCATTTTTCCGTGGATAAGCGTAAGCGGAAAAGTGACGGCTTTCGGAGGTCGTCTGCTTGATTCGAGAACCAAAGGAGTAGCTCAGAAGTATGTCAACTCTCCCGATTCGGAGATATATCACAAGAACCAAGAGCTGTATGGAATCTATCAGGCCAAGCGTTCTATCGTGAAAGAAGACCGCGTTTACATGGTAGAAGGATACACCGACGTGATTTCCATGCACCAATGTGGCATCGAAAACGTGGTGGCCAACTCCGGAACGGCTCTCAGCGTACACCAAATCAAGTTGCTCAGACGCTTTACACGCAACATTACTTTGCTCTACGACGGCGACGAGGCAGGTATTCATGCTGCCATGAGGGGCACGGACATGCTACTCGAAGAAGGCATGAACGTCAAGGTTTTAATCCTTCCCGATCAGGAAGACCCCGACAGTTTTGCCCGAAAACATTCATCGCAAGACTTCAATGCCTACATAGAAGCCCACCAGACTGACTTCATGGAGTTTAAGACTGCCCTCATGCTCAAAGGTGTCAAAGACCCCATCAAACGGTCGGAAGCCATCAACAGTATCGTAAAGAGCATTTCGGTCATACCAGATTCCATTGTCCGTGCAACCTACATCAAGGATTGTGCGCAGCAAATAGGTATGGCGGAGCAGACGCTTATCCTGCAAATGAACAAGTATATACGTGAGCAACGAGATAAGCAGAAGAAAGAAATGGAGCGCGGACAGGCACAAGAAGAAAGCCAGGCACCTGCGCCGCAAATCGTGACACACCACAGGGAAGAAGACAAACTGGAGCGGATGTTGGCCGAAATGATTGTGAAACATGGAGAGGAAGTGCTTTTCAGGGATGTGGAAAGCCCTGAAGACGGCACGATAACCAACATTAACGTGGCGCAATATATTTACTACGACCTCGCCACCGACGACCTTTCTTTCCATAACCCGCTCTACAACACCATCCTCGAAGAGGCTTTTGCACACAGCAAGGAAGAAGACTTCAAGGCCGAAACATTTTTCATTCATCATCCCGAGGTAACGGTCAACAGCTTTGCCTCTTCTCTTCTCATCGACCGCTTTCAGCTCTCTCCGAGCCTGCAAGTGAAGCAAGAGGAAGAAACACTACGTGCAAAGGTGCAACATCTGTTGCTCGACTTCCGCATGGATTACGTGGAAGAGAAACTGAAAAGTCTGCGCCAACAACTCAAGAGCTGCACCGGCGATGTGGAGAAAGTCATGAAACTGATGGCCGAAATCAAGAAAAATCAGGACATGCGAAACATCATTGCGAAAAAGTTGGGTACGAACATTATCGCATAGACATTCTTGCCTATGTGCCAGTGTTGTATAGTTTTATTCCGACACCAAACTACATTTATCCCAATTCAATCATGAAAGCCCGGGCTGCTTTTGTCCGATTGTCGGCAGATGGGCTTTCGCTTTTGCCGAAGGCGCAATGGACTACGCCAGGAGAAAACGGCAGAGAAGAGGCCGACAAGCAAACAAAAGCAGGCGAAAGACAACACCATGAGCCTGAAAAGAAGACCTAAGCGGTCTTATGAACAATTGGGGTTTACTCAAAACAACATGCTCCCCTTTTCGCTTCGGTGCATCCCCCACTCCTTTCCCTGTACCATCACATGCAACTTTACACATTCAGCAACTTCTTCCATCCGGCCGTTCCATACTGAACGTAGTCGGAAATGAGCTTCTCTACTTCACTCTTGGAGATGTCGTCGTGCTGAATGATGGTTTTCAGGATAAAGAGCCACAGGGCACAGTTAGCCTTGATGAACAGCGGAGAGACGTCTACATTGATATGAGGGAACTTCTTCTTCAACATGTTCAGGTATTCCATGCCTGTTTCCGCCAGTCTTTCGGCATACCTGTCGAAGTAGTTTTCAAGGGGCGTTCCCGTTGCCTCGAACATCAACAACCTGAATTCGGGACGATGCTTGTCGATGATTTCCAGCATGTCCTGCACCATCGGAGTTTGCATTTCGTCCACAGAAAAGTATTCAAGTGTTTGGTAATACTCGTTCTTTTCACGCAAGAGGTATTTGTCTAAGTCAATAAGCAGAGGTCTGAGTACTTCCGTGAAGATTTCGTTTTTGCTGCGGAAGTAATTGTAAATATTGCCTACGGCCACTCCTGCGTCTTTGGCTATGGTGTGAATAGATGTATTCTTCATTCCGCTATGAATGAAATGCCTACGTGCCATGGCAAGTATGCGTCTTCTGATATCGTCTTTGAGTATTTGCATAAGTCTTTTCTTGTCATTTAACCCAATTCAATTTGGGTTTAATTGAATGGTTACCGACAGCGATTCGACAAGATGCTGCCTTGTCATACATGAGCATCTAATCGAACCACAGTCGGCTGTTGGTTTATTTATTTCACATAGCTATGGAAGAATGAAGGCCATCCTTGCACTTTGACAATGGGCCCCGCAGCTTCTTGCGTGGCCGGATTGTAGGTATAGAGTCCGTTGTACTTGCGGTTGGCACTGCCAAATACGATGAGATTCTTGTACTTGCCGATGGCAATTCCTTGCGGATTGGAAATCGGCAGGCCTTCTATCTTCTTGATGGTTTTGGCCTTGAGGTCAATAATTACTGGACAATTGCTCATGATTGTGTAAGGATTGGACATACCTTCGGGGTCGAGCTTATTCGAATTGGCGTATGCGTAGAGTTGGCCATTTGAGTCGTAGCATACCTTACCGAGAAATTCGGCATACTCGGTAGACAGTCCTTCTATCTTCGTTTGATCCATGCGGATGCAGAAATTGGGGTCTATCTCCGTCTGTCCTTTCTTGATGCGCACGATGCCGCCTGGAAAATCGGGCTTCATTCCGAACGAACCAATGCAGTTGATATAGATATCTTGGTTCTCGTCCATAAAGATAGAATTGCTGTCCATGGGGCGAGTGGGAACGCTGACGCCCAGCAATTCGTTCTTGATGGTCTTGACATACTCGTCTTTTTCAGTATCAATCAAAGCCAGTTCGATGCTGTTTTCGGTAGGCATCCACTGACTGTCAAACTGCGAAAGTCCAACATACAGCAATCCGTCCCTGATAATCATGGCCGAGGGCGATACTCTGGTGTCCTTGTGTGATAACATCGAGAGGTCTATCCGTTTGATTTCCTTCATTGTCGTTGGATTGAACACGATGATGATGCCCAATCCCTGACAACTCAGATAGGCTTTTCCGGCATCTTTCTCCACCACGTTGCAGGCCGAAGCTCCGCCCGGAATGAGCATGCCGCCTTTGCGAACGAGCCGATTGCCATCGACAACGACATACTGTTGTAGCTCTGCCTTGGAGTTGCCCATGTAGTCGGGGAAAGAATAGATGTGGCCATTGGGCAGTGCAATCGGTGTTGCGCCAAACCCTGTCGGGATGCCATTTTTATTGTCATATTCGGCCGGTTGCAGGTCGGGTACTGCTTGCAGGTACACGCTTCCCGAATTGCCTTCGGGGTTTGTCACAGCGGTTGCAAACAAGATACAGTTTGCCGTCCCTACTCCCGGTGTCGGAGGAGTAGGTTTCGGGTCGTCATTGTTGTTACAAGATACGGCCAACATACTTATGAGGGCGGCCGCAAAATAAACTTTAATGTTCATGTTGATGTTGATTTAAGTTATACTTACGTTGAAAAATGATATATATTATTATATGTATGTTCTGCTGAGAACGGACGAAAGATGTATTTCCTCTGCTCTTTGGAGGGCAATCCTCGCACGCCGGGCTGATAGTGCATCTAACCTTTGGCTGTCTTTTACCGTAATCCGCCTTAACTATCCACAATTGGGTAACCATTGTCACCAACGAATGGGTGGATGTGATACGACTGCGTTAAACCTTAACGACCGTAACAGAGAACCAGCGTCTACAGGCACGGGCAACTTGAGAATGCACCATTTCATGCCGTTCACAAACACATCACTTCATTAAAAACCGTACCTTAAGGGCAATGGAGCGACCGGGGAGCGGACGGTTCAGTTCCGAGAACACCTCTCTGTCGGCAATGTTCTTCAACTTCAGCCCTACAGTCCATCGCTCGTTCTTGAAGCTGTGTTCTATCCCTGCGTCCAGAATGAGCGACGTTGGTATTTTCCTTTCCTGATACTCGCTCATTTCAAAGTCATATAAATACTGGTGAACATACGAGGCATCGAAGAGAAAACGTGTGTTCTGCTGTTTTCCGCCAAATAGGTTCGCACGGTGTATCTCCAATCCGAAGTTGCCCATCAGATAAGGAATGTTAGGCATCCGCTTGTCTTTCGTCGGGTTATCTACTGATGTTCCGGGTATGGTCTTGCGCACATCGCGCAAATCTTGGTATGTTCCGTTGAGATAGAAGTAGAGCCACGGCAGCACGTCGCCTTTCACCTCGGCCTCTACGCCATAAGTTCTTACGTTGCCGAAGTTACGGTATCGTGCCATTGTCGGTATCATGTCGGCCGTGAAGCGTATCATGTCTTCCAGTGTATTATAGAAGAAGTTCACCTCCGATTCTATGAAACCGAAAGGCCTGTCCTTGTGATAGAGCACGCCGATGTTCACGCCGTTGCAGCGTTCGGGCACGAGCGTGGTAGACGGGAGGATGGAGTAGCCGTTGCCGATAAGCTCTTCCGAGGTGGGAATACGCACCTCCGAGCTGAACGAAGCTTTGACGAGCCAGCTGCGTGATAGCTTGTAACGCAGTGCCTCACTCCATCCCCAATAGTTTCTGTAGGTTTTCACCTCGACCGGATTGTTGATAAAATAGTTCTCCAGCATCTTCGATTTCGACATGAAGAAGAAATGCTTGACCGTCGTGGCACTCTGAAAGCGTCCGTCAAAGAGCGACAGTTCGTAAGACAATCCGGTCGTGACGCTCGACATACGGCTCGGAAAGTTGGCATCATATCCCAGTGCCTTGTCCATCAACTCGTCCTTCGGCAACTGCTTGGTATGGCTCGCAAAGACATTGAGATTGAACGTATGGTGCTGGTCGAGCAGGTAACCCAAGTTGAGCTTGGAGGCGAAATCGTGCGAGCGGTTCTGTCCGTCGGAGGGGAAATTGCCCTGTTCACCACCCAGAGGCGATACCGGTGCATATTCGTTTCCGTCCCAGTCGTAGCGGTGCATACCCTTGTCGACCAGCCCGAACCTGCCGAAGTTGTAGTTGAAATCAAAGTCGAAGTCAAGCCCCGAAACAAAGAAGTTGTCGCGCTTAAGCGTCAATCCTGCCAGAAACGACGCAGAATGATTGTACGCCTCTCGTATATCATATTCAATTCCCTGTATCTCCTGCTTGGTCTTCGTGAAGATAAGCTCCAGCTTCATCTCATCAAACCACCACTTGGTAGCCTTCAGCGAACCTCCGGCCAGCAGTTTTTCGTATTGGTCATGATTGCGCCTGACGATGCGGTTATCCAAGTTGGCAAGCCGCATTTTGTAGTTGTTGTCGGAATAAGTATAGCCACCTCCGATACCGAACTGCAAACCGCTCTTTTGGTCGGTACGCTTAAACACGGCATTGATGCGGTGCGTATTGAACGAAGACACTTCATAACCCGCATCCAAATACACAGGAGGATATTCCTTGGTAACCACATTGACCGCACCTCCCAAAGCCGAACCACCAAACTTGTAAGGCACGATGCCTTTGTAAATCTCTATCCGCTCGATCATGTCGGTGGGAATATCGTTGAGCGTAACGAAGTTGCTCATCTGCCCCATAGGCGTCTCGTCTACAAACAGACCCATGCGTTTGCCTTCCAATCCTCTGACCGATACTCTGGAGGCACTGCCCACGCCACCCGTATTTCTGATGGTAATGCCGGCCGTGCGTGCCAAAACATCGTTGATAGAAGAAGCCGTTCCCTGCAACTGCGAGGCCGAAATGACCGAAACAGGCATTGAAGACTCCTTTAATTTGCGCATCTCGTTGCGTCCCAATACCGTGACTTCCGAGATGGTTCTTTCGTGTGAAGCCAATTGTATATCCTTTCTGACGCTGTCTCCCACAAGGGATTCCCGCCCAATCTCTTCCGTTTTATACCCCATCAGCTTCACTTTGATAGCCTTCTTGTTACTCTTGGGCACACTGAGCCGATAACGTCCGTCGGCATTGGTGGCCGTACCAATGCTGGCATCTTCCGTCCCGACGGTGGCACCACACAACGGTTCTCCGCTTTCCTTGTCGGTTACCATACCGTAGATGACCTTTTGCGCCAGTGTCCTTTCACAGCAGAGCAGACACAACAAAAGCAAGCAGGGTTTCAAGACTGTCCCTGTTCTCTGACAGAGAGTGTAGATAGTGTTTTTCTTTTTCATTGTGTATATATTATATGTAATGATTGTTTGAAAGACATGGGATGATTTCAGTTGACCGAAATGAGCAAGACTCAATAACGAACAAGCCTCACCCCGGTTCATAAAAAAAACGCACCAGCTCTTTGTAAGCTGGCGCGTTGTATGAATATCGTCCTTCCGGGCTGTATCTTTGGTTGTCGTTTGTGTCTCATAATCGGTCGCAAAGTTAATGTGTTGCACATAATTGCACAATCGCCAATTGTAGGTATTTTGAATAACCGGCAATTATCTTCATGACAATTTCTCGGTAATCAGGCTGCACTATACGCTCAAACAAATTCCACGGCACAGATGGCAGGACATGTACAGTTTGCAAAAAACATCCGCAGGGGCGATATTCTCAATTATATTCATTACTTTTGCATCAAGAAGAATGTACGGCGCAAACAATGCCGGTTCGATGCGGCAATACAGCACCGTCACTTCCTGCCCGTCAGAAGCATCATGCTCTCACCGCTGTTTACGAACAGACAAGGGGTATCGACAACATATCTATAATATAGAAACATCATGTTTACAGCAGACACAAGTCTATTGATTGCCATTATAACGGCCACGCTGGCCATCTACTTCATCCTCAGAAGGTCGGAGAAACTGAACCGATGGATGAAGAAAACATTCGGACGAGGAAAACGACTATCAGCAATGACACTGTCACAAGAACAGGCAGAAAAGCTCATAGACGAAGCCTTGCACCAGCTTAATTGCCAACCGGAATGGCGGACAGACAGAGACAGCCGAGTGGTGAGGTACACTTACCAAAGCGGGCATTTCTCGCTGCGTATCGACCAGCAACCTTCTACCCTGCGCCTCTCGTTCTTTTACTGTTTCAACACGCCCTTCGACAACCTTGCTTTGGTACGGACCCTCTGCAACCAAAGCAATATCAACAGCGAAAACGAACGTCTCGTCTACACCATGAATGAGGAAAAGCACGAGATTGATGTGCATATCCTCAGCCAAATGAGTATCAGCGAACCGCACCCAGCCGAAAGACTGAGGCTGTTGATGGGCGAGGTATTCAGCTGGCAGAACGCATTCATTCGCCGGTTCAACGAACTGCAAAGCGAAGAACAGGCCAACCCGACAGGCGATCAAGAGGAAAGTACGGCAGAGTGGAACCGCGAGCTCTTCTTGCTACGCCAACAAGAACTCACCCACCAGTCTGTGGGCGAGGTGAGGGAAAGCCCAGCGAAAAGCCTCACCATCGAACGCTATGCCGACCTTGCGTTTGACATTCCGGGCTTTTTACCCACAGAACTCACCGTGATGACTGGCCAAATAGAGACCATCACCGACAAGTCTGTCATCAGCAGCTACGTCATCAGCAGCCCGCTCATCGCCGACAACCGCTTCGCAAGGCAGAACGCCACGCTCCATCTTTCTTACTTCGACCCCAAGAAACCCGAGGAGAAACGACAGATGGTCATCAGTCTCAATGCCGAAAAGGAAGACGGTCAGAGCCTCTACTATCGCATCACAGCCGTCATTGTACCCCTCTCGTTCGACAAAGAGGTTTCTGTATGGAGCATGCGCAACTCTACCGACTCCCAATCCATACTCGCCGCATACGACCGCACAACTGAAAAGCAAAGGCTTGACGAATTTCAGTACATGTGGAAAGAGGCTTTGGAGAAGCAGAAGAACGGTGAAGAAGGTACACTTACCCCCGAACAGCAACTTATCAGCAACTGCCTCGACTCACATTTGGCTCAAAACCTCTATCGGGGGAAACGCCTTTTCCTCAACAAACGTTACTGCGAAGCATTGCTTTATCTCGAAGATGCTTTCCAAGAGATGCAACCTCACTACAACGACATGAAGCAAGCCATGAAAGACCGCTTCCTCGACGTGTGCTATTACATCGGTTTCTGCTATCTGGAAATGGAACAATACAGCAGGGCTTATTACTATCTCGACATCCTTTCCGGAACCAACCGCGTGACATTCACCCAAGAACTCGTCAACTGTCTAACCAATGCCGGAGACGTGCGGGCACTTTCCTACATCAACGGACTGCTTGACCAATTGCGAGAATCGCATGAAGAAGATGATGAGGAAGAAGAAATTCCCGACCATATCGTGGGCTTCTCAAACTTCCTCAAACGCAGAAAAGCGTATGTGCTGATAGATATGGGCAAACTGGATGAGGCCAAACAGATGCTGAACCAAATGCTCCACGAACCCGACAACAGCGACTTTGCCATCTCAGAGCTGGCCTACATTCGCAAACTGGAAATAAAAGACACTTCCCAAACAGATGAAAAGACATGACGAAAGCACGACCGTCATGTTGCAACGTATGAATTAAGACACCATGATATACCTCGGTTGGATATTGCTCGCCTTATATGCCGTGATTATTCTCGGCACCATGACGGCCGTGCTTTTAGACAACCGACAGCCCGAAAAAACGATGGCATGGATACTGGTTCTCATCTTTATCCCTGTCGGCGGCATCATTCTCTATTCTTTCTTCGGCCGAAACACGCGCAAGGAAAAGGCCATCAGCAATCAAAGCCTTGACCAACTTACCAAGCGTTCGATGCTCGGTTTCGTAGAACAGGCCGACCTGCACCTGCCCAAAGAACATGCCGCACTTATCCGTCTCTTGTCCAACGAGGGGCGTGCACTGCCTTTCAAGAACAACAGTGTGGGTATATTCACCGACGGCTACGGCTTTTTCTTGTCGCTTTTGCAGGCCATCAGCCGTGCCAAACACCACATTCATCTCGATGTTTACATCCTTGCAGACGATGCTTTGGGGCAACTCATCGCCGACGCACTCATGGACAAGGCACAAGAAGGCGTGGAAGTGCGAGTAATATACGATGATGTAGGCTGCTGGAACGTATCGAGGACTTTCTTCGAACGGATGCGCGATGCCGGAATAGACGTCCATGCGTTCATGCCGGTGAAGTTTCCGGCTTTCACCAGCAAAGTGAACTACCGCAACCACCGCAAGCTTTGCGTCATCGACGGACGCATCGGATACATCGGTGGTATGAACATTGCTGTGCGTTACGTAAAGGGAGTCAAGCCGAAAAAGCCTCACTCACGAGAACGGATGCCTTGGCGAGACACTCATCTGCGCATTGAAGGAGGCGCAGTTTACGGCATCCAAAGCACATTCTTGGTAGACTGGTATTTCGTAGACCGAACTTTGATAACCAACCGAGTTTATTATCCCAACCTGAACGAAACCGTATCCAACAACTGCCTGGCACAAATCGTCACCAGCAACCCCACCGATCAATGGCCGCAAATCATGCAAGGTTATGTCAGGATATTGCTCGAAGCCAAGCAATATGTATATATTGAGACACCATACTTTCTGCCCACAGAACCCGTTTGGTTCGCCATGCGCACGGCATCGCTAGCCGGTGTCGATGTACGCCTGATGCTTCCCGTGCGCAGCGACTCACGTTTTGTAGAGTGGGCAAGCCGTTCTTATGTCAAAGCTGCTGTCGAAGCAGGTGTAAAAGTCTACCTTTACACACAGGGCTTCAACCATTCCAAGCTGATGGTATGCGATGACTTTATTTCCACTTGCGGTTCTACCAACATCGACTTCCGAAGTTTTGAAAACAATTTTGAGGCCAATGCTTTCTTCTACGACACACCGTTGGCACTCCGCATGAAAGCCATTTTTATGGAAGACATGACGCAATGCGAGCAAATTGCCAACCTTGCCGCTCTCCAACAACGGCCGTTCCTCTTACAGTTGTGGGAATCTGTCGTCCGTCTTTTCTCCCCATTACTTTGACCCCCCTATCAGTCGTCAGACCGTTAAGAACTACATTTCTTGTCAATAGTGTGGTTTTCCGACTGTCTTCGGACACTTGTCAGTCGTTTTTTATTGGCGTAGCCCGCTACGCCTTCAGCAAAAGCGAAAGACATGTGATGTTTCGGACAGACACAGGGTCTGTCCCTACAGCAGCAACGGCGACAACCACAACACAACAATGATATTATTAATGGTAAGGCATACGTGAAAATGTAGGGACAGACCCTGTGTCTGTCCGTCAAGAACCCTCGTCAAAATCCCCGAACCTGGGAACATGCTGATGCGGGCATTATATTGGATTAATCCAAAACCGACAGACAATCTGCTTGACATTCAAACGAAATCAGCATGGTCTTCATGACCGAATTGGGGTGAAAAAAGCATGAAAGCAAAGACGTTAACCACCGCAATGCCTCAGCCTTGATGTCATATGCCAATCGTACCAACGATTGGTAGTCACAGTACCAGCCGTTGGTACGGTTGCTACCAGTGCTTGGTACGGACACTACCAATCATTGGTAGCGACAGGACGGCAGTTCAACATGAATGCCATTCCATGTTTCTCATGGGGGCAATGGGCTTTCAATCCAAATTGGTTATTAGCCCGTCAATACTACATTCCTCGCTGATGACATTGCTTCTCGGCTGTTTTCGTTCGTTTGTCGACATCTTCTCCGCCGTTTTTTTTGGCGTAGCCTGCTACGCTTTCTGCAAAAGCGAAAGACGTGTGATGTTTCGGACAGACACAGGGTCTGTCCCTACAGCAGCAACGGCGACAATCACAACACAACAATGATAGTATATAATGGTAAACCATTCGTGAAAAAACAACATTACAATGATACTATTAATGGTAAACCATTCGTGAAAAACAATACTATAATGATAATATATATGGTAAGGCATACGTGAAAAACAATACTATAATGATAATATATATGGTAAGGCATACGTGAAAATGTAGGGACAGACCCTGTGTCTGTCCGTCAAGAACCCTCGCCAAATTCCCCGAATCTGGGTACTTGCTGATGCGGACATTATGTTGGATTAATCCAAAACCGACAGACAATCTGCTTGACATCCGAACAAAATCAGCACGGTCTTCATGACCGATTGGGAATGAAGACAGCCATCTTTCTGCCTCGTCTCATCCCACCTGCGAGAAATATCGGGCATTCTCCTCTCCCAGCAAGATATTCTCCTGTCTGGCAAAAGCAAAAGAACTTGTCTGCCCTTTTTCTTTTTTCTTTACCTCACGGAAATTCCGTGACATGCAAGTCTCTGTGATATGCAAACGCAATTACACGCCAAATAATTGAAAAAGATACAAATACGCTTGGACAACTAAATAAAAATAACTACTTTTGCGACGCAAACTAATTTCAAACTATATGTCTAAAGCAGAAGTATATTCAAGATTAATGGAGTATGGCATCAAACCGTCTGTACAGCGGTTGGCCATACTGGAGTATCTCATGACCCACCACACGCATCCTACCATAGAAGATGTCTATCAGGGTTTGTGCGAAGAGCTTCCCACATTAAGCAAAACGACGGTTTACAATACACTGCGCATGTTTTCCGAACACGGAGTGGCTACCATGATAACCATCGATGAACACCGCGTTTGCTATGACGGAATAGTTGAGCCTCATGCTCATTTCTTTTGCAAAAGATGCGAAAAAGTGTATGACCTGCACGACCAACCACACCCCACTCTCCCACAAAAGCAGATGGAACTGAACGGCCATCAGGTAGATGAAGTGCAGTTATATTACAAAGGGGTATGCAAAGAATGTAGAAAGACAGGCGTCAACTAATTGTCCGAGAAAGGACATGAATGACATGCTGAGGGTTATTTTCCGAAACAATCCCTCGTCGCATTGACTTAGAGGAGACCGTATCAAAGTATGGCTTTGGTACGGCCTCTTTTTTAATGTATACCAACAACAGAGTGCATCATGTACAAAAAAGTTATACCATAATAATATATAAGGGTACATGATCCCAGCGGGACAATCCATGCGACGGCAAGCGAGGGCTTCGAATCCAATCGGTCATTAGACCGCTATTGCTACATTCATCACTGATAATATTGCTTCCCGACTGCTTTCGTCCGATTATCGGCAGCTGACCATTTTGCGGATAAAGTCGTCAAGAAGTCCTGACAGACTCAAGGCTGACTGACAATCCATGTCTTTTCCTGACAACTTATCGGCCAGACTGTCAGGTATGACTGCCGCTTGCGCCTGCATTTGCAACCCCTTTTCTGTAAGAGAAACAATGCGTTGCCGTGCATCGGGGCATCCGGGCATGCGTCTGACAAGTCCAATCTGCTCTAACCGCTGAAGAATCGGTGTTACGGTGTTGCTCTCCAAAAGCAAACGACGGGCTATTTCATTAACCGTTTGACCGTCTTCCTCCCACAACACCATCATGGCGAGATACTGCGGATAGGTAATTCCCATTGTTTGCAAATGGGGTTGGTAGGCTTTCTGTATCAGCCTGTTCAAGGCATAAAGTTTGAAACTTATCTGATTTTCGAGGACAGGTTGCGGGTTTGGCATCATCTTGTTACTTTTATTCAACCTTACAAAGATAGCAATTTATCTTATTATGCCGCCTATCTGACAATAAATCGTGCACGACTCAATGTCACATGCCACTTTCGGGAGATGGCAGACTATTTGCAATAAACTATACAAGAAGCATTTCTTACAAGGAGATGACTTCTGAAAGCCAAAGTAATATTAAACAGACATTAGACAGAAAGGACAAAAACATGAGCGCAAAGAAGATTGACTTCGTGACATATCCCCAAGAAGCACACTGGGTGGGAGATGGATTCAGGGTACACAATCTCATCCCCGGAGTACCGGGTATGGGTCAACAAGAAATGGATCCGTTCCTGCTGCTCGACTACAATGCCAAGATGCACGTAGAGGGAGGCGATACTCCCAGAGGCGTGGGCGTACATCCACACCGTGGTTTCTCCACCGTCACGTTTGCCTACCGAGGAAAGGTGGCACACCATGACAGCAAAGGACATGGAGGGGTTATCGAAGAGGGAGATGTGCAATGGATGACGGCAGCCAGCGGAGTGCTCCACAAAGAATACTACGAGAAAGAGTTTGCCCGCAGAGGTGGCGATTTCCAGATGGTACAGCTATGGGTCAACCTGCCAGCCACGCACAAAATGCAGGAACCTTCTTACCAAGCCATCCCACGAAAGGCAATGGGACAGTATCAGTTACAGGAAAACGGCGGTGTCGTTGAAGTTGTTAGCGGACAGTACAAGGGAGTGACAGGGCCGGCCAAAAGCCCCAATCCCGTCAACATGATGAACGTCCGCCTCAACAAAGGAGGTGAAGCCGACTTCTCTTTTCCAGCCCACTACACCACGGCATTACTCGTTGTGCAAGGCTCGATAGAAGTCAACGGTGTGGAAGTGCCCCAAGACAACATCCTGAAATTCAAACGTGAAGGCGAAGATTTCCAAATTCGTGCGACCGAGGCAGAGACTATCGTACTTGTCATGAGCGGCGAACCGCTGAATGAACCCATCGTTTCATACGGCCCGTTTGTCATGAACACATACGCGGAAATCAAGCAGGCTTTCGCCGACTTCGGCAACGGCAAGTTCGGAGAACTGAAAGACTGACTTACCAGAGGGAAAGAACCGCAATGCAAGGCTCAATCCACAGAACTGAAAAAAAGATGAGATAATCCTTCATCTTCTCCGTAACAAAGGTCTCATCATTAGACTAAAGAGAAGAAAGGCCATGCCCAATAAAAATGGGTGTGGCCTTTCTTGTTGACAGGCAATCGACAGTTACATATCGAAAAAACTACAAAGGCATCGCACACATGACCGAACACAGAAAGCATCCGGGCT
The DNA here is from genome assembly GCA_034183335.1 of Prevotella sp. Classification (GTDB taxonomy): domain Bacteria; phylum Bacteroidota; class Bacteroidia; order Bacteroidales; family Bacteroidaceae; genus Prevotella. The sequence continues at coordinate 48,253 of JAXFLJ010000039.1, forward strand.
ATTGCCTCATGCCTCCAATGTTACATAGTCTCACAAATATATGAAAAGCAGCTTGCCACAATTAAAAAGGGCACAAAAAACAATAACCTAACGAAAGATGCGTTTATAAAGAGTAATCGACCAAATAGCCCCGACACAGGGGTATTGGCATATTTATTTGACCGAGAATGATAGAATACATAAAAGGAGAACTGGCCGAACTTACACCTGCAATGGCCGTAGTAGAGGCACGAGGAGTGGGCTATGCGCTCAACATTTCACTCAACACGTACACCGCAATACAAGGAAACAAGGAGGTAAAACTGCTTGTTCATGAGGCCATCGTGACCGGAGGACGAGACGACGCATACACACTCTACGGCTTTGCAACAGCCCAAGAACGAGAACTTTACAGACAACTGATTTCCGTAAGCGGCGTAGGTGCCAACACGGCACGCATGATTCTCTCCTCCATGACGCCCGCTGAACTCTGCGAAACAATTGCCAACGGAGACGAACGTTTGCTGAAAGGAGTGAAAGGCATCGGACTGAAAACGGCTCAACGCATCATTGTCGACCTGAGAGACAAGATTGCCGTAAGTGGCATTGCACAGGATGCGGCTGGCAGCAGCACACCGACAGCCGTTCATGTTGACAACGGCGTCAAGACAGAAGCCGTTGGCGCACTGACTATGCTGGGCTTTGCGCCAGCTCCGTCTTCAAAGGTGGTAACGGAAATATTGAAGCAACAGCCCGACCTTCATGTAGAACAAGTCGTAAAACTGGCACTGAAACAAATCAAATAGTCATCTACAAAGAAAGTGTCAAGCCAAAAACCGATATGACAGATATCCCCATATAAGACAATGAATAAAAGGCAACTGACCATAGCAACCATCCTGCTGCTGAGCATTCTGACCGTGCTGGCGGGCAGCTTTGCGGCATTGCCCCAGAATGTCAGGGGAAAACGGGCGGCCGACTCAACCATCGTCAAGGCTCAACCCACGCTGGACAACGATGAAGACATTCCCGACTCACTGCTCAACCCACGCTGGAAAGTGCAGAAGACCACACCCGTCACACTCGAAGACCTCGACCGTGGGGCACTCGACTTGCAACTTCCGGACAACCTGCAACAACATGTCACCTACAACGATACGCTCAATCGCTACATTATAGGCTCAAAAATAGGCGACACTTACATCAATGCGCCTGTTATGATGACGCCAGAAGAGTTCCGGAAGTGGAGCGAACGGAAAGCGTTCTCTAACTTCTTCCGTTCAAAAAATGAAGAAACAGCCAAGAACAAAGGAAAGGAGAAGTTCGATTTTACGGATATGCACTTCGACTTAGGGCCTGCCGAGAAGATATTCGGCCCTGGCGGAGTACGCATCAAGACACAAGGAACGGCCGAACTGAAGTTTGGCGCAACGCTGAAAAACATTGAAAACCCATCGCTTCCCATACGAAACAGGAAGACAACAACGATGAACTTTGATGAGAAAATCAACCTGAATGTCAACGGAAAGGTGGGAGACAAGGTGAACATGAACCTCAATTACAACACCGATGCTACTTTCGACTTTGACACACAAAACCTGAAACTGAAATACGAAGGCAAGGAAGACGAAATCATCAAGCTCGTAGAGGCGGGCAACACGTCCTTCCCCAGCAACTCTTCGCTCATCAGAGGCGCAAGCTCTCTCTTTGGTTTGCGTACCGACATGCAGTTTGGCAAACTTAAATTGCAAACCATTTTCTCGCAGAAAAAATCATCATCGAAGAGCGTCTCGTCACGCGGCGGCGTACAACTTACTCCCTTTGAGATTGACGTGGCTAACTATGAAGAGAACCGTCACTTCTTTCTCTCGCAGTATTTCCGTGAAAACTACGACGCAGCCATGAAGACCTTGCCCAACATGACAACGGGCATCACCATCAACCGGGTGGAGATTTGGGTAACCAACAAGACGGGAACAACCGACAACACACGAGACATCATTGCACTGACCGACCTGGGAGAGAACATCAGTGTTTCCAATCCGCAATGGGTCACAACAGGAATGCCGGTTCCGGCCAATGCGGCCAACAGCCTATATTCTACCCTCGTCAACTCTTATCCAGCAGCAAGAAGCGTCGACCAGGCATCTACCGTGCTCGACGGCATCGGCAATTTTGAAGGAAGCAATGATTACGAGAAACTCGAAAGTGCAAGATTGCTCAACGGTTCGGAGTACACCATCAACCAAGCTCTGGGATATGTGTCGCTCAAGTCGTCACTACAGACCGACCAAGTATTGGCCATAGCCTATGAATATACTTACGGAGGAGTGACCTATCAGGTAGGAGAGTTTGCCTCAGACATCAACGACGTAAACCAATGTTTGTTCGTTAAGTCTCTGAAGAATACAAGCAATAATCCGCAACAAGGCAACTGGGACTTGATGATGAAGAACGTTTACTACCTTGCTTCATCAGTAGAGAAAGACAAATTCCGCCTTGACGTGAAGTTCCAGAGCGACACATCGGGCGTCTATCTTACCTATATTCCGGAACCTCAGGTCAAAGACCAACCCATCATCAGGCTGTTGGGAGCAGACCGTTTGGATAATAACATGAAGCAAAATCCCAACGGTTACTTTGATTTCGTAGACGGATACACCGTCAGCAACGGACGTGTATTCCTTCCCGAAGCAGAACCTTTCGGCCAATACATGAAGAAATATCTCATAGGAAAAGGCCTCTCGGCTGAAGTTGCTGATAAATATTGCTTCCACGAATTGTATGACTCGACCAAAACCGTGGCTCGGCAAATTGCAGAAAAGAACAAATACATTTTGGCGGGACAGTTCAGGGGAACTTCGGCCAACGTGATTTCGCTCGGTGCCTACAACGTTCCACAAGGTTCTGTGGTAGTAACGGCAGGCGGAATGACACTCAACGAAGGCTCAGACTACAGCGTAGACTATTCAGCGGGTGAAGTAACGATTCTCAACCAGAGCATCATCGACGCCGGAACATCAGTCAATGTGTCGCTCGAAAGCAACACCGACTTTGCCCAAGAGCGCAAAACGATGTTTGGTTTGAACTGGGAATACGAGTTCTCGAAAAACTTCCAACTCAGCGGAACTATCCAACACCTCTCCGAACAATCGCTCACCACAAAGGTTGCAATGGGTTCAGAGCCTCTGAACAACACTCTTTGGGGCGTCAATCTCAACTGGAAGAAAGAGAGCCAGTGGCTCACCAACATGCTCGATAAGATACCTTTCCTTCATGTTACACAACCTTCGCAAATCTCTTTGAACGCCGAATTTGCACAACTCATTGCCGGACAGAGCAGCGGAACTCAAGACAACGCCTCATATCTTGATGATTTTGAAAACACAAAGAGTACCATTGATGTAGCAACGCCTACTTCTTGGATTATATCGGGCGTTCCTTCAACCTTTCAGGAATACAAAGACAAATCGGGACTGACCAGTGGTTTCAACCGTTCGTTGCTGGCATGGTACACCATAGACCCGCTTTTCACACGTCGTTCTTCATCTCTCACACCCGGACATATCAAAAGCGACCTCGACCAATTGTCCAATCATTACGTAAGAGAGGTGTACACACGCGATCTCTATCCAAATCGTGACCAAAGCAACTATAGCGGCGAGTCGTCAACCTTACCCATTTTGAACCTCGCTTTCTACCCCAACGAACGTGGCCCATACAACTTCAATCCCGACTTGGACAGCAACGGCCACCTCTTGCAGCCCTCACAGACTTGGGGCGGCATGATGCGCAAGCTCGATACGAACGACTTTGAGAATGCAAACATTGAGTACATAGAGTTCTGGATGCTCGATCCGTTCATCTATTCACGACAAAACGGAACAGCATCGGCCTATGGCGGCGACTTCTACATCAACCTCGGCGAGGTAAGCGAGGATGTTTTGCGTGACGGAAAGAAGTTCTACGAGAGCGGAATGCCAGTGGACGGCTCGCAAAGTTTCACCACCACGCAGTGGGGAAAGATTCCCACGCAGCCAACAGTTACCTATGCGTTCGCCACTTCATCAGGAGCAAGAGCCTTGCAAGATGTTGGTTTCAACGGATTGACCAACGAAGAGGAGCGTACTTTTGCTTCCTACCAGACCTTCCTTTCACAAATACAGGGCAAAGTGTCAGCAGCCGTGTTCGATTCGATATGGAACGACCCGGCCAATGACGACTACCATTACTTCCGCGGTTCTGACTTAGACCTCATCCAAGCTCCGATTCTGTCTCGTTACAAGCGCATCAACAACCCGCAAGGCAATTCTCCCGACACGGGTTCACGAACAGAATCATACGATACTTCCTACAAAACAACTCCGGATGTTGAAGACATCAATCAGGATTATACGCTGAATGAGTACGAAAAATACTACCAATACCGTGTATCCATTCGTCCCGAAGACCTGAAAGTTGGTCACAACTTCATCGTTGACAGCAGAGAAGAAGTCGGAAAGCTAAGAAACGGAGAACCATATAACGTCACTTGGTATCAATTCCGCATTCCGCTCGACCGCTACGAGCAGCGCATAGGGTCTATCAGCGACTTTACCAGCATCCGCTTCATGCGAATGTTCATGACGAGTTTTCAAAATCCTATTATTCTTCGCTTTGCAAATCTCGACCTTGTAAGGGGCGATTGGCGCATATACGAGCAAAACCTGACGACGTCCGCAGCCAATTCAGGACACATTTCGGTAAGTGCTGTCAATATAGAAGAGAACAATGACAAGACGCCTGTCAACTACGTGCTTCCGCCGGGTATTAACCGAAACCCTGATCCGACACAACCCCAACTCGTAGAGAGTAACGAACAGGCACTCGACATGGTGGTTACAGACCTCAGTACTGGTGAGTCGAAGGCTGTCTATAAGAATACGACCATCGACTTGAGGCAATACAAGCGTCTGCAAATGTTCGTTCATGCCAATGCCATGCCAGAAAACACGACCAATTTGCAAGACCATCAGTTGGCGGTATTTGTCAGATTGGGCAGCGATTATAAAAGTAATTTCTACGAATACGAAATACCTTTGAAGCTCACACCTGAAGGACGATACGACAAATATTCAAATTCTGACAAGCGAATCGTATGGCCCGAGGAGAATATGCTCGATATTTCGCTCGACATTTTCACAGCTTTGAAGAAGGCCCGAAACATTGCCAAGGCCAACGGACAGGCTTCTTTCAACACGCTTTTCACCACTTACGACAACCAAAAGCCAGCCAACAAGATCAGCATCATGGGTAATCCTACTCTGGGAGAGGTAAAAACGCTGATTATCGGAGTAAGAAACCTTTCAGGAGAAGTCAAATCAGGTGAAGTATGGGTTAACGAATTGCGTCTGAAAGAATATAACAACGAGGGTGGATGGGCAGCACAGGCCAACATGAACGTGCAGCTCTCCGACTTCGGAACGGTCAATGTGGCCGGAAAATACATGACAGAAGGGTTTGGCGGACTGGAAGAAGGCGTCAACGAGCGGTCTAAAGACAACTTCAAAGCCTACAGCGTGACAACCAGTTTGGAACTGGGCAAATTCTTTCCGGAGAAAGCCAAGGTCTCCGCACCTCTCTATTACAGTGTAACAAGAGAAGAAACACGCCCCAAATACAACCCGCTCGACACCGACATGCGCCTTGACGACGCACTGGAAAGTGCCGCCAACCAACACGAGAGAGACTCCATCGAGTCCATTGCCGTAACCAAGACGGTCAATACCAACTTCTCTCTCTCCAATGTTCGTGTCGGCATACAGACCAAAGGAAGCCCCATGCCTTACGACCCGGCCAACTTCTCTTTTTCATATAGCCATTCTCACCGCCATACAAGCGGCGAAACTACCGTGTATGAAAACGAAGACAACTGGAGAGGTTCTCTAAATTATAGCTGGACTCCGGTATATAAACCCTGGGAACCGTTCAAGAAACTCATCAAGAGCAAGTCCAAATGGTTCGACATTGCCAAGCGTTTCGGTCTGAACTGGCTGCCCCAAAACGTGGCTTTCAATACCGAGATGCTCCGCAACTACTACGAACTTCAAGAGCGAGACATGGAAAACCTCGGCAGCTCTACTCTTCCGCTGACTTTCAATGAGCAATTCTTGTGGAACAGAGACTTCTCTCTCAGATGGGACTTAACTAAAAACCTGCGTTTCAACTTCCGTTCCGCCACACGTGCGGAGATAGAAGAACCGTACACACCCATCAACAAAGACCTCTACCCCGATGCCTACGAGGCATGGAAAGATTCGGTGTGGACTTCTATCAAGCGGTTTGGCAGTCCGTTGGACTACAGCCAACAGGTCAATGCCTCTTACCAGTTGCCGCTCAATCTCATCCCCATCTTCAACTGGATCAATGCCGATGCAAACTATACAGCTACCTACAACTGGGTGAAAGGTTCCAGCCTTGAAGACGGAACATCACTCGGCAATACCATCTCGGCCAACCGAACCGTGAACATCAACGGAACATTCAACCTGCAAAAATTGTACGACAACATTCCGTTCCTGAAGAAAACCAACGAACGATTCAGTAAATCCACAGGATTGAGAACACCGAGTGATCGAAAGTCTGCCAGCCGAACCAACTCAAAACAGCCACTGCCGCAAGACAGCAAGACCGATGCAAGCGATCCGAAAGCCAAAGAACTGCCCAAGAACAAGAAGAGTTTCGAGCAGGAAATAACACTCAAGGCCGACACAACCATCACCATAAGTCATGGCAAGAAGACCAAACGCATCATCGTAACGGCCAAGACTGCCGACGGCAAGTCGTTCGACGTCAAGTTCAAGAAGCTCGACGACAACCGTATCAGGATTACCAACAAGGTCGATTCGACCCTGAAAATCAAGGTAGCCGTCACTCCCAAGGAACCGCTCGACGACAAAGTATGGTACAAAACGGCACAAAGTGTGGCAAGGGTACTGATGATGGTACGCACGGCAAGTCTCTCCTACCGCAACCAATACAACCTGTCGTTACCCGGCTTTATGCCTACCGTGGGCGACTTCTTCGGCCAACGGAAAGGCGATGTACTTGCACCCGGTCTCGACTTTGCCTTTGGTATGATAGACGACAGCTACATCGACAAGGCGAGAGACAACAACTGGCTGCTCAACAACTCGTCGGTGGCCACACCAGCCGTAACCAACAAGACCGAAGACCTTCAGTTGCGCATGACGCTCGAACCCATCCGCGACCTCAAGATAGACCTCAACGCCAGCCGCATGGAATCGAGATCCAAGAGCATTCAGTATATGTATGTGGGCAATCCCACCACGCAGACAGGCTCGCTCACCATGACCACCATCTCCATCGGCAGTGCATTCGAATCTACGGGCAATGCCAGCAAGGGTTACCATTCGGCTTCTTTTGAACGGTTCTGTCGTTCGCTCGACAGTTTCCGCTCCAGAGTTGAGGCGCAATACAACGGCACCACCTATCCAAGCGGCATGCAACACGCCGGACAGCAGTTTGACCCGGCCAACGGAACGGTGAATAAATACAGCGCAGATGTCATGATTCCGGCTTTCCTCTCGACCTACACATCCATGGGCGGAAGCTCTCTCGACATTTTCCCCGCCCTCAAACGCCTGCTGCCCAACTGGACTATACGTTACAGTGGCTTGTCACGCCTGCCTTGGTTCAGCAACCTCTTCAAGAGTGTCAACATCAACCACTCCTATAAAAGCATCTTTGCCGTGGGTTCATACGCCAGCTATAGCACATGGATGGAGCTTACGGGTGGGCTCGGCTTTATTTCTGAAGCCACCACCGGCAACCCTATTCCAAGCTCGATGTACAATGTGAGTTCCGTCAGCATCAACGAGTCTTTCTCTCCTTTACTGGGTGTTGACGTCACCTTGCAAAACAACCTCACCTGCAAAGTCGAATACCGACACACACGTGCGCTCAACCTGAGCATGACGAGCGTGCAAATCAACGAGGGTACATCGAAAGACTGGGTTGTAGGTATGGGCTATAAAATCAATGACTTCAAGTTGTTTGGTTCAGGAAACCGCCGCAAGGTGAAGGGAAAGGGCAGTGGTTCGGGAACTAATAGCAGCAACCAGACTGGCACAAACACCAGCAGTAGCAGCAATTTCAACCAAACTCTCAACCTGCGTCTCGACATTTCTTACATCCAGCAGGCATCCATCAGTCGCGACATTGCCTCTATGACCAGTATAGCCAGTGGCGGAAACACGGCGTTCAAATTCTCCTTTGCAGCCGACTATGCACTGTCGAGGCTGCTAACCATGAGTTTCTATTACAACCGTCAGTCCAACACGCCCCTGCTCTCGGCCAACAGCTATCCTGTCACTACACGCGATTTCGGTCTGTCGCTAAAACTCTCGCTTACCCGATAGTACTCTTCTATATTTCAAATAACATATAAGGCTTTCATGACGAAAGCCTTTTTTAACCCAATTCGGTCATTAGAGACCGTACTGATTATGTTCGTATGTCGAGCAGCTTGTCTGCCGGTTTTGGATTAATCCAACATAATGCCCGCATCAGCAAGTTCTCGGGTTCGGGGATTTTGACGAGGGATTCTTGACGGACAGACACAGGGTCTGTCCCTACATTTTCACAAATGTCTTACCATATATAATAGCATTATAGTATTGTTGTTCACGAATGGATTACCATTATATAATATCATTGTTGTGTTGTGGTTGTCGCCGTTGCTGCTGTAGGGACAGACCCTGTGTTTGTCCGAAACATCCTGTGTCCGTCCGTGGTCAAAGACATCGCAGGCTACGCCAATAAATAACGACTGACAAGATGCCGACAAGCAGATGAAAACAGCCGAGAAGCAATATCAACAGCGAGGAATGTAGCATTGACGGGCTAATAACCAATTTGGATTGAAAGGTCATTGTCCACATGAGATACACGGAATGGCACTCATGTTGAACAGCCGTCCTGTCGCTACCAATGATTGGTAGTGTCCGTACCAAGCACTGGTAGCAACCGTACCAACGGCTGGTACTGTGACTACCAATCGTTGGTACGATTGGCATACGACATCAAGGATGAGGCATTGCGGTGGTTAAAGTCTTCGCTTTCATGCTTTTCTCAACCCCAATCGCTCATGAAGACCGTGCTGATTTTATTCAGATAACAGGCGGATTGTCTATCGGTTTTGGATTAACCCAACATAATGCCCGCATCAGCATGTTCCCGGGTTCGGGGACTTTGACGAGGGGTTCTTGACGGACAGACACAGGGTCTGTCCCTACATTTTCACAAATGCCTGACCATATATAATAGCATTATAGTATTGTTGTTCACAAATGGCTTACCATTAATAGTATCATTGTAATGTTGTTTTTCACGAATGGTTTACCATTATATAATATCATTGTTGTGTTGTGGTTGTCGTCGTTGCTGCGTAGGGACAGACCCTGTATCTGTCCGAAACATCCTGTGTCCGTCCGTGACCAAAGACATCGCAGGCTATGCCAATAAAAAACGACCGAGCAGATACCGACAAGCGGACGGAAGCAGCAGAGAAGCAACATCATCAGCCAGACGACTGTCTTCGTGGTCTTCATGACCGATTGGGGATAATCGCCCTCTCTCAAAACAATTCGTTCACACCGAATTTTGCGGTTCTGTCGTTTTTCCGTATATTTGTGGGCAAAACCAACATGATGGACAGAATCTTTCATAAACGGGTGACACCCGTTTCGATATTATATACGGTTATATTGGCTGGCCTGGCCTTGTATTTCTTCTGGCAAGGGAAAGGCTTTCCTGCTTTGATAGGTTTCTTGGTGACATGCCTGACAGTAGTGCAAATAGAGCAAACCCTGCACACTACCTATACGTTTACGGCAGACAGACAGCTGAAAGTGTATCGGGGGCGTTTTTTCCGTTCGCTTTCCATTCCCGTCAACGATATTGTCAGGGCGCAAAAACAGCGTGGGGCATTCGGTTTCATTCGCTATCTGCTGCTCGAATATGGAGCGGGCAGACTGTTGGTGGTAGTGCCCGACAGCACGAAAGGTTTTCTCGACGAACTTGCAAAACGACAATATCATGAGGAATAGCCTGCTGCTTGCATGGTTCTTATGGTTGTTTGCGCTGCCGATGTGGGCGCAGGAAGACCTGACCAACGAAGAGCCAGACTCTCTCGTGGCAGAGACGCTACTTGCAGATACCCTTGCACAAGACACCATCAAACTGGAATGGCCTTTGGGGTTGAGGGAAAGGCTCGGAAGGATGGTGACCGAACAGATGTTTGAAACCTCGCAAGTGGCACTGATGGTTTATGACCTTACGGCCGACTCTCTGCTCTTCGGACATAATGCACGCCAACTAATGCGCCCTGCTTCAATCATGAAAGTCATTACAGCCGTGGCTGCCATTGACCAACTGGGCGGCTCTCACCTCTTCAAGACATCGCTGCGATATACTGGCAGCATAGACAACGGCACGCTGAACGGAAGCGTTTATCTTGTGGGAGGCTTTGATCCACGCTTCAACGGAGACGATATGACGGCCTTTGCAGAAAGCATGAAGAAGATGGGAATAGACACGATAAGGGGCAGCATTATGGCAGACAAGTCGATGAAAGATGCCAAACACTGGGGCGAAGGTTGGTGCTGGGACGATGACAATCCTACCTTGTCGCCCTTGCTGGTCAACCGCAAGGATCGCTTCATGGAGGTCTTCCTGCAAAAACTGCAACAGACAGGAATTGTCTTGGATGCAAGCACCGGAGAAGAGCGTGCCCCAAGCTACGCATACGAGATTTGCTCACGCTTTCATTCACTTGACCAGGTGCTCTACCGCATGATGAAAGAGAGCGACAACCTCTATGCCGAAGCCATGTTTTACCAAATGGGAACGGCCGGAGGAACGCAAACAAGCACGGCCAAAACCGTGACAAACGTCATCAAAAGACTGATTGCGAAGAACGGATTGCAACCATCGGACTACCGCATTGCCGACGGCAGCGGCCTGTCGCTCTACAATCACGTGACAGCCGAGCTGCAACTGTACTTCCTCAGATATGCCTACAAGAACGAAAACATCTTCAACCATCTCTACTATTCACTGCCCATAGCTGGCATGGATGGCACGCTGAAAGGACGGATGAAGGGCACATTCGCTTCGGGCAACGTAAGGGCAAAGACCGGTTCGGTGGCGTCGGTCAGTTCGCTGGCAGGCTATTGCACGGCCGCCAACGGCCACAAACTCGCCTTTGTCATCATCAACAACGGACTGAGAACAACGGGCAAGGCACGCAGCTTTCAAAACCGTGTATGCAATTTGCTTTGCAGTCCGCAATAATTCACAACAAACATCAGACAAATGAAAGCAATAACAGACAACGATGTGATGTACACCATTAAGAACTTGGTAGATGAATTGGTGGAAATGGCTGGAGCAACAGGGATTTCAGTATCTGTCTCTCGCTATATATTAATGGTATCCGTGGTCATCCTCCTCGCATGGCTGGCCGACTATATAGCCCGAAGGGCCATCGTTCCGATTGTATTGCGGATACTTGGAAAGACCGACACGGCATGGGTCAAGACGCTCTTTAACAAGCAAGTGCTGGTTTCCGGCTGCCATATATTGCCTGCCATCGTGGTATGGAAGCTGCTGCCGCTGGTCTTTTTTGAATCGAAGATAACCGGAGAACTGCTCGGACGTCTTACATCCATTTACATGACTATCATGACCGTGCGTACTTCCATTGTCTTCATCAACTCCTTTGACCGTCTCGATACCGACGGACGGTCGTCCACGCAACAGTATTTCAAGACCTTCAGGGGTGCCATGAAGATTATCATGATATTCATCGCCGTTATCATCATTGTGGGAATACTCATCAACAAAAGCCCCATGACACTCATTGCCGGGCTCGGTGCCACATCGGCCATTCTCATGCTGGTATTCAAAGACACAATAGAGGGACTCGTGGCGGGCATACGCCTGACAAGCAACGAAATGCTGCACAAGGGCGACTGGATAACCGTGCCCAAGGCGTCGGCCGACGGTGTGGTAGAAGAAATGACCCTGACTACCGTCAAGATACGCAATTTTGACAACTCCATCGTTACTGTTTCACCGAAAACACTGGTCGACGACTCGTTCCAAAACTGGATAGGCATGGAGCAAAGCGACGGAAGACGGGTGAAACGAAAGGTGTTTTACGACTTCAGGAGCATTGCCGCCATCACGGAAAACACGAGGCAACGCCTTGTAGAAAAAGGCTATTTTACCGACAAGGAGATAGCCGCAGGAGACATCAACATCTCCCTTTACAGGAAATATCTCGAACGCTATCTTGCAGGAAGAAGCGACGTAAACACTGAAATGAAGCTCATGGTGCGACAACTGGAAGCCACCAACACGGGATTACCTCTTGAATTGTATTTCTTTATACGCAATAAGGAATGGGTGAACTACGAACATTGCCTGGCTGACATCATGGATGCCATCTATATGATGACCAACGACTTTGAACTGACGATTTACCAACAATATCCCGAACAATAGCAAAAAGGCTTGCCGAAGATGTCTTTCAATGTGTCACAACAAAGCATCTCACAGCAAAAACAGAACGACTGTCAGGCAGTTTGAGCTGTCTTGGGGATAAGAATGTATTACCCTGAATGTAACAGATGGGAGACAAGGTTTTTCATACCAGCAATCCCGACAGGAAAATGTAATCAAACGACAGGAAAATGGGAAAGGCTTCATCCTTTTCACGTGAAGAAAGGATGAAGCCCTCTTTGCCGCAAGAAAGCGGCATGCACCTTAATCCCAGTTCGGGCATTGGATTAATGATGTTCGGGAACAATGGCAAAATATACCAAGTCTTCGTCACCATCGTTGTACATGGCATGCGAATGACCCATAGGACAATAATGTACAGTGCCAGCCGAGATTTCCTCTCGCGTTCCGTCATAATCAAAGTGACCCTTTCCGCTGAAGAAATAAATCACCTCTGAATTGTTTTCGTGCATGTGATAACCTATGCTTGCACCGGGCTTGAGCCTGCTAAGCATCACCCTGTTCTTCTCGTCAACAAAGCTTTTCATCTCCAAAGCCCCGTTTCCACCCTTGAAATCCATGACGAGCTGTGCGTCCATGTTGTTGAAATCAATATTCATACTGTCAGTGTTAAGAATAAAATTGCTTCTGCAAATATAGCACATGAAAGGCGATTAACCGTATCATTGCCGAAGTTTTTTCATACCATGCCCTATCATTAGCCAACGTTTTCATCCTCAGACAAACAAGAATACGGACTGCCTGTTCACACAGACAGTCCGCCAAGGATTTATGGTAAGTGTGAGTGGATTACCATAAATCAATATAAATATAAACTACAAAATTATCTTGTATGCCTTGTTGTCAACACGAAGGACATAATTGCTGCGAGGAAGACCATGAACGTCAATCTCTGCATTTCCCGTTGAATTGCTACGGAGCGTGCGCAACCTTTGTCCGGAAACATCGTAAAGCTCTACCAAGGCATGAGCCGGTGCATCGGAAATCTTAATAAGAGACTGGCCGACATTAACCCTTACAGAGGCTTCGGTCAAGTCTTGCACCGACAATGTTATTCCCTCGTAGACAAGGATATCACCGTCTACAGAATGATAGGCTTCCCAATTCTTGCGGTGGAGAAGCTCCACTTGCTCCTTAGTACATTGATTGTATTCTTTGTAAGAAGTACTGTTGTACACATGAAGACTGCCTCGTGAGGAAGAAGTCCTGTCGGGAAGTCCTTCAATCAGTAACTGCATATCGGCTGCTTGTATCTTATTCTTTTCGCAGACAACATTGACAAGGGCAGGACAATTGGTTACCACGAGTCTATCAAGGTTGTTGTCGTAGCAGGAGATGTTCTCCAACAAGCTGCCATCTGCAAACTCCAAGAATGTCAGTTCATTGTTGCTGCAATCAATATACTGTATATCACCTTCAATGGTCACCATTGACCCATCGAGAGTATAAAGGCATGCTTCGTCGTTGACAAACTTCTCCGGGTCGGTTACTCCTGTAATCGTAACATTTCCATAAGCTTTGATGAGAAGAAGCAACCATCCTCCCTTATCTCTGGAGGTCGTCATACGGACAAAAGTAGGTTTCACAGGGTCGCTGCCCTTATATTCCACCCATTGTCCTTCACTATAATGGAATACCTTCCATCCTTTCTCGCGAAGGGCTTTTACCTGATTGTCGTTACATTGGTTGCGTTCCACTTTCTCGTCTGCATCGCTATTCAACACATACAGCGAACCTTTCTGCTCTCCCTCATACTTGGGGAGATTATCAATCACGCCATCCAGCTCTTTACCTCTCAACTGATTCTCACTGCAATACAGTTGTGTCAATTTCGGAAGGTTATTTACATTCAGGCTGCTTAGGATATTCTGAGAGCAGTCGACTTTCTGTAAGGCCGCATGTTCTGAGAGATCTAAGGAGACCATTCGATTTCCTTTGCAAGACAACTCTGCAAGCTGAACTGTCCCTTTCAGTATCAAATCTGTTATGCGGTTGTTATCGCACGACAATGTTTTCAGGCTTTTGCAGTCTCTCAGGTCAATTTTCTCTGTCACGTCATCATGAACCTTGAAGGATTCCATCGTAGCATGCGTGGCAACATTGGCCGATACGACTCCGTTTTTTATACTTTCAAAGGCTGTCAGTTCGCCCCTGACAACAATCCATGGAGAAGAGACATCGTAAGTAATGTCCTCTCCGTTTACAAATGATTCGGGATTACTGATGCCAAAGAACTCAGGCATATCCTTGCCAGTAATCTTCAATGTGACCTTATCGCCTCGTACCTTATTAGTTGCTAAGATAACGGCATCATCAACATCTCTTCCCGGGTCGTAAACCCACAGGTTTCCCTCACGGATATATGGCTGCCAGTTCTTTCCTTTCAGTATTGCAGAACTTACCGCAGTAAGAACATTCTTGTCTTGAATGGCCGGATAAGTGGCATAAAACAATCCCATGGCATTTTGTCCGGTACGATCGGCGATGCCTTTAACCATTTCTTCCATGTTTTTTTCATCAATGAGATTGTTCTCGCAGATAACCTTATGCAACAAGGGGAATTGTGAAAGGTCTATCTTTTTCACCTGATTGTTCTTGAAAAACAAGGTCTCAAGTTTGGGAAGTTTACTGATATTATAGTCGCTTACTTGGTTATCTCCGAAGTTAAGCCAGAACACATTGGGGCAGTTTTCCAAAGTCAATTGGGTTATTTCGTTCTTTTGCAGTTCCACATCTGCAAGGGTCGGATGGTCGTGGGCATCAAAACTGATTACCTTGTTATCAATGCACTTGAAGCGTTTGACGCTTCCTTTGACTTCAACTTCTGCCGAAGTAAGCGTGTAATAGATTTCCCATCCGGGTTTGAAGTCGCTTCCATTACTCACGCCTTGTATGGTTATGTCGCCTTCGGTTTCCATGTAGAGCATGATTTGCTCACCTGCCTTTTTGTTTACCTTTATCTTGATGACGTCATTAGTAAGTTCTTGTCCATGTGCCGTGCCGCCAGCAAGACAAAGAAAGAGGGCTAAAAAGGATAATAATAAATGTTTCATGTTTTCCGTAGAGTTAAATTAAAAGACTTTTTGAGATTCTCTCACCCAGTACGGGTGAGAGAATCATCAAACTAAAAACAATTCAGGTAATCAACTGTACTTGAGTACTTCTTTATCTTATCACAACTTTTCTGCCATTGACAATATAGATTCCTTTTGCCAATTGCTCTTGCGAACGTCCTACATATTGTCCGCCAAGTGTGTAGATGTTTCCGTTTTGCTTCACATCAGTATTGATGTTTTCAATGCCGTCAACGATACCGTTCAGCATGAGTTGTACCGCCTTGTCCTTCCAGTCGTCAGGAACGAGGAAGTAAGAGGTAAATCCTGACACATAATACTCCTGCATTTCTTCCGAGTACGGCGGAATAGCAAAGAGGTTGCCATCCTTTCCTACGAGGAACGCACCGCTTCCCATCATGTCAGTATTGCTGAATGAGCCTCTGAAATAGAAAAGGTCTCCTCCCCATTCTACTTCTACATACTTTGTAGTAGAGGTCTCAACGGTTACCTTCTCAAAGCGCAAGGTCTCTGCCGTAACGTCTGTTTTGATGAGATAAGGCATTCCGGCCTTAACCGCAGAAGCGTCTTTCATGATAATAGAATATTCCGGTTCGCCTTGTTCGGCATTGCCCAGTCGGTCAAACTCTTTCAATACAACGTTCTCTCCAAAGACTTTCTTCAAGCCGGCAGCGTCAAGTTGGAAAGGAAAACAGAATGTATCCCACTCTCCTGCCTTGACATTTCGCTTAATTTCCACGTTGAGCGTTTCATTCAGATGCTGTTCGAGGTCATAAGTGTTGTTGTAGTCTTTCTCATCGAGCACGAGGGTCTGGGCTTCCTCTATTTCCTTCATGGTCGTAAAAATACTGAAACCTTCGGTCTTTTGGTAATCTGCCAATGTTCCTTTGGGTACATAGAGCACACATACTTCAGTATCAATGTCGTTGAAAGCATCCGGTGGACAGGTAGGAGGAACTTTGGCGTAGCAATAGATTTCCTTAACTGACTCACACCGTGCAAAGGCAAACTTTGAGATAGTTTTCATACCGGCCGGTATCGAGATGGTCTTTGCCGACTCGCAAACCAAGTATGCACTCATGCCAAGACTGTCCACTTTTTCTGGTATAAGAATATCTTTCAAGCCGTAGCAGCTCATGAATGCTCCGTCACAAATCACCTTCAGTTCGGTAGGATATGTTACGGTTTCAAGTCCTTCACATCTAGTGAGCAAACGATAAGGGAATCTTGTGATATGATTGGGGAATGCTATCGTCTTCAAACTTTTGCAGTCGATGAAAGCACCTTCGCCAATATTGACCACAGACTGGGGAATATTAAATTCCTTCAGGGCTTTAAGTCCGTGCAAGGCTTCTTTCTCTATGGCTGTGGTTGTTTCGGGAATCAACAGCGTATCCAGCTTGAAACATTGGTAAAACATAAACTTTCCAATCACATTCTCTTTTGTATAGAGATGCTCTCCGGTAGAGCCATATCCGTCGTCTATGTAGTATGGGTCGCCACCTTCTACGATTTTAGCCTGCGAAAGGTCGAGTTTGTGAAGCACGCCGATATCATCGGGGTTGTATTGACTGGTACACAACGAGCGTATAAACGCAATGTCCGTTCCATTGATTTCTCCGATAACCTTCAATCCGGTGACAGTCTTCGGGGCATGCGGGTCCAATGCCTCGATGAGCTTGCCTGCTTCCTTGCTTGTAATCACCACATCATTCACGGGAATCTCGTCCTCTTCTTCTTGCGCAAAGCCTGCAAACGGCAATGCCAATGCCATAAACATGAATAAAAACTTCTTCATAAGTCAAGTATTAAAGATTAATATTAATGTTGATTTACCACCTTAGTCGTCCCATCGGCATATCTGACAATGTTGAAACCTTTGGAAAGCGTTTGCCTGCGTACACCATCCAAGGAGTAAATATATGCTATCTCTTTGTTCTTCGTGTCGGCTTTTGTTTCAGAGATATCAGTCGGCAGGAACTTACCCAGTTCCAGTTCGTCCGCATTGACAATCCTTTTGCTGTCCCGGTCAATCAGCAAGGCAACCGCTTTCAGCCGTTTTTTATCCTGTATTCCGCTAATGCCTGAAATGTCGAGCGTCATTTCGTGCGTCTGCGTCTGTCCTGCCACTATCGGCGCAACGATGCTTCCGTCATAGCCTTTGGTGGGTTTCCACCCTCCCATGGCCACATGATTGTAGACCATGTTTGTAATGATGCTCTTGCCTTCATAGAATCGCTTGAAGTCTTCATCGCCTGCAAACTCCGGAAAATCCATCAGGTTATTGCGCTGGTTCCAGTGATTGGTCGTTCCGCTCAGTCCGTCTTCCACAAGAACGTAGCCTAAAGCGTATGGTGAACTCTCACGGTTATATTGAAAGACAACGTCTGTCAAGAGCTTTATTTTTTTCTCATCATCGCTCCATACGGCAGTACGTACATCAACAGAGGCTTCAGTTTGCTCGCTCAGACAGCGTTCAACAATCTCTTTCATTCCGAAACGCCCCTTTTCATATCCCCAATAAGGGTCTCCTTCCTTCCATCGGTTGACGAATGCGTAGGGAATTCCTGCAACCTCTTGCATAAGCGAACTGTATCCCTTACACGCCATAATGTCATCGCAATGAACGGCTATGCCGATGAACTGTTCCGAGAAAAGGCGTTGCAACTTTTCCATCGCCACGATGCCACGCGGACAATTGACACACCACGTTGCAGTAAATTCTTCCATGACCACTTTGCGCGGAGAAGCCTGCCTGACCAAGATGACATGCCCTTGGGAGGTCATTTGTCCGCTTTCGGCCTCGTTGTCATGCCCATTAACCTGCGTGACGGCTATCTCTTTTGCCACAAATTCCTCCTTTTCTGTTATCTCCACCGGCAGCCGTAGCGTTACACTGGCTTTCTTGCCCGACAGCTTTTCGGGAAGCGCATACCGATATTCCTTTTTCTCTCCATTGGCAGAAGTCACCGTATATCCGATGCTTTCCACGTCGGCCGTTCCCTCATTGGTCACATCCACGGGTATTTCTACGGCCTCGCCGAGCAGTGATACATATATTTTATAGTTGCCCACGCTTACCGCATGAGTTTGTGCGAAAGCCGCCATCGACAACACCGACAACGCAACAAGGCAAAAATATCTTTTCATCATTTCTTTCATGATATGTTTTACAGTTTTCATCCGATTAAAGAAAATCATTTTTCCATTAACGTTTTCGCAAATATATAAAAAAACCTTTTGAAACAAGCCTTAAACAGGGAGTGCTTGCTCAAATTTAAAAATTTGAGCGAACATTTCTCATCTTTTCTGCTGTAGACCTCTTAGAAGCGGCTGTCGAAAGTAATCAACGCAACCAATTGTTGTAAATTAATTATTCTTTCTTACATCTGTTGGCAACAAATCACCATTTAGAGAATGATACACCAAACTTGAATATTTTAATTCACGAAATAATACCAGTCATTGGTACTGCGACTACCAGTGTTTGGTACTGACAGTACCAGTCGTTGGTACGAAGGCTACCAGTGTTTGGTACGAAGTTGCGACACAAAGGTCTATTTGCTAACACCATACTCCTTTCACGGCAGATGCTATGCAAGCATATACACACAAAGCAAGTCAGCCGTCAACAATGCAGTTAGTTGACGGCTGACTTGTAAATGAGCAGAAGTTCGCTTTAGCCCCATCCGGCCATTAGAGACCGTGTAAATTATATTCGGATGTCGAGCAGACGGGTTGTCTGTTTTCCTCGGCGTAGCGAGTTACGCCGAGGAAAAGCGGAAGAGAAGATGCCGACAGTCGGGCGAAAGCAGGCAGGAAGCGACACCATGAGCCGAAAAACATAAACCTTAGCGGGCTAATGACCGATTGGAGTTTACGAAGGAATATCTTCTGCCCAACAGCATACGACTTCATCTGCCCTCAATCTATCTATAACTTATCTTACCAACACACTCTTAACAGTGCGTTCACCTGCATTGGATATTTCGATGGTATAGATGCCGGCAGGCAAACTAAGTCTTGCAGAGCCATTGCTCAATACTGCCGAACTGCACATCTGTCCGTTTGCATTATATGCCCTGACAGTGCTTCCTTGTGAAGCATTGACGGTAACAAATCCTTTACCTACCACTATGTCCGATTCTGTTCTGACGTCGCTCACACCAGATGTAACGACACTCACGGCATTGGTTACCAGCGTAAGCTGTGGGAACAAGTCGTTGGTCATTTCGCAATATACCTTGCCGACAGGCTGTTTCAGGAATGTGGTCACGCCGTTGTTTACGACATAGTCTGTACCTGTTACAAGCTCCCCGCCCTGTTCATTCTTCCATAAGAATGTGGTTTCATATCCGTTGACATTGTATTCTGAGGACAAATCTATCTGATGTGAGCCTCCCTTGATTTCCACCTCTTCCTGCGGAGTATAGAGGAAGTAGTTGATAGAACGTGTCGGAAGCGTGCTGAACATGAAGTAATTGTAACTCAAATCGCACACATTTACTTGTTTCTGAGAGGACAAGTCTATTCTCTTGAGCAGATTGTTGGCAGCGTGTACCTCATCTAAATCGGCCGAATTACGCAAGTCTAACTCGGTAAGCCAGTTGCCACTGACAGCCAGTTGGCGTAAATTAGTCTGCGCAGAAAGGTCGATGCTCTTCAGCTTGTTTTCTACGAGGAAGAGATAAGAGAGTTTTTTCTGATTACTCAAGTCGACTGTCTCGAAGTTGTTTCCCGAAAGATTAAGCATGATTAAATCAGTATTCTTGCCCAAATCAATATCGGAAAGGCGGTTTTGCGGCAAAGCAAGCTCCTTCAAAGACACGTTACCAGACACGTTGACAGACTTTAATCCGGCAACATAGAGTCCCAAAGTCTGTAGCTTGGCAAGCCTTGACACATCAGCATTACTCATCATCAGGTTCTTGACACTGAACACTGTCAGTTGAATGGGCGAACTGGAATACTTATAGAATTTCACGGTCTTACTGCTGCCAAGGGTTGCCTCGAAGAGGCGATAGGTCGTACCAAGTTCCAACTGCTGCAAAACATTGTCGCCATAATCCGCATATATATAGCCCGGAACATCTGCCGCCAACGACAAGATGAAAGCCTTGCCCGCCTCATCGGTTGCATCCAATTGAGCCAGTAGCTCATCGGGTCTGTCGGATGGTTTGGTATAAGTTGTTTTCAGCGTGAGGTCAGGCCACTTCGTGTTGGTCATCTGACAATATACACTGTCAAGATTGCTGGAAAGGAATGTCGTTACTCCATTCTCAATACTATAGTCGGTGCCAGCAGACAAGGTACGTCCTTTCTTGTCATACCATGTATATATGGTAGCCACGCCATCAATGACAGCTTCGGAAGAGAGGTCTACCAGCGAGGCATTCTTGCTCAACTCAATCAGGTGTTGTGGCTGGTAGCTGATGTTTTTTGCATTGGTATTCGGCAGCGTACTGAACTTGAAGTAGTTGTCGCTCAAGCGCACAAGATTGAGTTTCTCGTTACGACTAAGGTCAATGCGGCTAAACTTGTTGTTGTTTATATTCAGGCTTGTCAGCTCAAGAAGACGGAACAGGTTCAGCTCTTCCAACTCATTGTCGTTGAGAGTTAATGTCACAATGCTTGGACATCTATCCATGACGATGTGCTTCAAGCGGTTGTTGGCAGCAGCAAGCACGGTAAGAAACTCGTGGTATGTAACATCCAGGGTGTCAAGTTGGTTCTCACTCACGTCAATACTTGTAAGTATTCTGTTTGTACTCACATCAAAACTTTCGAGTTTATTTTTTGAAAGCACCAGCTTCTGGATATTACGACAGCCTTTCAGGTCAAGTTCCTTCAATTCGTTCTTGGACAAATCGAGCTGTTGCAATGTATGTTGTCTGTTCAAACGGAAGTCTGTTATGTTGTTGTTATTGATAGTGACAGACTTCAGTTGAACTCCGGAGGTTGTATATACTCGTACCGTATCGCCGGAAAGCTTACCATAAATTAACCCACCGCCCCATTGGCTGGCATAAGTATTTATAATGTAGTCTTTGAGTTCACCGTCACCAAAATCTACCTTCACCGTTGAATTGGCCTTATGCGCTGTCATGGTGATGGAAATATCATCTCCCACATTCTTGCTTGTCTTGAAAGAATAGGCAAGTGAAGGTTTATTAATATCGGCAGGATCGAGAACCATAAACTTCGTTGTCTTGAGTATCAGGCCAACAAACTTATCGTTCATGGCTTCAATACATACACTGTCTCGCTGCGCTTTCATGAAAGTAAAGACACCATTGCTTACACGATAGTCCACGCCTTCCTCAAGCAATGTGGCCTGACCGGGGTCGTCGCTGTTGATAACCTTAACGGTATAAGCCGTTATAGAGTTATTATTGTAAGTCTGAGGCTGAAGATTCAGACTGCTTCCGACGGCGACCTCAGGGCTGTCTACGTTTATTTCCTTTTGCGGAATGCAGGAATAGTAATTCAACATAGGATACTTTTGTGCATCAGGAAGCGTATTGAAGTTAAGCCGGTTTTTCCAACAAACCAACTGAATGAGGTTTGGACTGTCGCCTAACAACAACGTATCAAGGTCATTGTTAGAGCAGAATAACGATTCCAACAAGGGGTTTTTGGTCATGTCCAGCTTCTTTAGCTTTTGTCCGCTACAAAAAAGTATCTTCAAGTCTGGCATATGGCTGACATCAAGACTTCCCAACGTAGGGTATGGACCGGGCTGTTGAGTGAGGTAAAGCTCCTGCAAAAGAGTGTTCTTGGAAAGGTCTATACTTCTTATCATGCAATTGCTGACATTGAGAATCTTCAAAGAGGTGTTGTTGGTAACATCCAATGAGTATAGACCCGTTTGGTCTACAGAAAGGCGTTCCAAGTCTTTCAGCATCGAAACATTCAGGCTTCGGATATTCATATTGCGGTGAATATCCACTACTTTCAATGCCGTATTTCTACTTAAATCAAGAGTTTGCATGTCAGGATTTGAAAAAGCAAGCAGGAATTGCAGATTGGGATTGTTGCTTACATCCAGTTTCTTTAACAAGTTATCTTGACAATCCAGATAGACAAGATTAGGTTGATTGGAAACGTCAAGCTCCGGAATGGAGTCATGTCGCAATATAATGTACTGCAAGTTGTTGCATCCGGAAAAGCTTACATTATCAAGCCGAAACCCAATACATTGTATTGAATTAATGACAGACGGCAACGCATACACCCGTACCGGACTGTCTTTTGCAACCTGCCCAACAACCTGTATAGTGTCATTGGCTGAAAGTGTGTAATCAACTAACTTACCGTTGCCGAAATCAACTTTGACTTCGCCACCTTCAACAGAACCCAGAAAAAAGGAGATTCCCGGATAAGGTGTAGATAAGGTGATGGCAGGGGTTTCATCAGCCATCAAATCTTTGGGAATCAAACTTAGCAATGAGACAATGCTCCACAAAATGATTTTCTTTACCATGATACTATCCTTTCTGAATATTACATAATTAGTTAAACAGGAAAACAAGAACTTGTCTGCCGTCAGTGAAAAGCTTACAACCGCCAATCATCAGATGAAACGACACCAAGTCTTGATTGCAAATTTTCATTCTATTTTTATAATCTGCAAACATTAACCGTTAATTCTTTTGCTTGATGTTACATTCTGCGTCTGAAACAAAGCACTCACAGTCAACTATTTGAGAGTTATCCGAACGAGAGTTTCACTGCAAAATTGTAACACGGGCAAAGGTTCATACAAGAATATTTTTGTATCTTTGCTCTAACTTTTCGTAATCTGATGAAAGAATGAGGAACAAGATTATCGTATGCGTGACAGGAATCGCTCTTCTACTGTGTGGGTGTGAACAAAGAAAAATAAAAGAACAGCTTGTCAGAATTGACTCGCTGGTAACATGTGACCAGCTGGACTCGGCCTACACACGGCTGCAAAGCATTGACACCACATCCATCAAGGACGATGACGAGCGTGCATATTACATCTTGCTGAAACATCAACTGTACTACAGGATGTTCAAGCCCATACCCGACGAACGCGACCTCAACTTCAGCATACGACATTTTCAGGAGAAGAACGAAAAGAATAAGCTCGCATCGGCTTATTATTACAAGGGCATGATTCTCTATGAGAAAGACAAGAGCAGGCTTGCCGTAGGCTACATCAAGCAGGCAGAGGCAATTGCTAACAAGCTCAGCGACCTTGCCCTGTCACACAAAATCTACGAAAGCCTTTCTACCATCAACTACAACAGTGGCAATTTCCAGCTTGCCCTGCGATATACAAAAGCCTCTCTCGGCTGCGCCCTGTCGAAACAAGACAGTTTGTGGCTGGCTTATGCTTATTCACACCTTGCATGTCTCTACGAAGAAATGAACCAAAAGGACAGTGCCTATCATTACACGAAGAAGAGCACGCAGTTCATCCATTATCTTTCAGACCGAGGCAAAGCCTTTGTGCTGAGAAGCCGGGGCAGCTATTATCTGCAAAAGCACGAAACAGACAAGGCAATGGCTTATTTCCTGCAATCGTTCCGCATCTTCCCGCTTATCAACACGGCCATCCCGCTTGCACGCCTCTACAATCAACAAGGCAAGGGAAAGGAGGCAATAGGCATCCTGACGCAAATGATTAACGGCGTAAAGGCGGAAGAGAAAGTGAAGCTTTTGCAGGAGATGCATTCCATCACCTTTGCCAACGGACACTACCAAGAGGCCTTTGACTTGTCGCAAAAGCTGCTTCAACTGAAAGATAGCCTTAACCATTACAGGCAGACGGAAGTAATTCAGGAAATACAGCTGAAATATGACAACGAGGCATACCAACGTAAGTTAGATCAAACCATCATCTTGGCACTCACAATCCTCATCGTGCTTGTCATCATCATTGCCTCTCTCATTACATTCCATATATATAAGGTACATCGTGCCAAACACATCATCATGCGCAGCCAGGTGCTCATCAACGAGTACAACAGGGAAATACACATGCTACAGGAATCGGGACACGCCGCAGCAAAGGACATAGACGAGCTGCAAAGCAAAATAGACAGGATATACACGGAGCACACCGAGGTGCTCTACGACGGATGTACTCTCTACAACAACATCAAAAACGGAGATACCACAGCCAAATGGCGCAAGGAAGACTTCGACAAATTCATTGAGTACTACAAGGTAGTCAACCTTCCATTTGTCTTGCAGATGGAAGAAGACTACGACAAGCTGTCCCGCGGCAACAAGTTCTTCCTCATCTTGCAAGACATGGGCAAGAGCGACGAAGAAATCATGATGATACTCGGTATATCAAACGGAGCCATCAGAACGACACGCTCACGACTGAGAGCCAAGAAAAATACAAAAGCATAAGGTACAAGGAAAAAGCAAGAAGACGCTATCACCAGCATGCAAGAAAACCCAAACAACAGGGCTGGCGTCTACATGTGCCTCTTCCTGCCTTCATATACGGCGACAGACTACATGCCATTACCATCCCCCACCCTTATACGCCCACACCTTACACACATAGCCAGCACTTCTTCCTAATCATCCCAATTCGGTCATTAGAGACCGTTCTGATTTTGTTTGGATGTCAAGCAGACTGTCTGTCGGATTTGCCGAAAGCGTGGCGGGCTATGCGAGGAAAACCGACAGAGAAGCTGCCGACAAACGGACGAAAGGGGTCGGTAAGCAATGTCTTCAGCGAAGAATGCAACCCTGGCGGTCTAATGACCGATTTGGCATTATCATCACGGCGATAAATCAATCATATCGGGGAGAGGGACGGATGACAATGCAGACTCCCCCATACGCCTTCATCCGATGAAAAGACATGCAGAGTTAATCATCATGCAACGAAATGAGCAGCAATGCGAAACTAAAGGCGGGAAAAGCCTATACACAGGAAAGTATGGGTGGCGGCGGGCAGCATCACTGTTGCCGAGCTATCCTGAGATATTCTGAGGGAGTAAGCCCCACGGTTCGTTTGAAAGAATTGAGGAAGGTAACCCTCGACTTGAAGCCGACGCTCTCAGAGATGGCCTCAATGGTTACATTTCCGTAATTGGCCTGGTCGTTCATCCGTCTGCAAGCCTCCCTCACACGGTAGCTTCCGACCAAAATGCTGAATGTCATGCCATACTTTTCATTGATGACCTGAGAAACGTATGACGTGTTGGAGTCGACCTCCTTGGCCAGCTTCGAGATGGTAAAATCGCTCTGGCAAATAATCTCCGTCGTATTCATCGTCTCTTCTATGCGGTAAATCAGTTGTTCCTTGTCTTCCTCATTCAGCCTGCTCTTGCTGTATTTCTCGGTCGATTTCTCGTCGGTCTCCCTTTTGTTGAGCCTGTCTTCATAACTTTTCCTCAACATCCGTTCTTCCTCTTCCACGACCATCAGCTCCTGATACTTCTGAAAAAGGCTCTTGTTTCTCGCCCCAAGCTGCCTGTTCTTCTTCACTACGACGATAAGGAAAACCGCAATAAGCCCTATCAACAGGCCAGCCATGCCGATAATATAACTCTGTATCTTGCGCTTCATGGCCAGTTCCAACACCTTTTCCTCCTCTTTCTTCAAGTCGTGAATCAGCTCCATTTCCCCAATCGTACCCAGACGGTTAATATTCATCACCGAATCCTTGCTTTCCAGATAGACGATGTTGTAATGACGAGACTGCTCCGGATTGCCCTGCAAACGGTAGACTTCCGAAAGCATCTTGTAAATCTGCACCTCCATGTCAATGGCCCGATGCAAGTGGGCAAGCCTTTCGGCCTTTTTCAGGTAGTCTATCGCCTCTTCGTACCTCTTTTCCAGCCTGTACACATAGCTGATGCCTATGTAAGTAGACAACACATAACGGTCAGACTCCCATCCGCTATTCATCAGGTTCAGTTGACGGAAGAAGTAGGCGCGAGCCTTATGATACTGCTTGTTGCCGATATTCTTGATGGCAAGATACTGAAGCCGGGCATACTTGATGTCGGGCAAAGTGTCGGGCACATCTTTGGCAAACAAGTTCCGGTAATCGTCTACCGACATGTTGTAGTTGAGTTCGGACATATTGACAAAGGCACCGGCCAACGACTTCCAGTTTTTGCTCTTGTATGAGAAGTCAAAACACTTCTTATACATCTCCATTGCCTTTTGGGATATAACCTCAGAGAAGTACCTCCGTCCATATTCGTTGAACAGATTGCCCAGATTTACATAGACAATAGGAAGCGTAGACTCAAGCCTAAACTTCTCGCAGATGTCCAATGCCTTAATAAACTGTTCGTATGCCTGCGGAAAGTCGTAGTATTTGTAATAATAGATGCAGCCGCTGTTGTTCATGGCTTTTGCACACATCTCCCGCTCTTTGTCATTCGTGGCGGCCGAATATCTCCTGCCCAAAAGCGTAAAACACACCAACGCACTGTCTACCTTCTCTTTCTCTACATACATGCGGCCTTTCTTCAGCAGCTCGTGCGACGGAAGGTCATTCCACTTCTGGCATGCAACAGGAATCTCCGCCGCCCTGAGCAAGAGCACACACAGAAAGCATACGGACATCAAAATGTTCCTAAACAAGAGAGAATGACTTGGCATATATCTTTTTTATTTTTGCTGAGAAAGTATTAAACTATATGTAAGCACGCCGGACTCAAGACCGTGGCCCACATTCATTCACCATAACCCCCAATCGGTCATGAGACCGCTAAGGTTTCCGTTTCCGTCCCATGGTATTGCTTCCCGACTGCTTTCGTCCGATTATTCGACATTTTTTCCGCCGTTTCTTTTCTGCGTAGCCCGCTGCACTTTCGGAAAACAACAAGCCATCTGCTCACCATCCAATCAAAATCAACACGGTCTCTGATGACCGATTGGGGTTAAAAGCAAACGCTTGGCATCCCCGGCGGTCTGTTTTCCAACCCATGAAGACTGCCTATCCTTGCAGAAGAGACAACTTCAAAGGGTATCAGCCCATTCCTCAAAGGATGCCAAACGTTTACGATTACAGTGTCAACATCTGTATGCAGATTGCATCAGAACGTATATTTCAGACCAATCTGACCACGCCAGCGACTGTAATAGTCTGAGTAGTTGCGTGTAGCATAGCCACCGGTAAACTGATACACTCCGCCGCCTTGATAATTGACGGGGCTGTAATATACGCCGAAACCGTCGCCATAGGTATGCCCCCAGTCTTTGTTGAGCAAGTTTCCGAGATTAATAATGTCGAAAGAAAGCTCCAAAGAGTTGATTTGCTTGCCCACCCTGAACGAGTATTTCTGGGCAATATGCACATCGAAGTGATGCTCGAAGGCAAGATTGTCGGCATAACGCTTGTAATATTCGCCTCGGTGTTTGCTCATATACGAGTCGTTGGCAATCCAGTTTTTCAACAGAGTACGTTGCATTTCGGGCGTGAGTGTTCCCTTGAAACCTTCACCAAAGGCGTCTACGATAAGGCGGTTGGTATTCCGGCTATTATCGAACGACACGGCCTCAAACTGCATTTTGTCTATCTGTGCATCTGTAGGAATGAACAACAGGTCGTTTCCGTTGGCCCCGTCTTCATTGACATCTCCATAATAATACAGTGTGTAGGGAGAACCACTCTTGGCTTGGTATATCAGTCCGATGGTAGTTTGCCATGACTTGTTCTTGCCGTACTGTAAATGATAGAACGCCGAAGCCTGAATGCGGTGCGGAATGTTGTATGCCGAGTTGGCCAGTTCAGGGTTGTTGGCGTCTCGGTAGGTGTAGTTGTAACGCCAGTTACTCTCTGCAACCGACGAACCGCCGTTGTTTACGCTCATGGACTTTGTCCAAGTATAGCTTGCCATGAGGTCAAGCCCGAAGTCGAAATGCTTCTCTGCCTTGAGTGAAAGGTTCACCGTGTAGCCCTTGCTGGTATTGTAGAGAGCATAAATGTTGGTAAACGGCGTACCCGTTGTAACACGAGTGTAGAGCGGACGGTTATCCCACGGCAGGCCGGCATATTTCTGTCCGAGCGTCAGACCAGTCTGTTCGTAAGCCAAATTCTTGTAGAGAATGTCGTTGAGTGTCTTCGAGAAAATACCTTCTGCCGTCCAGTTAATGCCCCAAAGCTCAAAGTCGAAACCAAGATTCAGCTTGAGATTTTGCGCAAACTTGAAGTTCTTGTCATACACATTAACCACCTGATTGCCTGAAGCCTTCAGCTTTTCGGCATTGGTTTCTTGTCCGTTGGGGTCAAGAATCAATTCAAGTCCCTTCGTGTTGTAGGTATTGTAACCCGACATTTGTATTCCGGTGTTAGAGTAGTTGTTGCTAATCCACACGAAAGGAATGCGTCCTGTGAAGATGCCCACACCTCCGCGGAGGATGTAGCGATGGTCGTTCGCTATGTCCCAGCGGAATCCCACTCTCGGACTCCACAACGGCGTGGCGGCCAATTTATGATTGGTCTTCAAATCCCAACCCTGTTTGGCAGCATATTCATTGAATGTTGGGTTTTCAGTCGGCGTATCAAAGAATATCGGCATATCCATTCTCAAACCGAAAGTAAGCTGGAAATTGTTGGTAGCATCCCATTTATCCTGCGCATAAAAGCCCAGTTGTGCAGCCTTAAAGGCAGCTCTCCATCCCGGATCGCCCGTAACATCCACATTGGCATGTCCATAACGATACTGGTTGATATATGATTTGGTCGGGTCGAGCGTACCCGCCATGTAATCGTTATAATATTGGTTGAAAGCGTCCAACGAGCTAAATGAGTAGCTTCCATACAAATCTTGGATGAAAAGATTGGAGAAATCGTAAAGCTCATTATGTGTTCCGAAAGTCCATGTATGGTTGCCCTTGTACCAAGTAAGGTTGTCTTCCACCGTAAAAATATCCTGATCGAGCGAGTTGGCCATCGAACTGCGTTCATTTCCGAGATTTACCGAGCCGCCACCCACACCAGCAATGGAAATCATGGGGAACGGACTGCCCACCTTGCGTTGGTCTCTCACCCTCACGTAAGAAGCCCTGAACTCATTGCTGATAACCGGCGAGAACCTGCTTTGCAATTCTGCGGTAAGCGTATTGGTGATGCTTTCAAACGGATAGCTGTACAGATTGTCATTCAGTGACGTTATTCCACCGGCATTATTGAGCTGTTTGGCATTCACGATGCTCCATCTCAAGGTTGCCTTATGGAACTCGTTGATGTTCCAATCCAGCTTCACACCGCCCTTTTGACTCTTGGTGTAGATGTCTTCAGCGGAGAAAGCCCCTCTGTATGTTACTCCCTGCTTGGCTGCGATTTCATTGATTTTCTCCACGATGGCAGCAGCTCCCGTCATATCTACATTCGATTCGGCCGAGCCGAAGGAATAAAGGTTGGGGTAAGTCTTGTTAGTATTCTCGTAATTGACGAAGAAAAAGAGTTTATCCTTAATTATCGGGCCGCCCAAAGTAAAGCCGAAGTTGTGTTCCTTTTGGTCATTATACGCAGGAGCATACCCGGGAGACCCCGCCAACTTGTATTTTTTTCCGATGAGATTTTCGTTGTTCCCATAGAAATATGCCGAACCTTTGAAAGCGTTGGTACCGCTCTTGGTAATGGCGTTGATGGCACCTCCGGTAAATCCGCTTTGTCTCACGTCAAACGGTGCAACACTTACCTGAATCTGGTCGATGGTTTCCATGGATACCGGTTGTCCGCCGGCCTGGCCTCCATTGGAGCCGCTTGCGCTCAATCCGAACACATCGTTGTTCATCGCACCATCTATCATAAAGGAGCTATAGCGGTTGTTGACACCGGCAAACGACATCACCCCACTATTGGTTGCAGCCAACTGAGGATTTAACCGAGCCATATCGGCAATACTTTTTGAAATGCTCGGCATATCATTAATCATCTGCGCACTAATGCTTTGTGCAGCTCCTGTCTTGGTGGCATTGAATCCTTTCTTGCCCATGACGACCGCTTCACCCAGCATTTTTGCATCTTCTTCAAGACCGCATGAAAGATTTTGCACCTCACCGAGCAACAGACTGACGTTCTTAAACGTCTGCGGCTTGTGTCCGACATAAGTTATTTCCACCTCATAGGGGCCACCTACACGCATACCTTGTATGGTATAGCGACCGTCAATATTGGTAACAGCCCGATAAACAGTACCCGATGGAAGGTGTTTTGCCGTCACGGTGGCTCCGATTACCTCTTCGCCATTCGTCGTAATCTTACCGCTGATACCTGAAGTTGTGATTTGTGCCATCATTGTTATCGCAAAACAAGACAGTACAACCACCATAAAGGATAATCTTTTCCACATAATTGCTGTAACTTTAATAAGTGTTTAGAGTTTTGTTGTTCGCTGCAAATTTAACCAAAGTTTTTCAAACCATTGGTGTTTTGAATAATAAAATTAGATTACAAACAACATATTTCACAACAACCCTGCATAAAATGAGCATATAGTAAATCATTTATGAAATACAGACAACATTCAACCCAAATCGGTCATTAGACCGCCAACACTACATTACTCACTGAAGATGATGCTTACCGACTGATTTCGGTCGATTGTCGGCATCTTCTCTGCCGTTCTTCCTCGGCGTAGCCCGCTACGCCTTTGGAAAAAGCGGCAGACAATCTGCTCGACAGACGAACATAATCAGTACGGTCTCTAATGACCGAATTGGGTTAAACCATCTTTCATCAAGCGTCATTGCTACTATACAAAGGTTTCGGAAAACGCAAGGAAAGATAGGAAAGCGGCATCCGGCAGACAAGAAAAAACACAGGGGAAAGCCATAATAAGGCTTTCGTTCGTCACAAATGCCTTCCTTGCATCGGCTTGTCCATAGTCAAAACTTAATCGGTCATTAGACTGCTAAGGTTACATTCTCCGCAAATGATGTTGCTTCCCGGCTGCTTTCATCCCATTGTCGTTCATTTGTCTGTCGTATTCTCTCGGCATAGCTCGCTACGCCTTCGACGATAACGACAACCAACCTGCTCGACATCCGAACAAGATCAGTCCGCACTCTAATGACAGAATTGGGTTCAACAGCGTAGCATCCTCGTGAATATATGTTGCCACAGGCTTGCCAATTGTTGATTTCCCAAAAAGCTGTGCATCCATGTACAAATGAGCATGGATGCACAGCTTGCTTTTCTGAATTCGTCGAATACGTTATCAATATATAAGTTTAAGCGAGTGACTTCCGATGTTCAGCAGATAGACACCACGGCTTTGCAAGGACAGTGTCAGGTTACCGCCAGCATCAACCACACCTTGACAGACAGCCTTTCCATCTTGTGTAAATAACCGATAAACAGCGTTGGCAGGCAAATTGCCCAACAGATAGCCCCCTTCGGTACGTGAAAGTGTTATGGTAGTCGAGAAAGGATTGTCTATTCCGGTCTCAACCGTGAAGCCATAAGTAACAAGACCATTGTGTTTCACCACCAAATCATAGCAGTTTTCCTGTTCGTGAGCAGCAGCCAGGGCTGTTTTGTTAAACATCACATAACTAACTGCATAGCCTTTATCGGGTGTCAGAGCCACGATGGCATTACTTTCTTTAGCTATAGGCGAGCCAAACTCTATTGCCTTGTCGCCTACCCTCAGTTCCGCACTTCCGTGTTCCATGCGTTTTTCACCAAATATGCGAGCCGTATTACAGCCGGTTCCGTCTCCCTTCACATCAATTTTCCATTCAACAAGTTCCTCTCCAGCCCCTGTCTGCAACAAGACGGCATCATAAGTAGACGCTCCGGGGTTGCCCTCCAAGAAGATACTGTTGTCGTTTTCATCCTCTGTAAAACGCTGCTGTGTCGATACATCATACAACAAGTCGTTAATGGTGCAGGCATCAAACATATTGTTACGCAGGTCTATCCAGTACAACGCATTGGGGAAGGCTTCTTCCGCCAAGGTAACAGAACTCAACAAATTGCCTGACGCAACAAGTTTGGCAAGGCTGATAGACGGAATAACAAGTTCTTTCAGACCGCAATTGCCTACATCAAGCCACCTCAATTTCTCGTTTTTTGTCAAATCTATAGTACCGAGGGCATTGTCGCTGGCCGTCAGGTATTCTAATTTTGGCAGTCCGGAAACATCCAATCCACTAAGCTGGTTGTTGTAACAAGTAATGAGATTGAGCTGTGGATTGGCACTGAAATCTATTTGTGTCAGCTTATTCCATGCGCAATACAATTCTTCGAGGATCGGCAACGAACTGATGTCCAGCTTTTCGAGACGGTTGTCCGAGATAGCCAGTTCCTTGAGTTTAACAAGAGAAGACAAGTTAATTTCCGTCAGTTTGTTCCTTGACATGCGCAATACTTCCAGTTTGTTTTCATCCGGGAAGGTTACGGCCACCACCTTTGAGGCAGATGCATCGAGAAGGGTTATCGGGCCACCGATTCTTACCTTGCCTCCCAAAGCAATCGTTTCAGACACTTGTTGGGGTTCGGCAGAAGTGATGGTGTAAACTCTTGGGCCACTACCCCAGTCTATGGTGACCATGCTGTTTACTTCTCCGCCAATCTGCAAGATAACATCCAAGTCTTCTATAGGCTCTCCTTCCTCGTCTTCTCCCGGCGATTCACTGGTAAAAGTCAGTGTAATGGTCGTATCGGGAGCATTGACGGTAACGTTGGAAGACATCAGCCCGGTCTTCTTATTGGCCTCTATGTCAGGATAACCCGGATTAAACAACTTGCAACGCACAGTGGCCTTGCCCTCTTCGTTGAGTATTGAGGGTGAGAACGTAAATACACCGTCTTTTTCCGTGACCTGTTCACTGGTAAGTGGTTCTGTAACCCATGCGTTGTTGACCTTCTGAAACCACGTAATTTCTGTTTTCTGAGGCGTGGCAGCTATTCCTTGCGCTGTTGCCAAATGCCTCAAGTCAACTGTCAGATTGCGCACTTTAGTGCGATTGATATAGGTGAAGTAAATGTTCTTAATGGTGAAATTCTCCAACTGCGTTTCATTGAGATCAGGCAAGTCGTGGTAACCCAGACCGCAATTTCTGATATTTACCAAAGTGAGTGATTTCAGTTCTTTTGCTCCCAAAATAGCTTTCGGGTAAACCTTGTTACTCAAGCCGCTCAAGGTTAGCTGTTTCAAACCGGGACAGGCACGCAGGTCAATGGTATCTAAAGCCACACTTTGGAGACCAAGCGTTTCCAACTGGCTACACTTGCTCAGGTCAAGCGTTTTCAAAGCCTTTGTAGAAGTCAAGTCTAAACTTACCTGAAACACTTTCAGTTTGGGATTCTCGGGCAACACCACATCGGTCACATCGCAGTTGTTGAGCGTAATTTCTTCGATGTTAGGACATTGAGAAAAATCCAAAACAGGGCTTCCACTCAATACCGTGTAGTCCATATTCAGTTTCTGCAGTGCCGATGATTTCACTTCATTGATACCCGTAACAGCTTTGCTTGACGCAATACGCAACACAACCAACTGGTTGGCCGTGAGTGTTACCTCATAGTCTTCTTCCTTTGGCGTGAGGGTCAATTCCGTCTGTTCCAACTTTCCCGCCTCGCTCTGAGTGATTGTTATCGGCTCGCTGCCCGGTATCGAAAGTGTTTCCTGCGCTCCAGCCTCCGTCATGCGGTAAACCAGCTTGAGCTGCGTAGCCGTACTCTTGACGCTGAACTTCACCACATGGTCTTGCGCCATCAAGTGAATGCTCCAGCCCATCACAACCAAAAATAAAAGTAATATTCTTTTCATGTCTTGATAAGATTAAATAATGGCTCATTGATTAAGTGTCCGACGACAAGGGCAGAGCCGTTCGCTCCTTGTCTTTTCAAATACGTCACAATCGCAAAAATAATAAAATTAAGCCACAAAACACATAGCCCCGTTAAAGAAAAAGAGAAGAAAATACCTTGAATTACAAAAACAGGCCATACCAGAAGTTAAACAGTCCAGCAGGCCATCACTCGGAAATGGGTTCCTGCTCCTTGTTTTTCTCTCTTCAAGATACACTTTACCGCTATCTTCCCGTTCTTGTTTTCCGACATGCAAAAACCGTGCCAATTAACAATTCTATCATTAATCCTAAAGGTAAAAATGGGCGGGAAAAATTGACGAAATAGAAACGGAAAAACGGTTTTCGAGGGGCAAAAAGGCCGTTTTTCATCCCCAATTTTGCAATTAAACATCAATTGAGAGGCAAACGTTCATCAATTGAAGGGCAATTAATGAACGTTTGCAAGGTGAATGTTCACTTTTTGCAAGCCATTTTTTTGCCTTTTTGACCCCATTTTTCGACCTGTCGAAAAACGAGCATTGATTATCAGCGAGTTATAAATGCGATTTTTGGCGTTATTTTCGACCGCGGTCAAGGTCGGTCAAAAATTCTGCACGTATGAGAGGGAATATTGGTTAACTCTTCATCAACGAAAAACGGAAATGTTAAAGAACAAACGATATTTAACCCAAATCGGTCATTAGACCGCCAACACTACATTTCCCACTAAGGATGATGCTTACCGACTGATTTCGTCCGTTTGCCGGCATCTTCTCTGCCGTTCTTCCTCGGCGTAGCCCGCTACGCCTTTGGCAAAAGAGGCAGACAAGCTGCTCGACATACGAACATAATCAGTACGGTCTCTAATGAACGAATTGGGTTTAACAGAAGATGTAACACAGAAGATGTATCTATTCTTTTCATGCCCTTTACGCAGGTAAAGAAACACAGACGACCATTATTACGTGGCCATCTTACGGTATTAAATCCCAATCGGTCATTAGACCATTCAGGCTTCTGTTGCGGTCTCATGATGTTGCTTACCGACTGCTTTCGTACGACTGTCGGCAGCTTGTCTGCCCTTATCTCTCGGCGTAGCCCGCCACGCTTTCAGGAAAACGACAACCCATTTGCTCGACATGCAAACGAAATCGGTACGGTATCTAATAGCCAATTGGCATTAAAACGACCGAAGCGAAGACAAATGTCTGAAAGAAGCCTGTTGGCGAAGGCTTTCGTGTATGGGTTGCAAAGGGATGTAGCTGTTTGAACAGACAAAAATAAACAACCTTTCCCAATAGAAAGATTGTTTATCGTATGAGGTGAAATTAATTTGTCTTAATCTCTTCAATAGGGTTGCCAACCTTGCTTCCCTCTGACAAGTTATGCTGAACATGATGCTCTCTTCCGACAATAATAATGAGAAACAGATGCCAAAGTGCACTTTTCCCGTGTAGGTGCACCTTCCCTTTCACACTCTTATTCTTCTGTCAAAAGATGCGGTTTGGCCTTCCAATCGGGTACTTTCGTTCCCGGATGATAATATGCCCGAAGCGTAACATCGAAGATAAGGGTGGAGTATGCCGGAATAGATGTTGTCGCAACCTGACCGTAACCAAGCTCTTGCGGTATGTAAATTTCCCATCTGTCGCCTATGTTCATCTTCATCAAGGCCGTGGCAAAACCGTCGGTAGTCAGTCCAACGGCCAGTTTTGCCGGCATCATGGTAGCCAGATTGTAGTCTCCTCTCCATGATTGGTCAAAGACATAACCCTGCGAATAGCTTGTAGAAGGCAATAATCTGCCACGATAGTCTACCCTTACGGTATCTGAAAAAAGCGGATTTCCGCTGCCAGTACCTTCATTGAGCACATGCACGATGATGTAATCGGCAGCCTTTCCCTCGGTGGTTTGGTCTTTGCTATAGGCTTTGATGAGCTTCCATTCGGTGTCACCTGCGGCTATCTTCTGTTTGGTTTGTTGGTAAAGGCTTTCAAAATAAGCCGTGTTGGTTGCCTGCCAGTTGGGAAACTCTTCCACTTCCTCATTGGATTCACTGCATGATGAGAGTGTCAGCAACAGGGTTGCCAACAGAAGAAAAACGCTCCATGCGTTCTTTTTCTTCCTCATCGGGATGGTTTCGAGGGTGTTGTTGTTCATGATTTCTATTTGATTTGTCCGATGTTCGGTATTTGTATTTCTTGTCAGGACTATTGCAATTGCTTGAGCAATGCGGTAATGCTCACCTTCTCTTCAATAATGCCGATGAGGTCATCTATGGCTACTCGTTCCTGTTGCATGGTGTCCCTGAAGCGGATAGTTACCATATTATCTTTCAAGGTGTCATGATCTACGGTGACGCAGTAGGGCGTTCCAACAGCATCCTGCCGACGGTAACGCTTGCCTATGGAATCTTTCTCATCGTATTGGCAGTTGAAATGGAAGCGAAGTTGGTTGATGATGTCCCTTGCCTTTTCAGGAAGTCCGTCTTTCTTGACGAGTGGCATCACGGCCAGCTTTGTCGGTGCGAGCGCAGCAGGCAGCTTCAGCACCACACGCGTTTCACCGTTGTCAAGCGTTTCTTCGCAAAACGCATGGCAAATGATGGACAAGAACATACGGTCAACGCCAATCGAGGTTTCAATAACATAGGGAGTGTAGCTTTCGTTGGTCTGCGGATCAAAGTATTTGATTTGCTTTCCGCAGAACTTCTCGTGTTGTTTGAGGTCAAAGTCGGTACGGCTATGAATGCCTTCAACCTCCTTGAAGCCGAAAGGCATGCGGAACTCGATGTCAGTAGCAGCATTGGCGTAGTGTGCGAGCTTTTCATGGTCGTGAAAACGGTAGTTGTCTTCACCGAATCCCAGTGCTTTGTGCCATTTCATTCGGAACTGTTTCCAACGGTCGAACCATTCTATCTCTGTGCCGGGCGTCACGAAATACTGCATTTCCATTTGCTCGAACTCACGCATGCGGAAAATAAACTGACGCGCAACAATCTCATTTCGGAAAGCCTTTCCTATCTGGGCAATTCCAAAAGGTATCTTCATGCGACCCGTCTTCTGAACGTTAAGGTAGTTGACAAAGATGCCCTGTGCCGTCTCCGGACGCAGATATATCTTGCCGGCGGTATCAGATACGGAACCGATTTCAGTAGAAAACATCAGGTTGAACTGCCTGACATCCGTCCAGTTCTTCGTTCCAGAAATCGGGTCGGTTATCTCTTCGTCGAGAATGATTTGCTTGAGAGCTTCTAAATCGGGGCCTTGCATAGCCTCGGCATAACGCACATGCAGAGCGTCTCGCTTCTGTTTGTATTCAGCCACACGCGGACTTGTTTCCAAATATTTCTCTTCATCAAATGAATCGCCAAAGCGTTTGCGGGCTTTCTCTACCTCCTTGCGGATTTTCTCCTCGTATTTGGCGATGTGATCTTCTATGAGTACATCGGCACGGTAACGTTTCTTGGAATCGCGGTTGTCGATGAGCGGATCGTTGAATGCGTCTACGTGTCCACTGGCTTTCCAAATGGTAGGATGCATAAATACGGCGGAGTCGATTCCCACAATATTCTCGTGGAGCAGAACCATGCTCTTCCACCAGTATTCTTTGATATTATTTTTCAGTTCAACACCATTCTGTCCGTAATCGTAGACGGCTGCCAATCCATCATAAATGTCGCTGCTCGGAAAGACAAAGCCATATTCTTTGCAGTGAGAAACTATCTTTTTGAAAACATCTTCCTGTGCCATATTTCTTGTTTTGTTGTTCTGAATGATGGATGCAAAGGTAGTATTTTTTTTCGACAACGGCCGATGAAAGGCGTAAAAATTAGGTATGTGGAAGACTGTGCGTGACAACCTGTTCTCATACATTGGCCGTCTCTCTTTCACTATTCAACCCAAATCGGTCATTAGAGACCGTTCTGATTTTGTTCGGATGTCAAGCAGATTGTCTGTCGGATTTGCCGAAGGCGTGGCGGGCTACGCCGAGAAAAACCGACAGAGAAGCTGCCGACAAACGGACGAAAGCGGTCGGTAAGCAATATCTTCAGCGAGGAATGCAACCTTGGCGGCCTAATGACCGATTTGGGTTCAACATATCTCAGAAGGCTATGGAGGAAAACCTACGGTACAAAATCATCATTATTGGGTATTGTAGAGTTATGCCCAAGGGCTTACCTTTGCACCGACACTTTGATAACCTATCATCAAACATAGTAAAGGAAATAACACATGAATCGAATTATCGCTGTTGTGTCAGCCTTCATTCTTTGTCTCAACACCCATGCGCAGGAAACCTTTCCCTTTCAACAGGACAATGAGAGAGACCATAATCATGAAGGGCGATTATTCTTAGGAGGTGCCATTACGTTCTGGAGAAACACGGAAGACAAGACAACCACGTTCGATTTCTGCCCGGAAGTAGGCTATTTGTTCAACGACACATGGGGCATCGGACTTCTGTTAGGCTACGAATACGAACAGGAAAAAGAAGAAGGACTCACAACACGATTACATTCTTTCAAGGTATCTCCCTTCGGACGCTACTACTATTACCATCGAGGGCCGTTCAACCTTTTCTTGGATGGAGGTTTCGGGGTAGACTTCGGCAAGACAACTAAGGAAGGAGTGTCTGAAAACCGGCGAGGTTTTGAGATAGGATTGCGCCCCGGTACCTGCGCAGACCTTACCGAAGGATTATGTCTCTGCTTACGAATGGGCTTCATAGGTTACCGCAACAATTACTATTCAGGAGAAGAACCGCACATCGGCCATGATGGTTTTGGACTCCGTTTTGCACCGGAAGAGCTGATGATTGGTTTGGAGCTGGAATTTTGAATTTGCCCCCATAGCCTGACAAACAGCAAAGCCGCCGGAATGACAAGCCTATCGCAAACCTTTTCTTGATAGCAGGTCAAGTGCTAATTATATCATACTCACAAAACTAAAAAACGGGCGATAAGTTTGTGCTTGTCGCCTTTTTTTATACCTTTGCACATAATTAAAAAACGATTGACTATGAACTTGAAAGTGCGTTTGGCGTTGATGAACTTCCTTGAATTTGCTGTTTGGGGAGCTTATCTCACATCAATGGGACGTTATTTAGGAAATATCGGCATGGGAGAACACATCGGCATGTTCTATTCCATGCAGGGCGTGGTGTCTATTTTTATGCCGGCTATCATGGGAATTGTAGCCGACCGCTGGATACCGGCACAGAAGTTATTGGGTATCTGTCATCTATTGGCGGGTATTTTCATCATGGCCACGGCCTATTATGGCAACAGTGCGGGTCAGGCTTCCGAGTTTTCCGTTGTCTTTACGCTGTATTCGTTGAGCGTTGCGTTCTATATGCCCACGCTGGCACTGTCGAATTCGGTCGCATACAATGGTCTTACACAAGCCGGTTATGATACGGTCAAGGCCTTTCCGCCCATCCGTGTGTTCGGAACGATTGGCTTTATCTTCACCATGTGGTTTGTGGACTTGATGGGATTTCAGTCTAACCACAACCAGTTTGTCACCTCTGGCGTGCTGAGCATGCTTCTTTTCCTATACACTTTCTCACTGCCTGCATGTCCCATTGTAAAAGGCGGAGAACAAAAGAGCTTTGTCGAGGCTTTCGGATTAAAAGCCTTTGCCTTGTTCAAGCAACGAAAGATGGCGATTTTCTTCATCTTCTCCATGCTGTTGGGCGTCAGCCTGCAAATAACCAACGCTTTTGCAAACCCCTTTATCTTTAGTTTCGGGGTTGATCCGGCCTTTGCAGACACTTTCGGGGTGAAGAACACCAACATACTTATTTCTCTCTCACAAATCAGCGAGACATGTTGCATTCTCCTGATACCGTATTTTATGAAGAGATACGGCATCAAGAACGTGATGTTAATTGCCATGTTCGCATGGGTTTTACGATTCGGGCTGTTCGGTTTGGGAAATCCCGGAGGCGGTTTATGGATGTTTGTCCTCTCCATGTTGGTTTACGGAGTGGCTTTCGACTTCTTTAATATATCGGGTTCGCTGTTTGTCGACAAGTCAACCGACCCTGCAATCCGTTCCAGCGCACAAGGGCTTTTCATGTTGATGACCAATGGCGTAGGGGCAACAATCGGCACTTTGGCCGCTCAGGTGGTAGTCAATCACTTTACGACAGCCCAGCAGATAGGCGACAATGTCTATACCGTGGGCGACTGGGCGTCATGCTGGTTTGTCTTTGCACTTTATGCCTTGGTTGTTGCTTTGTCCTTTGCAGTGTTGTTCCGTCCGAAGAAAAGTGATGTAATGGTATGAGTTTGGTGTTGTTGAAGTTCAAGGGAGTCTCTGAAATTGTGGGCAATGAAGCCTTAGGGTTGTTAGTGCTCACAACAGAAGACGAGACGCGCCAGTTGTCAATCGTCTGCGAAAGGAACATGCTCCTTCAATTCGGACTTCGCATGTCACCGTTTCCCGATACCTCTATCTTGTTGCCCGAAGTTCTGTGGCAGATTATTTCAGACCACACCGACCTTGCCTTTCAAGTCCAGATACTCGACCTCATCGGCGGACAATATAAAACCTTTCTTCACAATATGGCATTGCAACAGTATATTCCCATGCGTGCCAGCGATGCGATTTTACTTGCAGAGATAGGCAATATACCTATTTATATAGACGATAAGTTGCTGCGCAGGCAGAGTGTTCCATATGACAAGAATGCTCCCGGAGTATCCGTTCCGGTCAATGTCATCACGACCGAAATGCTCAAGGCTGCCCTTGAGAAAGCCATTCGGGAAGAAAACTACGAACAGGCATCCCAGCTTCGCGACGAACTGAAGCGTCGGGAACAAGCCGAACGAGAAGGAGACAAACCATGAGAGAAGCCCGTTTCTTCTATGTGCCATGTGCAAGCATAAAGTCAGAGTTGCCCTCAGACGAGGCCAATCATGCCCTAAAAGCCCTGCGCCTGACTTCCGGAGAGGAAGTAATGCTGATTGACGGAGAGGGAATCTTCCATCGTGCAGAGATAACCGTAGCCGGTTCACGCCGGTGCCTTTATCGTATTGTAGAATCTATGCCGCAGTCTCGCCTATGGAAAGGTCATCTTCATCTGGCCATTGCACCAACAAAAATGATGGAACGAATGGAATGGCTGGCCGAGAAAGCAACAGAAATAGGATTGGATGAGCTTTCTTTTCTCGATGCGAAGTGGTCTTTACGAAAATCGGTCAAGACCGAGCGCATCGAAAAGATTGTGGTGTCTGCCGTCAAGCAGAGCCGAAAGGCATGGAAACCCATTGTTCGTGAAATGACACCTTTTGCCCATTTCGTTTCTCAGCCGAGAGAGGGACGCAAGTATATTGCCCATTGTCATGAGGAAATACCCCGTAACTTGCTCTTTAACGAATTGCAAAAACAGAGCCAAGCCAACGATGCTTCTGCCCTTACCGTCCTCATCGGGCCCGAAGGAGACTTTACGCTCGAGGAGGTAAAGATGGCCATCGACAACGGCTTCGAGTCGGTTTCGCTGGGCGAAAGTCGGCTGCGCACCGAGACAGCAGGCCTTATGGCCGTCATGCAAATGCGTTTATGGAGATAACATAAAATGGAAATAGTGATGAAAAAGTGGATGAAATTATTGGGATTGGCAACCCTGTTAACCCTCGTTTCCTGTTCAAACGACGATTATGTCAACGTCATTCCCGGCGAAAGCGTTGCCCTCGTGTCGATTGATGTCCCCCAACTGACGACACAACAGGACGCACAACAGTC
Source organism: Prevotella sp. (assembly GCA_034183335.1). Lineage (GTDB taxonomy): Bacteria > Bacteroidota > Bacteroidia > Bacteroidales > Bacteroidaceae > Prevotella. The sequence goes on from JAXFLJ010000039.1 coordinate 90,404, forward strand.
GGGAAAACTCTTCCAATCGCTTTTAGGAACAGACAATCCCGCAGACTGCGGCATAGATATTGAAGTACCTCTCTACTTCTTTGAAACGGCCGATGGTACCCTGGGACTTTGTGCAAAGGTAAAAGACGACGGCCGTTTGGATGACTTTCTGAACAACACCCTGCACAAACGAGGCGATTGCCATCCTACGACAGAACGCAAAGGGTTTCGTTTCACGGTTTTGAAAAATAGCTGGGTACTTGGTTTTTCCAGTCGTTCCCTCTTGCTGATGGGGCCTGTTGTGAAGACAGAACAAGCGCGCTTACAACAGCAGATGGCACGTTATCTGGAGGCCAATGAGGAAGACGGTATTCTTAGCAGTCCGCTTTACGACCGTCTCGACTCCATAGATGCTCCCATACGGATGGTTGCCCGCGCACAGGCATTGCCCGAAGTGTTGATGGCACCTGCCACCTTAGGTTTGCCAAAAGATACGGATGCAAGTCGTGCGTTGCTTTCTGCAGGTGTTAAAGTTACCGACGGAGTCGTCGTTATTGAAGGAAACACTTTCTCACTCAATGCCGACATCGACGCAGTATTGAAAAAATCCCACGAGGTTTATCGTCCCATTACGTCTGACTATGTGCTCAAGATGTCGAAAGACGACCTTGGCGGTGTGTTTTTGAATGTTGAAGGCGAGTCGCTGCTCGGTCTTCTGCGCTCCAACAAGGGCATTCAGGCTTTGCTGGCAGGCATCAACACCGCCGTCGATATGGATAATATCATCCGCAGCATAGATGGAGATGCCCTCTTCCTGATGAAGAACGGAAGTAAACGCATGGCCATGTCTGCCCGCCTTTCTTCACCCGATTGGCTGAAAGACGTGGACTATTGGAAAACATCTTGTCCACAAGGAAGTCGCATTGAGGACAAAGGCAAGAACACATTTTGCTATATTGACGGATCGCAGGACAACCAACAGGCCTTTTATTTCGGTGTTACCGACGACAATCGCTTCTGGGGTGGAACCGGCAGCGAGGCCGCCTCGGTGTTGCAACCTTCCCCCACGCCATTGCCAAAGGCCGTGCAGTCGCAGGTCATAGGACAGAAAATGGCCATTGTTGTCAACTTCAAAGCCTTGGAAAAGGAACTTGGCAAGGAGGCATCCGAACTCATCGGCCGATGGATACGACCCTTGTTGGGCGATGTCAATACCATTATATATATACAGCAATGAACAAAATAGCGTTTCAACACGTACTGCCACAGGTGTTTTCCCAACACAACGGCCTCGTGTCTGATGTCTGGTTGCAAGACCTTTCATTTGAAAAAGGGAAAAATTACCTCGTAGAGGCCGACAGCGGAAAGGGCAAGAGCACCTTTTGCAGCTATGTTACTGGCTATCGCAATGACTATACCGGCTATGTGATGTTTGACGACAAAGACACGAGAAGCCTCTCGGTTGCCGAATGGGTAGAGGTCAGAAAGCGTCATGTGAGCCATCTTTTTCAGGAACTCCGACTTTTCCCTGAGCTTACGGCTTTGGAAAACGTGGAAATCAAGAATGCCCTGACAGGATATGCCGAACGCAAGCAAATCGTTGATTGGTTCGCTCGTCTGGGTATAGAAGACAAACTCTCTGCCAAGGTTGCACACATGAGTTTCGGCCAGCAACAGCGTGTTGCCTTTGTCCGTGCCCTTGTTCAACCTTTCGATTTCATACTTGCTGACGAACCTATCAGCCACCTTGACGACGGAAACGCAGGTATCATGGGAGAAATTCTCATGGAAGAGGCTCGCCGGCAGGGCAGCGGTGTCATTGTGACGAGCATCGGCAAACACCTTGACTTGCCTTATCATGAAGTGTTGAAACTCTAAAGCGAAAAATCAGATGTCACTTGTTTGGAAACTCCTTCGCCGTCACGTGAGTGTTGCACAGCTTGCCGGCTTCTTTTTCGCCAATCTTTTCGGCATGCTCATCGTGCTCTTGGGTTATCAGTTTTACCGTGACGTATTGCCTGTCTTTACGGCTAACGACTCGTTTATGAAGCCCGACTACCTTATCGTGAGCAAGAAAATCGGAATGGGAACAACCCTCTCCGGACGCTCTAACGCCTTTAACGCCGATGAGACCGACGCCTTCGAGGCACAGCCTTTTGTGAAAAAAGTGGGGCGTTTCACGACCACCGAATACCGTGTAGATGCTTCCATGGGTATTGACGGACAGAAAATTCTTAATTCCGAGCTTTATTTTGAAAGCGTACCCGATGAGTTCGTGGATGTGTCTCTTGACCAATGGAAGTACAAGGCGGGAAGTACTGAAGTGCCAATCATTCTCCCTCGCATCTATATCAACATGTATAACTTCGGCTTTGCCCAAAGCCGCTCGTTGCCGAAAATCAGCGACGGACTCATGGGAATGATTGATTTTGACATCTTCATTCACGGAAACGGACGTCAGGGACGCTTCAAGGGAAAGGTCATCGGTTTTTCCAGCCGCCTGAACACCATCCTCGTACCACAGGCTTTCATGGATTGGAGCAATCGTGAGTATGCCTCCGGAACACCGTCAGACCCTACAAGACTTATTGTAGAAGTGAAAAATCCGGCCTCGGAGGGCATCTCCAAGTATCTGGAACGGAAAGGCTATGAACTGGAAACCGACAAACTCGATGCCGAAAAGACCACTTATTTCTTGCGCATGATGGTTTTTCTCGTCATGGGTGTAGGTTTGCTCATCTCCGTCTTAAGTTTCTACATCTTGATGTTGAGCATCTATCTGCTCGTACAGAAGAATGCGTACAAACTCGAAAACCTGCTTCTCATCGGTTACAGTCCTAACCGTGTGGCACGTCCGTATCAACTGCTCACTTCCGCTCTCAACCTCTTGGTGCTGGCTCTTGCACTCGTTGGCGTACTGCTGGTGCGCAATGCCTACATGATAATTATCGAACTGCTCTTCCCGCAGATAGAAGAAGGCAGCCTGTTGCCCATGATAGGCTTGGGATTGGTTATCTTCTGTGTTGTCACCATTGCCAATCTCTTTGCTATTCGGCGCAAAATCATCCGTATCTGGGCAGGCAAGGATTTATAATTTGACAAAAATCGCCGTAACCTGAGTCATCTGTTCCCCCAAAGCCGTGTCTCACAACCATTTCGTGGAACCCAAACCGGTCATTAGACTGCGCTGGTCAACTCCAAATCAATCATAAGAGACTGTACTGATATAGCATGGGCGGTCTCATGACTGAATTGGAGTTTAACCCAAATCGGTCATGAGAGACCAGACTGATTTTGTTCGGAAGTTGTTGCAAAAAACACAAGTTCCGCCCCAGCAAGGTATTAAGGGGAAACGATACGGAAAAGTCTCATCATCGTACCAATGACTGGTACTCACACTACCAAGCACTGGTACGCTCCGTACCAACGGTTGGTACGGACACTACCAATGACCGGTATCAATTCAATGACATAGCGGCCTCATGAATACATACCACCACGGACTTGCCAATCGCTGCTTTCTGAAGACGCCGTGCATCAATGTACAGAAGAGTTGGATACACAGATTGCTTTTTTGAGCTCGACGAATTCATGTTCAACCATCCCTATCTGTGTCTGCAATGACAAAGGGCTTCCATTTTCTGTTTTGAATGGAAGCCCTTTGCTTAGTGTTGGATTCAGCCCCAATCGGTCATTAAAGACCGTAATGATTTCGATTGAATGTCGAGCAGACGGGTTGTCGTTTTTCGTGAAAGCACAGCGGGCTACACTGAGCAAAAACGGCAGGCAAGATGCCGACAAGCGAACGAAAGCAGCCGGGAAGCAACACTGTTGGCCAGAAAGGTAAGCCTAAACGGTCTAATAACCGATTTGGGGTTAGTCAACCGGAATATCTTTATTAACGTTCTTAGAGCCGAAAAGGGCATAAAAGGCCATATAAGCCATACCGAGAAGAGGAATGATATATGAAACGAGATAGCCTGCCCTATCAGCCATGAAGTTCTGTAACAGCGGTAGCAAGCCGCCGCCGACAACCATCATCATGAAAATGCCCGAAGCAGAAGCTGTGTATTTGCCAAGGCCTTCGGTGGCAAGGTTGAAGATGCAAGACCACATAATGGAAGTAAAGAGGCCGCACAAGACAAAGAGGAGGGCAGCAACAGGCACCGTGACAATATCGAACGAGTTGCCGGTGAAGACGGGCATGGACACGGTCATTGTCTTTCCGAGCAACATGGCGGCAATCAGCATGGCCATTCCCATGGTAGTGGCAAAGGTCATCATGGTGCGGCTGGATATTCTGCCGGCAATAAATCCTGCGGTAAAACGACCAACCAGCATCAGGAACCAATAGGTGGCTGCCACAGAACCGGCGATGGCAACGGCATTTCCTTCAATGCCCGCACCGCTTTTGGTCTTGTCTGAGAGGTAATAAAGCAGCGTTCCGGGTATGCCCACTTCAACACCTACATATACAAAGATGGCAATGGCACCGAGTATAAAGTGACGGAATGACCATGCACTGTGCTCAAAAACAGTTTCCTTGGTTGTGCGTCCCAGTTCGGGATCTGCAATGGGTATCAAAAGAAGGAAGATAAAAGTCATGACAAACACGGCCATCGCAAGGTAAAGCACAGGATATACCTGTACCATTGCTGTCGTTTTGGTTACCTGACCGATGAGCGAGCCGACAAAAAGAGGTGTCAGTGTGCCGGCAAGCGAGTTGAGCGTTCCGCCGATAAGGTTAAGCTGGTTACCCCTGTTGCCGCCTCCGCCAAGCAGGTTGAGCATAGGATTGACCACCGTATTGAGAATACAGACACAGAAACCGGCAATAAATGCGCCAAGAAGATAGATGGCAAAACCCGCAACTTGAGCATCTGTGCCGAACTTACCGGAAAGAAATTGGATAAAGACCCCTACAAATCCAAGGAATATACCGACAAGGGCTGTACGCTTGTAACCCAATCGGGTAAGCATCTTTCCGGCAGGAATACCCATAAAAAGATAAGCGAGAAAGTTCATGGCATTGCCCAGCATGCCTACGGTATTTTCGCTTTCGCCCTGAAAGGTGTTCTTCCAAATGACACCGATGGGAGCGGCGAGGTTGGTTACGAATGAAATCATTGCAAAGAGAAACATCATGGTGATAATGGCAACAATGCTTCCGCTATGTTTCTGTTGAGAGTTCATGATAGAAATGTGTTTGTTTGGTAAATGAATGGTGATTGAATGATTATATTTTCTTGCATGTATCGGCCAATAGGTCTTCTTTATTCTTGCCGTGCCGATGCGGTAGTCCGGATTGCGTTATCATATAGTTGAGCATGTTGGAATAATGGCTGCAAAATAAAAGAAAAAAAACGAGAATTAAGAAGTTCTTACGAGAAAAGTGTCTCAATGTGTCATGGTTCGTTGCGTCATCATGGGCGAGAATCAAAAATAAATTCATACATTTGCAGACACATTTCAGAACATGTCATAATTCTCATACAATGATTATTCAAGTGTCAGGCATCCGTGATGCCGGTAATATATATGAAGTAGAACGGGCTGGTGTCGATTGGCTGGCCTTCGATTTCGTAAAGGAAAGCCCCCGGTATGTGCATCAGGTTATGTCGAGGGCTGGCTTCATGCCCGACTACAGTTCGCTCAAGAACGATTCTTCGGCGACCGGCGGCTCTTCTTGTGAGCAGAAGTGCTCCAGAACCGGCATCTTTGCCAATGACATGGTGCAAAACATTGTAACGAGAATTGTGAATTACCATCTTGACACCGTGCAGCTCGACGGAGAAGAGACCCTTGTCATGATTGAGAACTTGAAAAGAACGGTTGTGCCCGACCTATGCAACAACATCAAGGTAATGAAGACCATCCATGTGTCAGTACCGGCGGACTTACTGCGCTGGAAGGACTATGGAACGGGAGTGGACTTTTTCCGTTTCGACTTTCGTCGGACTACGGGAGACGACGGCATGTACTTGCCGGCAGAATGGGACATGGTAGAAGCCTATGAGGGTGACATTCCCTTTCTGATTTCGGGCGAAATCGGAATGGACGACATTAAAGATATCCGTGCTGTGGCTCATCCCAAATGGATTGGAGTGGACGTCAACGAGAGGTTTGAGACGGCTGTTGCAATGAAAGATGCCGTTAGCTTGCAGGCTTTTGTCACGGAAATGAGGAGGGAAAGATGATGTCGCTGAATAAGAAGCATGTACTGCTGATAGACAATTTCGACTCTTTCACCTACAATTTGGTACATCTCTTCAAGCAGCTTGGGGCAGAAGTGTCGGTAGTGCGCAACAACCTGCCGCTTGCCGCCTATCCGGAAGAGTTCGACAAGATAGTTCTCTCGCCAGGGCCCGGCATCCCATCCGAAGCAGGAAACCTTCTTGAAGCCATCCGCATTTTCACAGGCAAGAAGCCCGTCTTGGGTGTCTGCCTGGGTCATCAGGCCATAGCCGAGGTTTTTGGAGGAAAGATATGTCTCCTGCCACACGTATATCACGGTGTTGCCACAGAGGGAATGATTACCTGCAATGATTATCTCTTTCACAACTTACCGCCTCACATTCCGATGGGCAGGTATCATTCGTGGGTGGTAGATTCAGATTGTTTGCCCGATTGCCTGGAGGTGACAGCGCAAAGCAGCGAAGGACATATCATGGCTCTCCGCCACCGTGAGCATGACATCCGTGGCATACAGTTCCATCCTGAGAGCATCCTCACCCCCGACGGACAGACGATGATGGCCAATTGGCTATCGGCTGAATAAGGGTGATTTGTCACCGCAATATTTTGTTTGCTGCCGATAAATCCATACCTTTGCACGCAACAAAAACTCCCATTTCTGCATTGCATAACCATATTGCAGGCGAACAGGAGAAACGGCAGGCCACCGTCTGTTTACCCATCCAACCATCATAACCTAACAACAAAGTGGACACATCACACACACCGACACCCCAGCCCTCTTCCGTATCTGCCGACCAGCTTCCCTGGTATGCCGTCAGGCTGTTTACACTCCGCCTCAAGGCTGTCACGGAATATTTCAGGGAGAAAGACCTTGAGTTGTTTGTGCCGATGGCCTATGTTGACTACGAAGACAAGGAAGGGCGCGTCAAGAGAGAGTTGAGGCCAGTTGTGAGAAACCTCGTTTTCATCAAGAAGACCATGACCCAACGTGAAATGATGCACATGGTATCGGAATGTCCTTACAAAGTGTCCGTCATCAGGCACAGTCGGCTGGACAAAAACTATTATGAGATACCTGCCAGGCAGATGGATGAGTTTAGGCTGATGTGCAACCCCGAAGTGGAGATGCGCAAGTATATCAGCGAAGAGGAAGCGAAACTAAAAGCCGGCGACCCGGTAGACGTAGTCTTCGGGCCGTTCAAGGGACTTAGCGGACGGCTGGTGCGACAGAATCACAAATATTATTTGCTCAAGGAAGTGCCCGGTATGGGGGTGATGCTGAAAATCTCACGCTGGTGTTGCAAACCCAAGAAAGACATCAAATAGCCGCCCCATTAGAACCTTCATCTTGAAAGTGGCAGAGGTTAATCCACAAGCGACTTTAATACATCTTCAAATATAATTTTCTTTTCAACAGAAGCTCATCCACAGAGTGTCTACTTGATACTCCACAGAGTGTCTACTTGATACTCCACAGAGTGTCTACTTGATACTCCACAGAGTGTCTACTTGATACTCCACAGAGTGTCTACTTGATACTCCACAGAGTGTCTACTTGTTACTCCATAGAGTGTCTACTTGTTACTCCATAGAGTGTCTACTTGATACTCCATGGAGCGTCTACTTGATACTCCATGGAGTGTCTACTTGTTACTCCATAGAGCGTCTACTTGTTACTCCATGGAGCGTCTACTTGTTACTCAACAAGAGAAGTTTGTTTACGATTTCGGCCTAAACTATTGCTAAAGTTTATACAAAACGAAGATGTGGCCTGTAAATGGAAAAGTGATGCGACGGAAAAGTCATCATATCGCCTTTTGCATCAGAGTTCCAATTCTCTTACTTCGGCATTCCCCATCTTCAGGATTTCATTCATAGGCAGGTCATTGTAAACCGACTGAATGGCCTTATTGATGATTCCGTGTCCAACAGCCAACACTGTTTGACCATGAAACTCGTTTCTCACATAGTCGAGAAACCGCCGTGCCCTGTCTTTCAGATGCTCCAACGACTCCACATTAGTCGGCCAAACCTTGTCTTTCAGGTTGGGAATGTACTCGCCGGTGAAGTCTCCCCAGTCGCGTTCGCGCAGCAACGAGGTCGTCATCACTGGCAGGCCATGTGCAGAAGCGATGATTTCACAAGTTTCGACAGCCCGTTTCAGGTCACTGGAGACAAACAGGTCTATCGCCACCGAAGCCATCTTTCGGGCTAATTCCTTGGCCTGTTCACGGCCATTTTCGTTCAAATCGCCTTGAGTCTGCCCCTGCAATATCTGGTTTACGTTGTCAACGGTTTCTCCGTGACGCACTAAATACAGTTTGGTCATAAATCTTTTCTCATCTTTGGATAGTAGCAGCAAGGACAATCAGAGCATGTCCATCAATTGCCATATGCAGCCTATCTTGATACAAAGATACATATAATATCGGAATTAGTTCTTTGCAAGAAGTCTTATTTCCAAAGACTGCGGTTCAACGCATTGCATAAGACTATCTGACAACCTTGCGTCCGTTTTCAATCAAAAGTCCTCTCCATTGGCTCGAAGGATGCGACACACGCCGTCCGTCAATAGTATAAGCACCCTGTTTCTTCAGACGTTCCTGTTCTTGTTCAACACTTTGCAGGCCGTTAGCGTCTTCGGTGAAAAAGTCTTCCGGATAGACAACAAACCTGTTTCCGACAAAATGGTAAATAACCTGCACATAGCCTTTCTTGCCGACAAGATTCTCAAAGTTGGTTCCATACTCGAAGCGGTCTGCCAAAACAACAGACGACTCACCATCCGTCAGCTTGTAATGCCCATGCTCTCCCTTTTCTATCTGTCCATACAGTTTGAGATAACCGTGAATATCGGCAGGACCAACCGTGGCTATCGACTTTTTAATTGGTGCCATGATTTCGGTTGACTGTTCAACGGTCAAATCTTCATGCCCCACTACTCCGTAAAAGCCTGTACGTGTTTCGCAAAACAAGGTTCCTCCAGTCATAACCATGCCAGCTCCCACCTTATCGGCAATCTTTCTGGCTCCGTCGTGCAGAAGAAGCCCTTCCGTGCCATCCCAGAGAAAATAGGCACTGCCCAGCGAGTTGAGCACTTGTATTTTGTAGCCGTCTTTCAAGACGAGTTTCACGCTTGTAAGGCATTTCTTCAAGTCAGAAAGATTGTACACGACGTCGGTTTCCAGCGTAGCCTCAGGGACGAACGGCACATCATCGGCCACAAAACCATCGGTCTGTACCGGCCATAAGTAGTTGGCAATGTCGCCTTGATAGAACATGGCCGTTAGCGTTCCGTGACTGCTTTCTTCAGGAAGCGACATGCGGAAGTTATCCTCCATGTGATACAAAACGCCGTCATCTGAAAGGAACTGCAACCTGTTTTTATTGAAAGTTCCTGTTATCTGATAGAGTCCGAATTTGTTGTATGCACCGTTTTCCACAATCTCTTGTCCGGTAGCCTTGAGAGGAACCAAGGGTGCATTGTTGCCTATGACGACATCGCCGTCTGCATTATAAACATCCCAGTAGGTATATTCCCACTTCCCCGAAAGTGTTCCGCTGATGTAATCGCCCACTCTCAAGTCGTTGATTGGCCACGAAGGAAGCATGTCGTTAAACAAAAACAGTCCGTCTTTGCCATCCCACAGATATGTGCCCCCTACATTTCCTAAGTCATTTTTTTCCAATGCAATGACCTGAACGGTATTCGGTGCAAAAGTTACCGTAAAATCCGTATTCCCTTTCAATTGCTTAATCTCACCGATTGTTGTCAGGTTTTGTGCGTTGACAACTGCCGAACAAGCCCACAGAAAAAGGGCTGTCAGCACATAGAATTTGTTTTTTCCTTTCATTTTAGATATTGATTTTCATAGATTTTAATCACATTGTTTATACCAATTCGGTCATTTAGGAACCAGTCGGAAGGCAACATCATCAGCGATGAATGTAGCCTTGGCGGTCTGATGACCGATTTGGAATTATCATGCAACACCTTTCCGTACTCTCCTATGCCCCCTTTCGTTTCATCCTCTTGCATCCTCTTGCATTCTCTTGTTTTCTGATGATTGCGGGAAAGGTATAGAAGAAGAAATGTCTCGCTTTCCCGGATTGTCCCCGTGCCAGACATTTCTTCTTACGGCGTGTGCAGTTGCTATAGACCGATGGCCTGTGTTGCGTTAGCGAACAACCTTAACCGATGCATGCTTGCCCACCTTCACTATCAAGACTTCACGCGAAGGGATGTCAAATACGTTGACTCCATCCTTAACCGTAGCACTGGCAAGGCACTGTCCGGTCGTGCTATAGACCGAAATGGCCTGTCCGACATACTTTTCGGCTGTGACTTCCAGCACCGAACCGCTTGTACGGACTGATATTTCGGGAAGTTCAGCTATAGTTTCATTGATGCCGACAGGCGATTTCGGTTCGTATATCAGGGTGAAATAATAGTAGCTTTGGTTCTGAACAAAAACCAAACCGCATGTTGCCAATGTCTTGCTGTCTTCATGATACATCTGCCATTGGCCAGTTTCGGGACTGAGACCAATGTACTTATAGCCTTTCTCTTTCAAAAGTTTACACACCGGGGTAATCTCTGGTGTCTTCACTCTTTCCCATGAAGAGACGATTAAGTCAGATGCTATCAGTTCGCCTTGAGCATTGAAATGCAACATAGACAAGGGGAACTCGAAGTTTTGGGTAGCAAAGATTTCTACTCCTGCATGAGCTTCCTCGCTTACCAGTGGGTGCATGTTCCAATAGGTTTCCGTTATTTTCGTATGACCGAAAGATTCTTCTTTCTTCATCGCTGCTTCCTTTTCCATTCCCCAAGAGACATTGATGGCAGGAATGGTAGGTGTCACATAGTCTTCCACCTTGACATGGAATGATACTTCATCGAGTACGTTATTCTCGTCAAAGGCATTCAGCGACCCATCCAAAGAACCAGCGATGCGCATCTTAACATTTGCCTCTCCCGTCCCAACGGTCTTGAAAGCATTGCCCCAAGAGGCAACTACCTGTTCATTATCAGACTCATATTTCACGACAAAACGGTTTTTGGCATTGACATATTCAGCCAGTTTCCGACCATATTGCTTGATGAACATGCGATAATAAGCATGTTGTGGAACGGTGACATCGTATGCCGTGAGGATGCTGTTTTCCGAAATCTCTATGCCAGAAGGAAGCGGATAACCTTCGTTTACATCAGCGGAACGAGTCCAAGGGCCTACCCTACCGTCATTCAAAAGAGCCGTAAAGGCATCGGTTTTCATCTCATCCGTTGTCTTTCCGATAGCCGCCTTTACATCTCCCGTATATTTTTCCGTACAATAATAGCTATTGGTGATGTTGATAACGGACATTTCCCCTGTGTTCGGAAGTGTCACCGGATGGTTGTTTCCATAACAGTCTATCTCGCCATTGTTATAACAATTGGCAACATTCAACGGTCCGAAAGCTGACGGAGAAAGCAGGGCTACAATACCACCGGCGTTGTCGGGAGAGGTCACTTTTCCAAAGTTGGCACAGTCAGTGACCTGAATGCTTCCGTTATCTTCAACCAATCCGACAATTCCACCTACTATTCCGGCATTGGAAGATAAACTGCCATAGTTTACACAACGGCTAACCACCGTACCATTCACGCCACAACTGGCCAATATTCCTGCCACTCCCATACCCACGGCCGACACATTGGCGTGCGAAGTGCAGTCAGTTATCGTTGCTGCTTCGCTAAAGACGCCGCAGACAATTCCTGCCGCATAGGCTTGATGTATGCTGGCGATGGTCACATTCTTGCCCAAATGGCAATTAGTAATGGTTCCGCCGAGAACCGCGGCGGCAATTCCTGCCGTAAGTGCATCAGACTTTATTTCACTGTTATCTATCGTAAGATTTTTGATGGTAGCACCTTGCAGTACGCCAAACAAGGCTACCCCAATCTTTTCTTTTCCCTTAAAAGACATCCGGAGATGGTTGATGGTGTAACCGTCACCGTCGAAAGTACCACAGAAAGTTTTCACCTCACTGCCAGCCGAACCGAAGTTATTGCCAATAGGCAGCATACCCGATACATCTGCCATGTCTATATCGGCAGTCATTTTGAAATATTTTCCACTATAGGTAAACTTCTCGTTCACGGCATCCGACAAGTCCATGATGTCTGCCGAGGTAGCAATGAGGTAAGGTTCTTCCTCCGTTCCCTTACCACCACTGTAACTGTAGTCGCCCGGTTTACGAGTGCCAGTTCCCTTAACAGATACAATGCTCTCGGTTTCACCAGACCTAAGCGTTACAGTTGCGGCAAAATTCCCGTAGGTTGCAGGCGCAAATTCGATGTCAAACGTTGCTTCATTCATTCCTTCTTGGGCAGCCATTTCAGTCACAAGGAGTGAAAACGAACTGCTTCCCTCTATTGACAGGGCAACGGGAGAAGACAAATTGTTGTACGAGAAGGTACAGGTTAGGGTCTTCTTCTCGCCTTTGAATACTTCACCGAAATTAATCTTGTCTTCCATGACCGTAATGACTGGCTGGTTCGGGTCAACTTCCTTGGCATCGGTTATCGTCATGTCGTCTATATTGAACATGGCTTTGAATCCCAAGTTTTTCCATTCAAAGGTCTCATAGTCCTCCCTTACAATACGGATTCGTGCATTCTTCAAGTGTGCTTTTGCCTCAAACTGCTGCACTTCCATCGTGGGAGTGAACGGCTTACCGATGTTCTTCCAGTGCGCTCCGTCATCTTCCGTAACCTGAACAACCCATGCCACCTGTGTATCTTTTTCCCTTTCATAGGCTCTGTATGCAAAAGTAACGACCCCGATACCGCCTTCTTTGTTGGCCTTCATTTCAAAATAAGGCATGTTATCCATAGATGCCTTCGTCCCATAGATGCGCATTGAGCCTTTACCATTGACGTAATCCATTCCGTCATCGTTGTTTCTGACACAATAAATCTTCCATTTCATGTTGTTCAATGTCACCTCCCGATGTTCATGAAACTGTTTTCCGATGTCATTCTTGGCTGTTTCAAAATCGTAACTCCAGTCTTCTGCCATCGCAGGAAGCCCCCAAAGGAATAGCATGAGAATGCTACATACCACGATAAATGATTTTTTCATAATACTACTTTTTAATTCAACAATAGTTATTTTATATTTAACAGGTCTACTTTTTCGTCATTCCTTCATGCCATATCTTATGCAACGGTATGTACGGACAACATCCATACGAGACCAGTACATGATGAAATGAAATACGATTGCACCCTTGCGAGAGTGCCGATGACACCGGAAAGTACAGGAAACGCCGTCCACTCACTGCCAAAAAAGTGCAATGCTGTGTTACGACCATTGCCGTATTTTTCCACTATTATATATATGTCAGGTCGGACAATGGGGATTTTCTTTTGCCCGATGGTGTGTTTCTTCCGTTACAAAGATATTAAAAAAAAGTGTATTTGCAAATTATTATGTGTATATTTGCAACATGAATAGGAAATAACAGGGAAATGTCGGGCATGTGACCAGTGGATAAATCCGCCCCAACAGCATGATGCCTGCCACCCTTTTGGTATCATTCAAACAAGCAAACATATGAAAATACTTCACAGTTCCGTCTTCCGTGCGCTCTGCGCCGTGGCTGTAGGCATTCTGCTGGTGGTCAATCCAGACTCAACAGTCAAAGGTATCACCATCACCATCGGCATCATCTTTTTGGTATCGGGTGTCATTTCGTGCCTTGCCTATTTAGTTGCCCGACGCCAATATATCAAGGAGATGTCTCAAGAAACAGAAGAAACAGCCGTTCCGCCAGTATCTCCTTTCTTTCCGATTGTAGGTATCGGAAGTTTGATTCTCGGCTTCATCCTTGCTTTGATGCCTGAAACCTTCATGCAATGGCTCATGTATTTGCTCGGCTCAATGGTTATCCTTGGTGCCATCAGCCAGTTTGCCATGCTCATCGGAGCGTCAAAGTTCTGCAAACTGGGCTTTGGCTTCTGGATATTCCCCGTTCTCCTGCTGCTTGCAGGCATCTATATCATTCTTCAACCATTGGCCACAGCCTCGGCGTCTCTTTTTGCCATTGGCGTCTGCCTGATAGTCTACGGACTCTCGGAAAGCATCAACAGCATGGCCATTCACCGTGAAAGAAAGAAGTTCCGGCAACTGACGAAAGTAGAGAATACATATACGGAGTACGAAGAAACACCATAGCAGGTTGTTTCTTTCCCTCTTTCATCTCTTGGTCTCCTCTGTCTCGACGGGTAAATCTTGGTATTTCTTGCGTCCTTTGGCATAATATTGCCATAACAAGGAAAAAGAACAACGAACCGGCAAAGCCTCCGAACGCTGCTTTCCGACAGCCATCCGGTCTGCCTTGAAGTCTTTTTTCCATCTTCTGAAAGCACGGCGAGCACGACAGATAGCCTTGAAATCACCCCAATTTCCTTGCAAGATGAGGGCTTGCCAAGCAGCTAAATAGTCGAGAAACCACCTCATGCGCATTACATGTGACAATTCGCTGTCGGGCAAATTTTTATAAAGCATGGTGAGATTGTTGCGGAAATTGAGAAAGGTTTTCATGGGATTGCCTTTTGGCAGCGTACCACCTCCCACATGGAAAACCTCACTATCGGGAATACAATATATCTTTCGCCCACGCAACTGCAACCTCCAGCATAGGTCAATCTCCTCGCAATGGGCAAAGAAACGGCCGTCAAAGCCTCCGACTTCCTGATAGTCACGGGCACGGATAAAGAGTGCTGCCCCCGTAGCCCATCCTATTTCCCTACGGTAGTCGTACTGCCCCATGTCTTTTTCTATCGTTTCAAAAATCCTGCCACGGCAGAATGGATAACCGTAACGGTCAATAAAACCACCCGATGCACCGGCATATTCAAAGGCATCCCTGTCGTAAACAGACAGCAACTTGGGCTGACATGCCGCAACTTCAGTGTGGTTGTCCATGAATTCTATCAAAGGAACAAGCCAATGATGAGTCACTTCAACGTCGCTGTTAAGCAACATGTAATATTCAGCTTCTATCTGAGCGAGTGCACGGTTGTAACCTTCGGCAAAACCATAATTACTGTCGAGCGCAATGATTTTTACCTCGGGAAAATGCTGTCTGACATATGCCAGCGAGTCGTCGGTCGAAGCATTGTCGGCTACATACACCTCGGCATCATCTCGTGAATATTCCATCACGCCCGACAAATATGTCCGGAGCATCTTTGCCCCATTCCAATTCAATATAACAATGGCAACTTTTTTCATACCTTATTATATATATGGGTCACCCGGAGGGCAGATTGGTTATGATTGAAATTACCCAGTTCCACCTCAACAAGTTGGTTGTCGTATTCCTCTTTGGCCTGCGAGGGAGGCAACTCCACACGAATATAATTGCGGGTGAAACCATGCATGGCTCTGCCCCGTGGTGCCTTCTCGAACAAGACTTCAGCTTTCTGCCCGATATGCTTTTCATAAAACGCCCGTGTTTTCTCGTCCGAAAGTTCCAAGAGCTGTTTGCTTCGCAACCGCTTGTCGCTTTCTTCCACCCGATAAGGTATCTTCAGGGCAGCCGTGCCCGGCCTTTCGCTATAGGGGAAGACATGAAGCTGGGTGACATCGAGCCTGCGAAGCAGTTCATAGCATTCCTCGAAATACTCCGGCAGCTCACCTCTTGCCCCCACCATGACATCCACGCCGATAAAGGCATGGGGCATCCGTTGTTTAATGCGGTCTATCTTGTGAGCGAAAAGAGTCGTATCATAACGGCGATGCATCAACTTCAGAACGGTATCAGAGCCGCTCTGAAGCGGTATATGGAAATGTGGCATGAATGCACGGCTTTCCGCACAGTAGTCAATTAATTCATCTTCGAGCAAATCAGGCTCAATGCTGCTGATGCGATAACGGCTGATGCCGGTCACACCATCGAGTGCTTTGACCAAATCAATGAAGCGTTCACCGTTCGTCTTGCCGAAATCGCCGATATTGACCCCGGTCAGCACTATTTCCTTTCCGCCCTCGAGAGCCACCTGTTCAGCCTGACGCACCAGCGACTCGATGGAAGGATTGCGTGAGAAACCACGTGCAAAAGGTATCGTGCAATAAGTACAGAAATAGTCGCAGCCGTCTTGCACCTTAAGGAAATAGCGGGTACGGTTACCTCTCGAACAAGCAGGCGCAAAGGTTTTGATGTCTTTCACGGCCACCGAATGATATTCATGCCCACCCTCCGCAGGTTCTTCTGCCTGCTCGGCACGTGCCGCCTTGCGCACCCATGCTTCTGAAAGGAACTGTACAAGATGGGCTTTTTCGTTGGCACCGAGTACCAAGTCTACTCCATCCATTTTGCTGACACGCTCTGTTTCGAGCTGGGCATAACAGCCGGTAACCACCATCAGGGCACCGGGATGGTTCCGCACCATACGACGTATAGCCTGACGACATTTTTGGTCAGCCACTTCCGTCACCGAACAAGTATTGATAATGCATATGTCTGCTTGTTCTCCATCGTCTACCCTGCTTACTCCCATCTCGTCAAGAAGTTGTGCAAAGGTAGATGTTTCCGAGAAATTGAGCTTGCAACCCAAAGTATGATAAGCGGCTTTCTTGCCTTGAAATATCGAAGAATCTATCATTTTACTATCTGATGAAATCACTCTCAGGATTTGTCACATCCTTTTTGACAGGCAAAAAAGGCAGTGTTCCCAATACGTTACAAAGGTAATCATTATTATTGGAATAAGAAAACCAAGAACACCGCACCACAAACGGTTCTTTCATTCTCATTTTGCCAACTTCATGATAACTAACTCTTGAATGCCAGACATTTAACTTTTATTACACAATCATAATCTGTTGACAAACAGCCACTTGCAAAAAAGTTACATTTTAGCGGTAAAAAAAACGATAAAAGTTGAACGGCGTATCGAAAAAAACCATACCTTTGCAACGTTTTAATTAACAAAGTGATTGTTTTACAATTTTAAAAAGCAAAGGAAATGAAGAAATCTATTTTCGTAGTAGTAGCTGCTTTGGCTCTCTCTTTCACCGTAACTTCTTGCAACGAAACAAAGAAGAACGAAACAGGTGTTGATACAAACGCAGTTGACACAACTGTTGTTGATACAACTGTTGTTGACACAGCTAACGTAGAAAAAGCTGACACAGCTACTGTAAAGTAAGTTTACTCTACTAAAAAGAGAAACAGAGGAGTGAGGTTCACAGGTGAATCGTCACTCCTTTTTTTATTCTGCCCTATCCGTTTCGGCATCATTCTCGCATTCATATCTCAATTTTGACACATTTTCCATGCTCGGAAACGTGTCTTTTCACACACACAAAGGAAGTCCAAAGCAACCAGCAAGCCTATCAACAGCCCTTCTTCATCTTCCACGCCCTTGTTTTTACCACTATTTCCTGCCTGTTTAGATAATTATTTTATATCTTTGCAAACACCATCATCTTAAAGCACACGTTTATTTATGAAGAAAATCATTGTACCCCTTTTTGTTCTCATGGTTATTCTCTGTTCATGCACAACGAGTAAATCGGTTGTTTCCAACTCTGCCGACCTCAGCAAATATCAGTATGCCGCCTTGTCTGACGTGATGGACTACAGCGGTCCGCCAACCATGATGGACATTGAAGTCCACATCTACAACGCACTGGAACAGACGAGATTGCAAATAATAGGAGAAAGAAGTATTCACAAACTAACTGACGAACAGCAGGAAAGATTGCTGCTGGTCAAATATTCCGCTTATCAAGACGAAAAAGAAGCCATCGTAAGTGCCAACTTCACAGACTACAATACAGGCAAACCTGTAGCCTCGTGCAGGGGGACTTACGCCCTGGGGATTGACTATGAAGGAGACCTTAAAGGAGCCATCAAACAACTGGCCAACGAATTTAGAAAGTTGTTTTAACCCAATTCGGTCATTAGAGACCATACTGATTTTGTTCGGATGCCAAGCAAATTGGCTGATGGCAGGGCAGTCCACCCCAACTCTGCCATCAGCCAACTATTTTCAGGGCTTCGATGAAGACAGTGAGAAACGCAATGTTTTACCCTCGATGAGTTCACGATGGCTTATGCGATACTTTTTCAACGGCTTCCCTCCCAGCGTCATTTTGTGTATATAGCGGTCTGACGGCAAACGACGCTCAACCTCTATCACCAAGTCGCCCGATGGATAATAGCCACGGTCGAGATGCAATGTCACCCTGTCGAATGTGGGAGATGTGAGAGTATAATAAGGTGTTCCCGGACAGTCAGGATACAGTCCCATCATTGAAAATACCGCCCATGCCGACATCGTTCCGCAATCGTCGTTACCGGGAATACCGTTGGGGCTGTCGTCATAATATTTCTCCAGCAGTTCGGCCACAGTCTTTTGGGTGCGCCATTCTTCGCCACGAAAATAGCTGAAAAGGTACGGATAGGCAATATCAGGCTCATTGGATGGGTCATAAAGTCCTCTGTCAAACACCTGTTGCAGCTTTTCCACATACCGCCGGCTGCCCCCCATCAGTCTGGCCAACCCTTCCACATCGTGCGGAACATAAAAGGTATAGTTCCATGCAGAACCTTCGTGAAAGCCCGGGGCATTGGAAAAGTGAGCACCTGCTTCAGGGTCGAATGGTGAAAGGAATGTTCCGTCTTGACGAAGGGGTCGCAAGGTTCCGCTCTCTTTTGAATAATAATGGCGGTAACCGTGGCTTCTCGCACGGAAAAGTTGCGCATCGGCTTGCTTGCCGAGTGCCGAAGCCAGCAATGAGAGTGCATGATCGGCCATATAGTACTCCAGAGCATGAGACACGGAGTTGTCTCCCGAAGCATCGGCAGCATAGATTCCAAGCGGTATGTATCCATCCCGAACATACCAGTCGTTGTCAGGGCGCATCTTGTTTTGCTTTCCCGACAGGGTAGCCGAACGCCTAAAGGCCTCGTAAGCAGTATGAATGTCAAAGCCACGAATCCCCTTCAGATAGGTATCTGTTATGACGGGAATGGCCGGGTCTCCCTCCATTGTCCACGTTTCCCGGCCAAAAAGTTCCCACTTCGGCATCCACCCCCACTCCTTGTACATCTCTATCATCGATGAGACCATCTCTTCCTGACGGTCGGGATAGAGCAAAGTCAGCAACTGATGTACATTGCGACAGGTGTCCCAAAGGGAAAACACCGTGTAACGGTTACCTGTCGTCGTGCCTATTTCTCCGCTTTCCATCTTCGGATAGCGTCCTGTGACATCCTGAAGGATATTGGGATGTAACAGCGCATGATACAAAGCCGTATAGAAAATGCGCCTTTGTTTCGGCGTTCCGCCTTCTACGGTTATGCGGCCAAGCATGTCCTGCCACGTGTCGCGTGCCTGACGGGCAACCACTTCAAAAGGTTTGGCCTCGCCTTCAGCGTCCAAATTTGTCCTGGCATCATCCACCGAAACAAAAGAAACACCCATACGAACCTCTATTTGTTCACCTTCTGAACAATCGAAGGAATAAAAATAGCCCACATCGTTGCCTGCCATTTCCCTCTCATAGCGTGTATAAAGCTTGTATTTGCCGTTGTCTCTGTCCCATTCCGCCTCCACGCCGTTCATGGCGGGCTGCTTTTTCCAGCATCCCTGCGACTTGGGCGACTTCCCGATACGCATGACAAAATAGATAGGAAAGACAGCCTGAGCGTTGTAACAGAAAGTGCCGAGCAAGCGAAATCCCTCTATCTCTGTGTTATTTACCTTTCTCACCATGCCGCCGACCTCATTGGTCAGTCCCTGACCAAGGTTGAGCAAGAGATGGTTTTCTCCCTGCGGAAAGGTATATCGTTCGACAGAGGTGCGAAGGGTGGCCGTAACTTCGGCCTTGATACCGTATCTTTCAAGTTCCAGCGCATAGTATCCCGGTCGGGCTTTTTCGTTGCGATAGGTACTGCCATAGCTGCGATAATCCACATCAAGTCTGCCGGACAGGGGCATGGTGAGCAGCGTTCCCATTTCGGGACATCCCACACCGCTCAGCGTGACATGAGCAAATCCAGTAAAATACTTGTTTTGCCGTTCATAAGGAGCTGACCACCAGCGTGCATCCTTATCGTAGAGGTTGAGGTCAGAACCTGTTACATTGAACGGAACGACCGACATCATACCGTGGGGAAGTACTGCACCCGGATGGCAAACACTGAATCCTGATGTACCGATAAAAGGGTCAACCTCATCGACAGCCTGCTGTGCCATACCCGAACCAGTCAGCAACCATAGGCACAGTACAGCCATTGTTTTCATGAAAGAAGGCATCATGAGTTGTTTTAATATTCGGTTTTGTCTTCCTTTTGTTCCCAAAGGTCAAAAGCCTTTTTGGCTTCTTCACGCAGAAGAACGGCCGAAGGCTTGCTCCGTTCGTCCATTCCCAAGGCCAGCTCTTCGTAAATAAACTCATCGTCAAAACCTATCCGAGCGGCATCCTTACGGTCGTTGGCGTAATAAATCTTGTCTAACCGCGCCCAATAAATGGCTCCGAGACACATCGGGCAGGGTTCGCACGAGGTATAAATCGAACACCCCGACAAATCAAACCGTCCCAGAAGACGGCATGCCTCACGTATGGCCGATACCTCTGCATGGGCTGTAGGGTCACTGTTTATCGTTACCTGATTGGATGCTTCGGCCACAATTTCACCGTCTTTGGCTATCACAGCCCCGAAAGGGCCTCCTCCATTGGCTACACTTTCTTCGGAAAGCGCAATGGCTCTTCTCATCAATTGTTCATGGGTCATTATTCGAGAGTATTCTATTACTTCGCAAAGTTAGGTAAAAAACGGCAGAAAAAAGGCTTGGACAGACAATAAAGTTTGTTCTCGCAACACCCTGCCTGACCTCCGACACCCAAGTTGTCTCTGCCCATCAAAACTTATACCTTAATAATATTAGGGAGGATAACCTGCCTGACAGTTATAACCAAAAGCTCTGACTGACGCCATAACCCCAAATCGTCCATGTGACCGCAATGCTACATTCCAGATGATTAATAACCGGTTGAGGCTGAATTAGCAAACCCGAAATATCTGTTCAGGACTCAAAAGCAAACATCTTTTCCATATGAATATTCCAAAAATATTCAAAAGGCAATATATCCAAGTGCTGTTTTTGCTATATTAACAGTCCAAAGTTCTGTTTTTGAGATGAATTTCTTGGCGAACAAAAAAAAAAGTTTTATTTTTGCAAGCACTATACTACGGTCAAATAAGAAATCAAAGACAATAGAATTATTAATTTAAACTTTAACAACATGAAGAAATTCTTACTTACCTGTGCAGCCATTGCTATCGGTGCAGCTGCCAATGCACAAGAAGTTACTCGTGTAGAAACACTCAAGGCAGACTTGAATGCTACATTGAAAGCAGCTTCTCAAACAACCTCTACTAACTTTGCGCCTCGTAAATCAGTAGAGGACGGCGTATATTACAAAGTTCAGGAAGGCGGTATGTATTTGTTCAATAATGAATACTGCTACCTCTTCTACCCCGCTTTTGAAAACTTCAAGATGACCAACTTGTCTACGGACAAAGCCAGCACTGTATGGAAAATCAATAATCAAGTAGTTCAGGGAGATGCCAACAACGACTATGTTACCAGCATTGCCAACATCGTGCCCGGTTCAATGTTCTATCCTCCTACATTGACTGCCCCCGGAAAAGTAAACTACACTTTCGGAAGTGTTAACTCTAAGCAGACAGGTCTTATCGGCACAGACAGCATCTGGCCATTGACTCAATATGACATCAGCCAAACCGGTCACTACAATGGTATCTTTACCGACTCCAAGACTTATGCTTTTGGTACCGGCACAGAGAACATCGACGGTATGGATGCTGAAGTGACAACGGTTCGCGAATACTTCAACAAACCCTTGAAACCTTTCTATCTCACAACCATCTTGTTCCTTTTCAACTCTAAAGTGCAAGATCCTATCGGCGACAAAGCATTGACAGCTAAAATCTACGACCTTGCCGCTGACGGAACGAAAGGCGACCTCATTGCTACCATGAAGCTGAGCAAGGAAGACTGGAGATATGAATACGATGCAACAGAAGGCTATGGTGGCGGTTACTTCGTTGGTACCAACCAGGCAGTTGACGAATTTGGAAGTGCTATTCCTATGATTTTGAAGAACGCATTCGTGGTTGAGGTAACTGGTTTCAATCAGGACGGAGTTGATCTCGGTTTGCGTATGACCAATGCTTCAGCCGTTCCTTTCCAGACATATAAGAAGTCTGAACTTGAACTCGTAGATGCTGACGGCAAGACTTATACCCAAACTCGTGAAGGTGAAAACGGTACTTACCGCAACGTTCTTATGCTCGTAAGAGGTATGTTTGACACAGTTGCTCCTTTCACTGACGACTTCAAGAAAGGTATTGCACCCACAGAAGGAGGTTTGGTTTACTGTACTTATAAAGAACAGAACTACACTGTGTTTGCCATCAAGAAGACTATGCCTTGGAAATCTACATGGCAAGGTAGCGAAGGTGAAGACAATTACACTGTTGAAGGATTAAGCGACTACGACTGGTTGGAAATGACTGGAAACAACCATGACAATGACAACGCCGACAACGGTTTCATGTCTCAAATCACATTGCAGGCTGCTCCGCTCCCAGCAGGTGTTGCCGGACGTAAGGCTGTCTTCTTTGTTCGCAGTGCAAAGGGTGCTGAATGTGCACTCACCGTTATTCAGGGTGACGAAGCTCAAGGCGTAGGCAACATTGAAGTAGAAAACTCTGTGAAGAACAAGGGTACTTTCAACCTCAGTGGCCAACGTGTAAACGACACCTACAAAGGAATCGTTATCGAAAACGGTAAGAAAGTTATCAAATAAGAATTCATAAGAATTTAGTATTCTACATTTACAGGTCGCATTTCCATTCGGGAATGCGACCTGTTCTTTTTGGACATAAAAGAGAAAAGAAAAAGAAATGATTAAACCCAAATTGGCCAGTAGAGACCGTTCTGCTTTTGTTTGGATGTCGAGCAGGTTATTTGTCGGTTTTGATTAACGCAACATAATGCTCATCACCAGCAAGTTTCCAAGTTTAGAGATTTTGGAGAGGGGTTCTTGGCAGACAGACACGGGTCTGTCTGTTGTTTACTGTCCGCAATTGTTGCTTTTATTTTCGGACAGACACAGGGTCTGTCCCTACATTTTCACGTTAATTTTCCCATTATATAACAACATTCTCGTGTTGTGTTTGTCGTCATTGCTGCTGTAGGGACAGACCCTGTGTCTGTCCGAAATATCACGTGTCTGTCCGAAACATCACGTGTCTTTCGTTTTTGCCGAAAGTGTAGCGGGCTACGCCGAGGAAGAACGGCAGATGAGCTGCCGTCACTCGGACGAAAATAGTCGGCAAGCAAGTTCATCAGCAAGGAATGTGGCATGGGCGGTCTAATGACCGATTTGGGTTTAACCTAATTCGGGCATTAAAGGGCAGGCTAATTTCGAGTAAACCAAACCGGTCATTAATCTGGTCATCAGGTGATATAACCCAATTAGGCCAGTAGAGACCGTTCAGATCAGTTCGGATGTCGAACAGATGGGTTGTCGTTATTTGTCGAAAGCGTAGCAGACCACACAGGGGGAAATGACACAAGCGTCAATTATCGTGGACAACATAGCCTTGCATTGTTGCAAAAAACACAGGTTCCATTTCCTCAAAGCGTTCTGTAGGAGCAGTACGGAAAGTTCTTGCCATCGTACCAACGACTGGTACGGCTCGTACCAAACATTGGTAGCCACAGTACCAGTCGTTGGTACGGATGCTACCAATGTCCGGTATCCATTCAATACTGTAACGCTCTCATGATAATACGCCACCACTGGGCTGCTTTTCGCTACTTGTCGAAAAAACCGTGCGTCTATGTACAAAAGAGTTGAAAACACTACTTACTTGATTAGCATTCGCCGAACTCATGTTCTTTCGGTATCTGCTTCTGCCAGCTATTCACCACGGGCACGCCATGCCTTCACCAAAAGTATCGTAACCTGCTCAAAACAAATACCGAAAGGCACAAGTCCTAATGGTCGAATTGAATAAAACGCAGGACATTTTCTTACTCTTCTGCTTACGACATTCAGACAAAAAACAGCACGGTCTCTCATGGACGACTGGGAACAAAAGTAGTATCAGACACCACATCACACGTTCACAAACCCGACATCACGCATTTAACCCAAATCGGTCATTAGACCGCCAACACTACATTTCCCACTAAGAATGATGCTTACCGACTGATTTCGTCCGATTGCCGGCATCTTCTCTGTCGTTCTTCCTCGGCGTAGCCCGCTACGCCGTTGGCAAAAGTGGCAGACAATCTGCTCGACATACGAACATAATCAGTACGGTCTCTAATAACCGAATTGGGTTTAATCAACCGTGTTTTTCACGGAAAAACGAGCAAGAAACCTACAAGAGATAAACTTTTTGAACAAAGCAAGCCTCTTGTCGAATAGTTTTCGTAAATTTGCAAAATTAAAAGTATATATAAAACAAACGAAGATGACATTTGATGAATTGACCGCAACATCGCCTATTGATGGTCGTTATAGAAACAAGACAGAAAAGCTGAGTGCCTATTTCTCAGAATTTGCCTTGATAAAATACCGCATACAGGTAGAAATTGAATATTTCATTGCCTTATGCGAATTGCCCCTGCCTCAGTTGGAAGACTTTGATCACAGCCATTTCGCAGCATTGCGTAAAATTTATACAGACTTCAATGAAGCCGATGCAAAGCGTGTAAAGGAGATAGAAAGCGTAACCAACCATGACGTAAAGGCCGTGGAATACTTCATCAAAGAAAAGTTCGACAAACTTGGATGGCCTGAATCATTCAAGGAGTTCATCCATTTCGGGCTTACATCGCAAGACATCAATAACACCAGCGTGCCTGTTTCTATCAAAGACGCACTGGAAAAAGAATACTATCCGCTCATTGAACAACTCATCGAACAACTCAATGACTATGCCCAGACATGGAAGAATGTACCGATGTTGGCCAAGACCCACGGCCAACCAGCCTCTCCCACACGTCTCGGAAAAGAAATGATGGTGTTCGTGTACAGGCTTACAGAACAGCTTATTCAGCTCAAAGAAACGCCTATCAGCGGAAAATTCGGAGGTGCGACCGGCAACTTCAACGCCCACCACGTAGCCTATCCGCAATACGACTGGACGGAGTTTGCCAACCAATTCCTTGGCGAGAAACTCGGCATTGAGCGTGAACAATACACCACGCAAATCAGCAACTACGACAACCTGGCAGCCGTTTTCGACGCACTACGCCGTATCAACACCATCATCATTGACCTCGACAGGGACATTTGGATGTATATCTCGATGGAATATTTCAAGCAAAAAATCAAAGCCGGCGAAGTAGGCTCAAGTGCCATGCCACACAAGGTAAATCCTATTGACTTTGAAAACAGTGAGGGAAATCTCGGAATGGCCAATGCTTCCCTGCAATTCTTGTCGCAGAAACTGCCCGTCAGCCGTTTACAACGCGACCTGACAGACTCTACTGTATTGAGAAATGTAGGTGTACCCATCGGACACTCCATCATCGCCATTCAGAGCACACTCAAAGGATTGGGAAAACTCATCCTCAACGAAGAACGAATCGAAGCCGACCTGGAAGACAACTGGGCTGTAGTGGCTGAAGCCATACAAACCATTTTACGACGGGAGGCATATCCAAACCCATACGAAGCTCTAAAGGCACTGACCAGAACAAACGAGAAAATGAATCAAAAAACCATCCACGCATTCATCGACACACTTTCTGTCAGTGAAGAAGTGAAGGTAGAAATGAAAGAAATAACGCCGCAAAACTATATCGGCATCTGACCAAACATAAAATTAATACAGCCGTGAGGCATACTAACATTTTATCTTAGAAAGGATACATTATCATGGATTTAGAAAAAGAAAGACTGCAAGAAGGCATGTCAGGACAACAAAATGAAGGTAACCGAGAGGGTTATCGTTCAGAAGAGAACATTTCAAACGAACAGACTCCGCAACGCACCCAGCGTCCACGTATTCAGACACAACGGGCATACAGCTCAGAAGGAGCCTACCGCAGTGATGCAGAAAAGGAATTTCGTCCCGAAGGTTTCGGAGCGGGACTGGGCAGGACATACACCGGTCAAAGGACACCTCGCCCAAGAATGAATCCCGGACAGGGAACATATCGCCAAGGAGGAGGCGTTCCCCCACGCATGGGAAGAACTCCCTACAACACCGAAGGTGGTCAAAGACCCTATCAGCAACGTCCACAAAGAAGCTACCGACAGCCTTACGGCCATGAGGAAATGGCCGGTGGCTATCCGAGAAGACCTCAAGACCATCCGTCTCGCTACAATGCAGCACCGCAAGAAGGCGACTACGGACAACCAATATACGGAGAATATAACCCGGCTTATCATCCCGAAGCTCCCCAAAGGCCATATCGTCCATACCATCAGGAGGGCTATCAGCCCTATGCGGAAGGCGATTACGTTCCAAGACCGCAAGGAAGAGGCCGCCAACCTTACCATCCCGGACAGATGACAGGCGGTTATCAGCCTTCAAGAGGATATAACCAGCCTAAGAAAGGCGGTAAGAAAGGCGGCAAACGAGGAGGAGCCGCAGCCAACAAGGCAAAGAATCCGCAGAAAATACGTATTGATTATCAGGAGGAACACATCGATCCGAACGAGCCGATACGCCTGAACAAATTCTTGGCAAACGCCGGAATTTGCAGCAGACGTGAAGCCGACCAGTATATTCAGACAGGTTTTATCAAGGTAAACGGCAAGGCTGTGACCGAACTGGGCACCAAAGTATGCCGAACCGATGAAATATTGTATCACGACAAGCCGATTAGTCTGGAGAAAAAGGTTTACGTTTTGCTCAACAAGCCCAAAGACTGCGTAACAACCAGCGATGACCCGCAACAGCGCAAGACTGTTTTGGATATCGTGAAGAACGCATGTCCGGAACGCATTTACCCCGTAGGACGACTTGACCGAAACACAACCGGCGTGCTGCTGCTTACCAACGACGGCGACTTGGCCAGCAAACTGACCCATCCCAAATTCTTGAAGAAAAAGGTATATCACGTTTTTCTCGACAAGAGAGTTACTGCCCACGACTTACAACAGATACGTGACGGCATTGAACTGGAGGACGGAGAAGTGCATGCAGATGCCATCGAATATACCAGCGATTCAGACAAGACGCAGGTAGGCATCGAAATTCACAGCGGAAAAAACCGCATAGTACGCCGCATTTTTGAAAAACTGGGGTACAGAGTGGTGAAACTCGACCGCGTGCAATTTGCCGGACTGACCAAAAAGAACGTCAGAAGAGGCGACTGGCGTTTCCTGACTGAAAAAGAAGTGGAGATGCTCCGCATGGGCGCATTTGAATAAACAGCCTCAAGACATATAGGTAATAGTAAAGAAGAAAGGAACAAAATGGAAGACATTCGCAGAACGAAAGTGGCAGACATACTCCAAAGCACAGCCTTTGGAACAACTGTTAACGTGAGAGGATGGGTAAGAACGCACCGCAGCAGCAAAGCGGTAGATTTCATCGCACTCAACGACGGCTCCACAATCAACAATGTTCAGATAGTCATTTCGCCCGAAATGTTTGACGAAAAACTGCTCAAACAAATTACAACCGGAGCTTGTATCTCCGTCAACGGTACGCTCGTGGAAAGTCAAGGGTCAGGACAGAGCGTAGAAATACAAGGAAAAGAACTTCTTGTTTACGGCACTTGTGGCAGCGACTATCCCATGCAGAAGAAGGGACAGAGCTTCGAGACCATGCGCAAGAATGCACACTTGCGACTCAGAACCAATACTTTTGGAGCTGTCATGCGCATCCGCCACAACATGGCGATAGCTATTCACACCTATTTTCACGAACACGGATATTTCTATTTCCATTCTCCCATCATCACGGCGAGCGACTGCGAGGGCGCAGGAGAGATGTTTCAGATAACTACTCAGAACCTCCACAACCTCAAGAAAGATAAAGACGGAAAGGTGTTGTTTGACGATGATTTCTTCGGAAAGCCCACTTCGCTGACCGTCAGCGGACAACTTGAGGGCGAATTGGGAGCGACTGCGCTCGGAGCCATCTATACTTTCGGCCCGACATTCCGTGCGGAAAACTCCAATACGCCACGCCATCTGGCCGAGTTTTGGATGATTGAGCCGGAAGTGGCGTTCATCGACCTCAAAGACCTTATGGATTTGGAAGAAGATTTCATCAAGTACTGCGTGCAATGGGCACTCGATCACTGCCAAGACGACCTCGAATTCCTCAACAAGATGGTAGACAAGACGCTGCTTGAACGCCTCCATTCTGTCATGAAGGACTCTTTCCAACGCCTGACTTATACCGAAGGTATCAGCATTCTGGAAGCTGCCGTGGCCAAAGGGCACAAGTTTGAGTTCCCCGTTAGCTGGGGAATGGACCTTGCCAGTGAACACGAACGGTTCTTGGTAGAGGAATACTTCAAGAAGCCCGTTATCATGACAGACTACCCGAAAGGAATCAAGGCCTTCTACATGAAGCAAAACGAGGACGGAAAAACCGTACAGGGAACCGACGTTCTTTTCCCGCAGATTGGCGAAATCATCGGCGGAAGCGTGCGTGAAGAGAACTACGACAAGCTCGTCAGCCGCATAGAAGAGATGAATATACCGATGAAAGACATGTGGTGGTATCTCGACACGCGTCGATTTGGCACTTGTCCGCACGGCGGATTTGGGCTGGGTTTCGAGCGTCTCATCCTCTTTGTCACCGGCATGCAAAACATCCGTGACGTCATCCCCTTCCCCCGCACACCGAAAAACGCCGACTTCTAAGAAGTCAACATACCATAGCTTGCCGCCTTCTCATGCTAAATCATTATATGGGGAGGCGGCTTTTTCATGTCATCCGTTCATCACACAATCATACCTCAACGCCCAATCGCATTCAAAAAGATGACAATCGACTTGCACAAGGATGTGACGCACCCTTGATTGACAGTCCCTGTGACAATTGATAAGCAACCACTTTGCCTATGAATAATAGGTATAATTAGCCTTGGGCAACAGTCGGTTTTTCCGAAAGCGTAGCGGGCTACGCCGAGGAAAAACGACAGACAAGATGCCGGCAAGGAACGAAAGCAGGCGGGAAGCAAAACCATTAGCTGGGAATGCAGCCTTAGCGGTCTAATGAATGATTAGAGAACAACCCTAATCGTTCATAAGAGACCGTACTGATTTTGTTCGATTGGCGGACAGATTGGCTGTCGGTTTTGCAGAAGGCGTAGCGGGCTACGCCGAGGAAAAACGACAGACAAGATGCCGGCAAGGAACGAAAGCAGGCGGGAAGCAAAACCATTAGCTGGGAATGTAGACTTAGCGGTCTTATGAATGATTAGGGTTGAAAAAGGAAGAAATGGGAAAAGGGAATTAGAAAGAAAAGCGGATGGAAGGCTTATGGTCTCTATTCGGCCTCCCACCCAACAATGTGTTTCACCACTTCGCCGGCTATCACCAGACCAGCCGATGGCGGTACAAAAGCGTTGCTGGCAGGAACAGTACGTCGTTCCGTCACGGCCTCGCCACAATTCTCTACCGGAGTCAAGGGCTTCTCTTCACTATAGACTACCTTCAAGCGGTCTATACCAAGTTTGCGGAGTTTCTTTCGGATGACCTTTGCCAAAGGATCCATTGACGTCTGATTGATGTCGGCCACCTCGAAAGCTGCTGCCTCCATCTTGTTGGCTGCCCCCATCGAACATATAAGAGGAATGCCGAGTGCATGACAACGCCTTATCAACTCAAGTTTGGCTGCCATCGTGTCGATGCAATCTACAACATAATCATAGCAAGAAAGGTCAATGGTATCTGCATTTTCAGGTAAATAGAACATCGGATACTTGATGACGGAACAGTCGGGATTGATGTCGAGGATGCGCTTTTCTGCCACATCCACTTTCAGTTGTCCGATGGTAGAGTGCAAAGCCAGTATCTGTCGGTTGAGATTGGATATGCAAACCCTGTCGTTGTCAATAACATCGAGTGAGCCGACACCGCTCCGCGCCAACGCCTCCACAACATATCCACCCACTCCGCCGATACCGAATACAGCCACACGGGCAGCCATCAGACGGTCTATGGCTGCTTTTCCGAGCAGCATCTGTGTTCTTGAAAAAGGATTCTCCATGCGTTACACCAACCTGATTCCGCCCTCTTCTATCACAATCAGCCTACGTTTGTAAAGGTCACCCACCGCCCGTTTGTAAACTTTCTTGCTCACTTGGAAACGCTCCTTGATGTCTTCTGCATCGCTCTTATCGCCCAAGTCGCAGCTACCTCCATGTGTCTTGAGATACTGCAAGAGCGTTTCGGCAAAGTCGCTCGTCTGCCTCTGGCCTGTCGGTTGCAAAGAAACATCAATTTTTCCGTCGCTTCTTACATTGGAGATATAGCCTTTCAGGCGGTCGCCCGTGCGCAGAGGGCGGAACACTTGCCCGTCATACACCAGTCCGGAATGGCAGTTGTCGATAATAACCTTGAATCCCAGTTCGGTCTTCTGCCACACAAGCAAATCCACTTCGTCACCTGCCACATACCGGGGAAAGTCTTTGGAGAGGTAATGTTCAACCTTTGCCGATGCCATAACCCTAAAACTCTCTGGGTCTACATGCACATGCACGATGTAAGACTGCCCTATCTCCATGCGTTTCTTCTGCTCCCGAAACGGACAAAAGAGGTCTTTCATCAGCCCCCAGTTCAGGAATGCTCCGTATTCATTTACCCAAGAGACCTGCAAAAAAGCAAAATCACCTACTTTGGCCAGCGGCTGCTGCGTGGTGGCCACAAGTCTTTCATCTTGGTCGAGATAAAGAAACACGTCTATCTCATCGCCCGGCATAATGCCTTCGGGTACATAGCGGTGTGGCAGAAGTATTTCTCCTTCACGTCCTCCATCAAGATAAAGGCCGAAATCCACATGCTTTACTACTTTCAGTCGGTTGTAGTCACCGAGTCTTATTTCTTTCATGGTCTATACATTAATGTAATATATACGGAAAGGGATACCGCTCAACGGCTATCATTCCTGGTTTTCAACAGCATTGCCGTTACCTTTCAGCCTGCTGTATGTTCATCTTCCGCCTACTCCAAGAGACCGTCTCGCATCTTGATTGTACGGTCGGTGAGTGCGGCCAATTGATCGTCGTGGGTGACGATGACGAATGTCTGCCCGAATTTTTCTCGCAAGTCAAAAAACAACTGGTGAAGTTCGGTCTTGTTTTTAGAGTCGAGCGAGCCGGAAGGTTCATCTGCGAGAATGACCGAAGGGTGGTTTATCAGAGCACGAGCCACGGCCACTCGCTGCTTTTCGCCGCCCGACAGTTCATTGGGTTTGTGTCGGGCACGGTCAGAAAGTCCCATAAACTGCAAGAGTTCTTCAGCACGTTGTTTGGCCAGCGAACTGGAAGTACCACCGATAAAGGCAGGTATCATGATATTTTCCATGGCCGTAAACTCCGGAAGAAGCTGATGAAACTGAAACACGAAACCAATATGACGGTTGCGAAAATCAGCCAGTTTGCCAGTAGAAAGACTTCTTACATCCACTCCGTCTACTACTATCTTGCCGTCATCGGGCTTGTCGAGCGTGCCGATAATCTGCAAAAGTGTAGTTTTTCCAGCACCACTGGGGCCAACAATGCTCACCACTTCGCTTTCGGCAATACGCAAGTCGATGCCCTTGAGCACTTGTAACGAGCCGAAACTCTTAGTTATTCCTTGTATATCTATCATCTTGTTATTGCTTTTTTATATTCATCCGTCCCACAAAGACATCACCGCCTGCCACCCGTCAGATTCTTTCTGTGCCGTAATTAGGCTGCTTTCAATCGTCATTGCCACATCTGTCAGGAAGACCTTTTCGTCCGCAGCCACTCGCTGACAGCTTTGTATGCACTCATTTCCTCCTGATGTTGCGATGTGGCGAAAGTCATGCTATCCATCGGTTCTCCATGCTGATCAGGGAAAAGTATCATCAGCGTGGCACCCGAAAAGTAACGTTCGATTTCATCGGGCAGCCTTTCGAGAGCCGACTTGTACGACACTGTTCCCTTGCGTGCTGTCACTACGACAAACAGATGGTCTTCGCTAATGGTCGAGGCGAGCTTCGGAAGCTCATTCCAGTGCCCCATCGGCGTGTACTCTCCACGAACTCCGGGATGGTGGTTGCGTATATATGTATGGATAAGCTCAAGCGAATTGGTGCGTCCGTGAAACTCTATCCGACAGTCTAAATTGCCCGCCAGCCTCGACAAGCGTTCTACCCAGCGGTAAAAACCGGGTTCAAACTCGGCACGAGAGGGCACGGCCACCTGAATTTTCCGTAAGGTATTAAGAGGTTGTTTGAGCCTTACAAACATGATTTGACGTGACAATCCGTTGTAAAGACTTTGTGCAAAGACTCCCCAGAAGTTAGGGGATATTTCCTTGTGGATGTGCATTCCCATGATAATCTCCGAAGCATCGAACTCTTTGAAAGCATGTTTGATGCCATTGGCAATGTTGGCCGACACCCTCACTTGCGTTTGCATGTTGACTTCCGATGCACTGGCAACTTTCTGAAGACGCTTCAGCAACCGGTGTCCTTTTTCCTGATTAATCCTGCGTTCGTCATCATCGTAAACCACGTTGAGGGCTATCAGGCCACGGTTGAGCCTCGGATTGCGCATCAGCACAGCCAAACTGACGAGTCCGTCGGCAATATGTTCGTACTTGACAGGCAGCAAAAACGTTTCATCGTCCCTTTTCGATTCCCCACCTTGCAAGACATTGTCGCTCAATACTATCTGTTTGGCAGCCTGCTCGGTAATCAACGTGGAGATGATACAGGTAAACAAAATCATCATGATGATGCCATTGAGAATCTCATCGTTCACCAAATAGTGGCCGGGCGATACTTCCAGCCTCATTCCTACCATCACCATGGCAATGGCACCGGCGGCATGTGCCGATGTAAGTCCAAACATCATGTGCCCCGAAGAAAGCGGAAGTCGGAAGCCATAGGCTGCCAAGTAGGCCGCTACTGCTTTTCCCACAGTACCGAAGAAGACAATGGCCAACATAAGCCAAACGGCATTTCCGCCCTGAAAAAGCAAGTCAATATTGATCAGCATACCTACTCCTATCAGGAAATAGGGAATAAACAGGGCGTTGCCGATAAATTCTATACGGTTCATCAGGGGTGAAACCTGAGGGATGTAACGGCTCATTATCAAACCAGAAAGGAATGCTCCCAAGATGCCCTCCAATCCCATGAGGTCTGAAAAGGCCGCACTCATGAATAACATGGCAAGTACAAAGATATACTGCATGACCGAATCGCTGTAGCGGCGCAAAAACCAGCGTGTAAGGCGAGGAATGACAAAGACGAGAATGGCAAAAAACAAAACGAGCTTGACGGCAAAGAAAATCCAGACCATCCATCCATTGCTCTCCTCGAATGTGCCGACAAGGGCGGCGAACATAACCAGAGAGAGAAATAAAGATATCATGGTAGACCCTACACTCAGCATTACGCTCTTATGTTTCTGCAAACCATAGCGGCCTACAATCGGATAGGCTATCAGCGTATTGGAAGCCATGATACAGCCCAAAAGCAACGATGCACTTGTGGAATACGACAAAAGATAACGGCCTACCAGAAAAATCATGCCGAAAGGAACGGCAAACGTGAGCAAGCCAAACGACAAGAAGCGTCCTTTATGCCTCTTCACGCCCTCCATATCCATCTCCAGTCCGGCCAAGAACATGATATAATACAGTCCGACTTTTCCGAAAAGCTCAAACGAATCGTCACGTTTGAGAATGTCAAGCCCGTGTTGTCCGATGAGAACACCAGCCAACACCATGCCGATAATATGTGGGATGCGTAACTTCCCCATAATAATCGGCGCAAACAATATCACGCACAACACGACAAAGAATATCAGGGTCGGGTCGGTAATGGGAAAATAACGGCTAATATCGGGCATACTGATCACGAGCAATTAGAAACTTCTGTAGCGCAAACACGGATTTTTGATACGAGAGTACATAAAAGACGGCTCTCAGGCTTCTGTCAATGGCCATCTCCCGATTTGCACAACTCGGGTGCAAAGATAGCATATTTTTCCGACAACGAGCCATCCATCTCCTGCGAATAGAAGAATAATTTATCCCAATTCGGTCATGAAAGACCAGACTGATTTTGTTTGGATGTCGAGCAAGTAGACTTTCGTTTTTACCGAGGGGGCAGCGAGCTACGTTGAGAAAAAACATCAGGTAAAATATCAAAAGCGAACGAAAGCCGTACAGCCTCTCATGACCGATTGGGAATTAACGGCCGAATTGTTAACCGGTACGGTTTTTGCCGTATGCAAAAAACAACCCCATCAAGAGCGAAGTAGCCAACTTGAAAACCGTGACTGTTAATAAGAAAAAACAAATTCGAGGAAGAATAAGATGGAAACAGGCAATTATTTGCAAAATAGATTGCATTTCTTCTCCTTTTTTCGTAATATTGCAAACAGACCATGGAGCGAAACGATACCTTTTGGTTTTTCTCCTATCATCCATTCATCTTGAATTTACCTTAAACCAAATGATGGCAATTATGAAAAAGTATGACCAACTAACGACAGCATTTTTGTCCCCAAACGGAACCCAGAAATGGAAAGAAAAAGCTGTAAAACACGTGTTTACCATGAAGAAAGCATATCTGACAGCTTTCATGTGGGCATGTTTTGCCACTTTCATGCAGGCAGAAAGCTACCCCATTAAGATTGCAGGAACGCGTATTACATCAGAAAACTCACAAAACTTGACCGCACTCGGCACACAAGAGGGCTGGCTTCAGGGTGGAACGATTGACTACAATCATGCCACCCGAACCTTGACTCTCAACGGGGCAATTATCGTCAACGAAGCTGCCTCCGATGATGATGAGGCTAATATGGGCATGGCCATTCAACACACAGGAACCGACAGTCTCGTCATCATGATTAAAGGAGACTGCAGCGTGACATCTGTCAACAGTACAGCCATCGAAAACAGACCTGTATCCATGCAACGGCCACGATTGATTATCACAGGAGAAGGACAGCTTTCCATATCGGGAGCAAACACAGGGAAAGACCATTGTGGCATCAGAAACGGAGGCTTGCTGATTATCAGGAACACCAATGTAGCCGTCAAAGCCGACTGCGGCATTGCAGGCAGCTATCTTGTGTTCGACAATTCAACCATCCGGGCAACAGGCCCAACCTATGGTTCTGTTGCCGAATATCAGCAACTGACCCTCAAAAACAGCGAAATCATGCTGCCTGAAGGTGCTGTCAAGGGCATGCATGCCAACGAATACTGGGGGAATTGGGGCGGAATTGTGCTCAACGACAATGTCGTGACGGAGGAAGTACATGTGAGCCCATCCAAGAAGACCGAATACGAACTTGTCGTCGGAGGAATACAAGTGACGAGAAGAAACGCCCCCGACATCCTCGGAGACGGCACGGCGTCTTACGACATCTCAACAAATACGCTCCTGCTCAAAAACGCCAACATCTCCAACGTGCAAGAGCCAACCGACATAACGGCAGCACACGGTGCAGGACTATGGAACTACGGCCTTGACGGACTTTGCATATCGCTTGAGGGAGACAACATCATCAAGTCTCGTTACAGCAACGCACTGGAACTGGGTATCAACGGCGTAGAAAGTCCCTTAACAGTCATTAAAGACAAGGGAACGCTCACTCTATTGAATGAAGACAATAAAAACAACTCTGCTGGCATCATCAACTGGGGTACACTAATCATCAAGGGATGCAGCATTGACGCCAATGGCTCTGTTGGAATAGGAGGCGGCACCCTCACCATAGACAATGCCTACATAACCGCAAAAGGAGAAAAAATCGGTTCGATGCTTGCCTTTACACTTTTAGAACTGCTGCATTGCAAAATCATTGAGCCACAAACGGCACAAATTGTGACATATAAACAATACGAAGAACAATATTACGGTATTGCAGATGGTAACGAATTGGTAAAAACTACCATAAAAATCGTACCGGAGACGGTGGACGTTAAAGATGTGACAAACCTCAGTGAGTTGGCTGTTGAAGGGATTTTCGACTTGGAAGGACGCAAGTTGCAACATCTTAAACGAGGGTTCAACATCGTCAGAATGAAAGACGGAAGCACCAAAAAGACTATCGCCAGCCCATAAAAGAGCGACAACCGGCTCGACATTGACGCTTACAAGCCTTGCACCTGATGTCCATGACACATAGTAACGGCACTGGACGCAGGGCTTCGGGCTGTATCTTCGGCATCGGAACATCATGCGAACAGCAGCAGGAAACAGTATTGCAGCCTGTATACTGGCAACAATAAAAACATCGGCAGACCACGATTAATTCGATTAAATTGTGTAATTTTGCATCCGTCAACGTAAACGTGTAGTAGAAAATGTCATTAAAATGCGGTATAGTAGGACTTCCCAACGTAGGAAAGTCTACCCTTTTCAATTGTCTTTCAAGTGCAAAGGCACAAGCAGCAAACTTCCCTTTTTGTACGATTGAGCCTAATGTGGGTGTCATTACAGTACCCGATGAACGCCTGACACGCCTTGCCGAGATTGTCAAACCCGGCCGAATCGTGCCTGCAACCTGCGAAATAGTAGACATTGCAGGCCTCGTCAAAGGTGCATCTCGTGGTGAAGGACTCGGCAATAAATTTTTGGGAAACATCAGAGAGACGGATGCCATCATCCATGTATTGCGCTGTTTCGAGGACGATAACATTACACACGTGGACGGAACGATAGATCCTGTGCGCGACAAGGACATCATCGACACCGAACTACAGCTCAAAGACCTTGAAACCATTGAACAACGCATGCAGAAGCAACAAAAGGTGGCTGCGGCGGGAAACAAGGATGCCAAGGTAGAAATGGCCGTACTGGAGGCTTACATGGCAGCTCTTTCGGCAGGAAAAAATGCCCGCACAGTAGAGTTTGACAGCAAAGAAGAAGCCGATGCTGCCAGAAATCTGTTTCTGTTAACAGCCAAACCGGTGCTATATGTTTGCAACGTAGACGAAACCGCAGCCCTAACAGGCAACGAACATTCACGCCGCATAGAACAAATAGCTGCCGAAGAGGGGGCAGAAGTGCTTGTCATAGCTGCCAAAACCGAAGAAGACATCGCCGGGTTTGAAGACTATGAGGATAAAAAGTTGTTCCTTGACGAGCTGGGGCTTGAAGAAAGCGGTGTTAACCGGCTCATCAAAAAGGCATACTCATTGCTTAATTTGGAAACATTCATCACCGCCGGAGAGATGGAAGTCAAGGCATGGACTTACAGAAAAGGATGGAAAGCTCCGCAATGTGCGGGCGTCATCCACACCGACTTTGAAAAAGGATTCATCAGGGCAGAAGTCATCAAGTATGAAGATTATCTCAACTATGGTTCGGAAACAGCCGTAAGAGAAGCTGGAAAATTAAGCATTGAAGGCAAGGAGTACGTCGTGCAAGACGGTGACATCATGCACTTCCGCTTCAATGTGTAAGCAATCGCGGTTTCTTCTCTTATTCAGTCTGCCATATTATTCACCCAAACATCATTTAGGTCATGAAACATTTACTTGCTTATATTGAATGGAATCCTTCGGAAGTGGCTTTTCAATTAGGGCCTTTCGCCGTAAGATGGTATGCGCTTTGCTGGATAATTGGCCTTGCCCTGTCCTATCTGGTTGTACGAAAGCTGTACAAACAACAGGGCATCAAGGAAGAATTGTTCGAACCCTTGTTCTTCTACTGCTTCTTCGGAATCATCATCGGCGCACGACTGGGGCACTGTTTTTTCTACGAACCTGATGTTTACCTGAGTAGTTGGCAAAAGTTCGTAGAGGTGTTCATACCAATGCGCCACACAATGGACGGATGGAAATTTACAGGCTTTGAAGGTTTGGCATCACATGGCGGTACCATCGGCCTGATGATTGCACTCTATCTGTATTACAAAAAGACCCGTCTCAACCTCTGGCGAGTGCTCGACAATATTGCCATTGCAACTCCCATTGCAGCCTGCTTCATACGTCTGGGAAACTTGATGAACTCTGAAATTATCGGAAAAGCTACTGACTTGCCATGGGGTTTTTATTTTCTTAGCCTGGGAGACACAACCTTGTCGAGCGTACCACGCCATCCCGGACAGCTATACGAAGCCATCTGCTACTTCATTTTCTTCTTTATCGGATGGTATTTCTACAAAAGACAACCTCAAAAAGTTGGTAAGGGATTTTTCTTCGGACTCTGTCTTACAATGATTTTCACCGCCCGTTTCTTCATAGAATTTACCAAAATTGAACAGGTTGACTTTGAAAATGGCATGTTGCTCAATATGGGACAGCTACTGAGCATTCCTTTCATCGGCATCGGCATAGCCTGTCTGATAGGCGGAAAGTGGCTGAAGCGACTTGGTGCAGAATAACCACCAGTCTCCATAACAGGGCGTTTACAAAATAACCCAACCATCAAACCAGTTTCTGAAACGAAACTGATAAACTTCAATCTGTCATAAGAGGTCGTGCTGATCTTGTTCGGATGTCGAGCAGATTGTCTATCGTTTTTGGATTAACCCAACATAATGCCCGCATCAGCAAGTACCCGGGTTCGGAGACTTTGGCGAGGGATTCTTGACGGACAGACACAGGGTCTGTCCCTACATTTTCACGTTCATTTTTCCATTATCCAATAACATTGTTGTGTTGTGGTTGTCGCAGTTGTTGCTGTAGGGACAGACCCTGTGTCTGTCCGAAACATCCTGTGTCTGTCCGAAATATCACACGTCTTTCGCTTTTGCTGAAGACGTAGTGGGCTACGGCAATAAAAAACGTCTGACAAGATGCCGACAAGCGGATGAAAACAGCAGAGAAGCAATATCAACAGCGAGGAATGTAGCATTGACGGGCTAATAACCAATTTGGATAGAAAGGCCATTGCCCCCATGAGATGCACGGAATGACACTCATGTTGAACTGCCGTCCTGTCGCTACCAATGATTGGTATTGTCCGTACCAAGCACTGGTAGCAACCGTACCAACGGCTGGTACTGTGACTACCAAGCATTGGTACGATTGGCATACGACATCATGGATGAGGCATTGCGATAATAAAAGTCTTTGCTTTCATGCTTTTCTCAATCCCAATTAGTCATTGGAGAGCGTATTGATTTCGTCTGCTTGTCGACATTTTAATTGTCGGTTTTGCCGAAACCGTAGCGAACTACGCCGAAAAAACAACAACCCAAATGTCGACAAGCAAACAAAGACAGTCGAAAAGCATTACCATTGACTGGAAATGCAGGACTTAACGGTCTGACGGTCGGTTGGAATCAAAGCCAAATCCCTGCTTTTTCAGCACCTCGACAAAACCCTTCGACATGGCTTCATTGTCTTTTTTGGTGTACCGACAGTCGGTAAACACCTGTGCGAGAGTCTCCTTTCCGTTGATACGCACAAACTCCTTGTTCTCCGGCAATTCCTCTTTTGCCCCATAATACTCATCTATCTGCGACACGGTATAATCCCGATAAACTTCATCGTGCACAAAAGCGGCCGTCGGGAGACGGTCGGTCAGCGGCGGTTCTTCATCCGGCCACCCCATAGTGAGCGTAGCAATGGGCATCACAAGAGGGGGAAGCTGCAACACATCAATAATCATTTGCGGCATATAAACGGTTGTACCGAGATAGCACAGTCCCAAACCAGCCTCTTCGGCAAGGCACGACAGCGTCTGGGTGTATAACAACGCATCGGAAGATGCATTGATAAAGGAGAGGAAATTGTCGTAACCGGGATTGGCCTTACGCTCCTCACACCATCGGGTTGTGCGCCGGAAGTCGGCACAAATGGTAAGAACCACCGGGGCTTCCGTCACCATTGGCTGGTTGAAATGAGCCGGTGCAAGCCGCTCTTTCATCTTCTTGTCGCGTGTAACGACAACGCTGTAAAGCTGTAGATTGCCCAATGTCTGCGTGCGTGCCGCTTCCGTGAGCAGTCTTTGCAACAATTCTTCGTCGATGTCGCGCATGGAATACTTCCTGATAGTGCGACGTGTATGTATGCTTTTCATCTTTCTTTTATTGTTTTTGAACAGGAAATGCAACGGACAGACGGCCTTTTGCCGTACATTTTCCGTTGGTTTTAACCCAAATCGGTTATTAGAGACCGTACTGATTTCGTTCGATTGTTGGGCAGATGAGCTGTTGTTTTTGTCGAAACCGCAGCGAGTTACATCGAGAAAAACGACAGACAAGGTGCCGACATGCAGACGAAATCAGTCGGGAAGCAACATGATAAGCCGGGAAGGTAACCCTAAGCGGCCTGATGATCGCTTAGGATTTTAACTATGAACGAGCGTACCTATCTCTTCACCCATCATCACACGCTTGAGATTACCCACTTGATCCATGTTGAAAACATAGATAGGCAGATGGTTTTCGTTGCACATCGTCACTGCCGTCAGATCCATTACTTTCAGCCCTTTGGCAATTATCTCATCGTATGAGATGCTATCGAACTTCACTGCCGTGGAATCTTTTTCGGGGTCTGCGGTATAAATGCCATCCACACGGGTGCCTTTCAGCATCACATCGGCTTCTATCTCGATGCCCCGAAGTGCAGAACCTGTGTCGGTGGTAAAGTACGGACAACCCGTGCCGGCAGAGAAGATGCAAACCATTCCGTCCTCCATCGCCTCGATGGCCTTCCATTTGGAGTAGTATTCGCCGATAGGTTCCATACGGATTGCTGTCATAATCTTGTTTCTCACACCTATTGCACCGAGCGCAGAACTCAACGCCAGCGAATTGATTACCGTGGCACACATGCCCATCTGATCGCCTTTCACACGGTCAAAGCCCTTGGTTGCTCCGCTCAATCCCCTGAAAATGTTTCCTCCTCCGATAACAATGCCTATCTCGACACCCATCTCCCGGATTTCCTTGATTTGCAAGGCATAGTCGTTGAGACGTTCCGTGTCAATGCCATAGCCCTGTTTTCCCATCAGACTTTCTCCGCTCAGCTTGAGCAGTATTCTCTTAAATCGTGCCATATTATCAGTTATTTTTATCGTTGTTGTTGATTGTTTCTTGTTTCGTTGCGTCATGATTGAGGACAAACGCTACTTCTTTGAAAGCATATACACGCTCCTTTCCTGTCCGTTCTCTCAATGTGATGCGCCCGTCGGGAGCTACCTTCACGATTTCAGCGTCAAACTCTCCGTCCTTATCACGATAGGGATAGAACCCCTTGCAGCGGTAAAGGGCATGGTGGTAACGCTCGATGATTTCATCATAACGGCCTTGTTCCACCATCATATAATTATGCTCAAAAGCCAAAAGAATGTCTTCAAGCAAGCGTTTTCTGTCGGTCTCGTCTCCGATAATCTGCAACAGCGAAACAGGATTGGGGGCATCGCTGCGGAAAACTTGCTGATTGACATTGATGCCTGTGCCGAACACACATCGCTTCAGCCGTCCGTCACCCACCGACACCTCGATAAGCGTGCCGCCGAGCTTGCAATCTTGCCAGTAGATATCGTTCGGCCACTTCAGCGTAACGCCCGAAATGTAACGGCCGAGGGCCTCTTTCAGAGCCAATCCGTGTGCCATCGAAAGAATAAACTGACGACTGACGGCCACTGGCAAAGGACATGCAAGAATGGAATAGAGCAGGTTTTTGCCTCTCTCGCTTTCCCATCGGTTACCGGCCTGTCCTCTTCCTGCCGTCTGATAGTCGGCCACGGCCACCACATAA
Source organism: Prevotella sp. (assembly GCA_034183335.1). GTDB lineage: Bacteria > Bacteroidota > Bacteroidia > Bacteroidales > Bacteroidaceae > Prevotella. The sequence goes on from JAXFLJ010000039.1 coordinate 132,544, forward strand.
TCCGTTCCTGACATGGCATACCGGCTCAAATAGTTGTTTGTAGAGTCGGTTTCTGTCAAATATATGATGTGTCTTTTCACTCTATCGCTTGTCTTTCAGAATGCGTTTTCGATATGCTCAATCTCGGCTTCGCCCACCTTTGGCATGACAATGCTGATGATATCGAAGCGCAATTCAGCATCTGTTCGCATCTGTTTCACATACACATGAGCCGCCTTTCGCAAACTGTCTATTTTCTCTCTGTCTACCGCCATGGCCGGATTAATGAGCGTATCGGCCGAACGTGTCTTCACCTCGACGAATACCAGTTGCCTCCCCCACTCGTCTGTGGCCACAATGTCGATGTCACGATGTCCGCAACGCCAGTTGCGATGGCGTATGAACCATCCTTTACGGCGCAAATATTTCGCTGCGAGTTCTTCTCCCAGCTGTCCCAAATCGTTATGAGCTGCCATGCGTTTTGATACTTTTCTAAGTGCAGATAAGGCCGAAGAAATGCCATGAAACTTGCTTCAACCCCAATCGGTCATCATACCGATAAGGCTACATTCACAGCTCATGAAGTTGCTTCCCACCTGATTTCGTCAGTCTGTCGACATCTTGTCCGCCGTTTTTCCTCGACATAGCCCGCTACGCCTTTCAAAAAAACGACAACTCATCTGCTCAACATCCGAATAAAATCAGCACGGTCTCAAATGACCGATTGGGATTCAATTGGCCGAGATGCAGCCTATCTTATGCAAAATTACGCTTTTTTCTCCGCTCATCCAATAAAAAGCCGTATTTTTGTAGGAAAGTATCCTATCCATGAACGACGAAAAACAACTTCAAGCCGACGAGCAATTCATGCGCAAAGCATTGGCGGAAGCCCAACAAGCCTTTGACGAAGGCGAGGTGCCTGTAGGTGCATTGGTGGTTTGCAAAGGACATGTCCTCGCCCGTGCACACAACCTGACCGAAACACTTTGCGACGTAACGGCTCATGCAGAAATGCAAGCCGTCACGGCAGCATCTAATGCTTTGGGCGGAAAATACCTCGAACAGTGTACGCTCTATGTCACTCTCGAACCTTGCACGATGTGCGCCGGGGCACTGGGATGGTCGCAAATAGGACGCATCGTGTATGGGGCAAGCGATGAGAAGAGGGGCTATACTCGCTTTGCCCCGCATGCCCTCCACCCAAAGACATCAGTAACAAGCGGGGTTTTGGAAGAAGAATGCAGGGAAATTATGCAAGCGTTTTTTCGTGCGAAACGTTGAAACGGATTGCCTTTCAAGGTTTATCGACAAACCGACACAAGCTGATTTCATCTCATGGACTATCCCGACAGCGAAGGTCTTGTCCTTATTCATCTGTCTTCATTGAGAAATTACGGGCTTCCATGTAAACAACAACCAACTGACCGAGGAAAAACAACCATGCAAGATACCCTTGCAAACCATGAAGTAACTATCGCAATACTTTCGCACGGCTCCTCTTTTCCAAACTACAAAAACCATACCCGCCAACAATTGGGCGATGATTTCCTCTATCGGTCATAGCAGACCGTACTGATGCGGTTTGATTGTTGGGCAGCAACAGCAGACATGAAGAAGTCATCTTTACCATGAAACAAAGACAAAAAAAGGACGGATAAGCTCTTACGACCTTATCCGTCTCATCTACAACAACCATATAAAACTCTAATTTACACAGTCGCTGCCTTTCTTTATTCAGTTGCACCAAGTGCTTTCATGAACTGCTGCTGGAAATCCGCATCCTTTTCAAGTGCCTGACCACCCTTGCATGACTGCGCAACGGTCTGTATTTCCTGCATCATAGGTGCAATAGCTTGCATGTGTTTCATCGCATCTGCCAACTTAGCAGGGTCGTTCTGAGCCTCTTTCAGGCTGGCTGTCACCACCTTTACCTGCTCTGCAAACTCCAACATCTTGGACTTCCACTTCGCAGCATCCCATTCAGCACCGTTGGCTTTTATCTCTTCTACGATACTTTTAGCCTTTTCCATCGGGTCGCTTGATGTACAAGAAACCATGAATAAGCCCATCATTAAGACGGCCATTCCCAAAATCAATTTTCTCATTGTTACTTTGTTTTTGAATGTATGAATAAAAAATAAACTCATTACAGATTGCAAATATACAAATAAAAGATAAAGAACATGGAGAAATAGTTCATTTTTTTTAGATGAGCACACCGACACCTGCTTTCCCGAAGATTTTGTTTCGGCAAGAGATGTCAATTAAATCCAGACCAGATATTGAAGCAGCCACAAGGTGAAATGGTCTCTTCTTAGGGCTGCTGATATACTGTCGGCATTTCTTTAACCCAATTCGGTTATGAAAAACCGTATTAATTTTATCCAGATGACAGCCAGATTGTCGGTCGATTTTGGATTAACACAACATCATGCCCACATCAGCAAGTACCCAGATTCGGAATCTTTGGCAAAGGGTTGTTGACGGACAGACACAGGGTCTGTCCCTACATTCTCACGAATGGCTTACCGAATATAATACCATTGTTGTGTTGTTATTCACGAATGGTTTGCCACTATATTATAGCATTATTATGTTGTTTTTCACGAATGGCTTACCATTATAATAATAGCTTTGTTGTTTTATAATTGCTGTCATCATCGTAGGGACAGCCCCCTGTGTCTGTCCGTGACTTAAAACATACCAAGCCACGCCGAGGAAAACGACAGACAAGATGCCGGAAAGCAAACGAAAGCAGGCAAAAAGCGACATCAGGGTGAGGGAATGTAACATAGGCGGTCTCTTGATTGATTTGGAACAAATACCGACCAGACACAAACCCTAATGTACGATTGGGAATAAGAACCCTTACAGACTGACAAAAATCAACGAAGACAAGGCAGAAGATAATAGGAGAAGGAAATCTCTCTATATATAATTATGGTATGTATGTATTCCAAGATACACCATAAACGCAAGTAAACCATAAGTTCCAACGATACGGTCAAAGCCGCTGACAAGGTCAAAGACAACACAAGCACAAACAACTTTACCTTTTCACAATGAGCATAAACAGAATGGGAAGAGCGAAAAAAACATCCAAACACGAAAAAATATTGCAATAATGTTTGGTAGTTTCATTTTTATCCAGTACCTTTGCACCCGCAAATGAAAGCAAACTTGGTCCCTTCGTCTATCGGTTAGGACGAGAGATTTTCATTCTCTAAAGAGGAGTTCGACTCTCCTAGGGACTACAAATACAAAATGTGAAACGAAAAATAAGGTTAAGAAATAAAAGATGGCAAATCATAAATCTTCACTGAAAAGAATTCGCCAAGACAAGGTTAAGACCTTGCACAACAAATACTACGCGAAGACTATGCGTAATGCTGTACGCAAACTCCGTGCGTTGACTGACAAAGATGAGGCTGTCAAGCTTTATCCCAATGTACAAAAGATGCTGGATAAGTTGGCCAAGACCAACATTATTCACAAGAATAAGGCTGCCAACCTGAAAGCAAGCTTGGCAAGTCACATCGCCAAACTCGGATAAGACAGACTATTTACACATCATAAAAGGCTGTAATCTTCACGGATTACAGCCTTTGTTTTTTATCGCATTTACGCACTCGGACTCTTCGATTTTTACCTAATTATATTTCGTCATATGAGAGTTTTTTATTAAATTTGCAAACTAATATAGGACGAATAATTTACGAATATCATCCTAATCGCAAACTAATATAGGACTAACAGCGAAATGGCAGACATGCAAACCAACCAAAATAATTACTCGGCCAGCAACATTCAAGTGCTCGAGGGGCTTGAAGCGGTACGCAAACGCCCGGCCATGTACATCGGAGACATCAGCGAAAAGGGTTTACATCACCTCGTAAACGAAACCGTTGACAACTCTATCGACGAGGCAATGGCAGGATATTGCACCCATATTGAAGTGGTCATCAACGAAGACAATTCAATAACGGTGTTAGATAACGGGCGCGGCATCCCCGTAGACGAGCACGAAAAACTTCATAAATCTGCACTGGAAGTCGTCATGACTGTATTGCATGCAGGCGGAAAGTTCGACAAAGGCTCTTACAAAGTCAGCGGAGGACTTCATGGAGTGGGCGTAAGCTGTGTGAACGCATTGTCCAGCCACATGCTATCGCAGGTTTTCCGTGACGGCAAGATATACCAACAAGAGTACGACAGAGGAGTACCATTGTATCCCGTAAAGGTCATCGGAGAAACAACCTTGCGTGGAACACGCCAGCAATTCTGGCCAGATCCGACCATATTTACCACAACCGTCTACCAATGGGATATCATTGCCCGCAGAATGCGTGAACTGGCTTTCCTCAATGCAGGAATAACCATCACGTTGAAAGACCTTAGACCCGATGAAGAGGGACATACGAAAGAGGTTGTTTTCCATGCCGAAGAAGGTTTGAAAGAGTTTGTTCGATATATAGACAGACATCGTTCACATCTTTTCGACGACGTTATCTACCTCAAAACAGAAAAACAAGGCATCCCGATTGAGGTCGCTGTGATGTACAACACCGACTATGCAGAGAATATCCACTCGTATGTCAACAACATCAACACGATTGAAGGAGGAACCCACTTGGTTGGTTTCCGTATGGCATTGACACGAACCCTGAAGAAATATGCCGACAACGATCCGGTCATCTCCAAACAGATAGAGAAAGCTAAGATAGAAATTGCAGGCGAAGACTTCCGCGAAGGACTCACAGCCGTGATTTCCATCAAGGTGGCAGAGCCTCAATTTGAGGGTCAAACCAAAACGAAGCTGGGTAACAGCGAGGTTACCGGAGCTGTACAACAGGCCGTCGGGGAAGCCTTGGCAGACTATCTTGAAGAGCATCCAAAGGAAGCAAAGCAAATATGTGACAAAGTAATATTGGCGGCAACCGCACGAATTGCCGCACGAAAAGCAAGAGAAAGCGTACAGCGCAAAAGCGTCATGAGCGGCGGCGGACTGCCGGGCAAACTTGCAGACTGCTCCAACAAAGACCCAAAATCTTGCGAAATATTCCTCGTAGAGGGTGATTCGGCCGGTGGTTCGGCAAAACAAGGACGCGACAGGCACTTCCAAGCCATTCTGCCTTTACGCGGAAAGATACTCAATGTAGAAAAAGTTCCATGGCACAGGGTGTTTGAATCTGAGTCGGTCATGAACATCATCCAAGCCATCGGCGTAAGATTCGGAGTGGAAGGAGAAGATGACCGTGAAGCCAACATTGACAAACTGCGTTACGACAAGATTATCATCATGACCGACGCCGACGTCGATGGTTCCCACATCGATACGCTCATCATGACGCTTTTCTACCGTTTCATGCCCAAAGTCATCGAAGAAGGACATCTGTACATTGCCACCCCACCCCTTTATCTTTGCACTTTCAAAAACAAAGTAAAGGAGTATTGCTACACAGAACAGCAAAGACAGGCCTTCATCGACAAATACGGAAACGGAAAAGAAGATACTTCTGGCATCCATACCCAACGTTACAAAGGTTTGGGAGAGATGAACAAAGAACAGCTTTGGGAAACAACCATGAACCCAGCCAACCGTCTTTTGAAGCAAGTTAGCATAGAAAACGCCGCCGAAGCTGACGAAATCTTCTCCATGTTGATGGGTGATGACGTAGAGCCACGCCGTGATTTCATCGAGAAAAATGCCACTTACGCCAATATTGATGCATAAAGTGGCAAATACACATACACGGAATGGAATCCATAAGGGTTCCATTCTTTATTTATGCCCAATCGTTCATGAGACCGCTTGGGCATCCATTACCGGGCGATAGTATAGCTTCCCGTCTTTCCGTTTCCGACGAAAACAGTCGGGAAGCAATATCATCAACGCGGAATGTAACATTGGCGGCCTAACGACCGATTGGGGTTCAATCGAAACCAGTACACTCTCTTATGAGAGATTGGAGTTAAACCCAATTCGGTCATTAGAGACCGTACTGATTATATGTTCGTATGTCGAGCAGATTGTCTGCCGCTTTTGCCAAAGGCGTAGCGGGCTACGCCGAGGAAGAACGGCAGAGAATATGCCGGCAATCGACCGAAATCAGTCGGGAAGCATCATCTTCAGTGAGGAATGTAGTGTTGCGGTCTAATGACCGATTTGGGTTAAACAAAGCTCCTTTCCTTTTGCTCAACACCCGAAAAAAGGCACAAAAAAGCGAGGTGTCGCCATTTATTGCAGACGCCACCCCACCTAATCGTTATCCAGAAAACCGTATTACGACCTTCTTCCGTATTGTTCATCGAGGTTGAAAATGGCACTCTCGCCCATTTTCTTGATGCGGTCAACAATGCTGCTGGCCGTAGCTTCTTCTTCCACTTGTTCACGAACAAACTGCCAAAGGAAATCTTGTGTAGCGTTATCTCCTTCTTCCTGTGCCTTTGCCAACAAAGCATCAATCTGCCTGCTGATGTGACACTCGTGCTTATAAGCATCTTCAAAAGCATGAAGAGGACTATCCCATGTCTGCTTAACAGCGGCAATCTGGTTGATAACGGCATTGCCTCCACGCTTAATCAAATAGCTTGCCATCTGGTAAGCATGGTCCATTTCTTCTGCACTTTGCTTTTTCATCCATGTTGAGAAGCCGTCAAATCCCTCTTTTTCAAAGTAGAACGACATCGAAAGATATAGATTAGCAGAATATATTTCGCTAACGATTTGCCCATTGAGGGCATCTTGAAGTTTTGTAGAAATCATAATTCAATAGTTTAATTTAATAATACTTACTTTGGCAAATATACAAAAAAGAAATGAAACGGGCACACTTTTGCTGATATTTTTTTATCCCTGTAATTATTTTTAGTTTATCAAAATCAAAACCATCTAAGGCAAAACCTCTACCACTGAATGCTTATCCGAGTGGTAATAAGGGAAAGAAGTCAGCCTCATTCAATATCGCAAGTGTTTGTGACAGAAGAAGATTCCATCACAACTGGTCACTCCCACAAGTACTGTCGCTTTCTTCCTTCACTTCAAAAGTTCGCTCTTTTGTCCCCAAGAAGCCATTATACATCTCGTCAGACACATTGGTATCTTCAACCATTTTCCCCGAAGCAGCCATCAATACAGACTCTACCAAGATGGCGTCTGTATGCAAGATTCATGGCAATCGAATGGAACTTTATTTGCAGAACACTGTCAAAGCGAACCATTGCCATTATACGCTGTTGTGCCTGATGCAAACCTACATATTGACTATATATTAATAAGGTAAATTTGATAAATCAAAATCAAGAAAACTGTGTATCAATACTCCTTTGTACATAGGTGTACGGCTTCTTCAGCAGGCAGCGATAAACACTCCTATGTATAGGGCACAGAACGAAGCGTATAAAATGAATTGAGAATAAAAACGGCATATTATTATATGTTTCAAACAGTTACGTGTATTGTTGATTTGTGCGCCTGTAAAACGAAACGTTTACATAGGTTTAATTTCGGTTTACATCTGAGGCTTATTGAGGCTCGTTGAATTGACGAAAGACTTACATGAGGCTACAAATGGTTTACATGGAGGTGTGAGAGAAAAAGTCGAGGGCAGGAAATCTGCTCTTTTTTATTGTACTTATAAAAAATAAATTGCTATTTTATTCCATATAATTATTATTTGGTATATTTGCATCGTAAAAACAAAGAATATGGCAAAGGTGATACATGTACATTTGATACACGGATTAGAGAATACGAAGCGAAAAGATTGGTATTTCAGCAGTATTTCTGCCGTTTACACGGTATTTACGCCCGAACAAGTAGGTGCTACACGCAATTACTTGCTCCATGCCGGGCTGTCGGGTAACGGCACTATCATTACGAAACAGGCTATAATCAAGCAATCTACGCTTATTTCAGGCAGTTCTGGGACAACGTATAAAGACTGAGGAGAAAGAGGTTAGAACGGCATAAAAACGCTGTTTAAAAGGGTGGTAGAATCGGAAAGATTTTATCATCTTTTTTTTTGTTCGTTTTTGGGTGATTTTAGGCACTGGGGTTACGGGTGGGGTTACAAAGTGGGGTTACATTTTTGACAAAGTGGGGTTACAAAACTCTTGCCAAGCCCCCCCCTGTAGAGCGGTTGCCAGCGAACAAAAAAGGGGGGATAAGTGCAAGAAACCGACACTTTGCGAACAACTTTTAGAGGGCGTTACACCTTATTATATATAGGGATTTAGTATAAAAACGGTGTATTCTGGGGGGCACCCCCCTATAGGGGTACGCTTCGTTGTGCTGGGGTATGATATAGGGGATGAGGACGGGGCGGAGGAATACATTCATTATTTCTGTGTTATTCCAATAGTGCTATAATTTCTTGTCATTTAAGATTCTGAAGGTAGCATTTGGCGGTAGTGTTCCTGAGTTCTATTCAACTGCCTGAGTATATTATCTGATTGCGCAAAGATTTCATATCCTTTAAGTCCTTCTATGTCGTTAATTAAGTAATGAATTCGTTTAATCCTTGCCGGTTTTTGAACATAACTGTTTAATACATCATCCCAATACTCAATATATTGATCGAGAGTTTTTGAAAACACATTTTCATGATTTATTGCGAGCTCTCTCCAATTCTGTATTAGTATGGTTTTGTCTGCTGTTATCTGGGTATCGCATAAGCCATAGTAATACTCTCTTTGGCAGTATCTAATAGTAATAAACACATCATCATCAGAAGGATTCAACTTTCTAAGTTCCCCCTTGGCCCGTATAAATTCTTCATTAAATTTCTTGTATTCATAGAAGTTTTGAGCACCATTACAGAGAGATCTATATGCTTTTAGAAAATTCAAAAAATGCCAAATGATAGTACGCCTGTTGCGATTGCGCTTATAATGAGGGATATATTTATACGATTTCTCCATTCCCTCATTATAGTTAGAATCATCTTCTCCGTTAGACTCGCTGACTACTTTATCAACAACATCGTATAGTTCTGCGATTTCCCTGTATGAAGCTTTGCTCCCTTTCTCTTTCTCAAAAATAGAAACTAACGACTTCTTAATCAGAGATATTATATTAATATCACCCATAGTATGTTTTTTAGGTTATAACAGAATTATATTATATCATGAGTTGATGCGTACGGTGGCTTTGACGTGTGCGAGCTTATGTGATGCTTAGCTTGCGTATGGTGAGTGTTACGCGCGCGATTGCACGAATCCATGAGAGAGGAACGTCCTTTGGGTCGTGCTCCTTGTTGTAAGATACGAGCTTTATGTAGTCGTCGCCCTTCTCGGAACGCTTCACGTACTTAACCACGATAGACAGGTCGCCGTCGTTCTCCAGCTGGAGGAGATAGATTTCGCCGTAGATGATAGACTGGAGGTTGTGCACCTGACGGTAAGCAATGATGTCGCCCGACTTGAGGAGTGGGTACATGGAGTCGCCTATAACATACACAGCCCCATCGCATCGAGGTGCGTTAGGTATGCTGATTTGTCCGAGCAGTTCGCTGTCGCCTATGAACAGTTTGTTCAGCCCAGCAGAAGCATCTATGCTGTACAGCGGGAAACTCGAGATGTCGTGCAGCACCTGCTGTGTTTTAGAATTGACCAGAGAGGTGTAGGCTTTTTCCTCTTTCTTATCCCCTACTGGGGCATCATTCTTGAGCATGGAACCCTTGCCAGTGAGGAGCCAATCCCCAGAAACACTATAAAGCAGCACAATATTCTGTATTGCTGAAGTTCCAACACTACTCCTTCCCTTCGAAATTTCGGTTATCATCGATGGACTAACCCCTACACTGGATGCAAACTCTTTTTTGCTGGTTACCAAACCATCACTCAAAAGCCTTTCATAGGCCTCTATAAATCTGTTTGAGACCTCTTTTTTATTCCCCATATACAGAATATTGAAAAATAATTGCCTAAAAATTTTGTTTGTATTACAGAATACTGTACCTTTGTATCGTCTTCCATTTGGAAGTGCGCCCAAAGATACGAAAAAGGGGCGAGATTAACAAATTTAAGGATTAAAGAATATGAATGAGACACTCTTAGACAAAGTGAGTATAGAAAAATTAGACATGTTGGTTGACTCATTGAGCACTGTGATAAGAGATATGCGTAGTGCAGGAGAAAACCATGATGCTTGTTTTTGTGACGAAACATATTGGGCATGCTTTTCTTTGCGAAATATGGTTTTTGCATCTCTCAGGCAGCATACGAAAAAAGAAGGTGAATAGATTGTAGGATAACAAGACGGATGGCTCGGACAGCAGGATCGCTACCTCCGGGTTCGACTCCCGGCGTCCGTCCCAAATATAACAAACAAATAAATAAGTGAGATTATGAAAAAGTACATTCACATGAAGAAGGAGGACCGCGAGTTTATTGCGAAGGCGTTGAAGATTACGGAGCGCACGATATTCAACGCTACTCATTACACGGACATGAATGAGGGCAGCGAGTTATCGAAGAAGATCCGCACGTTGGCGTTGCAACGTGGCGGCATCGTGATGGTGGAGGCTCCGGAGATAGAGACGCTGCACGATGCGGACGGCTATATGCGGCAGTATATAGGTGACGTACTGTTGGAGTTCTCGAAGACGGAGCCTGTGTGCGACGTGTACAAGAAGGGCGTAAAGGTACGCCATTACGACAATGTGTTGACGAGCGACATTCAAGGCATTCAGGACTGGGCTGCAGCACTTAGGTAAGGAGGCGAACGATGGAGTATTACGAAGGCAGACTATGTGTATCCTACCAAGAGCTGGTAGACGGTGGCATTATGAGTGCCGCCAACTACAAGCAGATTGCAGCGCGCGGGAAGATGCGTGTGATGCGTCGCGGTGGTGGTGCAAGCGGTTGCTGTGCTCTCGTAGCTGTCGATAGCATTCCGAGCAGATTCCAACCAATGGTCAAGGAACTCTATCCCGAGGGTGCACAGACACACCTGCGGCTTTGGGTGATGGAGAACTACGAGATGGACCAGGGGGCCGTGGCGTTTTTCAATGACCGCGAGAAGACTGGAGTTGACCTGACGAAATATCCCGAGAAAATCAGGGAGTACGTTACGAACGCGAGCGTGCTGAACTGCTGCATTAAGCTGTATGACCGCGCCTCTACGGCAAGGAAGCTGATGGGCGAGAAGTACAACTGGGACTACATGGCTGATGCCATCGAGGCGTTGCGGGCGGAACTCGGACACACGCTGCCGACGAGCACGCTGCGGTTCAGGAAGAAGGTGACCGAGTACAGGCGAGAGGGCTATAGCTGCCTTATCAGCGGCAAGTTCGGCAACCAGAGTGCGAGAAAGGTGGACTACAGGACCGAGCAACTAATACTGGGTCTGGCCGTGCTTCCGAACAAGCCTTACAATACGAACATCGCCGAGATGTACAACATGTTCGTGTGCGGCGAGCTGGACGTGTACGACCCGAAGACCGGGGAGCTGATGAACCCCGACGACTTCGTGGACAGGAAGACAGGCGAGCCTCTGGAACTGAGCGAGAGCACTATCAACAACTACCTGAACAAGCCGAAGAACCGCGTGCTGGTGGAACACGCCCTGAGCAGCTGGACGACCTTCATGCACGAGCAGATGCCGCACGTACACCGCCATGCCCCCGAGTTCTCGCTGAGCAAGATCTCGTTCGACGACCGCGACCTTCCCCGCAAGCTGAAGGACACGAAGGCAAGACCGAAGGCCTATTACGCATACGACGTGATGAGCCAGTGCGTGGTGGGTTTCGCCTACAATCGCAACAAGAACGTTGACCTTGTGGTGGAGTGCTTCAGGAGCCTGTTCAGGCTGCTGGAACGCAGGGGCTGGAACTGCCCGGCACAGGTAGAGGTGGAGAACCACCTGATGAGCCAGTGGAAGGACTCGTTCCTGAAGGCCGGTGTGCTGTTCCCGTTCGTCAGGTTCTGTGCCCCCCAGAACTCGCAAGAGAAATACGCAGAGCCTATGAACGGAGCTAAGAAACGGAGCGTGGAGCACCGGAACCATTTGGGCATCGGTCGCTTCTATGCCAAGGACCGCCACTACCGGACGGAGGCCAAGAAGGTGTTCGACGAACTGAACGACACCTACGAGGATAAGCAGTATTACAGCTGGGACGAACTGATAGCCGATGACATGAGGGACGTGATGGAGTTCAACAACTCGCTCCACCCCAACCAGAAGAAATATCCCGGCATGACACGCTGGCAAGTGCTTGAGGCCAACCTGAACCCGACATTGCAACCCATAGCCAAGAGCGTGCTGGCCCGCTTCATCGGGGAACACGTGGAGACGAGCATACGGAGGAACAGTTACTGCCGTGTGGCCTACGAGGACTGGTGGCTGAGCGACGTGAGCGTGATGGAGAAGTTGGCCCCGAACAACTGGAAGGTGGATGCCTACTACCTTACGGACGAGGACGGTTCGGTGAAGAACGTCTATATCTACCAGAACGACATGCTGATAGATGAACTCCAGAATGTGGGCACGTTCAACACGGCCGACTGCGAGCAGACAGAGGAGGACAAGGCCATTTTCGTGGAACAGCAGAAGAAGATAGCCGGGTTCAACAAATGGGTGGCGGACAATGCCATAGACAGGCTCGGGGTGATGAAAGCCACTACCGCCCCCAAACTGGAAAATGAGCACATCGAGGCATTGGAGTTGAAGCCAAAGGAAGAGCCGAAATATCTGCCACATACGGCGATAGACGTAACGATTCGTGCAAAGGCAGACATTTAGAAACAGCCCGATGGTGTAAGGCGGCACACCCTGTTGACAGGAGACGGATTGATGAAGTCACTTGAGGGGAGGTTGCAAGGTTCGAATCCTTGACGGGCACAATAAGAATAACGATTAAATGCCATTAGAATATGATTACAACAGGCAATAAACAGCGGATCTTGGAGGCGATAGCCGCCAACCGCAGAAACTACCCGAGCGATGCAAAACACGCATCGGCATTAGGCATATCGGCCAGCGTGTATAACGGCCTGAAGAAAGGTCAGACGGAGAAGGCACTGAGCGATGCCAACTGGATAAGCATAGCCCGGAGACTGGATGTGAACCTGCGCGAGACGATTGAGTGGAAAGGCGCACAGACGGAGACCTTCAAGTACATCAGCATTCAGCTGGAGGCGTGCCAGGAACGCAGCCTGAGCGTGATACTTTGCGACCTGCCGAACATCGGCAAGACCTATACCGCCCGCTGGTATGTGCATGAGCACCGGAACGCTGTGTATGTAGATTGCTCGCAAGTGAAGACGAAACGTGCGCTGGTGAAGAAAATCGCCAAGGAGTTCGGTGTGGACGCGACAGGCAAGTACCAGGACACCTACGAGGACCTGGTGTATTACCTGCGAAGCATGGAGCGCCCGTTGGTAGTGCTGGACGAGGCCGGCGACCTGCAGTACGAGGCCTTTCTGGAACTCAAAGCCTTGTGGAACGCCACGGAGATGTGCTGCGGCTGGTATATGATGGGCGCGGACGGGTTGCGCGCGAAGATAGACCGCATGGTGGAATGCCAGAAGGTGGGCTATGCCGAGATATTCTCGCGCTACGGCGGCAAGTACAGCAAGGTTACGCCTGACCAAGCGGAAGACCGCAAGGCATTCCTGCTGGAACAGGCACGCGTAGTGGCAACGGTGAACGCCCCGGAGGGCATGGACATCGGACAGATCGTGCGCAAGAGCGGGGGTGGACTGAGACGTGTATGTACTGAAATAGAGAAACTGAAAAGAGCGTAGAACATGGAAACAAAGATAACTGTGAGATTCGCAAGCGGAATGCGTCGGGTGCTGAAAAGTCCAGATGAATTGGGGAACATTGAAAAACAAAGAGAAGCAGGTTTCGTGATGAACAATCTGCAGGTTTTTCAGGGCTACTGTGATGGAGATGTGGATGACGATGGCAACTTCAGCATAATGAGTACCATTCACGGCGTATCGCTGCCCTTTAACCGTCTTTTGGGCTGGTTCTACATATCAAGCGAAAGAAAGAAATCAAAAAGGAGAAAGTAATATGGCAAAACGAGCGTACAGTCCGAAGGAGATAGCGACTAAGACTTACAAGGCGCTGCCGTGGGGCGGGCGCTGGGCGGAGTGCTTCGGAGAGCCTGAGGAGAACTCCACGTGGTTCATCAGCGGTGCGAGCGCAGCTGGCAAGAGCAGTTTCGTAATGCAGTTGGCACGTGAACTGACGAACTACGGGCAGGTGCTCTATATGAGTTACGAGGAGGGCGTGAGCCAGAGTTTCCAGGATAGGATAAAACTCTTCGAGATGGAGAAGTGCCAGGGCTGGTTCCGCGTGGTGACGGAGGACACGATAGAAGACCTGACCGCAAGGCTGAAGAAGCGGCACTCGGCGAAGTTCATCATCGTTGACAGCTACCAGGAGAGCGGCTGGGAATGGCCGGAGACGAAGAAACTGATAGAGAGTTTTCCACGGAAGAGTTTTATTTTCATCAGCATGGAAGCCAAGGGACAGCCTCTGGGCAAGCCTGCGCTCCGGCTCCGCTACAAGGCGGGCGTAAAGGTGCGTGTGGTCGGTTTCAGGGCCTATTGCCAAGGACGCTTCAATCCTGATGCGGGTAACAGTTTCGTTGTTTGGGAAGAAGGAATTTTAAGGACATCAAATAAAGTATGAAAATGAGCAAGGAAAGACGAATGATTGAAATTGCTCTGGAAAGAAGGTATCTTGAAAACGAGTAACAATCTATGATATGGCAAGCAAGCGAGACAACCTACTGTACAGGTTGAGAAAGAAAGGTATAAGGGTATAGACACGGGAGAGGACGATATTCTTCTCTTTTGACGCCGAGCCTTTTAATATTATACAGGTGAAACGCCTGTGCCGAGAGTTCGGATTTTGCGTTCAGCTGGAAATTCAATAAGAAATAAGAGATGAGCAACAAGAAGATGAGCAACAAGAAGATGATGATAGAGATAGTTCCCCCTTCACACATCGGGATTCCGGGAGGGGCCGTCGAGAAGCTGCACAGCATCGGGCATACGTGCAGCTGTTGTCACGGCTCCGGTTGTTTCTGGGGAAGCGATGACCGTGGAGAGGATGAGCTTCAGCCCTGCCGGGTCTGCGGCGGAAGCGGGAAAGTGGATGCCATTATAACCATAGAATGGAAGAAAACAGAGGAAGCGCGCCGGATGGATGCGCAGTGCGGTTGAGTTTGTTTTGATTAAATAAAAAAAAAGACAATGGAAAAAGGAAAATACGGGAAGGCAATATTGTCGGACAAGGAGCGAAAATGGCTGCTCCGGCATTACAAGCACACGAGGAACGAGGATATCCTGGCGAGACTCGGTGTCAGCGTCTCAACCCTCTACCGGATAGTCCGTGAGCTCGGACTGGGAAAATCCCCGCAGCACCTGAGGAAGTGTCAGGAGCATGCTGCAAGGAAGGCCAGGGAGAGCCATCTTGCGAACGGTACTTACCCGCCTAAGGGATATGTCATCCCGGGCAGCGAAAACTACCGTTTCCGCCCCGGAGAAAGTAACAAGGACCGGATGCCCAGCAAGAAGCTGAAAGAAATGTACCGCCGCATCGGCGAGATCAGGAAGGAGACGGTCAGGAAGGAGAGGCGCCGGGTACTGTTCGGGCTCGACCAGAAGACGAACCTGAGGGTGGTGGTCGTCACGAAGAACAAGATATCTTTGCGCCACAACCTGCGCAAGCACGGCTACGAGATAAGCCGTGGCTCCAATGAGGCATTCATAACAGCGTCAACCCTCCGGTCGGAAGTGATGGAGCGCAGGGCGATGTCAATGGGAATAAGTTTTACATCAATTTAATATATTATGAGCAACTTTTTAGAAGAAATCAGGAAACGTATTCAAGTGTGGCACGAGCGACGTGCCGCACGTATCGAGGCGGCACGTCAGGCACAGCTTGATGCAGAGGCGCGGGAGGTCGTGCAGGTGATGGAGTTTAACGGAGAGTTGTACGCCTGCGTGAACGGTGTACCCTTGTTCGGTGTCAGCGACATCAATGGCACTTTGCCTGAAACTGTTGACAAAGCCCGACAGAACTATAAAGACTGGAAAGAGGAGAAACTATGGGAGCGGAACGGAACTACGCGCGTTTCTATTGTCTATTGAAACGGCTGCCGGGTGCGGACAAGGAAACGCTGGTATATCAGTACACCCACGGCCGGACAGTCCATCTTCACGAGACTTCCACGCAGGAGTACGACACGATGTGCAACGATATGGAACGAGTGGCAGGTTTTGATGAACGCCGTGACGCAATCCGGAAAGAACTCCGCCGAAAGCGCAGCGTATGTATGAAGCTGATGCAGCAGCTCGGAGTGGATACCACGGACTGGGCACGAGTTGATAACTTCTGCCGGAATCCCCGTCTTGCCGGCAAGCCTTTCAGAAATATCAGCATAGAGGAACTTGAAGACTTCGCCGTCAAGCTGAGGACGATTAAGCGCAATGGCGGCCTGCGCAGGCCGTCCGGATACGACCAGGCGGAAACGGCGTACATCCTGAATACGGGAGACCTTCCGGAATGCTGACATGTTTAATAATTAATTGAAAACAATATGATGACATTGAGATTAAAAAAATTAATGGAGAACGTACAGGCACAGGTAGGTGCCTGCGAGATGGACAGGGCACAGCGGGAGGCATTCTTCTGCGAGCTGCACGAATGGGCCTACCAGGGATATGAGGATGCCTTGATAGAGCAGGAGCAGGAAGAAGAAAAAACAATCAAAAAACAAAAGAAATGGAAGAAAAGAAGATGACCGTGGAAATGACCGCGGAGGAGAAGGCCCGTTTCGAGGCTTTCCGGAAGGAAGAGGAGCGCAGGGCTGCTGAGCAGCTCGCCAAGTCACAGCGCGATCAGTACAGGCAGATGGTGGACGATGAGCTGGACCGCTCAATCCCCATCCTGCTGGGCGTGAGTGAGCAGATTAGGTCAAGCAAGCAGGCGGTGCTGGACAATTTCAGGGCTATCCTCGACATGAAGGCTGAGTTGTTCAGTCGTGTGCGTGACGACCAGAAATCACACACATTCACCAACTCGGCCGGGGACAAGCGCATCATGATCGGGGTATATGCCACGGACGGATACCGTGACACCGTCGAGGACGGCATCGCCATCGTGAAGCAGTATATCTCATCGCTTGCCAGGGACGAGAAGAGCCGGGCACTGGTCAACATGGTGCTGCGTCTGCTTGCCCGGGACGCCCAGGGAACGCTGAAGGCCAGTCGCATCATACAGCTGCGCAAGATAGCGGATGAGATAGCCGACGAACGTTTCCTCGAGGGTGTCCGCATCATCGAGGAGGCGTACCAGCCGGAGGTCAGCAGGCAGTTCATCCGCGCCGAGCACAAGACGGATGGCGGAGGATGGAGACAGATTCCTCTGGGCATGACGGAGGCATAGATAGTGTTTTTGTCAAATTATAGCATAATGTATTGAAAATACAATATTTTCTGACATTATGCTATTTTTATTGTTGATTTTTCGTATATTTGCGACATATTGTCACAGAGTCAAATTAACATGATCAAGAAAAGGAGGGGAAGGGCAGCCGAGAAGCGGGCTGCCGACATCAACAGGATATATGATTACTACTGCCGTACCGGTCTGTCCAATCGCGAGATATGGCGGCGGTACATCTATCCGGCGTATGGCATCTGTGAGCGTCAGCTGTACAAGATCTTGAAGAAGGAGGTGCCCGCCCGACAGGAGCTGGAGGTTGAAGGTTTCCTTTTTCCCGAATTGCTGAAAGAAGATGAAAGAAGAAATCTCGGGTATTATAGGAAGAATCCTGAATGACATCAGGGTGGAGCTGACGGAGGAATTCGACCGCAACTTTGAGCGTCAGGCATTCTTCAGTGAGGCGTGGCAGCGCCGGAAGAGTCCCACACGCCCGGGCGGTCATATACTGGTCGATACCGGACGGCTCCGCAGGAGCATACAGAGCCGGACGACAGAGAACAGCATTGCCTTCTTCACTAACGAACCCTACGCAGCCATTCACAATGAGGGAGGCGAGATTGTGGTGACACCGAAAATGAAGAGGTACTTCTGGTATAAGTACTACGCAGCGACAGGGTCCTTCGGAAGGAAGAAAAACGGCAGCCGGGGTAACGAAAGACCCACGGTTCAGTTGTCTGCCGAAGCGGAGTTTTGGAAATTCATGGCGCTGAAGAAAGCCGGCACGACCATCAGGATACCACGTCGTCGCTTCCTGGGTGTGAGCCCGGAGGTAGAGACGGCGGTTCGTGAGATAATAGAGGAGAACATCACGGAATATTTTAACGTCGAATTTGAAATACGAAAGAAATGAGAAAGGAATTGTATGAGATGCTCGTTGAGCGGTTGTCAATGCTTTATACAACGGCCGATGGTTTTCAAGTATTGGAAGATCCCGATGCAGAAATCCCTGAAGGCGGGGAGCGTGCAATCAAGCACATTGACCTTTGGAACCATAATGTAGAATTTATCGAGCAGGAGGAGAGCTGGGAGCGGCCTGCAGTATTCGTGGAGTTTGCCCCCATTCAGTGGCAGGCTATTCAGGTTGGCGTGGAATACCGTGCCGAGCCGACAGTGAACCTGCATGTGGTAACGGACTGGACGGGCAGCGTCAGTGCCGGCAGCGAGTTCCGGGAGGAAAGCCTGAAGGTATTCGACATGCTGGAGGAGATCCACAAGGCACTGACCTGCATGGAAGGCGAGACGTTCATGGAATTTGATTTAGTGGAGAGCCGGACAAACCACAACCATGAGGAGATAATCGAGAACATAGAAAGCTACCAATGTGTGGCCATCAAGAGCCTGTAAATGGTGAAAATCAAGCCTAAAGGCAAAAAATCCGCTACTTTTGTTTGGAAGTAACGGATTTTTTGTATATTTGCAGTGCGTAAAAATACGAAGGGACAGGGTCGAAGTAATGACCGTGTACCGCCCCAAGGTCGCTTTTCAGCGGCCTTATTTTTTATATCTTCAATTCCTTCAATACCATTTCGTCTGTTATATAGAAGAAAATCCTGCCGGTACACTTTCGTCGTGCTTCTGTCAGAGCGGCATAGTATTTCGCATCATGTGTGGGTATCTCGAATACGACCGCCTCTCCTCCTTGCTTTGTGAGTGCCTTTTTGGCGTATTTGACAATATTGCCGGCTCCACCGGTTACGCATTTCAAGTCAGCCTTTACCTTGTCAAATCTAATATCGTAGGTCTGTCCGGCGGGTCTGTTCACGCCTTGCAGGTATTCAACATCATGCCCATTGTCGGCAAGAACCTTGCACATTCTCATTTCCTTGTCGAACTTGTTCCTTTCAGCATTGCTGGCTGTAGCTTCCGCAATACGTTCCAATTGCGTGGCCACGAACCCGATGTCCTTTGGTGAGACATAGGTTCTTTCCCATGTCTTCTCATCATATTTCAGGATACGCCCCGCAGCACCTGTGTTCTCGTGTTTTTGAGCCCTTATAAGCTGGCATGCAGTACAAAGTTCATTGTCCGGAATGAAAGCGAGTTTGATTTTCCCTTTGGCAATATCACAGTCCTTACAACGGCGTATGGTATAGGGGTTATAGTCGGGAACGGACTTCTGTTCCTGTCCGGCATTGAAACGGAATATCCCCTTGGTGTCCTTGCCTGTAGCTTCCTCCCCGAGTGCCATCGCCTCGTCGTGTGGTGTAACAGGGTATTTTGACTTGCGTACCTGTATGACCGTACAGCGGCAGTTCCATCCGTTCGGCGGGTAATATTCTTCCCAGAACGGGTCAGTGATAGGCAGCGTTACACGGTCAAGCGCGGCATGCTCCGGACGCACCTTCTTGTCTCCTGCTGTACGATACTGCAGGTTATACCGGTCGCCGTCCTGCATGAAGCCCTCCCATTTGGCAGCCATCTGTGCGGAAGCCTGCACGAAATTGTACTCGGCTCTGAGGTAGTTCTGATTGTATGTGCCATTTATCTTCTGAACGTCATTCAAAAACTGTTCAAACGGCTTTCGGTTGCCGTTCTCATCAAGCAGCGATGGGAATGCCTCATTCAGTTCGTGGAAGGTCTTCATGCCTGAGAAGATGTAGTTGGATCGCTCGAGGCGGCGGCGCATGGCATCGGACATCTCCACTTTCTGAAACGAGGAGTCCAGCACATCGGCATGTGCCTTGATGAAGTCCCGTATTTTCGTTTTGTTCAAAATCTCAATGCGGAATTGTGCCCCTTCCACTTTATAGAGCGTCTGCATCATTCCTTCGAAGAGGCGGGACAACTCCTTTCTTATTTCCTCCTCGCGGCTGAAGGTCGCTTGCAACGCGGATTTTCCAAGCAGGCGGGCATAACGCTGGTGCAGCCCCTCGTACTCAGAGGGGCTCAGTCGAAAAAAGGGCGTTTGTTCTGCTTCTGTCGCTTCCTTTTATCCTGCTTGGGTGTTTTATCGCCTTTGGGTTCTTCACCGCCACCGTCGGGGTCTGTGGGGGCAAAGACGGGAACCTGCTGCCTGCGTTCACCAACAGGCATGGAATATTTCTCTGCGAAATAGACAGGATCCACCTCATAGTTATTGAGAACAAGCTGCTCGTATGCAACCTGCTGCTCGGGAGTGTAGTCAGCGCTGTAGTCCCAGTCGAATCGGATTCCCTGCAAGGGGAATCCATGCCGTACCATGCGCGGTATGAGCTGGTTGTTCACCACATCGCGCAGCATGTCGCAGTCCGCATCGACGAGATTCTGGAAAACCTCAAGATGTGTTTCGGACTGCG
Organism: Prevotella sp.; assembly: GCA_034183335.1. Classification (GTDB taxonomy): domain Bacteria; phylum Bacteroidota; class Bacteroidia; order Bacteroidales; family Bacteroidaceae; genus Prevotella. The sequence goes on from JAXFLJ010000039.1 coordinate 153,268, forward strand.
AGAGAGAGGAGCCGTCCTCGATGGTCATGGTCTGTCCGATGATGAGCTTTGAGAGTTCGGAGTTGGCGCGGTCAATACGGCGGTCGTAGACATTGAAGGCATCACCCTTGCTGGACTCCACGACCTCAATATCCGTTCCCTGCTGGAAGACACCCCAGCCCTCAGTACCCATCTCCGCCATCATCTTCTCCATCTTTGAGAGCTCCTTTTCGTCGCGTGTGGTAGTACGGGCTATGCGCATGGGCATTCCGAATATCTCTGCGAAGGTGTCCCAGAACGCCAGCGCGTTCTTCTTGGGAATGGTCTGTGTGGCCGCCTTCAGGTAGAGCCCGAGGCAGTCCGGCTGTCCAACCTCGATGAGCCAGTCGGCAAACGGAGGGCGGCGGTAGTCGACGCCAGATTTCCAGTCGTCGCCCAGCTGGGCGACGACCCTTCCGTATTCCGGAATGACATGCTTGCGCGGGATAAGTTTCACCCCATCGTAGCAGAGGCGGTTGTTGGTGTCGGTTGTCAACTCACCCAGTTCTATGAGCGAGTGTCCCCAGCAGTTGGCATCCAGTGCAAGTTTCATGAGCTGCTTGAACCATGACGTATTGAAATAGCCTGCAGCCTCCTCGTCCTCATCACCTTTCTCGTTGACCAGTTTGAACGAGCGTGACAAGACGAATCCCTCGCGCTGCTGAATGCACCCGGAGAGGTGCAGGTCGACATCCACGTCTCGGTATATGTCGTAGAGGCGCTGGCGGTTCGGATTATCGACATTGATGGCCATCTGCCACGCTATGCGCCAATCGCCTATGTCCTTTCGCGTGAGCGAATCGGTGGTACGCTGCAGTTCCATCACGGTCTTATGGAACCGTTTTGCGTCGTTCCTTGCAAGCCGGAGCGTGCCGAATGGCGTACGCACCAGCGTTTTGTTGCCTGTATTCCTGTTTCTTGCCATAACCATTTACCAGTTATATCTTTGTTTTCTTTGGCTGCCATACTTCATCGGCAGCCCGATGGTATCACCGTTCTCATCGATAGCGAGTGGCAGGTCCGGCACAATCTTCCCTGCCTGTACCCCCTCCAGCCACTTGACGGCCCGCTCATAGCGTTCCTTGCGTATTTCCATTCCCATCTTCTGCGGTGTGGACGCAGCCATGTGGTAGATGGCGATGTCGCAGACGTACATCACCACGAGCCTGTTGCGGTCGCTTCCTGAAGCGCTGAACACAGCCGCTGTATCATATTTCGGGCGGAGATAGCCGGCTGTCTCCTCAACGGCCTCCGTTTCGGCGTTGGCCCGGTTCTCCTCGCTGACCTGAGACACCACTTTAAGTGCCTGCTCGCCAATGACCACCCTATAGTCTTCATCTGTGATAAACATAAGCCTACATCGTTATATATAATGCCTTACTCTCAATATCTCCGACGGTTGTTCCCTTTTGGAAAATGCCGTTGGCCACAAACTTTTTCACCTCCTGTTTGGAGAGAACCTCGAGCTTCTTGTTGATGACAAGCACCATGTACTTGCGGTGCGTGATATGGTGAAAGCGGTCTGCCTTCCTGACGGCACGCTTGAAGCGGAAGCCGAAGATAATGTCTTTTATAAGCCGTATCATGTTATTTACCATTGGTTTTTGGAGGTCGGGCGTTTGCCGAACCTCGGTGAATAAATCTGTTGCCTTGTATTCTTCTGAAGGATATAGATGGCCCCCTCGTCTGCGTCGGGCGCATCGTCGTTGCCAGCCATACCTTTCTCGAAGGCGAGTGTCTGTTCGACCCCAGCCTGCATGTCCGGGTCTTCCTTCTGCGAGATGTCGTAGTAGACAAAGCCCCGTTCCCAGAGCGGACTGATGGCCTCGACGCGCTGGAACTTGTCCGGCTTTTTGCGTGTATCGCCGGTAATGGGCAGTTGATAGCCTCGGATCTCTCCCTCCGTGGTGAACTCATCGAGGAGAATATCCTGCATGAAGCTTGCTTCGATGGCAAAGCGTATGGCAATGCCGATTTCCTGGCTCCATTCGTAGAGGTCGTAGCACCAGCGGACGAGTTCGGCAACAGAGGCCTTGCGCACGAAAGCGCGCAGGTGCCAAAGATAGGTTTTGTGTTTACCCCAGAGCTTGGCGGCCTTGGTGTCGTTGGTCTTCTTGCTTTTCCACGACGGGTCGATATAGAGGACAAATTCGGAGAAGTCTTTCCATGCCGGTCGTTTTGCCCAACGTATCCATTCCTGCCGAAAGACAGTTCCCTCGACGATGGGATTGTGCATCATCTCCTTGTTCCAGGCACGATAGCCTACAAAGTCGGCATATTCGCGGGCTTCCTCCTTGGTCCATTTCTCTTTCCATACCGGGTTGCCTTCATTATCGACGGCCTTTATTTCCGACACATGCACGCCTTTCGTTGCGCAGATGTTCGCCAGTACGGAAGTCTTTGAGATAAGGTTTCCGACCATAAGGAAGCGTCCTCGTCCCACGTCCAGTGCTCCGAAGAGTGCCTCCTTGACCCAGTCGGTAAATTCGCGGACACGGCGCTCGTTGCGACAGAGCTCGTCGTCGTCGAGGTCGTCGATGACGATATAGTCCGGACGTGCCTCACGCTTGCGCAAGCCACGCGGCGACTGTCCGCGTCCACATGCCAGGAAATATACCCCCTCCTTGGTTGTGAACTCTCCCTCGGTCCAGTTGCCCATAGACATCTGTTTGCCGAAGTCTGCAATGATACGCTTGTTATATTGCAATTCAGCCTGAATATCCCCAAGCAGACGGTCGGCACTGTCCTCGGACTTACCCACCAGCACCATGAAATTGATGAGCCGCTTTGGCTGGAACATGAGCCAGAGCGGCATGAAGATGTCGAAATGGGTGGACTTGGCATGTCCGCGTGGCCACTTGAACACCGCCTTGAGATTTGGCGTGTCATGTACCTTGCGCGCTGCCGCGTTGTGGAACGGCGCATTGTGGATGGTGCGGATGACCTCTCCCGTCACCTTGTCGCGGAGCTGGAGGAAGTGGGGGAAATAATATTCGCAGAAGGCGGCATAGTCCTTCTGCAGGCGGCGTATGCGCTGCTCTTTCTGCACGGAGCTCTCGCGGACAAGACTCTTCGTATCCGTTATGCTCTGTATCTGCCGGCAGTGTTCCTTCCACTCCAGCTGCATCTGCTTGAGTTCCGCTATTGTCGCCATGTCCTATTATTATAGTGTTGAAGGGTTCTGCATGCGCTCCATGAGGAATTTGTTCTGGTACTTGTTAATGGCCTTGATAAGCTCCGGGGTAATCTCCGGGTCGTAGGATGCCTGGTCCTGTATCCAACGGTTGAAAGCCATGAACACTTCTATGGCGTCGATGACGTTTGCCTTCTTGTCGAGTTTCTCTATCGTTGCCGAGAGCTTTGAGAGCTTGTCGGCCAGCGAGCCGATGAGCGTCGGGTCATCCGACTTGTTGACGTTCTCTATCAGGCCGTCAATGGTAAGCAGGAGCTTGTTCACCAATTCAGGGCGTGAGATGTTCTTTGCGGCGCGTGCCTCCTTCCATCCCTCGGAGGTGCACCATTTTGAGACGGTGACACGCGACACGCCCAACTGGTCGGCTATCTCCGTCTGATCCATTCCGGAGAGGTACAATGACCTTCCGATGGTCTTTTTCTGTTCAATTTGCTCTCGCGAAAGTCTCGTGCGCTCAGACGTTCCGGAACGAGTTCCGCTTGTCCCTCGCTTATTCGTCTTTTCTATCTTTGTCATAAAATGAAATGTGTTAAACTGCTGCAAAGTTGCTGCATTTAAGGCAGGCAGGAAAAGAAGTGTGCAATGCTTTCACAGATGTGTGCAACCGTTTCACGCTTTCTTTGAAGGCTGCCTTAAATACCGCAACTTTGCAGCAAAAAGCGATGATATGAGCAAGACAAAACGAGTAAGAATCAGTAACGAGAGTCTGAACAGCTACGGCTTTCGGGTACTGACGTCAGGAATGAATGTGGAGCAGTATAACCGCAACCCTGTACTATTATACATGCATGAACGCGGGCAGGTTATCGGTTTGGTAAAGGATATTAAGTTAGAAGACAATGAGGTTACCGGTGAACTCGTGTTCGACGAAGCTACCGAGTTGAGCAAACGCTGCAAGAAGCAATGGGAATTCGGTTCCTTAAAGATGGTAAGCGTAGGAATTGACATTTTGGAGACAAGTGAAGACCCGAAGTATCTGTTGCCGGGACAGAAAGCTCCAACCGTCATCAAGAGCAAGCTTTTTGAGGTGTCGCTGGTGGATGTCGGTGCGAATGATGATGCCATCGTGCTGCAGAAAGACGGGCAGCGCATAGAGTTAGGCAAGGATGGCGGCACAGTGCTGCCGCTTCTGCATAGTAATAACAATCAAAAAACAAAAGAAATGGACCAAGAGAAATTAGCCCTTGAGTTGGGTCTTCCAAAAGATGCCGACGAAGCTGCCATCAGCGCAGAACTGGCAAAGTTGAAGGCTAAAATCGCAGAGGTAGACACCCTGCGCACGGAACGCGACACGCTGCGTGCCGCACGTATTGAAACCCTCGTTAACGCTGCCATAGCCACGAAGAAAATCGGCGAGGACAAGAAACAGCAGTTCCTGGAATTGGGAAAGAAGGTCGGTGCCGAAGACCTGAAGGCCATCTTTGACGCCATGTCCCCGCAGGTCAGGCTGAGTTCCATCATCGGCCGTCAGGGTGGTGCTTCTGCCGACGGCAATGCCGGTTACAAAAAACTGAGTGAGGTCCCCGCTGAGGAGCTGGAGGGGCTTCGCAAGGAGGATCCTGTACTGTACAAGAAGCTGTACAAGGCTGAATATGGATTTGAATGCGAGATTTAACATGTATAACAACAAAAATCAGAAAGCAATGAAAAGATTGATTGCAATGTTTATGGCGGTTCTCATGAACTGCCTGGTAGGCGGCACCCTCGCCGTCGCTGCCGGTCTGTCTCCCATGACGGGTGCCATCGGCATGAACGTGCTTGCTGCCGTAATCGGACAGGCTGCCCCTGCCGGAAGTCTCCGTGTGGGTGTCTATACCGAGATATGGACGGGCGAGCTGGTGAAATGCCTTCGCCGCGGACTGGAGGCTACCTTCCTCGATGGCATCCCCGACAGTTCGAGTATCGTGAACAACGATGTCATCCACCTTGTGGAGGTAGGCGTTGACCCTGACGTATTGATCAATAATACGACCTATCCTATTCCTTTCCAGGCATTGGATGACAAGGACATCGCCATCAAGTTGGACAAGTTCCAGACTAAGGTAACTCCTATTACTGATGACGAACTGTATGCATTGAGTTACGACAAGATGTCACGCGTGAAAGAGAGCCACGGCAATTCCATAAACGACTCAAAATTTGCCAAGGCTGCCCATGCCCTGTGCGCGAAGGAGGACACTGCTACCACACCTGTGCTGAAGACTACAGGTAAACGTGATCCAGTGACGGGACGCCTGAAGATGACAGCGACCGACCTGCTGAACCTGAAGCGTGCGCTCGACAATCTGAAAGTACCTGCCCAGGGGCGCCGCCTCGTGCTCTGCAGCGACCATGCGAACGACCTGCTGGAAGTATCCCAGGTATTCAAGGAGCAGTACAACATCAACCGCAACGACGGCACAGTAGGCAGGCTGTACGGTTTTGACATCTACGAGTTTGCGAACAACCCGCTGTACACTACTGTAGGTAAGAAGAAGAATGTCGGTGCCAGTCCTGCGACCGGTGAATTCCAGTGCTCTTTCGCTTTCCATGTACCACGTGTTTTCAAGGCCACGGGGTCAACGAAGATGTACTACAGCTCGGCATCCACCGATCCGGAATACCAACGCAACAAAATCAACTTCCGCCACTACTTCATCTGCATGCCGAAGAAAGCGGATGCCGGAGCAGTGATGATGAGCGGTTATAAGGACCCCAGCCTTCCTGAGGGATAAGTAAAACCATAAAACAAATACAAGCGTATGAAACTGAAAGTAACAAGTGCGTTCCGTGACAAAGATGACCACGTAACCGTATATGACCCAGATACTATTCTGGAGGTGAAAGACAAAGACCGCGCCCAGTCGCTCATAGACCGCAATTTGTGCAAGGAGTTCAAGGGCAAGACCGCTCCTGCGTATATCCTCGGCAATGAGGAAGAGGACGGGCAGCCGGACGAAAGTGAGGGCGGTACGGACGAAAATCCGGATACCGACGCAGCAGGTCAGGAACAGAACCCCAATCCTGAAAGAGATGAGTAAGCCGATAAAGTATCTTGTAATCCACTGCACCGCCACGCCGGAAGGCCGTGAGGTAAGCTCTGCGGAGATACGCCACTGGCACACCGACCCGGTAAGCAAGGGTGGGCGTGGCTGGAAGCAGGTGGGTTACACGGATATGGTGCACCTTGACGGCCGCGTGGAGCGGCTGGTGGACAACAACGAGGACGCCAATGTCGATCCCTGGGAGGTTACGAACGGCGCCGCAGGCTACAACAGCGTAAGCCGGCATATCGTATATGTAGGCGGGTGCGACAAAGCCATGAAGCCCAGGGACACACGGACGGCCGCCCAGCGTGATGCGCTGAAACGGTACGTCGTGGACTTCCACCGCCGTTTCCCACAGATACGTATCGTGGGACACCATGAGCTGAACCCGGGCAAGGCCTGCCCCTCCTTTGACGTGCAGAAGTGGTTGCGCGAGATAGGAATCAGGCGCCCATAATATATATAAAAAGGTATGGAACTCAGTGGAATTGTCAATCTGGTGCTGGGTGGCGGCCTGGTGGCAACGATAGCAGCCATCATCACATTGAAATCGACCGTGAGGAAAGCGAAAGCGGAAGCCGAGAAAGCGACAGCCGAAGCCGAGACAGTCCGGATTGACAACACTGAGAAAGCCACCCGGGTGCTAATCGAGAACATTGTAAACCCTCTAAAAGAAGAACTCAATGAAACAAGAAAGGACCTCAACGCCACCAAGCGCGAGATGGCACGGCTGCGCAAGGCTATCGACGACGCTAACGGCTGTCGTTACAGCGATGACTGTCCTGTGCTTCACCGCATGCGCGTCGAGCAGAAAAAGCGCGACACGGGAGACTGCCATGAGCCAAGAGGTGAGCCGCCTCGACGTGGACAGCACGGTGAGCGTCATAGAAACCTGGCAAACGCCCGTGAAGGTGCCGATGTCGGCGGTAAGTCTGACGCTGAACCTGGACAGTCTTCGATTGCTGCCTCAAGGGGCGGGCTACACGGCGAGACAGGGCCAGGCGAGCGTGAAGGTGAGCCGCAAGGCGCCGACGGCTGATGAGCCGGAGCGGATAGTGATTGAAGCCGGCTGCGACAGCCTGGAACTGGTGTGCGCCAGATATGCCAAGACCATCAACACGCTGAAGCGGCAACTCAAAATTGCGAGCGACAGCAAGGCAGAGCACAAGGAGGAGGCGAAGGAAAGTACCGGCAACGGCTTCTTCATGCGGCTCAAATACTTTCTGGCCGGACTGTTGGCCGGAATTATCGGAATAGTATATACATTCATAAAACTGAAAAAGAAATGAGCAAGAACAAGAATTTTATCTACGGCATCGCAGCCGTAAAGTTCGGTGAGTTCGTTGTGGGCTACATCGAGAAGAACAGCTGGGACTGGGGCGGCAAGAAGCCTGAGAGCGTGGACGTGGAAGCCGAGCAGGTTCCCGATGCGCCGGTGATGACGCTGATGCAGAAGAACGCCACGGTGAGTCCGACCTTCAACCTAATACAACTAAATTATCAAAATCTGAAGGCTGTGCTCGGCGGTACGCTTGTGGAGACCGGCACCGAGGGCAACAAGAAAGTGACGGGCTGGAAATCCCCTACCTCTCTTGTAGACCTGAGCGGTAAATGGACCATCGACTTCGTGAGCGGCCAGACCATGACCATTCCCAACGGCACCATCCTGGCGAACCTCGGCGGCAAGCTGACTCTGACGGAGGTGTCGAAGGTAGAATGCCAGCTGAAGGTGAACAAGCCCGAGGACGGCGGCGCACCTTATGAAATCAACGATACGATGCCTGCCGGATGATGGACGAAGGCACCACCATAAGGGAAATACAGCGGGAGGCAGCCGACGCACTGCTGGATAACGGTATATCAGTGCCTTTGAAGACAATGCGCCTGCCATTCCGCCGCCGTCCCATCCTCCTGCGCATGACGATGCGCCGCCCGACGCTGCTGGGACAGATAGCCATCGCCCGCACCTACCTCTCGATGAACACCACCACGGAGGAGCTGGAGAAGATGACCCTGGAGCAGCAGATGGACTTTTTCGTGCGGCACGGAAAGAAAATCAGCCGCATCATCGCCCTCACGTTCTGCAGGGGGGTCCTTCAAAAGAACCTCCTCACCCGTCTGATGACCATGGTGATTCACAGCTTTGTGAAATATGAGTACCAAATGGCCGCCGTGGCGCAGTTCGTCCGCCTGATGGGCACCGACCCTTTTATACCTATTATCAGATCTGCCGAGAGAGCGAATCCGCTCAAGGCAAGAGTGAGCCAAAGCGGGAAGGGGAGTTAAGAACCCGGTATGAGGGATCTCATAGCCCCTTCGGATTTATATGGCAGGTGGCTGCCGCCACCGGCTGGAGCGTGGACTACATCCTGAATGGGGTGAACTACCAGACCCTCATCATGATGATGTCCGATGCACCTCGGTATGTCGACGCCACCCGTGACGACACGAGGTCGGCCGAGGAAGAGGCCGGCGACATCGTGGGCATATTCCAGTCGAAACTATAACGAGAAGATGAAACCTGTAGAGATTGAATTCCTGATGAAGGACAGCCTGTCTGCCGGCATCGACCGCAGCCGTGCGTCCGTCGAGAAGCTGCTTGGTGCCGCCAGGCAGGCCGCTGTCGTCCTGTCTGCGAAGATGACGGATCAGCGGAAGGTCATCGACGGCGTGACGGCAGACCTCGACCGCATGGAGCGCAAGCTGGCGGGCATGCGTCCCGGGCCTGGGCACAAGGAGCTGACGGCGGAGATTGCCGCCTGCCGCAATGCCCTTGCCGAAGAATCGTCCATCCTTGACGGCCTGAAGGTGCAGCACATGGAGGCGCAACAGGGCATAGCCCGGCTGGAACAGGAGTACCGGAAGGTCGCCGCCTCCGAAACGGCGGCTGCGGATAACGCCGTGACGCTTACCGACCGCATCTCAGCGCAGCGACAGGTCATCAAGCAGGTTGAGGCTGACATCCGTCAGCTTCAAAATACTTATGAGAATGCTGCTCCCGGCAAGGCCCAGAACGAAGTGCATGCCGACCTGACCGCAGCCAGGAAGGCCCTGGAGGAGGAGAAAGGCATCCTCGCCGGCCTGCAGACGGAGAAAGAGAACACCGCCGCTGCCACACGGAGGCTCACCACGCGCCTTCGCGAGATGCAGGATGCGCTTGCCAGGATGCGGCTGGACGGAAGAGACAATACGGAAGAGTTCCGGAACATGTCGGCGGAAGCGGCCAGGCTGAGCGATACCATCGGAGACATGCGGCAGCAGACGAATGCCCTGGCTCATGACGACGCCAACTGGCAGGGAATGATGTCGGGGCTGACGGGCGTGTCGGGTGCCATTACGGCGGCTACGGGCTTCATGTCCGTATTTGCCGCCGAGAACGAGAACCTGATGAAGGTGCAGGCACGCGTACAGGGCGTGATGGCCGTGACGATGGGGCTTCAGCAGCTTTTCAACACGCTCAACGAAGTATCCGCATTCCGGGTCGTGACGCTGGCCAGGGCGAAGGCCGTGCTGACGGCGGCCACCACGAGGCTGGCATCGGCACTGGGCATATCCACGGCTGCCGCGCGCGTGCTGATGGGCACGCTGACGCTGGGGCTGTCGGTCGCCATCGGTGCCGCCATTGCGGCGTGGAACCGCTATTCTGGCTCGCAGAGCCAGGCGGAACAAGCGTCGAAGGCGGCCGCGGCTGCCATCGGTGAGGCACATGCGAGGTGGCGCGACTCGGTGGCTTCCACGGCCGCGGCGCAGCTGTCCGAGTACCGTAAGCTGCAGGGTGCATGGAATGCGCTGGGCACCGACCTCAAGGACAAGAAGAAATTCGTGGAGGACAACAGTGAGGCTTTCCGCGGCCTCGGTTTCGAGGTGTCGAACGTAGCGGACGCCGAATCCTTGCTGGTCAACAGAACCGGTGCCGTGGTGCAATCCATCATGGCGCGCGCCAAGGCCGCCGCCTACTATGCCGAGATGGAGCAGTCGGCACGGGAGTACATCCGTGAGACCCTGCAGAACCGCGCCTCTACGGCGGGAGGCGGATACTATGTCACGGCAAGGACTGGCGACAGGGTGATGTCTGTGAAAGGGCTGAAACCCGGCGATTACGGAGTGAAGACATCCACCCGTTATACCGGCAGGGGCAACGCCATCGAGACACAGGAATATTACCTCACCGAGCAGGGGGCCGCTGCCGAGAACGCCCGCCGCAACGCAGAGGCCATCCGCCGGCTGAACAATAACAACCGCCTGGCGCGGGAAAGGATGGAAAGACGCAACGCCTCGATGCAGGCCGGGCTGACGGCAGCCCTGGCGGAAGAGAAGAATGCACTCGCCGGCTCGGGCCTGAAAAGGTATGGCGGCGGAAAGACTGCCGGTGAGGGGCACGGCGCATCCTCCGGCATGCGGGAGGAAAACAGGCGTGCCGCCGAGCTGGCGGCACTGCAGAAGAAGAACCGGGCGGATGAAATCGAAGCGATGAAGGACGGCTCGGAAAAGAAACGCGCGCAGCTCCGTTCCTCCTATGAAGAGGAAATGAAGGAGCTTGCCGTCCTCGAGGCGGCCTGGCGCAAGCAACAGAGGGGACACCTCACCGAGGAGCAGGCTGACGCCCTCGCTGCCGGCAGGCAGCTGGCCGAAGCCAAGAAACAAGCCGGCGAGCAGGACATTGCCGGACAGGAGGCCGCCGAGCAGGCCAAGAAAAACGAGGCCGCACGCCGGGCATGGCAGGACTACCTTGCGGAATACGGCACTTACGAGGAGAAACGGAAGGCCCTGCTTGCCCGGCACATGGAAGAGTACATGGCCGCCTCAACCGAGGGGGAACGGAAAATCCTCGAAAAGCGACTGCAGGAGGCACTGTCCGGGCTCGACTCCGATCGGTTCCGGGCAAGCATCGATTTCGCCGACGTGTTCGGGAACATCGATGCGCAGTCCACGCAGGCCCTTTCCGTCCTGCGGGACAAGCTGAAGGAATATATCAGCCGGGCAGGCAAGGACCTGAAACCCGACGACATGAAAGCATTGCAGGAGGCTTTCGACAAGATAGACCTGAAGCTGAAGGAGCGCAGCCCGTTCTCGGCCCTGAAGGATGACATCGGGCGTCTGGCGGCGGCGCAGGAAGCCGCCGTCCGGGCGCAGGAAGACCTGAATACCGTCATGGCCGGCGGAACGGTATCTGTCGAGGAATATGACGCCGCCACCGGCAAGACCGTGCGCCGCCTGCTGACACAGGAGGAAGCGGAGCGGAGGCTGGGACGGGCGCAATCTGCGCGCTACAGCTTGCTGGCGCTTACCACGCAGAGCCTGCATGCCGGGGTGGAGAAGGCAAGGGAGCTCGGAGAGATGGCATCGGCCCTCACCGATATGCTCGCCGATTTCGGTGTCCAGGCCAATGAGGATATCAGCGGCATCATTGCCGGCTACGGACAGGTTCTCGACGGGCTGGCTGAGATAGACCTGACGCGCCCCGCATCGGTAGTCACCGGCCTGGCCAAGACCATGGGCGGCCTGGCCAAGACGATGGCCGGCGTGCTTTCGCTGGGCGGCGTTGACTTCGGCGGCAAGAAGAGCATCCGCAGGTATGAGGAGGCCAAGGCGAAGTACGAGCAATACATGTCCGTGCTGGACAGAGTCATCGGCAAGCAGAAGGAACTGGTCGCGTCGATGGCGGCCAGCGACTACCTGAATGCGGGTAACAGCTACGAGACGGCCAAGAAACTCCTCGCCCAGAGCGAGGAGGCTGCCAGGAACATGGGCAGGAAATACCTTGACAGCGGCGCCAGCAAGGGGTTTCTTGGCATCGGCTCGAGTTCGAGCCGCGGACGGCGCCAGCACGGGGATATCAGCTCGGCCGGCTGGGAGGAGTACCGCCGCCTGCACCACCAGCGTGAGGAGATGGAGAGGCTCGGCCTGACCGTGCAGTCTCTCGGCGAGGCGGCATCGGGAAGGATGAGCGGCCTGTTCGACATGACCGCCGAGCAGCTGCAATGGATCATGGAGAATGCCCCCACCTTCTGGGCGGAGTTGCACGACGACACGCGCAAGTACCTGGAGCAGATCATCGCCTGCGGGGACGAATGGAAGGAAATAGAGGAAACGCGCCGCGAGAGCCTGACGCGGACGACCTTCGACGGCTTCTACAATTCATGGCTCGAGAAGGTGCGCGACATGAAGGGAGACGTGAGGGATGTGGCGAAGATGATCGAAGACGATTTCCGCAATGCCATCCTGTCGTCAATGATGGACAAAAAATATAGGCAGAAGATGCGTGAGCTGTACGAGCTGTTCGCTGAGGCGATGGGCAGCGACGGAACGGTCGATGAGGCGGAGATGGCAGAGCTGCGCCGCCGCCGCGACGAGATTACGGAGCAGGCGATAGCCGAACGCAAGGCCATCGACGAGCTGTTCGGATGGAAGCCCGACGACGACCCGTCCGTGCAGCACGGCAGGACGGGAGGCTTCACCGCCATGAGCCAGGACCAGGGAACGAAGCTCGAGGGATTGTTCGTCAGCGGCCAGATGCACTGGTCGTCCATGGACGACCGGCTCGAAGACGTGGCGGACAAGATGGGAACGGCGGCAGGAACGCTGAAGAAGATCGAGGAGCACACGGAGCGGAGCAGCCATCTGCTGGATGGGATCCGTGACGAATTGCGGCGGTTCGCCAGGGACGGAATCAAGGTAAAGTAACAAACAAGAGCAAGCAACATGAATGTACTCGAAGGACAGACCGTCATCAACGGGAAGGACATCTGGAAGGAGTTCGGCGCATTTCTCGCCGAGGAGAAGAGCGGCGGCCGCACCAATCTGCGGGCCATCCTCACCCCGGCGAAGACAAAGCCGCATGTGGCCGTGGATTTCCGAGAGGAGGACGGAGAGCGTTATTCCGTGCGGCTGACACCGGCATCGGCGGCGCGCGACGTGGAACTGACATTCGCCCTCTTCGCGCCCACGAAAGCGGAATGGCTGCGCCGCTACCGCGCCTTCATTGCCTTTCTGAAAAACGGGTCGGACGGATGGCTGTCGGCGGAGTTCCCCGCACTGGGCATCACCATGCGGATATTCTATCTTGACAGCTCCGATTTCCGCCCGCTCACCTACCTGTGGCGCGAGGGACAGCAGGCAAGCATCTTCCGCGTGAAGTTCCGCGAGCCGAATCCGTCATTCTGAAGTGTTCAAATGCGTATTAAACACCATTCAAACAGTCAATGAAACTCACCATCTACGATCGCAACGGAAATGAACGTGTCACTGTGTCGCCCTCCGGCGATGCCGTGCAGACGAAGGAGATACATGGCGACAATGTGCTGTCGCTCTCCGTCACGCTGCCCGGAAGCGTAGCCTTCGACGTGAATGACTATGCCGACTTCATGGGCGAGCGTTACCGCCTCACCGAGCGGCCGCACCCCGAGATGAAGAGCCGGTGTGAATGGGTCTACAGCCTGCGGATGTATGGCCTCGAAAGCCTGCTGAAGCGGTTTCTCGTGCTCAACCTCACCGATGGCGACACGGAACCGGTATTCACGCTCACCGCACCGCCGGCCGAGCATCTGCGGCTCATCGTGGATTGTATCAACCGCGGCATGGGTTCCACTTCATGGAAGCCGGGCATCGCCGCCGGAACGGACAATATAGTCATCGACTACGCCGGGAAGTACTGCGACCAGGCCTTGCAGGAACTGGCGGAGAAAACGAAGGCCGAATGGTGGGTTGACGGCATGAATGTCAATCTGTGCCGCTGCGAGCAGGGTGAAGAGCTGACGCTGGCCTATGGCGGCGGGCTGACGGAGCTTGTGCCCGGGACCGCCGACAACGTGCCCTTCTACACGCGCCTCTACCCGGTGGGAAGCTCGCGCAACATCGACCGCGAGAAGTACGGTGCCGCGCGCCTGCTGCTGCCGGGAGGGCGCAAGTATGTCGACCTGCCGCTGGCGGCACGGTACGGCATCGCGGACCGTTACGAGCAGGATGCCTTCGCCGGCATCTATCCGCGCTATACGGGAACGGTGGGAGCCGTCCGCACGGAGAAGCGGAAGGACAATGGCGGCCGCGAATATACCGTCTATTTCTTCACCGATCCGGGACTCAACATTGACTTCGGGGCATATCTCCTTCCTGGACAGGCCATGCGCGTGTCATTTCAGGAGGGCAGCGAGCTGGCGGGGCTGGGTGAGGGCGACGACCATTACTTCGAGGTCGGTTTCGACAGCAATCGCCGTGAGTTCGAGATCGTTACCACATGGCCATACGGCGACGACATGCAGCTGCCCGGTGGCACGTTCGTGCCGAAGGCCGGCGACCGCTACATTCCGTGGAATGTCCGCATGCCGGAGGAGTACCACCGGCTGGCCGAAGCCGAGCTGCTGGATGCGGTGGAGCGGTATAACGCCGAGAATGCGCGCGATGTGGCGGTGTATCGCGCCACGACCGACCATACATGGGTGGAAGCCACGGGGGCGGAACTCTTTCCTGGCCGGCGCGTGCGTCTGGAGCATGCCGGCTACTTTCCCGATGCCGGCTTCCGGAGCAGCCGCATCACGAAGGTAGTGCGCCGGCTTGACCTTCCGTCACATGTTGAGCTTGAGATTGGCGATGCACTGTCGACCACCGGAATGGAACGCATGAGCGGCGAGATAGAGGGTATCCGTAACGTCACACGCCGTCTGTCGGCGTCCATGCCTGCCGTTATCGGTGTCGCCGATGAAACAAAGCCCACGGACTACAACCTCTTCTCCGCCCTGCGCTCCCTGCGTGAATTCATCAGCAGGAGGCACGATGACCGTGCAGAGGGCGTGATAACATTCCTTCGCGGACTGCTCATCGGCGACGGCACGCACGGTATTGACGGCAACGGTGATGCGGTGCTGGAGAGCATCGTGTCGAAGGTGTTCGCCCACGGCCTGACAATGGGCAACGGGTGGCGCATCCGCACGGATGAGCACGGCCGCTCGGAGATGGAGATCGACAAGCTGATGGTGAGGATGAAGGCGGTGTTTGCCATGCTGGAGATCAGAAAGTTGAGCTATCTGGGCGGTGATTTCTCGTTCTCGGCGGCAGGCTCTGACATCGTGCGCACGGAGCGGAGGATGAACGGATGGCGGTGTTACCTCACGGCCGATGACGGCTCGACGCGAGTGATGAACGAGTGGCGGAAGGGCGACATGGCTCTTTGCAAGACCTTTAACATTAAGGAGGGGGTGTACGAGAACGTGGCTAACCGCTATTACTTCCGACTGGTGACCGAGGCGGGCGAGGCGGTGCTGGAGGACGGAAGGACGTATCACTTCGTCGACCTTTCGGACGTGCGCGGGCTGGTGGAGCTCAACATCGACGGGAAGATACATCATTGCGTGGGCTACGACATGAGCGCGGACAACGACGTGCCGAGCGAGGGCGATGCCATCGTGCAGCGGGGCAGCCAGACAGACCCCGACAGGCAGCATCTGTTCGACATATCGCTCTCGGACGGTGCGCTGGTGTTCTATGCCAGGGTGAACGACTTCGACACGGCCTCGCATGCCGTGATGCGCTTCGACCCCCGCGGCTCGTTCGTCATGTCCGACCGCTTCGAGGTGCGCTCGTATGCCGGTGGCGACTCGCGTCCCATCGTGTGTTACCGTGGCGAGTGGGTGAGCGGCAGGCTCTACGGCCACTACGACGCGGTGACCTATGGTGGCAGCCAGTACCTGTGCATCGTGGGCAGGGGCAAGACCACCTCCTCGCAGCCGGACACTGCGCTTGACGAGTGGCTCTTGCAGGTACAGAAGGGGCTTGACGGGCTGGTGATGACCATCGTCACCGACCGCGGTAACATCATCCGCAACGGGCAGGGAGAGGTTACGCTCTATGCCACGCTCATCAGAGGCAGCGAGGACGTGACGGGTGACTTCCCCCCGGCATGTTTTTCATGGATGCGCAACTCGGGCAACCCCGAATGGGACGAGCAGTGGAACATCCGTCATCGGGGAGCGGGCAATTCAATCCGCGTGTCGGCCGAGGACGTGTTCAAGCGAGCGGTATTCGAGTGTGTCGTGGAGGCGTAGCTAAATAAAACAAATAATTATTCACTTTAATATTTTCATTTATGGCAATTACAGCAAGAGGACAAATCACCATCGTAGACCTCAACGATGCAGCACATCTCACCACCTATTTGGAGGCGTCAAAAGGCGATGCGCAGATGTACAATCCGGACACACGCGTGTACACCCCCAATTACGGTGCGACACCCAACGTCATTACACCCAAGATATTCCTGTCAGGCGTCGGCGATGTGACCGCACGTTGCAAGTTGTTCAAATACACCGTGGACGGGACGGCCTATACCACCGCTAACACCACAGGCAACCTCACGGTCTCGGCGGACGGGAAACTGTCCGTCAAACAGAACATTGCGGCTACGGTGTCATTCATGAATATCCTGTTTGAATGTACGTATGTCGACCCCGACACGTCGGTGGAGACTATTATCCAGGCACAGAAGACCATTACCCGCAACGAATCAGCAGGTGCAATATTGCAGGCGCTCATAGAAATGCCGTCCGGCTACATCTTCGACCAGAGCCACACTGCGGCACTCACAGCAAAGGTGAAAGCCTTCCGTGGCGGAACGGAGGATACGTCAGCCATATCCTACAAGTGGGAGAAGCTTGTCGGGACTACATGGCAGCAGGTGTCTGCGGCACAGGTGCTGACCGTACAGCCGTCCGATGTGGTGAACTTCCAAACCTACCGTGCCACCGTAACCTCCACTGATACGGCACAGCCCGGCAGTGCGATGGCCTATGTGACATTTGAAGACAAGACAGACCCGTATGAGTTGGAAATACTGTCAACCAAAGGGTTGATACTCAAGAAAGGAGAGGCTGATACGGTCTTGCAGGTCAGTGTGTGGCAGGCAGGCGCAAAGATAGAAGACCACGCCACCGCTGCCTCATCGCAGAAGTTCATTTACACATGGACAAAATACGACAAGAACGGTGTCCCGTCCAATTTCTCGGGCACTACCTCGCCAAACAAGACCGGCAATCCTCTTACCATTGTCGCGGCGGATATTGCGATGAAGGCCATATTTGTATGTGAAATAACCAAGAAGTGACCAACGATGTCGGATCACCTAACACGACCATGAGATGACAGTATTGGCAAGAGGACAAGTCACCATCGCCGTCGTCAGCGACGGGGAAAAGGGAGACCCGGGGGAGGCCTATGTGCTTCACCCCCTGCGTGAGGAGGCATGCGTGAGACGGGACGCACGGCTGGAAGCCCGCCTTGAATACGAGGTGCGGCACCACGAAGGTGACGCCTGTTCCGTGGTGGATACGCAGCTTAACCCGTCGCTGCGCGTGGTGTGCGAGATCTGCACCGTGGGCGAGGGAGGTACCTGTGCGGTGACGCCGCTCACGAGGGGGGAGGTGTCGACCCTGTACTATGACCTGGCAAACTATCACGGGGTACCGAGGCCGGAGGAGTTCCGTGTGTCCCTGATGCTGTACTCGGAGGTGCTTGATACGAGGATCGTGCCGGTCGTCTTCGATGCGGCGGCGGCGCTGGACATCGACGGGGAACTCGGACAGATACGCACCGTTGTGCAGGGACCGTCCGGCAGCGGCGGCCTGGTGCAGTCGGTGTCCACCCTCATGCAGAGGGCGGACGAGTTCGACCTGTCCATCCGGTCGATGAAGCCGGGAAGCGGGAATCTGTTCGTCAACGGGGACTTCTCTGACGGCACTGCGGGTTGGCGTCAGAATAAGACGACACCTACGTGGGGCGTGCGCTCGGACATACCGGGGTCGGGATTCCCCAGGGTGCTCGCCGTTGACGCCGCCGCCTACCAGGGAATTTACACGAACTCGTCCCTGCAGCCGCTGCTGTACCCGATGCAGCCGGGCAGGGAGTACGTGCTGTCCTTCTGGGCGAGGGCGGACCGAAGCAATGTCCCCTTCTATTTCGGATTTGAGGGACTGAAGACGCTGGATGTCATCATGGGTACGGAATGGGTGCGGTATCATGTAACGGCCAAGCCTACGGCGCAGCACACTCTCATACTGTACCCCCGTGCGGCCTGCACGCTCTACGTCGCCGGAATGCAGATGGAACTGGGTAACCAGCCAACGGAATGGGACGATACGGCAGCCCGCTTGCTGTCTACCGGAATTAACATCAGGGACAGGCTGATTACCCTGACGTCCGACACGGTGAAGGTGAAGAACAATTCAGGTCAGACGACCCTGCTCATCGACCGATTCGGAAAGCTGGTGACGTCACTCATCAATGTGAATGAGCTGTTCGCCCAGACTATCAATGCACAGAACGGCATCATTCAGAACCTGATTCTCAACCGGTGCATTATGAAAGGGCTGATAGTGAAGGATACTGTGGTTATCAATGATAGTAACCGCAACCAGTATATCAAATATGATGCAGACTGGGGGGCAGGTGCTTACGTTCTCGATTTCGAGAAAATCATGTCGGGGATGATATTCTTCAATCTCTCCGCCTCCTACATCGGGTATCTTCCCGGAATAGGGCCGAACGTGAATACTTATACAGTGCTGATGAAGCGGAAGGCACGGTCGATGGTCGGGAACATCATGCTGCTGTATAATAGCGGGCCGGGGGCGGTCTCATTCTCAGGAGACACCTCACCCGATGACGTGTACACCTCCTCGTCCTCATTCTCAATCGCACCCGGCAAGTTCGCCGTACTGGAGTGCAGGGCTACGGTGGTATCCGGACGGGAAGTAGTGTACTGGAAGAGAACGGTCGGCACGATGGCTTAGTGGTAATTCCTGTGGGGGTGGGAAATAAAATAAAGCCCCCGGCCTGTTAATAGTCATCTCACCTACATATTAACGCAATACGAAGTACCGCACGACCGGGGGCAAATACCCTCGTCGCGGTACTTCGTATTTATGTGTTTATGTAAGTGAGATGTTACAAAGGTATAAAAAAATATGACAATGAAGATAATAGATGTTCTGATATTTAACAGGGAACTAATAAAAAGAATCAGAATGGCAGGAATACGCCTGGAAGATGAAAAATTCGTAGACCTATATATCGAATACACCACACTGATTGGACATGGCGAAAAGGTGTCCTATATCGTGGCATTGTTGTCGGAAAAGTATGCGGTGAGCGAACGCAAAGTGTATGGACTCATCAAACACTTCCAGACTGACTGCAATACACCTGCAGTTTGATGCTTGCAAGAATTGCTTGTTTGTAACGGAAACTTGCGACCTTTGGCGGCATCATGAAAAAGCAATATTTATCGGCACCGCTTCCTTTTCAGGGACAGAAGCGGATGTTTGCCAAGGAGTATATTAAGGTGCTCCAGAAGTTCCCAGACGGTACAACCTTCGTAGATCTATTTGGAGGCAGCGGACTGTTGTCGCATATCGCCAAATTCCAGAAACCGAATTCTACCGTTGTGTATAATGACTTTGACGGCTACTGGAAACGGCTGGAAGCCCTGCCACAGACGAATGCACTGCTGGCAGAATTGAGGGAAATAGTGGACGTACCACGCCACAAGGCCATCATGGGTGCACTGCGTGAGCGTTTGCTGTCGTGTATCCGCAAGCATGAGCAAGACCACGGATATATTGATTATATCACGCTGTCCTCATCCATCCTGTTCTCCATGAAGTATGCCACGGAGTTCGCAGACTTGGAAAAGGAGACTTTGTACAATAACATAAAGTCATCAGATTATCCTTGTTGTGAAGACTACCTCGAGGGATTGGTCATTACTTCCTGCGATTACAAGGAGGTGTTTGAAAAGTATAAGGATGTGCCGGGTGTGGTGTTCCTCGTTGACCCTCCGTATCTGAGCACGGACAACAAGACCTACAAGATGTATTGGAAATTGTCCGATTACCTTGATGTGCTGACCATACTTGCCGGTCACCGCTTTATCTATTTCACATCGAACAAGTCTTCCATAGTTGAGCTGTGCGAATGGATTGGCAAGAATAAATTTATCGGTAACCCCTTTGAGAACTGCCGCCGCCTGGAGTTCAATGCCCACATGAATTACAATGCGTCCTATACGGATATCATGCTCTATACAGATGCTGCTTGAATAACATTCTAATGCCATTAAAACGATGAACAAATACTATCAGATATTGGACAAAATTCTAAAGCAAGGAAAGTCCCAGGTCAACAAGAAAGGCAATATCCGTTACTTGCTCAATGAGCAACTTTCATTGTCGCCTGCCGACTTGCTTGATATATTTGAAAGCCACGGCATTGCCAGAAAGAAACTGAAGAACGAACTACAGCTATTTATGCAAGGCGAACGACAAGTAGAAAGATACCGCGAGGCTGGCATAAACTGGTGGGACTACTGCGGAAGCATATTGGTAAACAGCTATCCGACATACTTCGAGAAACTACCTCCGCTTATTGCGAAGATAAACCGTGAGAAGCGGAATAGTAAGAATTATGTGCTGTTCCTTGGTGAGACAGGAGCAGAGAGTAATCAGGCACCTTGCCTCAGCCTGGTACAATTCCAGATTGATGGCGGGGAATTGGTGCTTTCGGCCTATCAACGAAGCAGTGATGCAAATCTTGGACTTCCAGCGGACATCTATCACCTTTATCTTATGGTTCGGCAAATTGACCTGCCACTGAAGAGTATAACCCTGAACCTTGGCAATGTGCACATATACGAGAACAATTTGGAGCGAACAAAGCTGCTACTTAATGGTGATGAAAGTGTGAAGTTCGATTTGAATGTTTGAAATATAAGAAAAAAACGCCCCAGGGAAATCTGAGGCGTTTTGTGTTTTTAGGGAGAGGGGAAACAAAAAAAGAACATTTCGTTTTACGAGGTGGAACGCTTCGTTTTACTTTTTTTGAACGTTTCGTTTTGCGGATTATATATGGTGGCATATAGTCATGAGAATGCTACTGTATAGAATTGATACCGGGCATTGGTACGGTTGCTACCAACGGCTGGTACGGTTGTTACCAATGTCTGGTACGGTTCGTACCAAGCATTGGTACGATGACGAGACTTTTCGCATCGTTTTCTCCAGAATGCCTCATGGGAGTGGAACCTGTGGCTCTGTCTATCCCAGTCGGACATAAAAAACTGGGCTGGTTTTGTTCGGATGCTGAACAGGTAGGCTGTCGTTTTTGCCGAAAGCATAGTGGGCTACGCCGAGGGAAAACAACAGAGAAGATGCCGACAAACGAACGAAAACATTTATAAGACATGGCTTGGGAAACAAACGACACAGATGACGACAGGCCTTGACAGCATATAATGCTTAATACAACGGCAGTCGGAAGCATGGAAGAGAATCATGACAGGCGTCACTTCATTCTTTTGCATCGCCGAAGCATGGTAATAATTCCGTCTTGTACTACTCATGAGCGTATATTTTGCCATCATAGCATCAAAAAACCTGCAAAAGTCATCTGCCATATGGAATTATTCCGTAACTTTGTCCTCGGTGATCATTGCGACAATTGTTTGCTTTTCTTTGTCTCTTAACACTATAAAGTTACAACATTTTTCGCTAATCGCTAAGTTTACAAGCACTTATCATTCATCAAATTTACGTTAAATACCATATTACATGAAGAAGTTTTTGACTATACTTTTACTCTTTACAGTAACTTTCGGTGCGTTGGCTCAACAACGCCCCAAGCTGGTTGTGGGTATCGTTGTTGACCAAATGCGCTGGGATTACCTCTACCGTTATGCCGACAAATGGGGAAACGAAGGACTAAATCGTCTGAAACGGGAAGGTTTCAACTACGAAAACACCCATTTCAACTATGTTCCCACCGTCACAGCGGCAGGTCATTGCAGTATCTATGCCGGCTCTACGCCAGCCATTACAGGCATTGCCGGCAACAGTTTCTATATCAACGGACACAAGGTTTACTGTTGCGAAGATACAACCGTTCGTTCCGTAGGCAGCAAGAGTGAAGCCGGCATGATGTCGCCACGCAATTCTCAGGTGACATCCATGTGCGATCAGTTGCGCCTTGCCACCGACTTTGAGTCTAAAACCATAGGAATTGCCCTCAAAGACCGCGCTGCTATTCTCCCGGCAGGCCACTCTGCCAACGCCGCCTACTGGTATGACAAGGATGAAAAGCAGTTTATCACAAGCACGTATTATATGAAAGACTTGCCAGAGTGGGTTAAACAGTTTAACAAAGCTCATCAGGCGGCTAAGCCTAAAGACCTTCACTACTCGCCCGAGGGGCTGAAAGTCACCACACAGATGGCTATTGCCGCACTCGAAGGTGAACGACTGGGGCTTGGAAAAGCGACGGACTTTCTGGCGGTAAGCTACTCTTCGACCGACTACGTTGGCCACAAGTATGGCACACGCGGCAAAAACGTGGACGAAATATATTTGGCTCTCGACAAGGAAATCAGTCTGTTGCTCAACCGTCTTGACCAACATGTGGGCAAGGGCAACTACCTTTTGTTCCTAACAGCCGACCATGCGGCCGCACACAATGCCAAGTTCCTCAACGACAATCGCATTCCCGCCGGATGGATTGGCTCTTCCGAGATGCAAGATGTCATCGACGACTACCTACAAGAGAAGTTCGGGAAAGAAGATTTGGTCATCGATGTGCTGGAAAACCGTGTATATCTCAACCACGAAGCTATCCGCTCACACAATCTTAGCCTGCGAAAAGTGAAGGCCGCAGTCTGCGAAGCACTCATGAAAGACCATAGGGTATATCAGGCCGTACCATTCGACAAGGTTGAATCAGCCCCCATCGCACCGCAAATCAAGCAGCGTATCATCATGGGTTACCACCCCAAGCGCAGCGGAGACATACAAATCATCATGTTGCCGGGTTATAACGGTGCGCCATACGACATGGGAACGACCCACGTTGCTTGGAATCCATACGACACCCATGTGCCTTTCATCTTGTACGGGTGGAATATCAAGCACGGCTCCAGCAACCAATATGTGTCCATTTCAGACATTGCAGCCACCATCTGTGCCCTTCTGAAAATACAGATGCCCACCGGTTGCGTAGGACAACCTGTGCTGTAAGCCGGCGGTTGCCAGTAAAAGAAAAAACGACATACGACAATACCGCAGAAAGATATTACCTTGGTAAGATGAGAAAAGTGAAGGACGTGCCGGCGCAGGTGCGTCCTTTTACGTGCAGATGTTCGCAAGACATGTGGCTGTAGGCAAAAAATGAAACAATTATTTTGTGTTGTCTGTGCTTTCAAGTAACTTTGCAGCCTAATCAACATAACAACTAAACTTATGTATAGAGGAAATACTTGCGGAGAGCTTCGCATTTCGGATGTGGGCAAGACGGTAACACTTGCCGGATGGGTACAGAAAATTCGTAAAATGGGAGGCATGACATTCATTGATGTGCGCGACCGTTACGGGCTGACACAGCTGGTCTGCAACGAGACCACCGATGCCGAAATCTTTGCCAAGGCCAACAAACTGGGACGCGAATATTGTATCCGGGTTGTGGGTGAAGTAGGCGAACGACAAAGCAAAAACAGCCATCTGCCTACGGGAGACATCGAAATTTCCGTCAAGCAACTTGAGGTATTGAGCGAGAGCCTCACACCGCCCTTTACCATAGAAGACGAGACCGACGGAGGCGATGACATCAGGATGAAGTACAGATACCTTGACTTGAGACGCAACGCAGTCAGGAAAAATCTCGAACTCCGCCACCGCATGACCATTCTTATACGCAATTTCCTCGACTCAAAAAATTTCATTGAGGTAGAAACACCCATCTTGATAGGCTCTACTCCAGAAGGCGCGCGCGACTTTGTTGTTCCCTCACGCATGAACCCGGGACAGTTTTACGCCCTTCCGCAAAGTCCTCAAACGCTCAAGCAATTGCTGATGGTGAGCGGATTTGACCGTTATTTCCAAATTGCCAAGTGCTTTCGTGACGAAGACCTGAGAGCCGACCGCCAGCCTGAATTTACGCAGATAGACTGCGAAATGAGCTTTGTTGAGCAGGAAGATGTGCTTGAAGTCTTTGAAGGAATGTGCAAGCATCTCTTCAAGGAGATACTTTCCGTCAGCCTGCCGGAACGTCTGCCCCGCCTTAGCTGGCACGATGCGATGCGCCGTTTCGGCAGCGACAAGCCCGACATGCGCTTCGGCATGGAGTTTGTCGAACTGCATGAAGAACTGAAAGGAACAGGAACCTTCCCCGTATTCAACGATGCAACATACATCGGAGCGATATGCGTACCGGGCTGTGCAGACTATACCCGAAAGCAATTAGACGGCCTTACTGACTTCGTGAAACGGCCGCAGGTGGGCGCAAGCGGACTGGTCTATGTGAAATACAACGAAGACGGCACTGTAAAATCAAGCATCGACAAATTCTATACGGCAGAAGTATGGCAGCAGGTAAAGCAAAAAACCGGTGCCAAAGACGGTGACTTAGTGCTTATCATGAGCGGAGACAATGCCAATAAGACCCGTACCCAACTTTGCACCCTTCGTCTGGAAATGGGCGACAGACTTGGATTGAGAGACAAAAACAAGTTTGAATGCTTGTGGATTGTTGACTTCCCGCTTTTTGAATGGAGCGATGAAGAACAGAGACTCATGTCAACACACCATCCTTTTACCATGCCTCATCCCGATGACATTCCACTGCTTGACGAGCATCCCGAGCGTGTTCGTGCCGTAGCTTACGACTTTGTATGCAACGGAGTAGAACTCGGCGGCGGCAGCATACGTATCCACGACGGACGTTTGCAGGAAAAAATGTTCGGCATTTTGGGATTCACACCCGAACAGGCCATGGCTCAGTTTGGATTCCTCATCAATGCGTTCAAGTATGGTGCGCCACCACATGGTGGCATAGCATTCGGACTCGACCGCTTCGTTTCCATCCTTGCCGGCCTCGACAGCATACGAGACTGCATGGCTTTCCCCAAGAACAACTCGGGCAGAGATGTCATGCTCGACGCACCGTCGGCACTCGACATGAAACAATTGGACGAATTGCAACTCAAGGTTGATTTACATCAAGAAACCAACTGATTGCATATCAGGTAACCTTTTTTATCTTCCTAAAATGCTGTATATCAAAAAAATTGCTTTACTTTTGCAGCCGTCAGAAATTGACACTCAATAGGTTCAACCAATTTTGGAAAGGATTACAACAAAATGGCAGAAAAGAAAGAAACCAAAAAAGCCGCAGCCACGACCAAAGCGGCAGTGAAAAAGACGGTGGCAAAGGCCTCGTCTACAGCCTCGAAGACCGCAACCAAGAAAGCACCACTCATCATTAACGCCGAAAATGTAGGCTTCAAAGCTGGTGATGTGTATCAGACGCTTGCCACGGCACAAAAGCCCATGGACGTGAAAGCTATTGCAAAGAGTGCCGGCATCAGCGAAGAAGAAACGCTGCTGGGCATGGGATGGCTCTTCAAAGAGGGAAAAGTAAAAGACGAAGATGGAAAAGTGACACTGGCATAAACCTGTCCGAAAACATCAACATACATAAGACTGGCTCTGCTTTCAGGGTCGGTCTTTTTGTTTGGGACAAGTAAGCTAACAATCCGAACTGCCAAAATATTTTATCCCAATTCGGTCATTAGAGACCGTTCTGATTTTGTTCGGATGTCAAGCAGATTGTCTGTCGGCTTTGCCGAAGGCGTGGCGGGCTACGCCGAGGAAAACCGAAAGACACGTGATATTTCGGACAGACACAGGGTCTGTCCCTACAGCAACGATGACAACCGCAATACAACAATGTTGTATATAATGGAAAAAATAACGTGAAAATGTAGGGACAGACCCTGTGTCTGTCCGAAAACAATAACAACAATTACACATTGGGAGACTGGATAACCGACAGATGCGGGATGTTCCGGACAGACACGGGGTCTGTCCCTACAGCAACAACGGCGAAAACCACAACACAACAATGCTGTTATATAAAGGAAAATTAACGTGAAAATGTAGGGGCAGACCCTGTGTCTGTCCGAAAACAAAAACAACAATTGCGGACAGGAAACAACAGGCAGACCCGTGTCTGTGTCTGCCAAGAACCCCTCTCCAAAATCTCTGAACTTGGATACTGGCTGGTGATGAGCATTATGTTGCGTTAATTCAAAACCGACAGACAGACTGCTCGACATGCAAACAAATCAGCATGATCTCTAATGACCGAATTGGGTTGAATAAAAATTACAGATATATTTTCAATTATCAGAAAAAAGGTTTATCTTTGTTTCCAAACTATACAGTATCCGAATACTGTCTGTATTCGCACATTGTGTGTTGCCGATAAATCATAAGGCGCAGACAGGTTTTCACAAGCTGGGCTGGGGAGACTGTAAGACTGTGCGACAAGAAAAGAAAAACGGTAAAATACCAAAATATGAAAAAATACTTTGCAGAATCAGAACTTATCCTCAATCAGGACGGAAGTGTGTTTCATCTACACATGAAACCCGAAAACTTGGCTGATAAAGTAATCCTCGTGGGAGACCCCAGTCGGGTGTCGCTCGTGGGCTCTCATTTCTCTGAACAGGAATTTCAGGTGGCCAACAGAGAGTTTCGCGCGATTACGGGAAAATACAAGGGGAAAAGAATTACCGTGCTTAGCACTGGCATCGGGTGCGACAACATAGACATCGTGGTCAACGAACTTGACGCACTTGCCAACATTGATTTCAACACCCGGACAGAAAATGAAGAACACCGCACGCTTACACTCGTGAGAATCGGCACCTGCGGGGGCTTACAACCTTTTACACCCACAGGCTCATTTATCGCCAGCGTGAAGAGCATCGGCTTTGACGGACTGCTTAATTTCTATGCAGGAAGGAACAAAGTGTGCGACCTTGACTTTGAAAAACATTTCAAAAAACATATGGACTGGAATCCGCAGAAAGGCTCTCCATACGTAATCGACGCCGATGCCGAACTTACCGAACGCATCGCCCAAGATGATATGGTAAGGGGTGTGACCATCGCTTGCGGCGGATTTTATGGGCCACAAGGACGAGAGCTACGCATACCGCTGGCCGACGAACGACAAAACGAAAAGATTATGTCGTTTGTTTACAACGAAATGAAAATTACCAACTTTGAGATGGAAAGCTCTGCACTGGCCGGATTGGCCAAACTGCTCGGCCATAAGGCCATGACTTGCTGCATGGTGATTGCCAACAGAGTGGCTAAACAAGCTAATGCCAACTACAAAAATTCCATCGACACACTCATCGAAAAGGTGCTGGAACGAATATAGGAAACATTCACACCACCGTTGTTTGCACCCAAGTGCATCCCTCTTGGGTGCAAACAACGCACGGTTCATCACACATTCATCCCATAAATGGAGAAAGACACGATTTGCGCGCCTGCCTCTGCAACGGGTGGTGCGTTAAGTATCATCAGGGTTGCAGGTAACCGGGCGATACAGATTACCGGTAAGATATTCGACAAACCGCTTGAAAATGCACAAGCGCAAAGCTTGCACTACGGAAACATCACAGAAGAGAACGGCGAGACAATAGATGAAGTCGTTGTCGGAATATTCAGAAGTCCGCACTCATACACTGGCGAAGACATCGCTGAAATATCGTGTCATGGCTCTACATATATCACAAGAAAGATTCTGCAACGCCTCATCGACAACGGATGCCGGCAGGCCTTGCCGGGTGAATTTACACAAAGGGCATTTGAAAACGGCAAGTTAGACCTTGCACAAGCTGAAGCAGTAGCAGACGTAATTGCATCAACCAATCGCGCTACGCATCAAATGGCGATGGGACAGTTGAAAGGACACTTCAGCCATGAGCTTGAAACATTGCGCAACAGGCTGCTGCATCTAACCTCGCTGCTCGAACTTGAACTGGACTTTTCCGACCATGAGGAACTTGAGTTTGCTGACAGAACAGAACTTTTACTACTGGCCGAAGAAACCGATCGGCACATTCTCTCGCTCTCTCGCTCTTTTGAGACGGGCAAGGCTCTCAAAGAGGGCATCCCCGTGGCTATCATCGGAAAGACCAATGTGGGGAAAAGCACGCTGCTAAACAGACTTATCCACGAAGACAAGGCTATCGTGAGCGACATCCACGGAACAACACGAGATGCCATTGAAGACACGACTCAAATCAAGGGTGTGACCTTCCGCTTCATTGATACGGCAGGCATCAGAGAGACGGCGGACAAGGTGGAGCAGATTGGTATTGAACTGACGTATCGGAAAACAGAACAGGCTCGTATCATACTATGGCTCATCGACGAAATGCCTGCACATGAAGAGCTGTCTGAAATCATCAGATTGACAAACCATAAACGCTTGATCGCAGTTTGCAACAAGGTGGACTTAAACAACGGGAAATCATCGAATCCGTTTGAAAACCTGCAAGAGTTATTCACCCAAAACGGCCTTTCCGCTCCTATCTTGCATATCAGCGCAAAACTGGGAACAAACACCGAAGAACTCGAACAAACTATTTATGATGTGGCTGACATACCTGAATATAAACAGAACTGCACCATCATCACCTCGGCACGTCATTACGAAGCCCTCACTCGTGCCCACGAAAGCATCGGCAGGGTCATAGACGGTCTCAAAAACCAACTCACGGCCGAACTCATTGCTGAAGACCTACGTCTCACTCTCTCACAACTAGGCGAAATAACAGGCGGCCAAATCACTCCACCCGAAGTCCTCGAAACTATCTTCAAACACTTTTGCATCGGCAAGTGATGGCTTCACCCGATAAGCCATTGTGCAGTTCTCTATAGAGGAATAATATATCTTTTTCTGCACTTGATGTCAACTTAATAAAAAAATGATTGGAATGTGCCCATAAGTTCTTTATCTATTTTCCATCAAAATCTTAACCATATTATCTTGGTGTTTCTTAATATCGTCGAAATTCCATTCATCACCCGCCTGGCGGAGTTCGTCATTCGAATTGTCTTTGCACATCTGCATCATGATCATGAATTTAAGCGAAGCCACACTCACCTGCTGGATTTTTCCCGATGTATCCAAATAATGGTCAAGCTTTGTTTTAGGGCTCCAATTTGAACCAGAACTGTTGGATTCACTACCTATCATGGCATAATTGCCAAAACAATTAATTTTATTATCATCAACTACTTCTCCTATATTAGCTTGCGGAAAGAAATGCTCCAAAGAACGACGAGTTCTTGAGAAATAGAACTGTTCGAATACCTTTTGACCAAAGTCCGAACAGCCTAATTCGTGGAAAAAGATCTGTCTCTCACTATCAGTTTCTCTCAGTTTCTTTCCCGATAAGGTTTCTGCATATTTCTTCCAAAGTTGATAATCCATATAATTAAACACGAATAAAGGGATACCTTTTGATTTCTGCGTACCATCACCATAAATGTTGATGAAATTTGGAGAAGTTTGTTGTATTTGCAAATCCATTTTTTTGTCTTTATTGAGCACTACGTCATCAAAAGCCCTTGGCAAAGGGGTGTTAATCTCATTAAGTTTCGCTTTATCCAGATAGATATCAAAGAAAAATTTATCTGCCAAGTCCGATAGGAAGTTACAATAGTTCTCCAAATCTATATCACTGAAAAGATGGTATAAGCAATAGAACAGATAGTTCTTACGCTGGCGTGGCGTGAACGACACCTCAAACATAGAGAGCAAATGAACTAACTTGTCTTGCAAACGGTTTTCCCCCGAAAGGTTCTTTGAATTATAGGATTTTCCCTCATGCTGCCACTGCTCTAACTGCCAAGGATTACTGTCAGGAGTATCAGCTTCATCAGTATGATGCACCACATAATTGTCAAGAAAATACTTTGCCTGAAGAAGATTGAACCCGAAACGTTTGACAAACTCTTTGTCCAGTTTGGCATTTTCAAAAGCGTTGATAAGTTCTTTGTCGTCAAGGATAAATTTCGCTGGTTCAAAGTCAGGTTTTTCCATCAGCGTAATTTTCAAAACAATTAGCAGGAAGTTGGGGAGGTCTATGATTGGTTGAAACATTTCCGTCTTGTTTGATTTGTCACCCAAAATTTCATTGTAGGACACACCCCTAATGAATTCGTCCAAAGTGTGCACCTTGTTGTTTCCTTCTATATCAGGAAGATCATCAAATGAAGTTTTATAATACTTAAAAGTTCGAAGATTATCTCCAAAGACCTCTTCCGCTTGAGGGTACTTCATCTGTACATACATATTCATTTCGCTGCATGCTTGCCATATTCCAGAGAATTTATTACGTTCATTTTTGTCAAGAAAAGCTATGAGCTTGGCTTTCACAATTTCATGTTTTTCCAGTTGTTCTCCTCGCGAGTTCATCACCTCAAAATAGTGATTTAAATCTACATCTTTGGGCACATTGTAATGTATAATATGCACATGTGCCAGCAGATAGTCTGCAAAGGCTTGTTTATCGTTGTTGCAAACAATCTCATTGATTGTTTGTTGCGCTATCCGAAACCCCTGCAAGATGCCAAAATCAGCATCCTCACAATCCGTATTAGGCAATCTGCTGATTGTACAGTTAGACTTCTTGCGCACTCGATACGTCAACTTGTTAGTTATTTTTTCGCCCAATGCTCTCAATATAAGATAAAGTGTTGTCAAACGCTGCTGACCATCAATAATTTCATACTTGTTTTCACCTCTGTCATAAGACACCAGAGTACCGATGAAATAAGTTTCTTTCTTCATTTTACAAGCATCCCATACATCATTCACCAATGCGCCAATCTCGTCATTTTCCCATGCATAGTTACGTTGATAGATGGGAATTTCGTATGTAATACTCTGCGGGCTTTTGAAAATTTCACTTATGGATTGCTCACTGAGCGGAAGTTTCATATTCATAGTCTATTCGTTGTAAAATTTGTTCTCAACAAAATAATGTAGGTAGTTTTGATAGATCAGATGGTCATCCTGTTCATCAATATTGTCTTGATTCGCCCTGACCCTATCTTTTTGCAAAGGATGGAGGCGGTCAGCAAGTTCGCTAAGTAAAATTGTTGGCGACGACGCTTCTGCAATGCATTTATAAAGATTAAACGAATTGATGCAACCATTCCCCATAATATAGTTCTGAGCCGACAACCAGCCCAAGTTGCTGTATTGTGCCCTCAATGAATATGCCCAGATGAAATCCATAACAATAAAC
The DNA here is from genome assembly GCA_034183335.1 of Prevotella sp. Classification (GTDB taxonomy): domain Bacteria; phylum Bacteroidota; class Bacteroidia; order Bacteroidales; family Bacteroidaceae; genus Prevotella. The sequence goes on from JAXFLJ010000039.1 coordinate 184,649, forward strand.
TGGTCAAAGATATCCAAATCGAGTCTTGTCGGTTTATCTGGACAGAAACGATCAACATAAAGCAACGCAGCCAAATCAAAGAGTTTACGAGTAATCCGGTTACCTACTCCATTCTTGTATTTCCTCAAATTCAGTGTTTCCACGATTTTGTTGCCATTAATAAAGTAGCCCACGTACTTGTCGTTGTTCTGAATATCCTTTAGAATATTGAAATAGTGATTCGTATAATCAAAAAAAGGCTTCCCTGATATAATAGGTGCATCAATCTGAGAAGAATTCATATATCTCATTCCAGAGACAAAGGGCATCGCCGATTTATTTATCATCTCTGCATAAGCATACGCACCCTTATAATACTGGGCATAAGGATAATTTTCACGTTTACTGATCCCCTTGAATTTGTCTATGTTCTGTTCGTTAAGTTCATTGGCTCTATTGCCATGTGCCCACTCTCTGACTCTATAAAGATATTCTGCGAAAAGTCCGGCAAGTTTCTTTTGGTCGGCACTTTCCCACCGCATTACAATTTTCTCAGTCTCCATATCTTCTGTCCCATTCATCTCCCTCAGATGATATGCTTTCAACAAATCATGTGGGTACAATTTTCTCCCACGTGCATTTTGTGAATCGAAAAACTGGAAAGCCTCTGATATGCCGTTAGTAATAACGACTATAAGTTCACACTGCAGTTCTATGAATTCCCGGAGTTCTGTCACTATGCGGTCTTCATACAGAGCATCCCGACCCTCCTTCGCTTTTGTACGTTCATCTATCATTGCATCCCGACGACGTTCAAATGCTCTGTAATTATTGGCAATATTCTCCCGAGTATATGAATTATCGGCTAATTCTTCTTGCAGAAAATCAAGGTGACATTCACAAAGAGCTTTAAGCAAGATAGAAAAAGTTATTAAACGCTGCTGTCCATCCACAACATTGTAACACAGGTCGTTTTCATCATAATGAAGAATCAGCGTTCCAACACGATAAACTTCCTTGTTTGCATTCTTTGCTTCAATAATATCATCTAACAGCTGAATAGCATTCTTGGCAGTCCATTTGTAAGGCCGTTGATAGTTTGGTATTCTTAATTTGATATCTTCCAATGCACCACCTTCACGTATTCGTGATATTTTATTCTGCACCAACAGTTCGCCAATAGTAACGATACCCAACTGTAAACTTATACTCTTTGCCATTTTCTTTTTATATAAATTGCATATTTGCCACTCTATATTGCGACACATTCTCCCCTCAATTCTAATCTATATATTCCTTCATCGAGATGCGCAGACCTTTCAAGTGAGTTTTCTGTATCTATCAAAGATAACCAATATCCTAATCCGATTCAGATTTCATCCCCTGTTATGGCCTGTACGGCAAACAGAATTCGTCCAGAATTATAATCACCGATAAACAATTCCTTGGTTAATGGTTCAGCATCATAATTGACATATGCTACTGATGATTCATAACACTCTTTTTGCCAAACTCTTTCATAATCCATGTCTTGCCTACCTTCCAGGCACAAAAATGAGCGGCTTCCTGCTCTTGTTCTCTTTCCATGCCTTAAGCTATTCAAATGCCTGTTTCTTCATAATCGGTTATTTTATTACAAAAGTACACATTTTTGACGATAAAACCAGAGCCTGCTACATTCTTTTGCATATAAAATATTCTCACATTTTTCAGAGGACAAAAGACAGCGTCATTGGTTTTCATTGAATAGACGGAAATCCAGAGTAAATCACAATTAATTAGCATCAAAAATACTAATTACTGAATTTATATCAATTTTTCCTGTACCAATTAAACTCAAATCGCTCATTAGATCGTGATAGTTTACATTCCCGAATGAAGGTGTGGCTTCCCGACCACTTTCATCTGCTTGTCGGCATCTGTGTTTCCGTTTTCCCTCAACATAGCCTGCTACGCTCTCGGTAAAAAGAAAAACATTTGCTCAACAAGGCGAACAAGACCAGTTCGGTCTCCCGTAACCGATTTAGTTAAACGCTAAATACTTAATCGTGCCCCTTTGAGCCAACCCTTAAAAATATATTTTGAGAAGGATGTCATTGGGTCTTTTATCTAAAACACTTTTCATACAAGAAATTCTGCTCCTTCTCAAAATCATTTTGAACAATCTGAACGTTTGACATAACTTTATTCTTCTCTTTGCCACTTCATTTCCTCCCCTTGCTTGTCATACTGTTTGCGTTTGCCGACGGGAGGTTCTGTAAGAGTGATGCGTACTACAGCTGTCCGTTCAAGACTGCGGCTGATTGCATCATTGAAAGCGTTCATGTGATGAGGGAGGAAACGCAGGCAGATTGCTCTCAGGGCAGCAATCTTTTCTTCACGGTCAGTTACAATCTCTGCCTTACCTATGGCCGTTGCAGATTTATACTGTAGCGTAAAGCTCCCGTCTTTCGGGCCGATAGTTGGCGTACAACGGGTCACGGCAGAAAGAAACACAGTTGGGTTATGTGTGATACACTCTATTTTCTCGCCCTCTATGGCACAATGAAAATAAAAGGTTCTCTCATCTGTCCGTGCCAATGACAATGGCAAACCGTAGGGATTCCCTCCTGGGTGTATCATGCTGACGGTAATATAAGGAGCTTTGTCCAATACCTCCAACGCAAAGGCTGCATCCATTTCTCTACTTGCTTTTCTCATAATTATTTCATTGCTTTTCTCAAATTTATATAGCCTATTTTCCTTATTCAACCCAAATCACCGTAGCATATCTGGGGCGAAACGGAACTCGACAGCATAAAAGCCACAGTTGGAATGCACTGTCCACAGGCAAAGGCTGATTTATATAATGGCACTGTAAAACACCAAGCCCGCACAACGGCACATTTTCCATCCACCTTTGAGCCACATCTCTCTTCCTTAAAATGCGGAAACCTTTCAGGCGGGCATCGGGACGGACGTCGATGTAGGTATTCATGAGAAAAGACTGCGTCTGTTTTTCATTCAATTCATAATCTCATCCGTCTTTACGGTGCAGGTTCTGCGGCTACGCCTATGGTTTCTTCCTCTTCCAAACGTGCATAACCTCTACGGTGGTCTTGCAGAAATATACGATTGAGGGTGTATGCAAGGGATTCGAGCATTTGCGCCCTCTTGTCTTTCTTCAGCTCGCATTCCCAGACAGTGATGCAATGCCATCCCATTTCAGACAGTCTTTTTTGCACCTTTTTGTCGCGTTCTTTGTTACGTGCAATCTTCGTCTTCCAGAAATCCACATTCGTTTTCGGAACAGAATAGTGGCTACAGCCTTCATGTCCATGCCAAAAACAGCCGTTCACGAAGATGCAAGTGCGATACTTGCGCAAAACGATGTCAGGGCGTCCGGGCAACCGCGGATTATTGAGGCGGTAACGGAAGCCGTTCTTCCACAAATACTTCCGAACGATAAGTTCGGGTTTCGTATCCTTGGAATGGATGGCGGCCATATTGTTGTGGCGTTGTCGAGAAACAGTTTTGCACATATGACAACGCAAAAGTAAGAATAAATAATCAATCGATATGGTTCTTTTGAAGGATATTTCCTATTTTTGCACCTCACAGAACCTCATAAAATACTGAAAGAGAATGAAGCAAAGAAAGGGACAAGGCATAAAATGAAGCCGACAACCGCATACTTGGAGCAAAGGTTTGATGAGTTTAACCGGCAGATGTTTGCAGGCAGACTGCCGAAGATTCCTGTCTTGCTGAGCTATGCCCAAACCTTTCTGGGCATGTGTGTCTTCAAGAAGCGCAGGACATGGAATGGCAAGACGGAGTTTTACGACTTCAGACTGCGCATCAACACACGATTTGATTTGCCCGAACATCAGGTAGAAGATGTGCTCATCCATGAAATGATACATTATTATATCGCCCTAAACCGTCTCGAAAATACGGCACACGGCCCCGTTTTCCGACAAATGATGCAGAATATCAATCAAAAGTTCGGGCGGCAAATATCCGTTTCGCACAAACCTACTGAAATGCAACAGGAAGAGGGCACAGTCTCCAAAAGACGATATAGGGTAATTGCCGTCGTTGTCTTTCACGACGGACGAACGGGCATCAAGGTACTGCCCCGCATCATGACAAGCATTCTCAAATACTACAACAACGTGTTGGGTAACAAAGATGTAATGAGCATCCGCCTGTATATGTCCGACCATATTTTTTTCAGCCGTTACCCCAGTTCATCGGCATTAAGGGTTCATCTCATCGAACCAGAGAACCTTTACCCTTATCTGGAGGGAGCAGAAGCGATGGAATGCAACGGAAAAGAAATTGTCAGACGTTAACCTTGCCCCCAATTGGTTATTAGAGACCATATTAATTTCACTCGGATGTTGTGCAGATGGGGTACCGTCTCTTATACATACATGGTCTTTTAATCGAAAGGCGACTGAAATTCTCAATTTCTCGATTGAAGACGACATAACAAACATACAAATCACGCAATCCTAAGACTGAAATTCAATAACTTACAAGGCAAACAAGGAAACTTTTCCTGAGTACGACAAGAGAGAGAATAGATATTATCCCAAATCGGTCATTAGACCGCAACACTACATTACTCACTGAAGATGATGCTTACCGACTGATTACGGTCGATTGCCGGCATCTTCTCTGCCGTTCTACCTCGGCGTAGCCCGCTACGCCTTTGGCAAAAGCGGCAGACAAGCTGCTCGACAGACGAACATAATCAGTACGGTCTCTAATGACCGAATTGGGATTACTGCACACATCACCATTACACCTTCAAAACCATGACAACACATGGAACACCATCAAGTTATTCATGCAGTTTTACACGACCTATCGTCTTCGACAATCACACATGCCCAACCCGACATGTGAAGTAGCCAAAACAACCTTCTTCTTATTCCCTTTTGCCAATATGCAAAAACCATGCCAGTTAACAATTCGGTGGTCAACCAAAGAGCAAAAAACGGTCGGGAAAAATTGGCGAAATAGAAATGAAAAAACGGTTTTCGAGGGGCAAAAAAGCCGTTTTTCACCCTCATTTTTGCAAGTAAACATCAATTGAGAGGCAAACGTTCATCAATTGAAGGGCAATTAATGAACGTTTGCAAGGTGAATGTTCATCAATTGCAAGCCGTTTTTTGCCCTTTTCGACCCCATTTCTCGATCTTCTGAAAAACGGATGTTGATTATCAGCGAGTTACGAACTCGATTTTTGGCGTTATTTTCGGTCACAGGCAAGGTCGGTCGAAAATTCTTCAAGCATTTGGGGGAATATTGGTTAACTATCCGCTGACGAAAAAGCGAAATGTTAAAGACGAAACATTATTTAACCTCAATCCAGTCATGAGAGACCGTCTTGATTTTGTTTGAATGTCGAGCAGGTTGTTTGTCGGTTTTGAATTAATCCGACATAATGCCCATCGTCAGCAAGTTCGCAAGTTCAGAAACACTGCCGAGGGGATATTCTCTTGGCAAACAAACCCATGTCTGTCTGTTGTTTCCTGTCCACAATTGTGCTTTTGTTTTTCGGACAGACACAGGGTCTGTCCCTACATTTTCACGATAAATTTTCCATTATACAATAACATCGTCGTGTTGCAATTGTCGCCGCTGTTGCCGTAGGGACAGACCCTATGTCTGTCCGGAATATCACGTATTTGTCCGTTTCCAAAGGCATTGCGAGCTACGCTGAGGAAAAACCAACAGACAATAAACTCAACATCCGAACAAAATCACGACAAACTCTCATGAACAATTGGGGGTTAACAAACAGGAAACAAGAACATCTCCATTCTCCTTGCAATACATCCTACTTGTGTTTTTTCCACCTATTTACACAGCCAAACGAGCAACTCGAAAACAAATTGCAGCCTGAAATTCGCCGTCAACCGAGACTTGTTTCAACACTCTTTGTCTCTCGAAAGACAGTTAGACACCTCTCTTTTACCGACTTTCCAAGGCCTTTTGAGGCCAATTGACAAGGAAGAGTTTTTCCGTAGCCCGTGTAAAAGCCGTGTAAAGCCAGTGAAAATAATCAGAATTAAGCATATCATCAGTCATATATCCCTGATCAAGATATACATGCTGCCACTGTCCTCCTTGTGCCTTATGACAGGTAATAGCATACGCATACTTTACTTGCAGCGCACTGAAATGACAGTCTTCACGCACTTTCTTCATCCGTTCGGCCTTTGTTGGGATGTCAGCATAGTCGTTGAGCACGGCCATAAACAGATTCTCATTTTGCTCTTTGGTAAGAGCCGGCGCATCAGAGTGCAGCGAATCTGTGATGACTGTGGCCTGCAACTCTTTGTTGGAATAATCGGGAAAATCCAAAAGCACATCGGCAAAATGAAAACCGTAGACCTCTCGTTGCCGTCTGACACGCAAGACGCGTGCCCGGTCGCCGTTGGCAATAAACTGCATGGGCGGTTCTTCTGCAACGGACACAGATGTATGGCCTGGCAACAAAGCCTCTTCCGCCTTTGAAGAAGTACTGGCCGACATGATATACTTGTTTCTGACAACCATCAGCATATCTCCCCTTTCCAGTTCTTCTTCCCTTCCGAGTATCGCCTGCCTTATACCTTTATTATATATATTGGCCCTTTTGTTTGAACGTGTGATGACCATGGTCTCATCCATTCCGGCACGGTCGTAACTCGATGTGAGCATTTCTATAAGCTCATTGCCTTGCACAAGGCAAATGTCTGCAAAGCCTTGAAGACGGATGGGAGGCATCATGCTGGTATGGTCACGGGCAATCATCTCACGAATGAGCGTGGCATTAAACAGGATACCCGACTCCCTGCTCTGACGCAACACCTCATGCAGGTCGCATTCGTAGACATGCAGTCCGTAGGCAGACATGACCGAGGCTGTCAAAGCTGGCGACTGACTCTCACCTACGGGTGGAAGCTGCGCCGTGTCGCCAATGAGCACAAGACGGCAGGATGTCCCCGAATAGACAAACTCAACCAAGTCGTCAAGCAGACAGCCTGTGCCAAAACCTGTGTCGCCCATTCCGGCGTTGTTAATCATCGAAGCCTCGTCTACGAAAAAGAGTGTTCGGCGCAACTTATTATAATTCAAGGCAAATGCACCGCCGTCTATATCCATCGTCTTTTGCCGATAAATGCAACGGTGAATAGTAGACGCCGGTTGTCCGCTGTTGAGTGAGAACACCTTAGCCGCACGTCCGGTGGGTGCAAGCAGCACAAAAGGATAGCCCGACCGAGCCAATGTCCGCACAAAAGCGGAGGCCAGCGAGGTCTTTCCTGTTCCGGCCGAGCCTCGCAAGATAAGCATTGTTCGCTCGTCACGGTCGGCCATGAAGCGGCTGAAAGTTTCCAGTGCCTGTCGCTGATGGGCAGTGGGCACCATGCCAAAGGTTCGTTCTATGGCCGCAATAAGAGGGTTTGACGTCATTTTTTCGTTTGCCTTATCGCTATTATCGACTAAAATATGTACTTTTGCAAATGCGATGACAGAAGACGGCCGGTGCACGGTAAAAATGCTTTCGGGTAGCACAGACATCGCCTGCGTCATACAAAAGTAATGCAAATCATAAAGCTGACAAAATAAACCGAGGGGATTTTTGTCCCGAAAGGCTTCGCCATTGCGCTTTGCCGAAAGCCGAAACCAAATGTAAAAGAATGAAGAAGCCCACTCAAACCCACCTGTTATTACTCTGCGTAGTAGTCTTGTCAGGCCTGTGCCTGATGAGTATCGTGCGCCCGATATACTTTGAAAAGGAGCGAGAAAAGCGAGAACTGGTGGTGAAAGAGCGACTGATGAAAATCAGGAAGGCGGCAGAAGCCTACCGGAAGTTGCACGGCGTATATGCAGGAACAATGGAAGAACTGATCAAAAGCGGTGCGCTGCCCGACTCCTTGCAGTGGATTCCCTTTGCCAAAGGCCAGCGTTTCGCCCTCAGTGCCACCACGGAGATTACCCGCTCGGGCAAGACCCTTCCTCTGATGGAGTGCGGAGCACAATACACGCAATATCTGGACGGGCTTGACCAAAACTCCATAGACAACCTGATGGTTGACGCAGGAGAGGCCGGACGATACCCCGGACTGAAGATAGGAGACCTTAAAACACCAAACGACAATGCAGGAAACTGGGAATAAAGCTACCGACAAAGACCATCGAAAAGTAACTATCCGCATAGGGAAAGGCACTCTTTCGTTTTCAACAACAGACGAAACGGCACTTCACAAGGTTGTCTACGAACCTTATGAGGTAAACCGCAGCATCTCTATGGCAGCCAACATGCGCGAGGCTTTCAAGACTTCTCCCCTTCTGCAAGACCCTTTCAGTCTGGCGGTGACACTCGTCGACACTCCGGTACTACTCGTTCCAATCAATGAATTTGAAGAGAGTGAGATGCAAACTCTCTATCATCACAGCTTTACGGGGATAGAATACGATACGATTCTGCACCATATGCTGCCCGCCTTAAACACAGTGGCAGTCTACTCGCTCAACAAAGATCTCAAAGGCGTTATCGAAGAACATTTCGATGACACACGCCATTATCCACTTTGCACGCCTGTATGGAAGTGCTTGCAGGCAAAAAACCATGTGGGACATGCAAAAAAACTATTTGCCTATGCTCACCACGGCAGCTTGGAACTGTTTGCCTTTGCGCCAAACCGTTTTCGGTTTTGCAACCATTTTTCAGCCGTCCATGCCAACGATGCCGTCTATTACATACTACATGTGTGGCAACAACTGGGCATGAAGGCCGAAACCGACGAACTGCATGTCATTGGAAATTTGCCGGAAGAGAAGTCGGCCACGGAGCAATTGGAGCGTTTTATAGCCCGCGTTGTACGCAACAGTGCCGCCGGTCTTCTCCAAGAGGCGCCCGTCAGTCGCCTCAAAGCCATGCCTTTCGACCTGATGGCCTATCACAGCAATGGCATTTAGAACTCTGTGCACAACACGAAAGACGGACATCCAATAGCCCATCAACCGTAAAAAGGAAGTTACATGAGAATTATCACAGGACGATACAAAGGACGACACTTCGACATTCCCCGCTCATTTAAGGCAAGACCGACAACCGATTTTGCCAAAGAAAACATCTTCAATGTGCTGAATGGTCGCATAGATTTTGAAGGACTGACGGCACTCGACCTTTTTTCGGGAACAGGAAGCATCACACTCGAACTGCTGTCGAGGGGCTGCAAACAGGTAATCAGCATCGAGGCAGACCGTGACCATGCACGGTTTATCCGTCAATGTGTCGACAAACTGGGAGAAGAAAATGCCATCATCTTACGAACTGATGCCTTTCGGTTTATCAAGAGTTGCAAACAACAGTTTGACTTTATCTTTGCCGACCCCCCATACGCCCTTCCGCTCCTGCCCACCCTTCCCCAACAGATTCTTGAGAAGGGTATCCTCAAAGCCGGCGGCTTTCTTGTCTTCGAGCATGGCAAACAACACGATTTTACCGAAATACCGCACTTTGTGGAACATCGGGCTTATGGAAGCGTCAATTTCTCTCTCTTCAGACAACCGGAAGAAGTGACAACAAACAACGAAGAATAAACCTATTCGCATACTGCCGAAGAAAAATAAACAGATGATCTTCCTTTCTTCGGTTCTTGATGGTATTCTTCTCATACATCCATAAAGGATTTGCTCGCCTCGCAACAATTATCCATCATATAGAAACATTCGAAAGCGTAGCGGAATACGTCAAGGAAAAACGGCGGAGAAGATGCCGACAGGCGGATAAAATCAGTCGGAAATCAACCCCATTAGCTGAAAATGTAGTCTTAGCGGTCTAATGACTAATTGAACCCAATTCGGTCATTAGAGACCGCACTGATAAGGTGAACTTATCCCGAACTCAGATTAATAGACCCCACCTTTAGACAATCAAGGGTGTTTAACACCTATGAGCAAGGGTGTTCCGCACCGACGACCAAGGGTGTTCCGCACCGACGACCAAGGGTGTTTAACCCAATTCGGTCATTAGAGACCGTACTGATTATGTTCGTATGTCGAGCAGATTGTCTGCCGCTTTTGCCAAAGGCGTAGCGGGCTACGCCGAGGAAGAACGGCAGAGAAGATGCCGGCAAACGGACGAAATCAGTTGGTAAGCATCATCTTCAGTGAGCAATGTAGTGTTGGCGGTCTAATGACCGATTTGGGTTGAAGGTGAAACCAAACAGCCAAACAAGAAAGATGGCCAAAAGCAAGAACTTCTGGCCATCTCTTTTTGAAGAAAATTTATCTGTTGTGTTTTGTTTTCAGCGTTATGCCTCTGCAGGAGTTTCTTCTGCCGGTGCTTCAGCTGCGGGAGCGGTCTCCTCTTCAGCAGCAGGTGCTTCAGCTTCAACCTTTGCAGCTTCTTCTGCCGCTTTCTTTTCAGCCAGCATCTTGGCGTGAGCCTCGTTAATCTTCTTCTCTTCCTCGAGATTCTTTGCATAGGCTTCCTGCTTTGCTTTTGCTTCTTTCTCACGAATAGCGTCTGCTCCTTTCACCTTCACTTCTTTCCAAGCATCGAACTTCTTTTGAGCAGCAGCCTCGTCAAATGCGCCTTTCTTCACGCCACCACGCAGGTGTTTCATCAAATACACACCTTCACGGCTGAGAATGTTGCGTACTGTGTCGGTAGGTTGCGCACCCACTTCGACCCAATACAGGGCGCGGTCGAAATTCAAATCTACTGTGGCAGGATTGGTGTTGGGGTTGTATGTACCAATCTTCTCAGTAAATCTACCATCACGTGGTGCTCTTGCGTCGGCGATAACGATGCTGTAAAAGGCGTAACCTTTGCGTCCGCCACGCTGCAATCTGATTTTTGTTGCCATTTTCTTTTCTAATTATTTAATGTTAGGTTTGAATTAATGCCATTATCTCGTAACAGCGGCTGCAAAGGTAGTTATTTTTCTCTGACCCGACAAACATTCACGGATGTTTTTGGGCTGCCCCCAATCAAGCATGACTCATTCCCTCGCTTATGATGTAGCATGGGCGACCTCATGACCGACTTGGGTTGAATAACACAGAAATACATTATCAAATTTCAAACTGTTGGCCATTCTACCGACGACTTAGCTTCATCTTACGACATTGGTTCCGTCAGCTTAGGCGTTATATTCAAAGCCTGTTTACAATGATGCAAAGTAACGTAATATAATGGGAAAGGAAAAGGGAAAGGCTTTTAATTTACCTTTCCCTTCATATCATTACGCCAAACATTGGCTGTCAAGTCACACATCATTCTTCTCTGGGACAAGAGAAACATGAAAAAGTGTCTCTGTTCATAAACCAGTCATCTCAAAAGCATATCGTTATCGTCATACGATGACCGATGCAAATGCAGCCGAAATCATGACTGAAACGGCAATTCTCTATTTGCGATAATGCTTCGTGCGGACAACGGCACCGCTCTTCATCTTCGTTTCACGGATGTAAAAACCTGTGGCAAGGGTCGTCATGCGACGTCCCATCAAGTCATAATACACAATGCTTTCCACTTCGTCACGGTCGGCAACGCTTTCTATTCCGGTAGTTTCCTGCCACGCGATTTCAGACATGCGTACTTCGTTGCCACCACGGTAGACAGCCTGCACACCCATTTTTTTGTATCCCCTTGCCTTGAAAGCCACTTCGTGCTGGTCGCCATAAGCAATGATGTTGTTCTTGTTGGTGAATCCATACGGAATTTCGGTAACAGGAGCTGCCAGTCCGGGATATTCTTCGGGGCGGAACTCATAAACCTTGTCATCCATAAAGAGTCGGTAAGACAGCTTTTCGGTAAGAAGTTCATAATTCTGGTCATCAAAAGGATTGAGCATGAAGCCCACATATCCGTAGTCGGGAGTTTCTTCAGAGCCGTAATCGGAATAGCTGAAGACGATAGGCATCTGTGGAGTTGCCGACCGTTCCTCATAGTATGTGAGCGCAGGATGCATATAAGCCTGCTGATAGTACACCCTCGACTTGCCGCAGTTGATAAGCAACGTCTCTTCTGCCTTGAGCGACTTATCATCGGAATTGAGTGTGAAAACAATCTGTGAGGCACCAGTAAAGTAATAGACACCCTGCTGCAAGCGGCCAGTTGCAGCCACGGCATAACTGTGGAAGTTGCGGATGGTGTCGGCACCCATGTATTGCCATGAGTCAAACGTAGCCTTATCTCCGCTGACCGTTCCCTTAATCCAACTGTTTTCAAGACTGGGCCACAAGCTGCCGATATAGATATCGTTGTCGTGCCTGATGACCTTGACGATACGTTTCCCTGATGTACTTTCCTCATCCTTGTACTCCATGCGGTATGTTTCGGCCTCAGCCACACTGGGCGGAGTCACGGTCGTGTCGGTGACACGGTAGAGCACGGAAAGCCTGTCGCCAATCTTCGTCCACGAATTATCGCTGTGGTCTATGATGCCAATCATGCCACCGTCTATCTGCTCTATTCGTCCGTCTTTCCACAAAAAGCGGATTTCTCTGTTTTCCTCGTCAACTTGATAATCATTTTCTCCTTCGATGTCCACAAGGCGTGCAAGATCGTACTCATAAAACATGCCATTGAACTCTTCTTCATAAATAGGCTGTGGCGTAGCAAAGATAATCGTGTCGCCACGCTGCACACCCCTTGCCCACGTAAGAGTGGGAAACGCCTGCACAGGATTGAAGAGATAAACACTGTCGCCATTGACAACCATCGTGGTCATCACGCCGTCATCAAAGTGGTTGATGGTCAGTTTGCCGGCCTCCATGATATAACAAATGCCCTTGCGTGACCAATTCGGGTACTCCGTTCCACTCGGTTTGCCAGCCAGTGCAGGTTGTCGGTTCAGCATTTCGGCATGCCGTCCTACCTCGGCCGTCCTACTGCCAGACAACAGTTGATTATTCTTCAAAGCCACATTTTTAGCAACGGGCATTGCATTGGGCAGATACTCCGTTCCACCCTTTACAGACTGCGCATGCGAAAGCGATACGATCACGAGTGAGAAAATCGCAGATAAAATTCTTTTCATCGTTAGGTTTCAAGTTAAAAGATCATGTTATTGTTTCTCTTCATCTGCCAACAAGGCAGCACGAATAAATGCACTGCAAAAGTAAGCATTATTTTGTAAAGAAACAAAAACAACAACCAATTTTCAACTCAACTCCAATCAGCCATCATAAACCACACTGGTTTTGTTTTTCACTTTATTTCTTCCTCAAATATACCCTATACTGATTATCAATGATTTATATTTGCATAAAAAAATGTTTCCTCAATTTGAGTAATATTGATTAGAAATCATCTTGGATGTTATCAGTGCAACATACATCATTGAGTAAATCCGCCTTTCAGACCTTCCAGACATTGCTCAATTTTTTTCAACAACAATAAACTCGCTTTCATATCCTTTTCACTAAAAGGAGGCATAGCTGCTGTTGAATTATGTGAAAGGGCATGAAGAAAATGTCTCTGTATTTCTACAAGTTCTTTTATTATAGATGCTGCTCTTTGCATATCATTATTATTAGAATATTCTTCAATCACATCTTTGATTTTTTTTAACTTGCGATTCGCTTTTAAAAAGCCTAATTTTCCTATAATAGAATTTACAAGATCATTAGCATCTAAGATTTCCTTTGTTTTAGCATCTTTCTTAAAATACAATGGTTTATTATTACAGAGTTTCTTTATTATTGAAGATGACAATTCTATTTTACCTGCGTGAATTATTTTACAGAATTCATTGATATCAGCTTCAAATCGTTGTCTAATAATATTGCCAACTGTACCAGGGTGCAAAGTGCCATCATTAAATTGTTCTTCTATCTTAAAAGGCGTTAACGTCTCATTATAACAATATAGATGTGGACCTCTATTAGTCAGATACAGATTTATAAATAACCAATTATTCTCATTTCTTGTCGTTTTAATTATATCTTCAGCTATATTATTAAATCCTATATTATGAGTAAAAATGAACTTTTGGAAATCACCAAATTTTGATAGAAGATATTTAATAATAAATCTTCTGTTTCCAGCGTCAAGACTATTAACAATATCGTCAAGGACTATAATTTTATGAGATGCTTGAGGTACTAATTTTTCTTCTTTTTCCAATTTTAATATGATATTTAGCAACAATAGAGTTACAACTAAATGCAACCTTGCTTCATTAAAAATGGTGCTAAGTCCATTACTTTCTCGTAATTTGTGAGATTCATCTTCAAGAAAGATATCTGATTCCTCATTTTCTAAACCTATTTTGAGGCTTTCTATAAACTCATTCTTTAATGCGTTATTCACCTCATTAATTAAGTCATCCTTATATTTTTTGTAAAATTCTTCTGTATCAAATTCTGGAAAAAAACGATTAACTAATAGTCGTCTTAAATTTATAATATCAATACTTCTTATTTTACCATCTTCTAACTTATGTGACATGTACGAAATATCTATATGCGAAAGCATATAGCAATGGTAATTTGCTGCATTAAATCTTTGAAAATCGGTGTCGTTAACTTTTATTTCAACAGGGGCATCTATAGACCTATGCCTGTAACTGTTATAAAAACTTTCTTCTTCTGCATTTTTCTGTTCTTCACCTGCTCCGACAGATATTCTACTATTTAGCAATCTCTCCTTATAGAAGATAAGCTTTATTGCCTCAAAAATAGAACTTTTACCCGATCCATTTTCTCCATATAGCAATAAACTTTTATTTTCCAATTTTAAGGCGAGATGTGAGCAAAAAGCCTTAAAATTAGCCATCTCAATTTTCTCCATAATTAATATTATTTATTTGTAGGCTTAAAAAAATCAACTAGTAATTGTTTTTTATATTTTGTTCTTTCCTGTAAAGCCGCATAACTTATACCGTCTTTATTCTTTGTAAGAAATCTCTTTAGCTCTTCATTTCCCGTGCTAAGATAGTCATTTCTTTTGTCCAAATATTTTTTATTCTTCTTATGAATATCAAGAATCGCCAAATTTCCCAAATCGTCTATATGTATAGATAGAGGGTGTGTTTCCCAATCTTCTGAAAGATTATCATCATCACGTAATGTCAAAAGACGATCTGTTTCATAATCAGGAATGCAAATTGGTTTTTCTAAATAGTGAGCCAATAGAGCATACCCATATTTCAGTCTTCCAAGATAATTAAATTGCTCGGAATCAACATCGTCTTGATAATAGTCTTTAATATGCTCTCCAAATGATATTTGCTTTATAATTATATATATACCAAATTTTATAGACGAAGTTGATCCCATAAAATAACTATAGCGAACAACAGTCTTTAAAACATGAATTAGATCTTTTTCGTTTGAGAACCCATATTTGAACAAATATGTAATAATAGCATACTTGGGGTACCTATTACTATAGATATCTATTAGTTGAAGCCATGCAGCAAGTTCCGTTTCCTCTTTTTTCTTGTTATCATATTCTTTTAGCAATGAAGTTATTTCCAACAAATCATTCATAATCCCCTTTTGTGTATTACTACTTATTGGGGAATTGGGACCTGTAAAGAACTCTCTCATACTGATCTCATTTTTTGTATTACCACATCCACCTCTAATAATATGAGAATAATAACGAAATACTTCATCAATGCTTAATTTTACAGATTCACATTCATCACGAAAACGAAACCATAATTTGATAAAATCATCTTTTTCTGATTCAGAAATAGCTTTAGCATATAATTTGGCTTTAAATATATCAGCATCTTGCAAATCCATTCCTCTGTTATTTATAGTTTCAAATATAGTTAGAGCTTTGTTTTCTGCACCATGAATAGTCGTATCACTTAACTCTATAGGCAACAAGTAAATTCGCTCAAGCATAAATCGAATGAATGACTTTAATTTATCCACTCCCTCTGTTTCCTTAAACTCCTTGAATAAATAAAAAAAATATAACCCATTTACTTTAATGGGAGAGAGATTAGATGGTCTAAAAAAAAGACCTGTTTTAGTCTGGCATTTTTTTAATTTATCAGAGAAATCAGAATATTCCCAATTGAAAACTATTTCTAAATCTTGGTAATCCTTAGATTCTATAACATCAGATTTGATTTTTATTTTGCTTTGGTTTCCATCCCATTCGTACGTTCGAGTCGTGTCTTTAAGAACTCTGAGATCCTCATAAAAAGTAGATAGTACTTTGAAAATTAACCATATTGTAATTATACGTTGTTGCCCATCAATGATTCGTGGTGATTTTTTTTCATTTTCACAAACTGCTAGTATTATATTACCAATAAAATAATCAGATCCTAAATTATATGCATCTATAAAATCTTGATATAATTGATAACACTCTTCTATTCCCCAACTATATGGTCTTTGATATGGAGGGATAATTATTTGTTCTCTTTTAGATAGAATATCTGAAAGACTTTTTTGCTCTGCTGTCAATGAAAGTGCCATAATTTTATTAATTTAAATTCTTATTTATTTAAAGGATGAACAAGAAACGATTTATCACTATATTAATGTACGATTTTAATACTAACGTTATCCCTCATGTTTTATTTCTCAACTTCTTTAAAGATATTTATCAGTGAAGCCAAATTGTAACAAGAAGTGAATTCTTGAATCATTGATGGGATTGCCTCCTATTTTAGGACTTACTCATTCTGTTCATAATAATACGAATAATCAATACCTTTCATGAACATTTCTCTATCGTCAATCTTGGTTGTGAGTGCAGGCTGTACCAAAGCCTTGATGCGTGTGCTATCGGTTACACTTTCACGCATTGCTGACAAGTATTCGTCCTTGTTTATTTGGCTCCAATCTACACACCGTTTAAGTGAACGCTTCAGCATGAGGTCAAGCCAAATGCGCGTGCTACGACCATTGCCTTCCATAAATGGATGAGCTACGTTCATTTCAACATATTTGTCCATTATCTCATCAAAGGTTGTTTCGGGCATTCGTTCTATTGTTTGCAGAGTTTCAGGGAAGTGCATACAATTAGCAAATGTAAAGCCTCCTTTGGATATATTCTTGGTACGAATTTGTCCCGCAAAGTCATATAATCCACCAAAAAGATAAGCATGGATCTGTTGCAGACACTTTAGACTACCAGGCTCTGCTGTTTTCAAGATTCCACTTTCAAAGAGTTGGTAGGCTTTCTTCTTACTCTGTCCGTCAATAGTGTTGTTGCTGTAAGTAAACCAGTCAAGAAATAACATAGCCTTGATGTTGGGTATTGCCTTTGCCAACAAGACTACGCCCTCACCATCCAACGTATCTGTCAATCGTTGCTTCCCGTCTGGAGCTTGCAGTTTGAACTGGTTAGTGACACTAACCAGTTCGTTATTCTCTTTCTTCAACTTTGTTTTGAGATACTTCCAATAGTTTCTTGTCTTCTGATAATCGTCCTGCTCGTTGATAGCTGCAATAATATCAAGTACAGAGAACCACCACTTATTATGGTTATCGTCCCATACCGCCCTCACTTCACGGTCGTTGAAGAAGCGAATTGATTTCTTAGGTTGCTCTTTATATTCTGCCATAATGGAAACAGTTACTCATCTTGGGTATCAATCAAATCCTTTGGATTAGCCTGTAATATCTCGGCTATTTGGAATAGAAGCTCCAGACTTGGCTAGCGACGATTACAAACATATGAGTTTACAGTGGTAAAACTCTTGCCGAGTTTTTCGGCAAACCATGTTTGCTTGAAACCTTTCTCCTCAAGCACTTCTTTGATTTGAATCATGGGTTTAACCACTGCTTTTCCGTATTCTATTTGATAATGCAAAGATATAAAATAAAATAGCATAAAAAGAGAACAAGGATTATTTTTTCATCCGTCTAATGATATTGCTTACCCGACCGATATGGGATAAGCACAACAAATCGCAGCAACCCTAAGTGGATTGCTGCGATTACCATAAGAGATTTATATCTTAGAGATTTATACTTTACTTCACCTCCTCAAATATAAAGTATATTGATAATCAGTTAGTTACTGTTATCAAGATACAAATGATATGCAAATGTAAGTATAAAACCATATAGAAAAAGTACAAATGGACATTACTTTGTATGATAACATCCTTTTCTACAGAT
>JAXFLJ010000040.1:0-61195 GCA_034183335.1 Prevotella sp.
GTATGATTATCACTATTCTTTGCTTGGTGAGCCATATAGGAAGAGTATTATGCTGTATTGAACACTCAAATATACGAATTAATTCTCTAATACACAAATGATTAACCATTTATTTTAAGCTATGCAGCGTGCAAAGGTCTCGACGGACGGAAACGGTATATGGTCATAGCCGAGGAAACAACAACTGTAGGTAGTGGAAAATAAAAAACGGATTGCACATGAACGGGGTGTTGCAATCCGAGAAATAGGTGAAGGCTTTTGCGGCCTATTGGAATGTTACCTTGCTGAAGGCAGGCAAGTCGATATTGCAAAAAACTCCATCCTTAAACTTGTGGTAACCAACGATAGCTATCATGGCGGCATTGTCTGTTGTATAGCTGAACTTAGGAATGTATATGTTCCATCCCAGTTTGTTGGCACAGTCTTTGAAAGCATTGCGCAAACCTGTATTCGCAGAAACTCCACCAGCTACGGCAACATGCTTAATGCCTGTTTGTTTGGCTGCGAGCTTGAGCTTCTTCATCAGAATGTTTACTATTGTATATTCCAGGCTTGCCGCCAAATCTTCCTGATGATGCTCCACAAAGTGGGCATCTTCTTTGAGCCAGTCTCTCAGGTTGTAGAGGAAGGAGGTCTTCAGACCGCTGAAGCTGTAGTTCAATCCTTGGATATGCGGCTCGGCAAACTTGAACGCGTGAGGATTACCTTGACGAGCCAGCTTGTCAATGATGGGGCCACCGGGATAACCTAAGCCCATCAGTTTCGAGCATTTGTCGATGGCTTCTCCCGCAGCATCGTCAATTGTCTGTCCGAGAACTTCTATGTCGTTATAAGCGTTTACCTTCACAATCTGTGAATTACCGCCACTGACAAGAAGACAGAGGAAAGGCATGGGCGGAACAGCAGTGACCTCGTCCTTTTCCTTTATATAGTGTGCCATGACATGCCCCTGTAAGTGATTGACATCTATCATCGGGATGTTGAGCGCACGGGCAAAACCTTTGGCAAAGCTGACACCGACGAGGAGCGAGCCCATCAAACCCGGGCCGCGAGTGAAAGCCACGGCCGATAGTTGTTCCTTGGTGATGCCAGCCTTTTTGATGGCCTGATGCACCACGGGGAGAATGTTTTGCTGATGGGCACGTGATGCAAGTTCGGGCACTACTCCTCCGTATGCCTGATGAACTGCCTGCGAGGAGGTAATGTTGCTTAACAAAATATCGTTGCACAATACAGCGGCCGAAGTGTCGTCACAACTGCTTTCTATTCCCAGTATGTATATATCGTTTTGCATAAAGTCTTGGGTCTTTGGTATGATTGCTTATCGTGTCGGCCTGTTTTAATAGGTCAGGATTTCTACCCCATGTTCAGTCATGACAAAGGTATGTTCCCACTGTGCGCTTGGCTTCTCGTCACCTGTGATGATTTCCCATCCAAACGGGTCTTTTGCATCTTGGAAGACTTTCCATGTGCCCATGTTGACCATGGGTTCGATGGTGAAGACCATTCCGGGAACGAGCAACATGCCCGTTCCTCTGCGGCCGAAATGTTCAACATTGGGTTCTTCATGGAACTTCAAGCCCACACCATGTCCGCACAAGTCACGCACAATTCCGTAATGATATTTGTCTGCATGTTTTTGTATGGCATGCCCGATGTCTCCCACAAATCCGTAGGGCTTGGCAGCCTCTGCACCAATTTCGAGACATTCCTTCGCCACCCTTACGAGTTGCTCCTTCTCGGGCGTAGTCTTGCCAATAATGAACATGCGTGAAGCATCGGCAAAGTAGCCGTCCAGTATTGTCGTAAAGTCAACATTGATGATGTCGCCCTCTTTCAGGATGTCTTCCGACTTGGGAATGCCGTGGCATACCACCTCGTTGATGCTGGTGCACACACAGCGAGGAAAGCCTTCGTAGTTGAGGCATGCTGGCGTTCCACCTTTTCCTGTGCAATAATCATAACAAATTTTGTCTATCTCAAGCGTGCTCATGCCGGCACAGATATGTCGGGCCACTTCATTAAGCACCCCTGTATTTATGACACCGCTTTTGCGGATTCCCTCAATTTGTTCGGGGGTTTTTATCAGGTCACGAGAAGGGACTTCCTTGCCTTTGCTCTCCCAGAACATGACTTGCCTGTCCATTTCCGTAAGTGTCTGTCCTGACAGTACATGCCATTTTCTTTTCTTATTGAAAATCATGCTTTTGATATTGCTAAATACTATGTTTCTTTGATGTGTGTTATAAGAACCGTTCTATTTCTTTTGTCCAATCAGAGCCGTTTGGCGGACAGAAAACCTGAATGCCAAGTTGTTTTGCCGTTGCAATGTTGAGTTCTCCGTCATCAACAAACAAAGTTTCTTCCGGCCTAATATTCTCATCGCGTAATACCTTTTGGAACAGTGCTGGTTCTGGTTTCATCATTTTACACTCATAACTGAGATACATGAAGTCGAAGTATGACTGTATGGGGTTTCCCTTGCCGTCAAAGTCATTGCTCATAGCCCATTCCATCATCAGCGGGTTGGTATTGGACAAAAGGATTACTTTATAGCCTTTTGTACGCAGTCTTGTCAGGCAGTCAAGATTTCGTTGGGGCAATTCCTTACAATATCCTTGCCATGCATAACAGCAGTCTTGGTGGGTAATCGGCCTTTCGGCAAGTTTTTCCAATTCAGTTCTGAATTGTTCGCCGTTGATTTTCCCGCTTTCCAGTTCGCCGAAGATACCGGTTTGTGTATAGGAATCCAACCTCTTGTCAGCATCTGTCACGCCAATTTCCCTAAATCTGTTTATGGCCTGTTGCTGGTCTATTGTGATGATGACACCCCCGAAGTCGAAGATGATATTTCGTATGTTCTTCATGCTCTTTATGAATAATGCAGCATTATAATTAAAAATGTTTCATTGCCCGTTCCATCTCACGCTTGTCTTCTTTAGCCTTCAGCGTTTGGCGTTTATCAAATTCCTTCTTTCCGCGTGCAATTGCAATATCCATTTTGGCTCGTCCCTTTTCGTCTATAAACACCAATGTCGGTACGATGGTCATACCTACTTGCTTGTTAGTTTCCTGTAACTTTCGGATTTCTCGCTTGGTGAGCAATAACTTGCGGTCTCGTTTTGCTTCATGATTGTTGTATGACCCATAGAAATAAGGAGAAATATTCATACCCTTAACCCAAACTTCACCATTGATGATTACACAAAATGAATCTACGAGCGAGGCTTTACCGATGCGAATAGATTTGATTTCCGTTCCCGTGAGTACGATGCCTGCCGTGAAGGTGTCAATGAAGAAGTATTCAAAGGAAGCCTTCTTATTCCTTATCTGTACCGGACTTTTCTTTCTGAGTTCTAATTCTGTCTTGTTCATTATGGTGTTTCCGCAATTACCCGGGCAAAGTCGTCGATGTGTTCGTCGATGTATCTTGCCACATCCTCTGTCCAGTTTTCTTCATTTTCTACAAATTGGTCATCAAGGTCATCAAAGACGGGGAAACGCTCAAACAGTGCCATAAACTCTTCATCGCTACATGCCTGCATGATTTCTTCACGATGTTTCGTGAATGGTTTGCGTGCTTTGTTAATGAGGGTTGCCAAAGAGTCAATGCCCCATGTTCTCATCATCTTTGCAAATGGATTGAAAAAGACAAAATCGCCATAGCCGTTATGGATTAATTGTACGAAACCTCCGTCCATGACTTCCTCACGCAGGTGATGGTAAGCCAATAAAGTTGCTTGGTCTGCATTGAGTTGTGAAAGCGTCTCGGTTGTCAGTGTGTGTCCGATGGCACCTGATATTGTTTCAACAAACAAGTCGACAAAAGCATCCATCCCTTCCGAGGCTGCATTCACTATCTTGCTTTCTTCTATAATTATCTCTTTCATTGAAATACTGTTTTCATATTATATGATGATGTGGACAGGAGCGAAAGCTGCATTACTTTCCCCGAATCTTCTTCCTTACCTCTGCTATTGCTTTTACCCAATCGGTATCCAAGGAGAACTGGGTGATGTAACGCTCGTCTCCCACGTAGCTCATGATGAGTTCGGTGTCTGTGTCGTTAAATCTCGGGTTGTTTAGGCTCGCATTCTTGAACATCAAAATAATGTTTGCACGATCCTTTGGTTTGTCTGCCTTAGACAGTTTGTTGGAAAACAGATTAATAAAGTCATACATGGCGTAAGCTTGATAATCAAGGACTGAAACGGCACTGTCGGGCATCAATTCCTTTGTTTTCATAGCCATGTAGTCTAATTCGTCAACCTTGAAAGTGGCAATCTTCCTTAGTTCAATAGACTTGGACTTGTCATCAGCCTCTTGTTTGGATAATCGCATAATTTCTTGATATACCTCTTGTGCAAATGTTCCAGTTAAGACAAAGCACCATGTTGCCAAAGTTAAAACAATTCTTTTCATTTTATCTATTAATTATTTGTTAGTTACTCTATTCTGATTTCTTTTGATGAAGTCCCCCCATCCTCGATATGATACATCCGAAACAGGACGTTCCATCTGCATGAAATGGCAGTAGGCTGCTCCCAATGCGTCCGTTGCGTCCATGAATTGGGGCATGTCATTTTCTTGCAGGTTGAGCAGCCGTTTCAGCATTCCGGCCACTTGTTCCTTTGATGCTTGTCCTCTTCCGGTGATTGCCATTTTGATTTTGAGCGGAGCATACTCGTGAATGGGAATGTCGTGATGAATGGCTGCTGCAATTGCCACCCCCTGAGCTCTGCCCAGCTTGAGCATCGACTGCACGTTCTTCCCAAAGAAAGGAGCTTCGATAGCCATCTCATCGGGCAGATACTCATCAATGATGCCTGTCACCCGCTCAAAAATCTTGCCTAAGCGAAGGTTTGGGTCACGCATCCTTCTCAGGTCGATTATCCCCATGGCAATCATCCTCGGCCGTTTGTTAACCACCTGAATGACACCGTAACCCATCACGTTGGTTCCGGGGTCAATGCCGAGAATGACCCTGTCTGTTACGCTCATCTTTCCATGTAAGGATTGTGGCGGAGTTCGTCTCCGATAGTTGTCTGCTCGCCATGCCCGGGATACACGACCGTTTTATCGGGAAGTTGGGCAAGCCTCCTTAGGCTTTGGATAATCTGCATCATGCTTCCGCCTTGAAAGTCTGTGCGCCCGATTGACATACGGAACAGTGTATCGCCCGTAAACAAGACGTTCTCTTCCTTGATGTAGAACGAAACCGAACCACGGGAATGTCCTGGCGTGTGAATTACTTCAATGCTATGATTTCCGAAAGAAATGGTGTCGCCGTCTTCCAGCAGCCGACCGATAGGCGGGAAGTTGGTGTCAAGCTGCATGCGGTACATCGCTTCTGCTTGGCGATGAAGTCCTTTCATCAGGTTTTCATCCTCGCGAGCCACTTCCGGCATCAGTCCGTATGCCTGATATACCGTTTCATTCCCGAAGTTATGGTCGAGATGTCCGTGTGTCACCAAGAGATGTTCGGGTTTGAGCTGTTGTTTGCTTATGTAATCGGTAATGGCCTGTTTGTCGGTATCGAAGTATGCCCCGCAGTCTATGATGACGCATGCTTGGGTCTCATCGCTGACCACGTAGCAATTTTCTTCGAGCATGTTGCAGGCAAATGTCTGTATTTCTATCATATTGGTACGTATATTAAGTGTTTCTGCCGGAACCATTCCTCACCGAACCAGTCTTCGATGGGCATTACTTCCGCAGTCTTTCTGAAAGGATATATTTCTGCTTCCACGTTGCCGCCTTTCAGGCAGAGCAAGCCATTGGGCATCGAGTTGCGTTGCGTCTTGTCAATATTCTTGCGAATAATCTTCATCAAGTCAGGCAATGGCATGACAGCTCGGCTCACGACAAAGTCAAACTTGCCCTTTTCTTCTTCACCCCTGATGTGTTCGGCCTTTATGTTTTTCAGTCCAATCGCCGCAGCCACTTCCTGCACCACCTTGATTTTCTTTCCAGTTCCGTCAATCAGTTTGAAGTCGCATTCAGGAAACACGATGGCCAGGGGTATGCCCGGAAATCCTCCTCCGGTTCCGAAGTCGAGTATGCTTGTACCGCTCCTGAAACGCAGCGCCTTTGCGATGGCCAAAGAGTGCAGCACATGATGTTCGTAAAAGTGAGCGATGTCTTTTCGTGAGATAACGTTGATTTTCTCGTTCCAGTCACGATACAGTTCTTCAAGCGCAGCCAGTTGCTGTTGCTGCCGTTCGTCGAGCATCGGAAAATAATGCAATATCCTGTTCATCTTCTTATCAAGTCTACTATGTCCGAGTAATCTATTCCTATCCTGATTTCACCTTTGGCGCGGTCGGCTATTTCACCCTCCACATATATAAAGGTCAGTTGGTCTTCGCCCATGACCACGTTGTCGGTGGCATATACGCCCATATTGGCAAAGAGACCGTTCTTGAGCAACGAGTCAATGGGGCTTTCCAACTGCTTTTCAAGCTGTTTCCCTATTGCCTTGCACAAATCCCGTTCGTATCCGTCAACCAGCAAGTCTCGCAGTGAGAGAATGCGCTTCTTGCCCAGGTCGAGGTTTCTCACGAGCGTGTAGTCTGTAGACTGGCTTCCGGTCTTTTTCCCGATGCGTGCGTAATAGTTTACGATGCCGTTGCGCCCGTTCTCCGTCCAAGTGTCCACCACATACTCCATCCTGTTTTCCTGTGCGGTGGCCGCATAGAAAGTCTTGTAGTCGTCAATGTATTGGGCAACGAAAGAGTCAACGGCCTGCCTTACCGTAAGGCTCTTGTCTGCAAGCGAAAGATAGTCGGGCATCAGGATGCCGCTGCCCAACAAAGCCCGGTTGGCAACTTCTGCATGCTTGCCCTTGATGGTCTTGATGTTGAGGCGGAGCGTGCAATACAAAGTGTCGGCATTCTTCACCACGACGACGGCAGTATCTACAACGATGCTGTCGAGCCTGTGAGACAAGCCACTGTTGCCTCCCTTGCCAGTCTTGTTGCATCCCATGACGGCGAGCATAAGCCCAATGCTCACGAGGACGGTATAGAAACTCCCTTTCATTCTTAATTGTCTATTGGTTGCAAAATTAGGTATAATTTCCGAGATAGAGCCTGCTTTGCCAATAAAAACACCGCAATGGTGTAGAGTTGCCTCACACAGATGTCAGCCCGCAATGCCTTTTTGCCTGCCGTCCGTCTAGTCGCTACGATGCCTTCCAAGGCCACCCATCCCACCGCTAAGACGGGCAATGGCCGTCCTTAACTTCAACACTTACCCGCCTTAGCCAACGATGATTTCCTCTTGCCGTGAACGACATTCAAGGCTGTTAGGGCATTATTAATTGGCAAGCAATATGCCTTGGCAGGTGATATCTCCTTACTCGGTATAGAAGGTATCGCTTATACCGTATTTACCAATCTCCATATACTTGAGTAATCTATTTATTTACGTGTAAGTAAGAATTTATTTACGTGTAAATAATATTATCGTTCCTGCACAAAGGTAATGCCAATCCCTATTGTCCGCAAGATATTCTATAAGAAGAATGCTTTGGTATGAATAAGCTCATAAGAGACCGTATATATGGATGTCGGGCAAATGGTTGTTGGATTTGTCAAAAAGCGTAGTGGACTATGTGAAAAAACAGCAAGCAAGCTGCCGGCAATCGACCGTAATCAGTCGGTAAGCATCATTCTTAGTGGGAAATGTAGTACTGGCGGTCTAATGACCGATTTGGGTTCAACATGTCATTTTACAAATGATGCAGAAAAAGGGAAAGCATACCAATGACTGGTAGCCTCCGTACCGATCGCTGGTACTGACTGTACCAATGGTCGGTACCAGTTGTACCAGCGAATGGTACATATCGTGACCGATGAGTCTTGTGCTCTATGACAGGCTGGTTGTTTCGGTGAATAACATGGAATTAAATAACGGCGAGACCCTTCTGAACGAAGTCTCGCCGTTGTCGTTTTTCGAAATGTGGTAGTATCAGATTAAGGTCTTATGCGAAATGCCACATGAGTGATATAGGTGTAATGTTGCTTATTGGTTGATATACCACTCAACGGTTTCATGCCCCATCTCTTTGTCTTCTTCATTAAAATGAATTGGAAGCCCCGGACGGGCTGAAGAAGCATCTATTTTGATGGTGGTCATCACATTGCGTTTGATATTGACTGACTTGTTTTGCCTGATAGTCTCGCCATTGCCACGTACCCATTCAAGGGTTACCGTAATATTACCGTTGTATCCCTCGGCACTTGCAGCACTTGTCTGACTGAAAGCGTAAATGAACTGTTTGTCATAACGCTGGTCAGAAGACGAAACGGTAATGGTTGCAGGACTGCAAGAGATGCTCAGTGTGCCGTCTGGAGGTGGCAGTATATCGAAATGTAATCCGAACACAGCCCGATTCAAGTTAATGGTTATGGATGTTGCGCTGGCTGGCTCGAAATCGGAAAGTGTACCGAAATAACGGTCTGTTCTCGGATAGTTCGTACTGTCGCTTTCCGAAATTTTCGTATGACCTTTGCCAATCCCTGTAAGATTGGCTGTTGTGCTGAAGACAAACTGGTTTGCCAAGAGAGTAGGGGATTTGGTGGCGTGCAGGAAAGGAGATGCATAGTAACGGTTTGCATGATATACGCTATCTTCGAGACCTTTGACTGTAGTACACTCAAAGCTATAGAGATAGCCCTCTGTCAACAATATTTGCATGGCTGAAGGGTCATCAAACAGTCCGTAGGCATATTTAGTGTAATTTTTTTCAGAGCTTTTCTTGCGCAGTACGTTTATTCCATATAGTGTTTTGGAATTTGACGACGGGGCACATTTCATCAGAGAGTCTGTTACCTTAATAAACTCGCCACCGAGCGAGATGGACATCAAGTGAGAAGTTCCTTCTTCTGACTTGTCTTCCGCTATTTGCCTATCGCAGGAAAAAAGCAGAAGTACGAAAAGTGTAAGATAAATAGTTGCTTTTAAGTTTTTCATAGTATTAGATAATGAAGGTTAGATTATTTCAGTCTGTCGAGATAGAATGCTTAGAACGATACGCAAAACTGGGTGTTGAAGAAGCTATAATTGTGACTGCCCGTCAAAGACCTGTCATTGACAAGGGAGTACTGGGTTTGCAACTCCACGTGCTTGTTAAAGAGGTAGTTTACACCAAATTCGTATTGTGTCTTTGCCGTGTCCCAATTGCCTGATTTGCGATAGAGATCATAACGTGCCTTCACTCTCAGCTTTTGTCTTATAATCGGGGCGATGCATACCACGTATATTCCATCGGCCTTGTTGCCTTGTTGCCAGTTTACCTCTGCGTCTTTCAGATCGTCTTGTTTTTGGTATCGGTTCATGAAGCCATAGCCCGTATTGTGAATATACTCCGAACGGATTTGCCAGTCTTCGTCTTTATATTCGGCACTGATGGCATAGCGGTGGTTGCGAAGGCTGTTTACCCCTGTCTGAGTTACTCCGTTTTGATCTGTCCATGTACCTTTTCGTGCATAAGTGCCTTCCCATCCGAACACGCCTAAACGCACTCCTTTGATAGGAGAATACCAGATGCCGCCGATAATGTCTTTCTTCTGGTCTACGTCTCCGGTATTGATACCTTGTCCGTTGAACACGCCAATCTGGTAATGAAGGCGGTTTCTTCCTTTGGCGTCGGGGAACAAATCGCCTTGGAATTGCAAACCGATGTCACGGCCATTGCTTGCCAGTTCACCCGTTCTATCCAAGAAGCCCGAAAGATAAGTTACGTTTTGGGCAAGTCCCATGAAGCCTGCTTCAATAGGATGCATTGGATTCTCAAATGTAAAAGGACGCTTGAACTGTCCGATTTTTACCTTGAAGTAATCAAATTTCTGCCACTCTACATTTACGTCAACGATACGAGGACTGCTTCCAAGTGTAGCTGTGTTTCCGTTGGCTTGCCCTTGGAGAGTGTATTCAAAATCTTCTGCAATCTTTCCTTTCATGATAAGGCGTATCATTCTGATTGTGAAATCATTTGAATTGTTGCCTTCCTGAAAGGTTGCAGTGTAATTTCCGAGGAAGTAGCCACTGAAAGTTGGTTTACTAAGAAGTTCTTTCTTCTCTTGTGCATTTGCTGATGTCGTCCAAAGAACGGTTGCCAAGAATGCAATGAATAGGATGTTTTTTCTTTTCATAATGACTTCGTTTTAATGATTTCTTATGTGAGTTATTGCATCTGTTTCTGTTTGAGTTCGAGCAAGACAACGTTTTCAACATGAGGCGTATGTGGGAACATGTCTACTGGTTGTACTGCCGTCACGGCATATTCCGCATCGAGCAGGGAAAGATCTCTTGCTTGAGTAGCAGGATTGCAGCTGACATATACAATCTTCCGGGGGCGGGAACGGATGATGGTTTCTACCACATCGGCATGCATTCCTGCACGTGGAGGGTCTGTAATGATAATGTCAGGGCGGCCGTGATGTACAATGAAATCTTCGGTGAGGATGTCTTTCATGTCTCCGGCAAAGAATATCGTGTTGTCAATTCCGTTGATTTCAGAATTGACCCTGGCATCTTCAATGGCTTCGGGCACGTATTCTATACCGATAACTTTTCTTGCCTGACGTGCCACAAAGTTAGCAATGGTACCCGTTCCGGTATAAAGGTCGTAGACCAACTCGTCTCCTTTCAATCCTGCAAGCTCCCTTGCCACAGAGTAAAGGTGATATGCCTGCTCGGTATTTGTCTGATAAAAGCTTTTAGCTCCGACCTTAAATTGCAGTCCTTCCATCGTTTCGTAAATGTTGTCGCTTCCCTTGTAGGTAATGAGGTCAAGGTCGGCAAAGGTGTCGTTGCCTTTTTGGTTGTTTACATAAAGCAGTGATGTGATTTCAGGAAACCTATCTGCAATGTGTTCCATCAGCAAGAGAGCCTTTTCTTCGTCTTGCGGTTCGTCGTAATGAAATTGAATGAGAACCATCCACTCGCCACTATTGGAGTTTCTTATCATCATGCTCCGCAAAAGTCCGTGTTGTTCTCTGATGTCGTAAAACGACAATTGATGCTCTAAGGCATAGTCACGGATTGCATTGCGAATGTCATTGTGCAAGTCGTCCATTAGGTGACACTTCTCTATGGGAAGTATCTTGTCGAAGGCACCGGTTATATGAAATCCTATGGCATTTCGTTCTGTAATGTCTCCAGATTGTTGTATTTCTTCTTTGGTCATCCAACGCTTGTTGGAGCAGCCGAATTCGAGCTTGTTGCGGTATCTTTCTGTTTTGACAGAGCCGAGAATGGGACGGAAGGGTGGCAAATCCACTTTTCCGATACGCTTCAATTGGTCTTCCACCTGTTTTTGTTTCATCTTCAGCTGTTCATGGTATGGTAAATTCTGCCATTTGCAGCCACCGCAGATACCAAAATGTTCACAGAAAGGCTTTACCCGCATAGGACTGTAAGAAACAAAGCGGGCAACTTCTCCCTCGCAATAACTGCGTCGCTTTCTTCTTACTTGTATGTCTACTACGTCACCAGGAACGGTAAAGGGGACAAATACCACCATATCGTTTACCCTGGCAAGCGATTTGCCTTCTGCAGCACAGTCAGTAATGGTGACATTTTCTAACAGAGGTAATGGTTTTTTCTTTCTTGACATGATGATATTCTATATGTAATATTCTTAATGTTTGACAATAATTGCATGGGCTTTTTCTGCATCTGATGATTGCAGGAGTCCGTTTGGGTGTTGAATGCCTCGTCACAAAGCAAGTGCCTCAGTGTCTCTTCAAATATACAACAAGGACTATTATGCCCTATGCGCCTACAAAGTTATGAAAATAATGTCAAGTTTTTTACTTCTTTTGCCTGTTTTTGCTATTAGGAATGCATTTCTTTTGATATTAATCCCAATCGGTCATTAGACCGCCAACACTACATTTCCCACTAAAAATGATGCTTACCGACTGATTTCATCCGGTTGCAAGCAGCTTGCTTGCTGTTTTTTCACGTTGTCCACTTTCACGTAGTCCACTACGCTTTTTGACAAATCCAACAACCATTTGCCCGACATCCATACATACGGTCTCTTATGAGCTATTCATACCAAAGCGTTCTTCTTATAGAATATCTTGCGGACAAGAGGGATTAGCATTACATTTGTGGAGGAACGATAATATTATTTACACGTAAATAAATTATTACTTACATGTAAATAAAGATTTACTTACACGTAACTAATCAACGAAAATGAAGAGAAATCGAAGTTGGTGCAAACTAACTGATAATGAGTGAGAAACGGAACGATTTACATAGAAGTACTCTTTTCAAAAAGGGCAGGAATATGCAGATTTAGGCAGAAGTTCAGTTACCAGAGCGTTACCCGATTTCGTCATAGGTAACGATGGAGTAATGTTCGGTAACTGAATTATTTTCGCTCTTGTGGCTGTTGCCTCGGTCGGCAGTCTTCTGCATAAGTGAGGAACGCTTTGAATTTGGTAATTTTGTCACAAAACATCAAAGCGTATGAAGCAAGAGAAAATGAAGGTGTTGCTCTACCTTAAAAAGAGCGGTCTTGACAAGTCAGGGAAGGCTCCGATTATGGGACGTATCACACTTGGAAGGAATGTTGCGCAGTTCAGTTGTAAACTCTCCTGCAATCCTGACTTGTGGAATCCCCGTGAAAGTAGAATGGACGGAAAGAGCCGTGAGGCGGTGGAGATAAACGGCAGGTTGGAGAATCTGCTTTTGTCAGTTCAGTCGGCTTATCAATCCTTGCTTTCCAAAGGCTGTCCGTTTGATGCAACCGATGTGAAAGAGCTGTTCCAAGGGAGCGTGCAGACTCGCTGTATGCTTATTGAAAGGCTGGGTATGCTCATCAAGGAGAAAGAAAGCCATATCGGTGTGGATATCAAGAAAGAGTCCCTGTCAAGTTATCATTCTACGAGAAACCGCTTGCAGGAGTTCATTCAGAAGAGATACAAGGTTTCTGATTTGGCTTTCTCACAATTGACAGAGAACTTCATCTATGAGTTTCGCCAATACTACTTGGGAATATGCGGTTTCCAAGAAAGTTCTTTCTTCGCAGTGGCATCCCATTTGAAAACAGTCTGCAAGTTGGCATATCGTGAGGGGATAGCCGATACTCTGATGTTTGACAAAGCCCACATAGAAAGGGGAGACAAGAAAGTTCCAAAGGCACTTGACAGGGAGGCATTGGACAAGTTAAAGGCTCTCCGCCTTAATGACTTGGAGGAAGAAATGGAAACGGCAAGGGATATTTTCCTCTTTGCCTGTTATACAGGCGTTGCGTATTGCGATTTGATGGAACTTGGCAAGAAGCATCTTGTCCGTGATGACGAGAGAAGTTTGTGGCTGAAGTTCAACCGCCACAAGACAGGCGTACTCTGCCGTATCAAACTGCTTCCCGAAGCCATAAGGTTGATAGACAGGTTTCACAGCAATGAAAGGGAAACACTGCTCCCATACATGAAGTACAAGAACTATCAGACCTGTCTGAAAGCCCTGCGGCTTCGTGCAGGTATATCGTTTCCCTTTACCACGCATACCGCAAGGCACACTTTCGCAACGCTCATCACGCTTGAACAGGGCGTGCCCATTGAAACGGTGAGCAAGATGTTGGGACATTCCAACATAAGCATGACGGAACGCTACGCAAAGGTAACATCCCAAAAACTATTTGAGGAGTTCGACCTTTTCCTTTCTTTCACCGAAGATTTACGTTTAACCATATAAAAGACGACCATTATGAGAAGTACATTCAAGATACTGTTCTATATCAACAGACAGAAGACAAAGGCGGACGGCAATACCGCCATTCTATGCCGTATCACCATAGACGGAAAGAGCGCAGCCATTACCACAGGAGAAGAGTGCCAGCCCTCCGAGTGGAACGCTAAACAAGGGCTGACAACCAACAAGAAGATAAATCAAAGAATCAATGAGTTTAAGGAACTTGTTGAGAGAACGTATAGAGATTTACTGAAAAAGGACGGAGTGGTAAGCGTGGAGATTATCAAGAACTGCTTGCAAGGCATTGCCACTAATCCAACAATGCTCCTTGCCATGAGCAAGGCGGAACTGCAATCCGTCAAAGAGTCAGTAGGTAAGTCAAAGGCAGTGGGAACTTATCAGAACCTGTATTACTCAGACAAGATGCTCACGGAGTTTGTAAAGGACAGAGGGAACGAGGATATACCCATTACTGCCATCACAGAGAAGATGTTCGAGGAGTTTCGTTTCTTCTTGAAGAAGCGTGAATATGCAGCATCGACTATTAACCGTTACCTTTGTTGGCTGAGCCGACTGATGTTTAGGGCAGTGAGCCAAAGAATCATCCGCTGTAACCCGTTTGAGAACACCAAGTATGAGAAGGAAGAAAAGAAAATACGCTTTCTGCAAAAGGGCGATGTAATGAAACTTATGGCAATGAAGATGAACGACAGGGAAGCGGAGTTGGCACGGCTGATGTTTGTCTTTTCCTGCTTCACAGGCATGGCTATCACTGATATGGAAAGTTTAGAATACAGCCATATCCAAACGGCAGCGAATGGGCGGAAGTATATCCGCAAGAAGCGTCAGAAGACAAAGGTTGAGTTTGCCGTACCACTGCATCCCGTAGCGGAAGCCATCATCAGCCATTGCAGGAATGAGCAGGAAAGAGACGAAGTGCAGCAGACGATGAAAGAAAAAGGTGAAACCCTTGTCTTCCAACCACATTGCAGCCGTAGCGTGATGGGCAAAAACCTGTGCATCGTGGGCAAGGCTTGCGGTATCAGACAGAGATTGTCGTACCATGTTGCAAGGCATACTTTCGGTACGATGAGCCTAAGTGCAGGCATACCTATTGAGAGCATAGCCAAGATGATGGGGCACGCTTCCATATCAAGCACGCAGATTTATGCGCAGGTAACGGACAACAAGATTTCTGAGGATATGGACAAGCTCATTGCCAAACAATCGGCAATGAAGAGAGATATTGCGGAGAGAGAGGCTTGTGAACTTTCGGATATACCAATCTGTAAAATGGAAGAAACGGCATGAAAACAAACGATAACGCAAAAGCAGTAACAAACACAGCCTATCATCGCAGTTACTTTGATTGGGGCTGCAATATGCAGGTTATCCGAAAAGGAAACGGAGACTTTGCCATGACGGAGGGAGAACTTGCGAGGTTCTTCGGGGTAACATGGAGGAAGCTCAATCATAGACTTCAAATAATAATGAAATCTTCCAACCTGCATCCCGACGAAAGGGGTACAAGTGGGGAAGATATTTATGCAAACGAACAACTAAAAGGTTATGCGTCACTTTATCCGCTCTCAACAATCATCGTCCTGTCCTTTCTGTTGGACAGCACGGAAGCCCATTTGTTCAGAGAGTATGTCTGTCAGAGATTACAGAAGCCTGCATCCTTGATAACACCGATATTCTTAATAGGAAAGATGGATAACTGATGATTTGTATTGATTTCCTTTTTTTTTCACCGATTATATCTTACTACATAACTACAATAAGGGATAAAGCGGTGAAAGAAAAAGGATTATGCCGTAGTTGGAAGATAAAATAACTATTACTACCAAGTAGCTACATTCTACATAGATAAAATTAAATAGAAGCCTATTTTTATGATGGTAAGATATGCAAATGCAATGAATTTTGTAATTTATATATTGGTGTAACGTTTTCTCGCCCAGCCAAAGGCTAACTTTGTAGAAAAATAAAAATATGACAATAAAAGAATTATTCAATCAAGTTACATTTGAGGAACTTTGTCCACAATTAAAGTCTTACGTGAAAACTTACGATGTCTTCGGCAATGACCTTGTCGAACATCTATACTTGTTCAGGGAAGCATACGACAGATTGAGACTTCTAAAACCAAGTGGACAATTAGACAGCTACATTGACAAGATGCAGCAAAATGGAGTTACGGTACACAAGGAAGTGGAGGTTATTTGCTATGATGATTCAGACAAAGGCAACATCGATCTTTCCTTCGATTTAGAGGGTAGTTGGGAATATAATTTATCCTTAGAACTCGTCTTGCCAAAAGATAAGACTATTTCGCTTGCTACTCTTGCCGCCTTATGTCTTTGGCAATTAACGTATGATAACTGGTCTGATTATCAAGAGGAAAGTCGCATCGAACGTGCCCTAAATCCACACAAACCTTCCAACAAATATGAGGTTGCTTTGGAAAGTCTTGAAAGCAGTATATATAAGCGGCAAACGCCAAAGTTATTTCTACCCAAATTGAAGAAAGACAGATTAATGCGTTGTAAAATTCTGCCAGCAGGGTTCTCTGAAAGAATGATTCATAAGTGTTTAATTGGTGATGACAGGAAAAACCGTAGCAAGCGGAAACGCACATATAGGCAGGAAAAGCGTAAGGAGTTTCTTAAAAGGATGGGAAATCGGCAAGCTGTCGTCGATAAATTCACTATGGAGGGCAGCTCATTCACAAAAGGAAGTTGCGAATACCTGCTTCATGTCAAAAATGGGGAAAGTATAAGGTTTCGCTCACCTCTTATAGAGCATGCTTTGGATTATATCTATACCTCTATGGCTGATTATTGCGCCATGCCACAAGTGGGCAAATTCAAGGAAGCCATTGCCTTTGTTGTTTTCAAGCCAGGACAAGTTGCAAATTCCTTGGAAATAGACAACTTCAAGAAGCATGTAGAAGAATTGTTGTCGTGTAGTGTTATCTATGGACAGGCTGAAGGCGATGTGCATGAAACAGAGATTACTTTATTAATGTTTAATAGATAAAATTACGATGAAAATAAAGAAAGCTACTGCCCGAATGATGATCAACCAACAAGCTAAATGGCGTAAGCAGGCTGAAAAGCCTGCCAAGTGGAATGAGGGGTATGCAGGTGTTACTTATGAAGATGTCTGGGACCTCAATGACCGCTTGGCAAATATCATCGCCCGTCATCTCCATGCTTTTCTCAAAGCAACAAAAGGACCGCATGGGGGATGTCCTGCCGTTTTGGACAATGGTGACTCGGATGAAGCCTATAAACGCTGGTTACAGATTATTCGCGATATGATATATGCTTTTGATCATTACTCATCCAAAGAAATGGATAGAGATGCTGACACCTCCGATGCCCATGTGATAGAAGTCCGCCAACGTGTCAGGAAAGGTATGCAACTCTTTATTGACTATTTTGACCATCTTTGGATATAGAAAACGAAGTTATATGGAAAAGAGCAGAAAAAACTTACTGGAGTTTTTATCCTACCACGACAAGAAACATCTTGTGAAGTTGGAACAACGGATATTGCAACATTATGAAGATGCAGAACATTACGACAGGTATTCCTTCTTGCTCAAGGCGAGAAAGGAATTTATCAACGGCATTGTACTGGAACATCAGGACGTTTTCCTTGCGGATATTATCGCTTTCAACGAAGCCCTAAGGTTGGCTTTGCAAAAAATGTATGACCACGCACATCAGGTGTGGGATAAGATAAAAGACGACAATTTATTTGGAAGTAGCAAGGTACTTGTTGCGCGTTGCTTTCTTCCGAGTCATTATCCAGCCTTACACCCTGTTCATAGGAAAAATTGTGAGGCACTTTATGATGCGCTGCAAGATGCAGGGTGGAATAAATTCTATGAAGACGGAGTATCGCTTATGCCTTTACGATTGGCAGAAGGGCTGGAGGAAGAAACTTTTGACTCTTACATCGGCATGGATTGCCCACCACCCAACTGGAATGAAGGGCTTGACCAAGAACTGACCAAAGACCTGCATCTCATTCATCAGTTTAACCATTTGTTTGAATATACCAACTTTGCACTGACCGATTTTATCTATTGTCGTGATTTTGAACCGCAAACAGAAATCACACTGGGATAAACTTTGCCGTTTGACACAGCAGCACAGATCATAACTCAATCAATCGTGGCACATGGCACAGCTGATACTGATTGTCCAGAACAGAGCCATTTGAAAAGATGGTCGGCCCCATCTCTACCATACCATACGACTCATGGGCATGCCCGAACAGGTGATATTGTGGCTTTACTTCCAACACCCGGTTTCGCAAAGGCAGATTACCCCAATGCCTACCGCTTGATTTGTCCAATATCATCATCGGAGGTTCATGCGTGATAAGTATATCTGTCTCTGTGGGGATAAGACTTTCTTGATGATTATAGCCTAAGCCAAAGAATTTCACGTTGTCAATCTCACAACCTCTGTCTTGCAGGAAATATACATTATGAGGCAATTCTTCGATATTCTCTGCATCCCATAAGCAAAGGTCGTGATTGCCTGTAACAAAAAGTTTATAGGGATAAGGCAGCTCGATAAGCCAATTCAAGAAGTCCAGCACTTCCTGCTCTGTACCCATATCCGTAAAGTCGCCGCAATGTACCAAGACATCAGCTGCGGGCAAATCAGCCAGTAACTGATGTCGGTTGTGGGTATCAGAGATTTGAAGTATTCTCATTTCTGTGGTCTTAAGATTGAGCGGCACCACATATGGGCTCTGTATCGAAGCCAGCGATATATTCTACATGAGGATTACCGAAGTTCTGGCTTAGCTGCCATTTCACTTCTACAGCGTCTGGAAGTTGGTCAAAGAAGGAAGCTAATGCGTCCATATCTTCTTTTGCATTGTCCATTTTGTTGTCCTGCAACTCCAGACCAAGCATCAAGGTACGTATATTCTTATGGGGTATGGCATCAACAGCTTCCTTTATCGCCCCCGCTTTTCCGGCTGCAATAAATGTTGCGGCACGCATGCAAATTTTAAAATCGGAGTAGTCCATGCTGATGAGCCCCACAGTCTCTATGAAATGCTTGAAGAACAGCAGATAATGCAGTATGTTGTCTTGTAAGGAAGAAGAATGAGCAGCCAGAATATTATAAAACTCCCATCTTTTCTTAAACTCCTTGTACTGATGGCTAATGTGCAGGTCAAGAACGAAGATGTCTTTAACCACATCTTCATATTGCTTGATAAAGGCATCAATCTCAGAGGCATATACTTCCGCATCATCGGTAAAGACGAAAATTGCAATGCAATGTTTAGTGCGCAGGTCATCCATGCTCCAATGGATTATGTCCTTATAAGGTTGGTCAATGCTACTAAATATTTCGGTGGCCTTGTCACCAAAACAATGATAGGCAGAGAAACTCTCTGTGAGACTCTCAAAGTCAAGTTGTTGGAGTGATTTTTCCATATCTTTATTTGTAAAGTTCAGCCATTTCTTCTATGCGTTGCTTCATAAGTTGGCGGAGGCTATTGGGGTGGATAACTTCTACATCGGGACCATGTGATAACAGTTCCTGAATAAAGTCGTAGGTTGGTTTGAGATAGTA
Source organism: Prevotella sp. (assembly GCA_034183335.1). Classification (GTDB taxonomy): domain Bacteria; phylum Bacteroidota; class Bacteroidia; order Bacteroidales; family Bacteroidaceae; genus Prevotella. Next base: position 19,329 of record JAXFLJ010000040.1, read on the forward strand.
TTCAAATACGGTGCAGTCCTCTGTACTCTCAATCTCTCGTTGCGAAGAATGCAATGGAAGCGAACGGAAATACTTTGCCTGATTGTTATAGACATTGATTTCTATGCGCTCCACCTTTTCCTCTTTCCCTATCACTATACCGTATGCGGTCGCATACATTTCCTCTGCATCAAAGTCCTTAGGCATTTTGAACTTTTGATTGGAAACATGTAAATCCTGTATGCGATCGAGAGCGTATGTGCGCAGTTCCTCATGGGCAGACGAGCGGGCTATGAGATACCAGCGTTGCTTGAATACCTTGATGAAATAAGGTTCAAGGGTGACAACCTGCGCTTCCTCTTTCCAAAAGCTCTGATAGGTAATGGTGAGGCATTTCCCTTCGCGCATGGCTTGGATAATCTCTGTGAGAAATTCATAGCCGGAAGGAATATGCTCACAGAGAATACATCTACGCAGGTCCTTGCCTTGCAGGAGCATATTACCCACGGCAAAACTATTGAGCAGCCACTCCTGTATGGCAGGACGGTTTATTTCATTTCGCGACCTGATGAAATACCGTTTGTTCTGTTTGTCATACTCTATATCAATGCCAAACTGCAAACCAATTTGGTTCCGGTGCTCCCACCATGTCTTGCGGACAATGTCTTTGTCATCATATAGGTAACAGTCACGCCATTGCTCATTGAGTTCTTCCAACGAAAGTCCATGCCTCGCTTTTGCGAGCGCATTGACTTCCCAAATGTATCTTGCGATGAGATTTGCTGCCATGAAAAACAATTATTGCAGTCCTTGTATCTTGTCGAAGTTTGCATCAATATCATCAAGAATGGCATTGTAGTGATTCCATCTTTCCGCATCATTAAGACCATGCCCCGCAACGGCTGTTGTGCCGGGGTGATGGGTCCTATACGCTAATGGAACTTCTTCTAATTCCAGTTTAACCACGTCATCCATCGAGATATTACCCACAGATGAAGTGGACTGGATATGAAAGTTCTCGTGGATATACCTATCATACGGCTCACCAAACCCCGTGAGGAATATAACAACATCAGGCTTGAGCAATTCTATCTCTTGTGGAATGACATGGAAATAGTCTAACTCGCATTGATGAATCATCTGATCTTCCACTTTGCGGCTTCTTCCCTCCATTGTTGACAGTTTTGATATTTCATTCCACAGGAAAGCGGCTCTCTTTCCCGGATATACCTTCTTTAAACGTTCATTTATCCCATCCATCAAACCATTGAAACCTGTGCGGAAGAATGGACTTCTCGATAGTTTGCTATTACCATCAGTTAGGAAAAATGTATCACGATAGTTTTCAGAATAGAACACCTCGTAAGCTTCTACCAAATCATCCGAACCGAGTTGTGTTCCGTCCTCAAGTTTAGGCCATCCCCATTCGTGTACTTCCTTTCCGAAAATCATAACTTTCAGATCAGCTTGTGTGTACCATGTTTCATCTCCTATTGATACGTTACCTTCTTTTTCTCGATTAAGTCCTAATAGGAATGGAGGCTGCACCTTGTCTATAAGTCCGTCACTCTTCAAATGGGCAATCAACTCATTAAAATGTGGTTGATACATGTTGCTCAGTTGCTCATTTAGTGCCATAATTCTTTTATTTTAAGTTTAACATTACAAATATAGGTAATTATTTGTTACCAACCTTTATTTTGCTTGATTATTTCCCCAGTAAATACTTAAAGGGTCATCACTCAATCCATAATTCTCCATTTCGTCTTTATTCTCTGTCATAGCCAGCAAGCTCATCGCTGCAAAATAGGCATTGGTACGAGGGGGATACATCATAAATGGCTGACGGTTGGTAGAATCTCTCAAAGGTGTACCCAGTGTGATGCTCCACGAATAATTCCAAATATAAGTTTCTTCTTCGCAATCTTCATATTCGATAAGTCTTCCGTCCTTCTCACGCTTCCAACGGCATATATAGAGGTAATTTTCCGAAGATTCAAGATAGCCATTAGGGTACGGACAATGTTTAGGAGTCTTTGAACATAAGATTTTATACATCTTATAAAGCCTTCTGAGATACTCCTTATCATGAGCCCCATTCTCATCATCTTCTAAAATGGCTTTCCTTACTTCCGTCCAATTGCTGCTTCGCAGATAGTAGAACACAGTTGGATGTACGGTTTCCATTCTCTTTATATCAATGGTTGGAACAATTTTGCCCATGTTCAACCTTATGTTTTTTTCAAGCTGTGTTTTCTTTGGCAAGTCTGTCCAGCCGTCCATAGCAAGATAGCGCAGCGGGAGATATTTTTCCGCAACCAATCTCAACGAAGGAATCTCGGATATATCCAATGCTACAAGTTGGTGCATACCACGAATATTCAATCTTTTCGTTTTCGTATTCCTGATATTCAAGTATCTCAGACCGCAAAGCCCTTTGGGATTAATGCTTGCCCTTTGGTTCGTACAGTGTAGATATTCTAATCCCCTGCATGCTTTGAGGTTCATTTTTGTAACGGAGAAAGCAGTCTCTATCTCAATTCCCGTGATGACATTCTCTTCGTCTGAACATATCTCTATCTCATGTTTACCGGGCTTACTGTATTGATGTTCCAGTCGGTTCCAACCATTCACTTTCCATTTGATGACTTCCGTATTGGCATTGTGCCCGTTATCCCACACGATAGTAAGTGTAGCGTTCATCAGCACTTTTAATCGTAACGAAAATTTCCCACTACAATTTATTGTAATAGTTATTTTGTCGTTCCCTTCGGGATTCATGCGTTTTTTCAAGTTGCGATAGGAAATTTCCAAACGATGTGGAAGCAAAGATTTGGCTTCGTCTTCCTTTCTATAGTTTCTTTCCCATGAAGTAGGACTAAGCACTTTCCAATCAAGTACCTTGCGATACCATTCCATGGCTTTTCCATAGTCTCCCATCTTCTCACAGACTCTCCCTGCCTTATAGCCGGCCTCCATAGTAAACCGCTCGTAACAATAGTTATACCAGCTAAGTGCCTGTACCAGATTAGGAGCAGTGCCCAGCCCATATTCATATAACTCTGCGAGCAAAAGGGCTGCTTTTCGCTCATCAGGGCTTATGACTGATTGTGTCATATCTATATGAAATAAGGAGAGAATCTTAAAAGCCTCTTTATGCTTTCCACTCCTCATATATTGAGAAGCACGGAGAGTTGCGATGTTTATATCTTTTTTAGTGAAAATACGATAGTGCGCAATGTCATCAAGCAAGGGGCTGTTGTAAATACTAAGATGGTAGTAGAACATAGTACTAATATACAATTGCTTGCTCAAAGTCTCTGATTCCTGCTTATAGTTAGGTGTGCCACGGTCTGGGCGAATTTTACCAGAATAATCCGTATCTATCAGATTCTTGAACCACCCATAATTCATCATCTCCTGAAAACTCTTCCCCTTGAACTTGCCACAGACAGCATTGGGAAGACTCTCTTGGATAGCTATGTCTAATAATATATCTGACGCTCTGTCAAAACCAAGTTGAATAAGTTCAACCATAGTCTTGTATATCTTCTCCTTATCGGCCATACTACACTCAGGCTTCATACAATGCTGCCTTATCGAATGGCCAAGACGATTAGTTTGATTACTTTTCGCAAAATACGAGCATGATGTATCGTCTTTCTCCCCCATAACATTCAAAGCATGACTCTTGTATTTCGCTAATGCGTCATCTAAATCAGAAATGTCTTCATAAGGAGTGCTTAATATCCTTTTTATTAATTTCGTATCTACCATCTTCCTACTTTTTTGCTGCAAAGATAGTTAGCAAGTGGGAGAAATTGTGTAACACTCAAATGGAGAGTTTATTCTTTTCTTTATTTTCGTATTTTTTAATCATAGATTTCTATAATACTTTGTCAAAATTTCCTCCAAATCCGAAGCCTTATAGAGTATCTTTCCTGCAAACTACGTGTAGAAGATAAATTTCCCAGTCTCGATACTACGGAGCAGATTACAAAGCACGTGACAATTGAATCTACCGTAAGTCCTGCCGATGTGCGTGCCGTACTCACTGCAGTCGGCGGCGTAATGGGCGACTACATGGCGCAGAGCCGCTCGGTGAAATTGGACGGCATCGGCTCGTTCTACTTCACGGCGGCGACGAACAATAACGGCGTGGCAACTGAAAAGGAAGTAACCGCTGCGCTCATCAACGGTGTGCGCGTGCGCTTCATTCCCGAAACCCGATTCCGTGGAGGTGGCACAAGAGCCACAGGTGGCGGTCGCCGTGCGGTTCGCAGCCTGACAGATGTGGACATCGAATGGGAGGAATGGAAAGGCAAGGTGGATACGGATAATCCAGACTCAACATCGGGCGATGACATAAACACCCAACCTTGATGTAATTTGTTTTATAACTCTCTAATTTGTTTTGAGCCGGCCGTAGTGCTGCGGTCGGCTCTCAACTTACAATATTGTAGTTTGCCCAATGTTATAAATATCGATGATAATACCAACAAGAACGGATATAGAAAACACGGTAAGGTAGCAGACGATAAAATAGGTGGGATAATTTACCCAATTAGAATAAACAGAAATAAACTCCATATTTGCTATGCATGTTGCTACTACCAAAACTATTATAGAAGCAGCTGAAGCAAACAAGCATACGGCGAAACTTGAGTTTAAATTCTCTATAAGTTCTTTCCCTTTTGAATCATCTTTGATATCTTTACACTTTTCTCCCATAAAGAACGATAAAATAATGGTGTATGCTGTCAAGATGAATGCAGCCATCAAAGGAACGATACTTATGCCAATCTGTAGTAATTTAAGCAGCTGTTTATATATATCTAATGAACTTACAGCAGCCATTACACAAAGTAGAAATGAAATGATAAGAGGAAAGGTACTATCCTTGGCGAACTCACAGAGTGTGTAGTTGCAAAGCATATTTTTCCATCCAAATGGATTTTCTCGCTTACTCATGATGATTTCCATATCGTGTTTTCAATTCATTGTATATTGTTGAGCAAAAGCCATTGATAATCTGTGGAATTGTTAGCACTTTTGGATGATCTTTACTATCAATGACTTCAAGTTTAGAACCCTCTGTTGGCTGAATGGTAGCTTTTACAGTTCCATTTTGCTCTGACAAGTTTACCACAGTCTGTAACATACCATCATCTTCATCTTGTAAGGGACAATCTAATGAGCCTTCAGCCGTAACATGAAACCGACTAGGATTCATGGTACGAAGTTTCGAGTCAAAAGCAGCATAAAATCCATCGGTGTGTCCTGGGTTAGAAAAAGATATGTCGGCTTCCAATTTACATACAGCATGTGCAGACAATATACGGTCTAAAGCATCTCTTTCCACCACAACATCAACGTCAAAAGTATTTGGCTCGATTCTGTTCAGTGCCTCTGATAGATATAGAATTGTGCTTTTTAAACTTATTGGAGAAGACTTTCTGACAGCCAACATGTGTACAGAAGGAATAAAATACAGTTCTGCTTCCTTTTTGTTAGCAACGACATCTGCATCCCATTCTAAGTGTAAATCTTGCTGACTTCTACGATTATAAAAAGCATTTGGGTCTATAATTACATACGAGAGGATGTTGATCTTAATCCAGTTGGGCTGTTGATTTTCATCCAACAGCTCACTAAACTCTACTGATTTTAAGCTACCACTTTTACCTATGGGCAATGCTACCAAAGGATCTTCAGAAAACAAGTTTTGAAAAGCTGACACATAGTGTTCTATATTCTGTCCTGTTCTTGCTTTGATATTAATCAAGTGCCATGTAGTTCGTCGATTGAGGATTCTTCTTTCTTCCATAAATTTAGATGTTAGTTTCATAAGGATTATACAAAGATTGTGCCATTGCACAAGAATATGATATAAATTTTATACTATGTCATAAAAAACTCTGCATTATACACGCATTGTAACTTTGTCGCATGGAGAGCTGATAAAGTTCTTTGATTGTTGCCATCGTTGATGTATATTTCAGCAACTTCTGTTGTTTGGCATTGATGGAACTCAAGCCGACATTGTGTCTGTATTCAATCAACTTTTGAGATACCGCGTTTGTAGCCACAGTCGCAAACGTTTTCTAATTTACTGTTTTTATAGTTATTCTCCAACAATCTTTCCAAATCTGAAGCCTTATATAGTATCTTCCCTGCAAACTGCGTATAAGGAATAATCCTCCTGTCCCGATAGTCCTGCAAGGTGCGGGGACTGATATACAGCCGCTCGCACACCTCCTTGCCCGTGAAGAAGTGCTCACCGCCAAAGAGTGGCTTGTGTGTCTGAGCAACTTCCTTTATCCGTTTACTTACACCGCTGAGTGCGGACAGCACCACCTGCATATCATCAGTCTCCATGTACAAATCTCTTACTGTTTCCATAGCTCTCTTGTTTTATTTCTCGTTCATTTATTTGTCCACTTTTGTTTTCTTGGTTTTGGTTTGGAGCAATAGCTCCACATCCTCGCGCCTGTAATAGCACTTATGCCCGATTTGCGAGAAAGGCAGCACGCCTGTATCCCGATAGTGCTGCAATGTGCGCTTACTGATGTTGAGCAGCCTGCACACATCACCGTTGTGCAGCCAATCGGTGTGCCTGCTCTGTTCTCCGAATGCCTTGTGGCAGGTCTCGGCAAGGATGAGTATCTCATTCCTCAACTTTGCCCAATTTGAATCCGTAATGATAAAATATCCCATAGTTTTATTATTGTTGTTTATATTTCTGTCTTATTGGTTTAATAAAACCTTTGTCCGTCTTACGTTTCACCGCACGTTTCTGCCGGCAAAAGTAGGGAGTGTTTGTCATACTTCAAAGCACGAGGGAACAGCAGGGAAATAGAGGGAAAAACATGGAAATGGCAAAAGGATTGTCGCTCTCTTTCTTTGCCTCCTCACTCCATTTTATCATATCCTTTTAGCCGATGCAATACGATGCGGATTGTAGCAAATTAGCACCTGCCTTTCTTGCATCCTTTACGCACTTGTCCTCTTGTTTGGAGCTTAAATCTTCGTTTTCCGACTGTTTCCTGCCAGAAATCCGTGAGAAATTCATTGCCAATGTGCGCAACATTATGCAAGCACTCTCCGAATGCTTGGAACTTTTCTGTTCTCTTCATAACTTCACTCTCAGAAACCAAACCAAGCATATAATGAAGAAGAATGCAGATAAAGGTAAATCGGAGGGCGGAAACAATATGCCCAAGCAAAGGAAGACCTCCTCCAAAAACGGTGAGATAGAAATCTATCTCTCCTCTCGCTATGAGTTCAGATACAACACGGTGTTGGGAAGAACCGAGTATCGTGGCAAGAACGATGCTCACTTCTCAAAAGTGGGTCGCTATGAAATCAACACGCTCCGCAGGGAACTTGACAACGATGTCGGTATTGTTACTTCTTCCGATAATCTATACTCTATCATTGAGAGCAGTTTCTCTCCACGCATCAATCCCATACAGGAGTATTTCAAAGGATTGCCGCAGATAAATATAGGCGATGATAATAACTGTGGTGGTTGCAATGGTAGTATCGTTCTTTCTTCCTTTTCATTGAAAGCCATTCCCGACTTAGCGAGTTGCGTTGTGGTGCGTAACTCCGACAAGTGGCTGCCGTACCTCACCAAATGGCTCGTGGCTGTGGTCGCCAACGCAATGGACAACCGTGAGTGCCGAAACCACACCTGCCTTGTGCTGACGGGCGAACAGGGCAAGTTCAAGACCACGTTCCTTGATTTGCTCTGTCCGCCAGCCATGCACGGTTACAGCTACACGGGCAAGATATATCCGCAGGAAAAGGACACGCTTACCTATATCGGGCAGAACCTCATCGTAAACATTGACGACCAACTCAAAGCCCTCAATAAGCGTGACGAGAACGAACTCAAAAACCTTATCACCTGCCCGATGGTCAAGTACCGCATGCCCTACGACAAATATGTGGAGGAACATCCCCACTTGGCGAGCTTCGTTGCATCGGTGAACGGCAACGATTTCCTTACTGACCCGACAGGCAGCAGACGCTTTCTGCCCTTTGAAGTTTTGTCCATAGACATCAACAGAGCAAAGGCAATCTCTATGGATACCGTCTATACCGAAGCGAAAGCCCTGTTAAAATCAGGTTTCCGCTATTGGTTTGACGATGATGAGATAGCAGAACTTTACAAAGAGAGCGAGGATTTCCAAGTTCAGACCGCAGAAATGGAACTGCTGTTGCGCTGTTTTGAGGAACCTACGGAGGATAATCCCCACTGTATCTATATGACCACCACCGAGATAATCACCTACTTAGGCTACTATACGCATCATCCCTTATCCCTGAAGCACATGGGCGAAGCCCTTAAAAGAGCAGGCTTTGAGAAAGTGAGCAAGAGGCGTGATGGTGGCAGTCCCATCTATGTATATAAGGTAAGGAAGATTCTCCCTTGTCCCTTGCCAAGTTATTGCAGCAACCAAATGCAGTAGCCGTATGTCGTAAGTTCGTAGTATGACTTGGTATTACAAAAACATATTGTAAATCAATTACTTAACTTAAAATAGTATGTAGTAAGAAGAAAGATGAAAAAGTTTGGAGGGGAAAAACTTCGGGAAAGAGATTTTCTTTCCTCGATTATTCAACTACCATTCAAATATCATTCAAATACACCATTGTCATTCAAGCAAAAATTATTCAATCAATTCAATTAAAACATATCACAATGAAAGAAGAAGATTTATCATTCATCAAGCGATACCCCATCGTGGAGTATCTTGAAAGGAAAGGCATCAAGTCTGTACGCAGGACACCAGCCTATGCCTTGTACCGTTCACCGCTGAGGGCAGAAACGCATCCGAGTTTCAAGGTGGACACAGAGAAGAACCTTTGGATAGACTATGCCGAAGGCAGGGGCGGAAGCATTATCGACCTCTGTATGCGATTAGAGAACTGCACGCTATCGGAAGCCATCCACCGTTTAGGGCAGACCGCTCCCGATGATACAGCATATAGTTTTCACAATGACTTTGCACAAAACAATTCCCAACCGATAATGGCTGCAAATGGAACAAGGAAACTGATAAGTATATCAGACACCCTGCCGCCACATTTGCAGGAGTATCTTACAAAGGTACGCTGCATTGATTTGGAGAAGGCAAAGCCTTTCCTCAAATGTATCAGCTATGAGGTAAGGGGCAGGCACTATCAAGCCATCTGCTTTACCAATCTATCAGGAGGGTATGAACTTCGGGACAACGGTTCGTTCAAGGGGACTATCGCCCCGAAGGACATTACTCCCGTATTCACGGATAAGATAACGGATAAAATGCAACCTATCTATGTGTTCGAGGGCTTCATGGACTTCCTATCTTTCCTTTCAATGAAAGAAAAAGTTGCCAACCCCTGCCTTGTGATGAACTCGGTGAGCAATGTGGTAAGAACTGTCCGCTATCTGAATGACAGACACCTAACCCATATCCGTGCCTTCCTTGACAATGACGATGCTGGGCGGAGAGCCGTAGAAGAGTTTGCAAGGGCAGGTTTCCAAGTAGAGGATATGTCCCGATATTACAAGGACTTCAAAGACCTCAACGAGTTTCATGTCAGCTGTATCCGTAAGCAGGAGCAGCAGAAAGTGCAGGAACGGACACGGATGTCGGTTATGGAGCAAAAGGAAAGTAAGAAATCAAAACAAGTCAAGCATAAAATGAGATAAAGATATGGAAAAGAAAAAAGTCAGTAACGAGGGAATGGAGAATACAATCCATTCCGCCAAACAATATTTAGGACTCAACCAAATTGAAAGTCCGTCTGAACATATCATTGCTGAACTTCGGGCAAGGAGAGCCAAAACTTTTCAAGACTCAAACAAGCAGGAAATAGAGAATACCGCGCACTCTGAACCTGCACAGCATACAGAGAATGCAACCGTTCAAAGGCGCATCAGTGCCAAGATGAGAAAGGAAACGCTCGAAGCCTACAAGCAAGCCTACCTTGTTCCGACAAGACTGAGCAACCGAAAGGCGGTCTATCTGAGCAGGGAGACACAGGAGCGTGCCGACTTCATCGTGCGCAGGTTGGGCGACAGGGGCAGCAATCTTTCGAGCTTTGTGGAGAACATCGTGCGCAGCCATTTAGAGGAGTATGGGGAGGATATAGAGAAATGGAGAAAACTGTAAACCGTAGGAAAAGGGACAAGGGAGGAATTACAAAAGAATTATTTCTCACTCTATTCCTACTATCGCATTAAAATATGATGTCATATTCTCATAAATGAGACGTCATATTTGGGCAAATATGACATCATATTTTTACTAAGAGACTTCTGAATGATGAGAACACCACGAACGCAGTTAGATACGGAATGCTGAGCATTCGCTTTTCGACAACAAAACGCCTTGTGCGTAAATGGTCTTATCACTGACATTGCAAGACGTCAGTTTGTACCCACAAACTGCTCCCAGCTCCCCTCGTCAGACTATCGGGGAGATTAGACCGTAATCACTCCGTTCTCATCGGTCAGTGTTCAGAAATTAAGCAACAGCAAATCATATTCAATGATTAACTTTCAAGGAAACTTATATGAACAAATACAAAGGAAAGACTGCCCGATGGCAGCAACAGAATAAGGAAGATGAACAGAAGAACAAGACGGAATTCATCAAGGTAAGATGCACCTTAGAGGAAAAACAACGTATCAAATCAAAAGCGGAAAGCGCAGGGCGGAAGTTCTCGGACTACTGCCGTGAGACACTCCTTAACGGCGAGGTAACAGCCGTTCCCAAGATGACAGACAATGAGAGGGAAGCCATTGCCATTCTCCAGCATACAGGAAGATTCTACGGGCAGGTTTCCAATCTCATCAAGGTCAAGGACGAGGATTGGCTACATATCACAAAGAACCTATCGCTATGTGCCAAAGAAGCGTTTAAGCGGTTTTACGACCCGCATTTTCGTGTGGATGATGAGGTATATAAGGTCTTAAATCTGACAAGAGATGATAGGAAAATGTAAGGCGATAGCGCACGGCAGCACGGCTTTGGACTATATCTTCAGAGAGGGCAAGCTCGGCTATCGGCTTGCCTTCCACAATCTTTGCAGCAGGGAACCAAAGGCAATCTATGAGGAAATGAAAGTGGTCAGCGACCATAACAGCCGTTGCAGGAACAAGTTTCTCCGTATCGAAATAGGCATCGCACCGCAGGACGAGAAAAAGCTGCCTGTGTCCGAACTGATGCGGATAGCTCATTTGTTTGCCAAGCGAATGGGACTTGACAACCACCAATGGGTGGCAATAACGCACAAGGACACTGACAACAGACATATTCACATCATTGCCAATCGCATCAGCCTGTACGGAGAGGTCTATGATACTACTTTTGTGGGCAACAGGGCAGCAAGGGTGGCGGAAGAAATCAGCAGGGAGAAAGGTTTGACTATTGCAAAGGAGGTTAAGGCGGAAAGGAAACACCAAAAACCAAATGCCACCCCAACGAGAGAACAAACCAAACAGCAAGTACAGCAAATCTGCTATGCCCTGCTTGAGAAGTACAAAGGTACAGGTATTACAGGACATTCGATGTTCCTCTATGAATTGAACAAGAGCGGCATTTCCATTGAGCGCATGAAGAACAAGCAGGGCAAGGTATATGGCTTGAAGTTCTCATTTTGTGGACAATCGTTCAAGGCATCCGAAATCGGAAGGGAGTTCGGTTATCGTTCCTTGCAGAAAAACTTTGAAGCAACCAACAAGGAAGAATCAAGGAAACCACACCAAACAATACAGGAGCCGACAGAAAGGAAAGAACAACCTGATACAGGTTATCAACTTGTTCCTCCAAGCCGTTCCTCTATTCCACGAGACAATGACACTCCACGAGTACAGAATCCCATTGGTGCAGTGGCAGACACCATTGTTAGTGCAGCCGATGAAGTCGTAGAAGAATTGGGCGATTTGATTACACCAACCGCACAGGGCGATGACTATGCCGAAGTAGCGTGGCAGCGTAAATTGAGAAACCAAGCCAACAGAAAGAAGAAAAGAGGAAGAGGTATATAACCCACAGCAAAACAGCCAATCAAAAGTGCAGAAATAGGAATATTTCATCAAAAACGCTTGTTATTCGGTAACAAAGTATTATCTTTGCAAACGGAATAACAAGCGTTCTTTGTTAGGCAGAAAACAGCGAAGCCAAGTAGTTCGCTCGTTTCCAAATCGTTACCTGTTTAGTTGTTTCAGTAAGGTAACTTCTTTATTCTCAATTAGATACATTTTGATAATTATCTTGCGGTGTAAATAAATTCTTACTTACGTGTAAATAATTTTATCGAAAACGTATATCGATAAATACGGATGCTATATTAAGGAGTTGTGCGATACGGAGTTCGGAAGGGAAGATTGTGGACGTTGGCACAACTCTATCCCCAAAATAGGATTAATAGACAGAAAATAGACTTTAAACCCAATTCGGTCATTAGATAACATGCTGACAAACGAACGAAAACGGTCAGCCCCCAAATAAATCGGAAACTTAAACGGTTTAATGACCGAATTGGGATAATTATTCCACCAAGAAGTAACAGGACAAACCTTTAGGTTGGTCGAAAAGTGCAAATAGAATAAATGAAAATCAGATAAATGATGATTTTTCTTTATGGAGGAAAGTCAGCAAGTCGGCAACGACATAACTGCTGCCACCAACAAAAATAAAGTCATTGGGAGCAGCCTCTTTTCTTGCAGCCAGATAGGCCGCCTCTACCGTATCGTAGGTTTTGCCTGTAAGTCTGACGGCATTACCGTACTGTTTGATTTTGTCTGCGGTAATGGCACGTTTAGTAGAAGCTTGCGTGAAGTAATAAACGGCATCGGAGGGGAGCATGGACATGACGGCCTTGATATCTTTGTCGTCTACCATTCCAAAGACTATCCGCAAGTTATGACAGCTCTGTCTTTGGAGCTGACGGGTGATATATTCCCATCCGGCGGCATTGTGTCCGGTATCGCATATGGTCGTGGGGGCATTTGCAATCTTCTGCCATCTTCCCATCAGCCCCGTCAGTTGACATACGTTTTTCATGCCTTCCTGTATGGCAGGTAGTGGGAAGTCAAGTAAAGAAGCTGCACAAAGAATTGTTCGCTTGTTCTTGGTTTGGCAGTCACCGTTCAACTCAAATGATATTTCGTCTATCATGGGGATGTCAAACTGTTCTGCAAAGGTAATTGGGGCATTCATTTCCCTTGCTTTTTCTTCAAAAATCATGCGTGTTTCTATGGTTGTTTCACCAACGACGACGGGTATATTGGGTTTGATGACGCCCGCTTTTTCGCTTGCAATCTTGCCCAAGGTATCACCTAAGAACTGCATATGGTCAAAGGAGATGTTGGTGATTACTGACAAAACAGGTGTAATGATATTGGTACAGTCGAGGCGGCCACCAAGGCCTACCTCAATAACGGCTATGTCTACTCTTTCTTCTGCAAAATATTTGAAGGCAAGCGCAGTGGTCAATTCAAAGAAGGAAGGATGCAACGGTTCAAAGAAATGGCGTTCTTTCTCCACAAATTCAACGACATATTGTTCGCTGATAGTCAATCCATTAATACGGATTCGCTCCCGAAAGTCTACAAGATGGGGAGAGGTGTAAAGACCAACTTTCAATCCCATACATTGAAGGATGGATGCCAGCGAATGCGACACAGAGCCTTTCCCGTTTGTTCCAGCCACATGAATAGTCTTGAAGGATCGATGGGGATGGCCGAAGTGTTCGTCAAGAGTTAGGGTGTTGTGCAAGTTTTCCTTGTAGGCATCAGCACCGATATGCTCAAAAACAGGCGTACTATTGTATAGATATTCAAGAGTTTCTTGATAAGTCATGGCTGGGATATTTGATGATGGATGAAAAATGAGAATAAGACTGCATCATGCCACCACAGGATTTGATGTTTCTTATTCTCATTCTAAGTTATGTAGGAAGTTGTAAAAGCTAACAGAAGTAGTTCTTGAACTTCTCAAAAATTGATTTCTTCGTTTGGCTGTCTCCCTTGAAGTTGTCACTCTCACGGAACTCTTCGAGTGCTTTTTTCTCGTTGGAACTAAGCGTTTTAGGAACATATACACTGACATTAACCACTAAGTCGCCCATGCCCATTCCGTAACCTTGCACAGAGGGCAATCCTTTTCCACGCAGACGGAGAGTCTTTCCGGGTTGTGTTCCGGGTTCAATCTTGATTCTTACCTTTGTGCCTTCTATCGTGGGGATTTCTACCTGCCCGCCGAGTGCAGCTGTTGGGAAGTCAAGAAGAAGGTTATATATCAGGTTATTGTCATCGCGTATGAAGGTATCGTTGTCTTCCTCCTCGATGTAAACCTGTATATCACCATTCACTCCGTTGCGTTTTCCCGCGTTGCCTTTCCCGGGAACAGTAACTACCATTCCTTCTGCTACGCCAGCCGGTATTTTGATTTCAATGACTTCCTCGCCTTTCCTGACTCCTGTTCCATCGCAAACCTTACACTTGTTTTTGATAATCACTCCCTCTCCGCCACATGTCGGACATGCTGACTGGGTTTGCATCACGCCGAATATACTCTTGGTTGTTCGGGTTACAACGCCACTACCGTGACATGTCGGACAGGTTTCCTTGCCGCTTCCTGCCTCTGCACCAGAACCGTGACAATGTTCGCAGGCAATGTCTTTCTTGACCTTAAACTTCTTGGTTACACCTGTGGCAATGTCTTGCAGGGACAAACGCACCTTCAGCCGAAGGTCACTGCCCCGATACTGTGCTGGCTGACGACGGCCTCCACCACCGAAACCTCCACGACCTCCTCCGAAGATGTCTCCGAAAATATCTCCAAATTGTGAGAAGATATCGTCCATAGAGAATCCCGCACCACTGAATCCACCAGCTCCTGCAGGTCCTGAGAATCCGAATTGATCATATTGCTGACGCTTTTGAGGATCGTGCAGAACATCATAGGCCTCGGCAGCTTCCTTGAATTTTTCTTCGGCTTCTTTGTTGTCTGGATTGCGATCTGGATGATATTTGATGGCTATTTTGCGATAAGCCTTCTTTATTTCGTCTTCTGAAGCGTTTTTGTCAACGCCCAACACTTCGTAATAATCTCTTTTAGCCATTTAAGAATGAAATACAATGAACAAATATAATATATCTTATTCGCCTACAGCGACTTTGGCGTGGCGTATCACTTTTTCGTTGAGAGTGTATCCTGTTTGTATGCAGTCGATAACCTTTCCTTTCTTTTCGTCTTCTACGCCGGGAACCATGGCCACTGCCTCGTGAAAGTCTACATCGAAATCTTTAGCTTCTGTTTCGATTTTTCTTACTCCAAGTCCTTCCAATGTCTTCATCAGCTTCTTGTAAATCAACTCCATTCCTTCTTTCAGGGCTGCTACGTCGTCACTCTTTTGAGCGGTAGCAAGTGCACGTTCAAAATCGTCGATAACGGGAAGAATGGCATCAACGGTCTTCTCTGCACCATTGAGGATGAGTTCGGTTTTTTCTTTCAGGGTTCGTTTTTTGTAATTCTCAAACTCTGCTACCTTGCGAAGAAACTGATCTTTCAGGCTTTCTATCTCTTCCTGTGCTGCCTCCAGAGGTTCTTTTTCCTGCTGTTCTGCTTCATCGGAAATTATGTCACCATTTTCTTCCTGTTCTTGGTTCTCTACGTTTTCAACATCCGTTGTCTGCGAGTTCTCCAATTCTTGATTTGTATCTTTTACTTCTTTCTTTTCCTGTTCGGTCTTCATAATTCAAAATGTTATATCAAATTGACGATATGCAAAAAACATGCCAAACTTTCAACATTCAACTATATATAATAAGGTATATATTTATGAATACATCTGTTCTTTCAATTCTTTGATGTTTGCATCATAGATATAGTCATCATAAGTCATCAGTTTGTCAATAGTGCCTTTGGGAGTAAGTTCTATGATACGATCTGCCACGGTGTTGATAAATTCATGGTCATGGCTTGCAAACAAGATATTGCCTTTGAATGCAATAAGATTGTTATTGAATGCCTGAATAGATTCCAGATCCAGATGATTGGTAGGAGTATCAAGAATCAGGCAGTTCGCATTTTTCATTTGCATGCGTGCTATCATACAACGCATTTTTTCGCCTCCACTAAGTACATTCACCTTTTTCAATACTTCCTCGCCCGAGAAAAGCATTCGTCCCAGGAACGCTTTCATGACAACTTCATTGCCGGGACCGTACTGGCTTAACCAGTCTATAAGATTTTTTTCGCTGTTGAAAAACTCTGTGTTATCGAGTGGAAGATATGCCGTCGTGATGGTAACACCCCATTTGTATGTTCCTGCTGCAGCTTCACGATTGCCATTAATTATTTCAAACAATGCCGTCATTGCTTTCGGATTGCGACTGAGGAAGACTGTTTTTTGTCCCTTCTCAATATTGAAAGATACATTGTCAAACAACACTGTTCCATCTGCATCCAATGCTTTCAAGCCTTCTACTTCGAGAATTTGGTTTCCCGGTTCACGTTCCATCGTGAAGATAATACCAGGATATTTGCGGCTTGACGGACGAATTTCTTCAACATTGAGCTTCTCAAGCATTTTCTTGCGACTGGTCGTTTGCTTGCTCTTTGCTACATTGGCAGAAAAACGGCGGATAAATTCTTCCAGCTGCTTCCTCTTCTCATCTGCTTTCATCCGTTGGTTTTGAGCCTGACGAAGTGCCAGCTGTGAACTTTCATACCAGAAAGAATAGTTGCCTGAAAAGACTGTAACCTTTCCGAAATCAATATCAACGGTCTGGGTACTTACCGCATCAAGAAAATGTCGGTCATGGCTTACAACCAATACGGTTTGCTCTACATTGCTGAGATATTCCTCAAGCCAGCGAACAGTATCAAGGTCAAGGTCGTTGGTAGGCTCATCAAGCAGTAGATTGTCCGGATTGCCAAACAAAGCCTTTGCAAGCATCACTCTCACCTTCTCGTTGTTTGATAAAGAAGACATCTGCTTGTTGTGGAGCGATTCGTTTACCCCTAAGTTTTGCAACAGTTGGGCTGCGTCACTTTCAGCTTCCCATCCGTTCATTTCAGCGAACTCCAGTTCAAGGTTGGCAGCATAATTACCTTCTTCTTCCGTCATTTCTTCTTTAGAGTACAGAGCCTCGCGTTCTTTCATGTTTTTCCATAAGGGTTCATGTCCCATGAAAACAGTGTCGAGCACGCTGTATTCATCATATTTGAAGTGATCCTGATCGAGTACGGACAAGCGTTCGCCCGGACCAAGTTCAATAGTACCCTTGTTTGCCTCCAGTTCGCCGCTGATGGCTTTTAGTAAAGTTGACTTTCCTGCGCCATTTGCACCAATTACACCGTAAATATTACCAGGTGTAAACTTGATGTTTACATCTTTATAAAGAGTTCTCTTTCCGAACTGGATAGCTAAGTTTGTGACAGTTATCATCTTTGATTTATACCTTGTAAATTTAATTAGTTCGCAAAGGTACAAAAAAAATCAGAAAGAACCATCTTTGACTTGATGAAACCGTCTTAACTTCATGTTATCTACAGTTTGGTTTGAATTTCAAGTAACTATTGTATACTGGAATTTACTCGTGGCTTCAATTTCATTGAGAAGAAAAGAATAACCTGTGAGCAAGTTATTTTTTTTGTTAAATGATGTTCCTCTTTTACTTTTCTATAGCAAAGAGTTAGCCAATATTTCCTCTTATAGATAAAAGTATTTTGACAGATCTTACCCATGGTGGGAAGTAACTTCCAAAAATGAGCAGGTAAATTGTTGATAATTATTGCTCGTCTTTGAGAAGACCAAGAAATGAGTGTAAAATACAGGGCAGATAGGTTTTAGATTGATGCCTCCATGGCATTATTGATAGTCTTTCTCTGTAAACGTATCTTGGTAGATGATGATTTCCTTGTTCTTTTGTGAGCGGTAGATAAAGGCAAACTTATAACCAGCCTCTTTCATCTTCTTTGTCGTGGTTTCATTTTTCACGCTTTCCAATAAGGCTTGGCGCATTTCGTGCTTTTTCCCTTCAAAAGCCTGCGGTTGGTCTGCTTTTCCGATAAGAGTGTAATGCCTTGTCAGGGTCAGTGTATTCTTGTTGAAAGTAATGCTGTCGAGTATTGTGAAGTCTCTTGGAGGAGTAGGGCAGTTCTTCTTTGTATATTCCTTTGCCTCTCTTGCAGTCCTGTCTGCCAGGTTTTCGTGGCATGCGGACAACATTCCGGCCATTAAAGCGATAAAGAGTATCCGTTTCATTTTCAACGATTAGGTTGTGCGATTTTGTTATTTATCATTTGAATTGTGCAAAGATACGACCATTTTTTCATAAAAACGATAAAACCAACTCATGTTCTTAGGTTTTCTCGTGTAAAGTAAATAACTTTGCCATCAAATTATTACAGTTACATTTTAAGTTAAGGGCAGGTGAGAGTAAAAAAAACACAGACACAGACAGAGTATCGCATCAATCTACGTTCAAAGATATTGAAGGCTGCATGGCGCGAGTTTCAGGCAAATGGTGTAAAGTCCATCAGGATGGATGATATCGCACGAGGCCTATCTATTTCAAAACGTACATTGTATGAGATTTGCGGGAACAAAGAGGATTTGCTCTTGGAATGTATCAAGGAGCATAATCAAAATTTCATTTACCACATTGAGAGTCTGAAAGGTCTTGACGTGATGGAGGTGCTCATTGAGTATACACGTTATCAGCTAAAGGAGCTTCACCATACCAGTCCGCTTTTCTTCGAAGACTTGGGCAAATATCCCAATGTTATCAGGTCTATTGACGAGTTCCACTTAGAATGCAGGGAAAAAATGATGTCTTTCTTCGAACGCGGCATCGTTGATGATTATTTCCGTTCGGATGTCAATTATGACATTGTGGCGCGTGTAGGTAATGCGAGTCTGCGGCATGCTGTGGATTCTCAAATGTACAATGACTATTCCTTGCAAGAGATTTTCCGCAATATCATCTTTGTGTCTATCCGTGGATTTTGCACCGAGAAAGGAATGGAAGCCTTTGACAAACACACAAGTAACTTGTGATGGCGAATCAGTCCGGACAGGTTATTTCCGTGGTTATTTTACCGTGATGTGGAAACAACCTTGCTTCACCTCGTATTTGATGTAGCAGCGGTTGTTTGCACGCAAGTCTCTCAACACTTCGCTCAGCACCCATTTCAGCGTATCGTTTGACACAGCTCTTTTGGGAGCAGCCTGCGGATCAGACACTGTTATGTAGCGGTTGTAGCAGATGTCAAATGTCGTTCCGTAGAGGTGACAGCTGTTTTCTGATGCATTTTGATTGTGGTTTCTCAGTCGTTTGACATCTGCCTTGCTTCTCGTCACGCTTGTGACAATCAGCTTATGAAGTGGAATGCCTTTTATCATCAGGCTATCCAGATAGTTTCTTCCGATTTCCTGCAAGAGGACAGCTGCCGCTGGCACGAGATAGGGTATGCTATTGTTGAGTTTGTCAACTTCGTAATATGGATTGCTGCCTACATACACCAGTTCTGCCTTGCGTCGCTCTGCCTCCTCCCTGTCTGCCACAGGTTTCACGCCCCAACGTTTTGCCGATGCAATCTGTATGTCGTTTAGGTCTGGAAAAGTCTCCTTGTAACTGGGAACACTGTATATCCTGTTTTTAATCAGATTGCCCTTTTCATCGGTGAACTTGGTGCCAAGTGGTATTAACCTGTTGTTTTCTTGCCTGTTTTCCGTTTGTTTTTCGGGGCTGCTGATGCTGTCAGTGTCTTGCTTAACAAATACTTCCGCTTTTTTCGGTTCTGCAATGGAGGGAAACAGACATCTGACGAGTGCCATCATAATGATAACGACTCCGATGATTTCCATATATCTTGTGCCAGAAGATTTCATTTTATCAATTAATTACCTGTATGGAAAGGTTTCTTTCCTTTGTTATTCGATGTTGTGTGGGTATGCAAAAATACGAATTATCAACGTAATGAACAAATGATTTGATAAGTTTTGCTTCTTCTCCTGTCTGAGACAGATGCTTGTCTCGTAGTCTATCCGTCAAGGTTGTGTCGCAAGACGCAGTATCCTGTTGTGAAGGTCTTTATTGAGATGGGAACGAAAAACTATATGTGTGGTGAAGGGATGGGAGCGTGACGGATAAAAAAAGGAAAGGGAGCCTGCCTTTCAATCAATATGATTAACTGAACGGCGGCTCCCTTTCTGCTCGTATTTTGTTATAGCTCTGCTGCTTGTCTACAGATGAATGTTGAGGTCTACCCCGACTTGCATGGGATTGCCCCTTTGTCCAAAGCTGAATGTCTTTCCTGCGGCTGCACTTCTTACAATGAACGTATTATAATGAGTGTTGGTAAGGTTGCGTCCCCAGATGCTGATACTTGTCTTGCCAAAGTGGGCATCGATGTGCGCCCCTGCCACGGCATATAGTTTTTGTTCAAAGGTGTTGGCTTCATCCCAGAATGTTTTTCCTTGTGCGTAGGCGTTTACCCCGAACGTAAGGGCAGAGAGCAAGCCATGGTTGAAGTCGATGCGGTAGTCTGCCTGTGCCCCCAGAGTATGTTGTGGAACAAAGGGTACTTTCTTCTTTCCGTAATCCACCATCGTTCGCGTGCCGTTTGTCATGACAGAATCTTTGTATTCCTTGAAAGCTGCATGCGTATATCCGTATGACAGACTCCATGAAAGGCGGTTGCTCATGGCGTGTCCCCTCAGGCTTGCTTCAATGCCGCAGCTGTAGCTCTTGCCAGCATTTACCATCATGCGGCCGAAGCCGTAGTTGCCTGCCATGACTGAGAGCTGAAGGTTGCGCACCTGCATGTAATAGGCCGACAAGTCCAGTTGGACAGCCTGGCTGAAAAGATCGTTCAGATGTGTTCCCACTTCGTAGTTCCAGCTTACTTCCGGACGATAAGTGATGGTTTTGGCTATGCGAGCGTAGTCTTCGGGAGAGTGGGGCACGTCATAATCGCCTCGCATAGCTTTGGAGGCATTGGCATGCAGCTCGGTCTGCAGAATGTCCGAGAACATTTGTATGTTGTATCCTCCTGCACGATAGCCCTTGCTGACGGTGGCGTATATGTTGTTGCCGATGTCGCCGAAACGATAGGTCAGCCCGAACTTGGGAAGCAACTGGTTGTAGTCGTCATGCAGACGGTCACTGACGGAAGTAGTGAGGCGGTAGGTGGCCTCTTTGCCCATCACGTTTGCGTACATGGACATTTCGGCCTTTGCCGCATAGTCTATCATCGTGCGTATATAGTCGTATCTCAAGCCGACGGTTGCTGTCAGCCGTGGAGATAGGCGTATGTTTGACTCGTGGAAGAAAGCGAGGTTGAACTGAGGTGTGCGGAAGATTTCCGGCACTTGAATGCCTACCTGTGTCGATATTCCGCCTGCTTTTTCTATCATGTCTCTCGCCGCTGCAATGGCCGCCTCTTCGCTCATGCCCTGTCCGATAAACCTTTTCTTAAACACGTCAATCATGGCACCATACATCGATGCATTGATACCCCTTGCAATAGGTGCTGTCATGCTCTCGCCGAAATGCACAGGTGCATTGGTCTTCAGCCACTGGTACGAACCGAAGGCTCCCGTAGTCCATTGCCATTTCGACATGCCTTTGCTCTTGAAGACAAACTCCTGTGTCACTGCATTCTGAATCTGGCGTTGCTCCAGGCGCAGGAAGTCTTGCGGCAGATAGTCCTGATCCATCATGAGACGGTCTTTGAGATACTGATAAGTGGATATAGAATGGAAGTGGAAGCCATTGCCCTGAACTTTGAGGTGAAGTCCTGTAGAGAATATATTTCGATGGTAAGTATTCTGCAATGTGGTCGATGGCTCTGCGGTTTTGTTGGTTTGTTCGTCAACAATGCCGTATGGAAAGGCGTTCTGATGTGTATATTGATAGTCTGCAAAGTAGTCTGCATACCATTTGGCTGCCGGCCGAAACACGAGCCTTATCCTTCCTCCGGCTTCATTGGCAGCATCGGCACGTTTTCCTGTGGTTTGGTTTTTGAAGAATCCGTCTTGTCCGCTGTAAAAGCCTGCAACAGAGAAAGCAAACTTGTCACTTGCCTTTTGATAGTGGCTTGCTTCGGCATATCTGTGAAAGTAAGTGCCTGCACCGAGCTTGACGTCTGTTCCCTGATAGCTCATCGGGTTCTTGGTATATATCCTTACCAGGCCACCCTCGGTATTTTGTCCATACAGCGTACCTTGCGGCCCACGCAACACGTCAATCCTCTCGACACCATAGGTGTGAAAGTTGAATGCGCTCTTGCTCATCAGCGGCATGCCGTCTACATATATGCCCACTGCCGGACTGTTGATGCGCGACCCGATGCCACGCACATACATCGACGAGGTGTAGCGCGAGCCATAGTTGGGCATGGAAAAAGAGGGAACGTAAGACGACATGTCACGCAGGTCTCTTATTCCGAGCTGTGCCATCTGTCGGCTTGAAATCATCGATGCGCTTACCGGTTGTTCACGAAGCCTGAGATTTTCTTTGGGTTGCGAGACGACGATTACTTCGTCCAGGTCTTTCACCTTTGCCGAGTCAGCCACGGTTTCTTTTACATCTGCCAGTGCGTTTGCGCTCAGAAGCAAGGCAGAAATCATCATAAAGTTTTTGTACCTATTCATAGTTTTGTATATTGTGGGTACAAAGTTAAGCCTGCCTGCCCTTGTACACAATCCTCATTTATTAGGATTCTTCCCGAAGGGCGGCCTCATAGAGTGCCCATCTTTGTTCGCCAGACGTGCCACTCTCTCTATCCACAATGCTAATAATCCTATTATATAATGGTATGTCTGAAGAGTCTTTTCGTATCGCACAACTCCTTCATATAGCATCCGTATTTATCGATATACGTTTTCGATAATATTATTTACGTGTAAGTAAGAATTTATTTACATGTAAGTAAGAATTTATTTACGTGTAAATAATATTATCGTTCCTGGACAAAGGGAATGCCAATCCCTATTGTCCGCAAGATATTCTATATAAGAAGAACGCTTTGGTATGAATAGCTCATAAGAGACCGTATGTATGGACTTTTCAAGGGACAGAGTGAATGTTTTTTGTAATCGTTTGACAATCAACCATAAAGTTACGAAAAGCATTTCACTCCTATAACTTATAGACGATTGTCCTTACAACGAACTCATGTTTTCGCTAACGAAAGATTACATTGCATTAGCCTGGGTTTGGTGTTAAAAGCCATTAAATAGCTCCTTATATGGGCAGATTAGACTAACTTTGCATTTCCGTGAAAACCAGCCTGATGGCTGATAATAGGAAATCATAAACAGAAGAGACGAATTTGATGAAGTCTAAACTTTTACCCGACAATAGATTGATGCTTATCATTGTAAGCTATCTGGTATGGGTCTTGGTTTTTGTGTTGCAGAAACCGGTTTTCATGCTGGCTAATCTTGCATCTTATGACAGTGTGACATGGAAAGACATGTTGTCGGTGATGATGCACGGACTACCTCTTGACTTTTCGATTGCAGCCTACCTGACCATTATTCCCACTCTATTGCTGATAGCATCTTGCTGGAGCAGTCATTGGATGTTGAGACGGATGGCAGAAGTTTATTTCGCACTTGTGTCATTCATGCTTTCCGTCATCTTTATTGCCAATGCGGCCTTGTATCCATTCTGGCACTTTCCGCTCGATGCCACTCCGATATTCTACTTCCTTACATCACCTTCCGCAGCAATGGCCAGTGTCGGATGGCAGTATAAGGTGACGGGCTTGTTGTTGGTGTTGCTTTACGCATGCCTGCTCTATGTAGTTTTCAGAAAGGTGTTTGTCCTTGTGCTTACACGTTTTCAGCCGAAGCATGGTATCAGACAAACAGTGGGCTTGCTGCTCTTCCTCGTTTTTCTGATTATACCTATCCGGGGAGGCTTTTCCGTTGCGGCCATGAACACAGGACAAGTTTTCTTCAGCACCCAAATGGCTTACAACCATGCAGCCGTCAATCCTGCATTCAGCCTGATGGAATCATTGACACATTCGCAAAACTTTGCCGAACAATATAGATTTATGGAAGAGGGTAGGGCGCAGACGCTGTTGAAAGATCTGCTCGACTCGCAGGTGAAAGACAACACTGACGACATGATGCTGTCTGACACGCTATTCAATGTCTCTCGGCCCAATGTGTTGTTCATCATCCTTGAGAGTTTTTCCTCACATCTTTTTCCTACGTTGGGCGGAGAGCCTGTTGCTGGACACATGGATAAGATGATGAAAGAAGGTGTTGTGTTTACCCGTTTCTATGCTAATAGCTTCCGCACTGACAGAGGATTGGTTTCCATTCTGAGCGGGTATCCTGCACAGCCTACGATGAGCCTTATGAAATATCCGGCCAAGACACGCAACATCCCTTCCATTGCGCATTCACTCAAACAGGCAGGTTATGGTACTGCCTATTACTATGGTGGCGATGCCGACTTTACCAACATGCGCTCCTATCTGTTTGCTTCTGGTTTTGAAAAGGTTGTAGAAGACAAGGATTTCCCTGTTGGTGAACGCTTGAGCAAATGGGGCGTTCATGACCATCTGCTTTTTGAGCGTCTGTTGTCTGACCTGAAGAATGAGAAAAATAATCGTCCCATGTTCAGGGTATTGCAGACTTCGAGCAGTCACGAACCATTCCAAGTACCCTATCATCGTTACAAGGACGAGCGGAAGAATGCTTTTGCGTATACAGACAGCGTGGTAGGAGCATTTGTCAGAGAGTTGAAACAATTGCCCCAATGGCATAATACGGTTGTCGTTCTTGTGCCAGACCATCAGGGCGGTTATCCGCATCCGTTGGAGAATTACTCGCTTGAGCGTTTTCAAATACCATTATTAATAATAGGAGGAGCTGTGAAAGAATTCAAGAAGATAGATGTTGTTGGGGCGCAACAGGACATTGCTGCCACTCTCTTGACACAGCTTCGCTTGCCACACAAGCATTTTACCTTTAGCAAGAATATGCTGAACGCCGCTTCTCCTCACTTCGCATTCTTTACAATGCCTGATGTTTTCGGATTTGTGACACAGCAAGGAGCTATTATCTTTGACAACCAGTCAAGGCGAATATTATATCAGGTCGGAACAGAAAACGCAGACAAGATGAAATCATATGGTCAGGCGTATCTACAGTCGCTTTACAATGACATAGCAGGAAAATAATCATGCCGCATTTATTCTTAACTTCTATATTGCAATTCCTCATAGATTTAGACACAAGACTGTTTCTTTATCTTAATGCCCACCACAACATGTTTTGGGATGTATTTATGTTTCACTACAGCTCGAAGTGGGTGTGGGTTCCCTTATACTTAAGTATCACGTATGTCATTGCCCGCAATTTTTCATGGCGCGCGGCTCTGATATGTTTAGTTGCGGGCGTTTGTCTTGTTGTTATCACTGACCAAGTAGCCTCTTCGTTGCTTCGTCCTATTATCGGCAGGTTGCGTCCCAGTAATCTTCAGAACCCAATTTCCGATATGGTTCATATTGTTGACGGTTATCGCGGAGGACGTTTTGGCTTTCCGTCTGCTCACTCTGCCAACTCGTGGGGGTTGGCCTTTTTCATCCTTTATTTGTTCCGAAGCCACAAGCTGACGGTATTTCTGTGTTTCTGGGCAACTATAAACTGTTATTCACGAATCTATTTGGGAGTACACTATTTGGGTGATCTTTTGATTGGCATGTTAGTTGGTTTTACGTCTGCGTCTGTTGTATATCATATCTTTCAACGCATAACACACTATCAACGCCCACCTGAAATCAAGGGAGTTTATTTGCCTATCTATGTGGGATTTGCTATTATGGCCTTTTTGTTAATTCTTTCTACTTATCAAACAGTGCAGACATGAAGATTGTCCCAATTGCCCATTTCAAGTCTCCGTTTTCATCGAAGTTTGGCATACCCAAGCAAAGCGGAATGGTATCTGAACTAAAAGGACAGATTATCTTTACACCGCCCTATCGCAATGTAGATTATATTCGGGGATTAGAACATTTTGATTATCTCTGGTTGATATGGGAATTTTCCGCCAACCCTCATTCTTCTAACAGTCCGCTGGTAAGGCCACCATTGTTAGGCGGCAATGAAACAAAGGGTATATTTGCAACGCGTTCCCCTTTTCGTCCTAATCCTTTAGGGCTGTCTTCTGTCAAAATAGACAAAATAGAACTATCATCAACTATCGGCCCTGTAATCCATGTGTTGGGTGGAGATCTCATGAATGACACTCCCATCTATGATATTAAGCCGTATATCGAATATGCCGATAGCCATACCAATATTCGCAATGGTTTTGTTGACCATCATTCAGTCCGACAGTTAAAAGTCGATTTTCCGCTATCGTTAAGGAAATATTTTTCGCAAGAGCAGTGCAAAGCCATTATCGGCACTCTTTCTTTTGATCCACGTCCTCGTTACCAGTGCGACAAAACACGTCGGTATGGCATGCCGATGTTTGGCTACGATATTCGTTTTCTCGTTGATGATGAACACTTAACAATAGTAGATGTTGTCAAGATTTGATTTATATCGTATTTGTTCGTTAACCCTGCGTACAGAAACAAAGGTAGAAGTTGTAGAAAAAAACAGCAAAAACCTTTGTTGGTTCAAAAAAAATAAACTACCTTTGCAACCGCAAATAAAAAGAGAGCAATTATTTATTTGAATGCGCTTGTAGCTCAGCTGGTAGAGCACCTGACTCTTAATCAGGGTGTCCAGGGTTCGAATCCCTGCAGGCGTACGAAATGACTTTCAATTTATCCCTCAAAAGTATAACATACCTTTGAGGGATTATTTTTTTTTCTACATAATGGCTACGGTCTCTGATCGTAGATTTTGGGATAAAAATGGGATAAAAAAGAGAGGAACTACTTGCTTATTGGTATTTTCTTTGTAACTTTACACGCCGTTAGCAAACAGCCTGTATAATTTCATTTACACGGTACTAATTACTTGATAATCGCAAACAAATAATATACATGCATTTCAAATGGAATCATGAACAACCAAGCCAGCTTCAGGCAGAAACAGCCGTAGAATTGGGAAAGAAAATCGGTGTAACTCCAACAGTCGCATCTTTATTGGTCAGACGTGGAATTACAACAGAGTCGGCTGCTAAAAGATTCTTTCGACCGCAGTTATCCGACTTGATTAATCCTTTCTTAATGAAAGACATGGACATTGCCGTAGACAGACTCAACGATGCAATGGGCAGGAAAGAACGCATATTGATATATGGCGATTATGATGTAGACGGATGCACGGCTGTCGCTTTGGTCTATAAGTTTCTACAACAATTTTACTCCAATATTGATTACTATATTCCCGATCGCTATGACGAGGGTTATGGCATCAGTCAAAAGGCAATGGAATATGCGCAAGAGACAGATGTAAAACTCATTATTATCTTAGACTGTGGAATAAAAGCTGTCAAGGAAATAGCTTATGCAAAACAGTTGGGAATAGATTTCATCATCTGCGACCATCATGTGCCCGATCGTGTGATGCCTCCGGCTGTTGCGATTCTGAATCCAAAGCGACCTGACGATTCTTTTCCCTTCAAGGATTTGTGCGGGTGCTGTGTCGGATTCAAGTTGATGCAGGCTTTTGCGAAGAATAACGGTATTCCTTTTTCGCGTCTCATTCCTTTGTTGGATTTGTGTGCCGTAAGTATTGCTGCCGACCTTGTGCCAGTAGAAGAAGAAAACAGAATACTTGCCTATCATGGCCTAAAGCAGTTGAATATGAATCCAAGCGTAGGTCTGAAAGCTATCATAGAGATATGCGGCCTAAGCGACAGAGAAATCTCGATGAGCGATATTGTCTTCAAGATGGGACCGCGCATCAATGCTTCGGGAAGAGTTGAAAAAGGCAAAGAGTCTGTCGACTTGTTGATTGAGAGAGATTTTGAAATTGCCATGAGCAAAGCCAAGCACATCAACGAATACAATGAACTGAGACGTGATATTGACAAACAGATGACAGAAGAGGCTAACAAGATTGTTTCTAAGCTGGAAAGTCAATACCACCAGCCCGGCATTGTCTTGTACGATGAGAATTGGAAGAAAGGTGTCATTGGTGTCGTTGCCTCAAGAGTGACAGAAGTCTATTACCGTCCGACAGTTGTTTTTACTCGTGATGGCGATGTGGCTACCGGTTCCGCACGCAGCGTGGAAGGATTTGACGTGTATGCAGCCATCAAGAGTTGCAGGGACTTGCTCATCAACTTCGGTGGTCACACCTATGCTGTCGGCCTCACGTTGAAATGGGATAACATCAAAGACTTCCGCAACCGTTTCCAGCAATACATACAAGAACATATCTTGCCAGAGCAGAAAGTTCCAACATTGAATATTGAGGCAAAGATTGACTTCAAGGACATTAACAAGCGACTATACAACGAGTTGAAAAAGCTGGCTCCTTTTGGCCCCGGCAACCCTAAGCCTCTTTTCTATACAGAAAGCGTCTACGACTTTGGAACGAGCAAGGTGGTTGGCAAGGAACAAGAGCATATCAAACTTGAACTGGTAGATTCAAAGTCCAACCATGTCATCAACGGTATCGCATTCGGCCAGAGTGCTTCAGCACGCTATATCAAGTCTAAGCATTCTTTCGACATTGTCTATACGATAGAAGACAACGTGTTTAAGCACGGTTGCATGCAGTTACAAATTGAAGATATTCGTCCAAGAGAAGAGGAGTAAGCTCCGCGTGTCTTTGTCACCAAGAGGATGAATATCCATAGAACCGAACCCATGGATAACTACCGGCAAATACTTCAGGAATATTGGGGATTCCCAGACTTTCGGGGCATTCAACGAGAAATCATTGAAAGTATCGGGCAGGGGAAAGACACACTCGGCTTGATGCCGACAGGTGGCGGAAAGTCAATCACGTTTCAGGTACCGGCCTTGATGCAAGAGGGCACTTGCATCGTAGTCACCCCACTCATTGCCTTGATGAAAGATCAGGTAATGCATCTCAGGAAACGTGGTATAACCGCAGCAGCCATCCATTCAGGAATGGCGTATGATGATATCGTAAAGACACTCGACAACTGTATATATAATGGTATAAAGCTCCTTTATGTTTCTCCCGAGCGTTTGTCTTCAGATATTTTCCAGAAGAAAGTCAAGAACATGAAGGTCAGTTTTATCACCGTCGACGAGGCACATTGCATCAGTCAATGGGGATACGACTTCCGTCCGGCCTATCTTTCCATTGCCATGATGCGAGACCTTCTGCCCGACGCCCCCATTCTGGCACTTACCGCAACGGCAACGCCACAAGTCGTTGACGACATCCAGCAACAGCTTCGCTTCAGGCAGAATTGTGTTTTTCGCATGAGCTTCGAGCGCAAGAACCTTTCTTATATCACAAGGCTGGCCTATGACAAAGAGAAAGAGATGCTGCACATCCTGCAGTCACTCGGAGGAAGCACGATTGTATATGTGAGAAGCCGCAAGCGCTCAAAGGAAATATCAGACTACTTAAACAAGAGCGGCATCGCGGCAACCTACTATCATGCCGGGCTCGATACGACGGCAAAAGACCAAAGGCAGAAAGACTGGCAAGAAGACGAAGTCAGGGTAATGGTCGCGACAAACGCCTTTGGCATGGGCATAGACAAGGCAGATGTCAGGATGGTGTTACACATGGATTGCCCCGACTCCTTGGAGGCCTACTTTCAGGAAGCAGGCAGGGCAGGCAGAGACGGAAAGAAGTCTTATGCCGTCATGCTCTACAACGACAACGACATCCACAAACTCAGGAAACGCATAGCCGACAACTTCCCTGAAAAAGACTACATCAAAGACGTCTATGAACACCTGGCCTATCATTATCAGATAGGGATAGGCAGCGGCAGAGGAGCCTCGTTCGAGTTTCACATCGACCAGTTCTGCCAGACACACAGGTTCTATCCCACGCAGGTTCACGCAGCTCTCAAGATAATAGCTCTTGCCGGCTACATTCACTACGACACAGACCCCGATGCAAGTTCCCGTGTGGTATTCTTGCTTTCGAGAAACGAACTCTATAAGTTAGAGAACAACAGCCGTCAGGAAGACAGCGTAATCGTAGCCTTATTGCGAAACTATGGCGGCCTCTTCACAGACTACTGCCATATCGACGAGGCACTGATAGCGCAGCAAACAGGACTTGACGCCCATCAGGTATATGTCGCCCTGAAAACCCTTCGCCAACGCAACATCATCCATTTCATCCCTCGCCGCAAGACACCGCTCATCACCTATCTTCAAGACAGAGAAGACGGGGCACGCATCCATATACCCAAAGCCGTTTACGAAGAGAGGAAAAGCCGCTACAAGGAGAGGGTAGACGCAGTCATTGACTATATTATGGAAGAGCAAGTGTGTCGCAGCCGCATCCTGCTGCAATACTTCGGCGAAGAGCGTTCATCCGACTGCCGGCAATGCGACGTTTGCCTCAGCCACAAGGAGCGTTCGGACGACAAGCAAAAGGCAGAGCTTGCCAAACAAGCCATTCTCGGTTTGCTCAAAGACAGGCAACCCCATCATATCAGCGAGCTGAACCATCTCAGCATTCCTCGCAAGCAGTTGCACCTTGCCCTTTCATTTCTTTGCTGCGAAGAAATAGTCAGCATCGAAGATTCCTATCTTCGGTTGTCATAAGCCCAAGCCTTCGCTACGGGCTATATCCCCAGCCTCTTCGGCATTATCGTTTTGCACTGCCCCTAAAATCTTCTGTTTTAAGGTCAAAGACATGCTGCGCATGTAGCCTTCAACTCCCTTTCAGCGTGCGCCTTAAGCTTTCCGGTATAATTTTCGGTGTCGTGTGCCAACGTTCACAATCTTCCCTTCAGCCTCCAGCCGAGCGGCAAGCGTGTAGGCATAGCTTTGCGAAAGATGCAGGCTGTGGCGGAGGTCAGAGACGGTGAAGACGCCACCGTCGGCAAACAGCCTTTCGAGGGCAGCGTCAATGGCTTCGGTCGTGGGCACGGCGGAAGTGCCCGTCTTGTAGGTCATGTTCTCAAACTCCGTGTCGCATAACTCTTTAAGAAACTCGGTGTCGGGGCGGAAGCGCACCGTCCGCACGGCGGCATTGCGAAGTCGATAGCGGTGCGAGCGGGGATCCTCGTAGATGTCGCCCCTGACGGAGAGCGAGAAGTAGCCCAGCCCGGGGATATGTACGTTGTTGCCCATCTTCAGCTCCTGCGCAATCTCTTCTTTCAGGGCAATGATAGTCGCTGCCACATCGCCGGGCGTAAGCGAGGTTGCCTGCTGGATGTTCCGGCTAATGCGTTTCAGCCCGGTGGTGCCGTTGGCAATCGGAACAATCCTCAGTTCCTTGTTTCCTGGAAGACTGCCGTGCGTCTTCATTAGTTTGTAAAATACAGTCATGTCTGTTCGTCTTTAATCCCGGGAGCGACGGCGGAAAGCCTGCCGGCCTCGCTCGCTGCCTGCCCCTCCTCTTGTTATACCATATCTTTCTTGTCTCCTGTATAGCATCTTCATTTAACGATATACGCTTTCGAAGACATTATTTACGTGTAAGTAAATATTTATTTACATGTAAGTAAGAATTTATTTACACGTAAGTAAGAATTTATTTACGTGTAAATAATATTATTACTCCTGTACAAAGGTAATACAAATCCCTATTACTCGCAAGATATTCTATAAGAAAAACGATTTCCAACCTATGATGGTAAGGTTTCTGTACTATGTTGCGGGGATGGAAAAAGAAGAACCCAACCTTGAGGAAATACAAGGCTGGGCGTAATATCGCATACTTCACCTGCATAGACCTTCCCGATGAAAGGTGAGCATATACACGACGAATTGGATTGAGAGGCTAATCGGTCGTTAGGGCCGCTAAGGTTTACTTTCCGGCTAACAGGGTGGTTGTTGTGATGAAATTATCTGTGGTCTGAGTGACTTACGACAAGGCCGATATCAGAGATACCAGGCAGGATGTCACGGCGCATGTTGTGACGGATGCGGAAGTGTATGGAGTCTCCCCGATGTAAATCCAGCGTGCGCAGAGGCAGCAGTCTCTGCGAAAGGTTGATGCCACGGCTTTTCAGTATGCCATGTTCGTTCATCATGTCGCAACGGATGGTGTCGGTGTATTTCTTTTGTTGCGGAAATACGGTCTGCTCGACGATGAGCTGGAGAAACATATAGGGGTAGAGCTTGCTGTATCTGATGCCGATTTCCTCTTGATAGACCCCTCCCTCAGACAGGGGGGGCATGACCAGTTCAAGCTCATGGCTCTTGTCCCACGCCTCTATGTCTATGGATTCGTAATGGGAGTATATGCGCCGCTCTTGACACGAGGCCAGAAGCAGGAGCATGGTCGTGACAACAGTCAGCAGGCTGGCTGCAAAGCGATTATGTTTTCTCTCCGTTCTCATTCTTCTGGCGGTTGCCCTGTCTGTGGTTGCCACCCTGACGGTTGTTCCTGTGCTGTCTTGGTTCACCCTTGCGTTTGCTTCTGTTGTTTCTCTTCTTTTTCTCCTTGTCAAAGCGGGTAATGCTTTCTCCTTCCAGCAAATCTGTCTGCTTTTCGGCCTTCTTGTGTGTGTCTTCACCCGAAAGTGTCGCAGGCTTTTCGCCCTCTTGGTTCATGCGGATAATCTCCTTGGCTCTCTCTGCGGTGATGGTTTCGAGATTGGCGGGTATCTTTTTGTCAGTAGAATATGTGCACATCCCTGCAAGGATGTCGCTCTTGAAGAGGTAATAGTCGCTGTCGGCCGTTTGTAATACGGTATCTTTAGACGGAAGTCTGCGTGCGGCCTCCAAGTAACAGTCGGCCTCGTAGTTGAGGCAGCATTTTAGCTTGGCACACATGCCGGCGAGCTTCTGCATGTTGAGGGAAATGTCTTGAATGCGTGCGGCATTGGTATTGACGCTGACAAAGTTTTTCATCCATGTGGCGCAGCACAGCTCGCGGCCGCACGGACCTGTTCCGCCGATGCGTCCGGCTTCCTGCCTTGCGCCAATCTGTTTCATCTCTATCCTCACATGAAACGTGTCGGCAAGAATTTTGATAAGTTGCCTGAAGTCCACTCTCTCGTCTGCGATGTAGTAGAAGATGGCCTTGTTTCCGTCTCCCTGATATTCTACGTCGCCTATTTTCATGTTCAGGCCGAGATCCTTGGCTATCTGTCTGCTCTGTATCATGGTGGGATGCTCCCGTCTTTTGGCCTCCTCATACTTATCCATGTCGGTCTGCTTCGCAATGCGGTAGATGCGCTTGATGTCTTCTTCCGAACGCAGGTTTGCCTTCTTGATCTGCAATTTCACCAACTGTCCCGTCAGGGTAACGACCCCGATGTCATGTCCGGGACTCGCCTCAACGGCAACAATGTCTCCCTTTTTCAGTGCAATGCCATTGACATTGTGGTAATACCCCTTGCGTGTATTCTTGAACTGCACCTCAACAAGGTCGGTAGACATGTTGTTTCCGGGCACGTCGGCCAACCAGTCATAGGTGTTGAGTTGCTTGTTTTGGCGTCCGACTCCCTTGTGGCATAGCCCTCTGTTGCAGCCGGAACATATCTTGAATTTCATATTCTTATAGTCCATATAATCGTATCTGTAATAGTATCTATGTGTTGTGCTGTCTTACTTCTTGTTCAGCAGCACGATGATTTTGAGTGCCATGTCGAAAAAGACAATCTTGCCGTTGGCATTTTGTCCGATGTCACGGATACAGCGTTGCAAAAGCTCTGTAATTTCTATGACGTTGGCCTCGTTGATAAACCGTGAGAACTTGCTTGCGAAGTTCTCTTCTTCACGGGTCATGTAATTTAGCTCCGTGTTTCGGAAATTGTACATGAAGTTTTCTCTGACCATACGCATGAAGTAGGCAAGCATTCTTTTTTGCTTTTCCCTACCCATTGTGGCAACTTGCTCGCTCCACTTCTTTAACTCATTGATTTGTCGCTGATAGGAGAGTCTCATTAGAGCTATGAACAGTTCGAGAAAGCTGTGTTTCTCGTTGCTGCTGTCAAGTTCTTCAAGAGCTTTCAGCCAACTGCCGTCGGCAAGGCGGGCTATCCTGCGGGCAGTTTCCCGTTCAATGCCACGCCGTGCAACAAGAGCCTCT
This sequence comes from Prevotella sp., assembly GCA_034183335.1. GTDB lineage: Bacteria > Bacteroidota > Bacteroidia > Bacteroidales > Bacteroidaceae > Prevotella. The sequence goes on from JAXFLJ010000040.1 coordinate 53,463, forward strand.
TCAATGTCGGTTGCATCAATGGCCTTTATCTCTATGCGTTGCGTGCGGCTGATGATTGTTTCGAGCAGTCTTTCCGGTTCTTCCGAAACCATGAGGAAAAGAGTTTGGGCTGGTGGTTCTTCGAGAAGTTTCAGCAGTTTATTGGCGCATTCGATGTTCATGCGTTCAGGAAGCCAGATGATGGAAATCTTGTAGCCGCCCTGGCTTGACATGAATGAGAGCTTATGCGATAAAGCATCGCTCTCTCCTGCGGTAATAATGGCTTGCTGGGTTGTAGCTCCCATTGCCGTCATCCATTGTTCCAATGTAAAATAACATCCTGCGTCAAGCATCTGCCGCCACTCTTTTGAGAAGTCATCACTGACGGGCTTGTGTTCGCTGCTCATCCCAGGAAGTTTTACAGTCGGAAAGGTGAAATGAAGGTCGGGATGTTCCCATTTCTTCAGCATTGCCACCGCATTGTCGCTTGCATGCAACTGGATGCCGTGTGCTGCGATTTCGTTGTTTTCCTCTATCTCTCTTTCTCCCAAGAGGTAAGATGCAAAGGCCAACGCCAAAGGCATTTTCCCGACACCGTTCGCCCCATACAACAGAATGGCATGCGGTAAACGGCCTTCCAAAACCAATTGTTTGAGGCGGCTTTCTGCTGCTTTTTGCCCGATTATTTCATTAAACTTCATCTTGCCAATCTTTGTCGTTTCTTTCCCTAATTGCTGTCGTTGAGAGATAGGAAAGGTCGCAATTGTGTGCAAATTTACTAAAAATAATTCGCTTAGGACTTACTTTCACATTTATTTTGCACTGTCGGCATGCTCTGTGGTGTACTATCATTATATTGTGATTGCTTTGTCTTTTGACGTATATTTTGTAAGTTTGCAGAGGATTTCACTGTGAGAACAAACGGCACTATACAATTATTTCCCTTGCTTCGCATCGCTTTGTGCTTGGTTGCAGGTGTTTTCGTCGGCTGTATGGCTGTCGAAGATGTGTGCGTAAAGACATGGGGATTTCTCTTTTGTGCTTTGCTGCTGCCTTGTTTCTTCCTTTTCCGCCATCCGATATGGCAGGGCATGGTATTGATGTTGGCGGTCGTCGCGGGTGGTGCATATTTGGGTAGCAGAGAGAGTGTTACCTATCAAACATCATTGAATGAAAATCCTGAAGTATATGAGGCCGTGCTGACGAGTCGGCCTGTGAAAAGGGGAAAGGTTATGAAATGTGATTTGCGCATCACGTCGGGCATGTATGCCGGAAAGAAAATCAAGGCGAGCATCTTGCGTGACACAGTTTCAATGAGGTGTGAACAGTTACGGCTCGGTGATGGGGTTGTGGCATGTTCGGCATTGCAACCTTTGGGGTATGATGTCGGAATGTATGATAACTCCCTGTATCTGAAGAGTCAGGGTTATTTTGCTCAAACGTTTATTTATGTAGATGCATGGTGCAAATCGACAGTCTCGCTTCGTTCAATGTCTGTCGTCGAGCGTGCGCGACTGAGAATGATGGAATGGCGCGAGCATTTGTTGCAACGTTACCATGACTTTGGCTTTGAAGAGGAAAGCCTTGCCCTTGTCTCGGCCATGACATTAGGCGATAAGTCTGCATTGTCACGTGAGGTCAGGGAGGTGTTCTCTATCAGCGGAGCTTCTCATGTATTGGCACTAAGCGGCTTGCATCTCGGCATCATCTATGCTTTTCTGTCACTCATAATACCCAGAAGGCGTTTTCGCTTTGCCTGTGAGCTGTTTTTGGTTGTTATGTTATGGTCTTATGCCTTGTTGGTGGGTCTTTCTCCCTCTATCGTCCGTGCTGCGATGATGCTCACACTCTATTCCCTGACATCCCTGCTAAGACGAGACAAGTTTTCGCTCAATACACTCGGATTGGCTGCAACCGTCATGCTTGTATGGCATCCATTGATGGTTTTTGACATCGGGTTTCAACTTTCATTTCTTGCCGTGCTTTTCATACTTGTGTTGTTCAAACCTCTCTATGCACTGATACGTGGAACATGGTTTGAGCGTTTTCGTCCTTTCCGCTTGCTATGGTCGATGACATCAGTCTCTATTGCTGCCCAACTGGGCGTCTTCCCACTGATACTTTATTACTTCGGCCGTATTTCTCCCTATTTCCTTTTATCCAACTTCATTGTGATTCCCGCAGCTGTCTTGCTGCTTTATTGCATGATATTTGTGTGGCTGTTCGTTTGGCTTCCTGCCATACAGTCTACTCTTGTTCACGTTGTTTCATGGGTAGTGGAATGCCAGCTTTATGCTTTGTCGGAGATAGCATTGCTGCCAGGTGCCGACATCGGACATGTACACATTAATCTCATGCAGACGGTCTTGCTCTATACAATAACTTGTGCGGGCATCATGCTCTTCTATAAATTTCGTCCTCATCTATGGAAGAGACGAAGAGAATATTAATAACTTGCCAGAAACACACACGATATTTTTTCATGTGTTTCTTCATTTGTCGGGAAATAATCATTACTTTTGCGTCTACCACGGTGCAAGTATATTCATGAGAACGAATAGATACATCTTTCTTTCAATCCTGACGGTGGCCGTCTGTTCTCTTTTTTCGGCTTGTCGGCCTTCCCATGAGCAGGAGGTGGACAAACTGAACGACACGGCCTATTCTTATCGATACAGAAGTCTCGACTCTACGGAACATTATGCACGGAAGGCTCTGCAGCAAGCCGCTGACTATGAAAGTGGCAGGGCAGAAGCCTATAATCACCTGGCTTTTGTAAGCACGGGAAAAATGCACTATGCCAAGGCCTATCTTCAGCTCGACTCGGTGAACATGGCTACAGACAATCAGATCGAACTGGCCGTGGCCGACGTGCAACGTATGCGCATCAGCCAGCGGCAGTCTAAAAACAAATCTTTCTACAACCACCGCGAAAGCGCACATCGGCGCATGAGGCGCATCAATGAAGAACCTGATATGCTCTCGGAGCGACAGAAACTGAGAATGGTCTATGCACAATCTGAATTTGAAATAGTAACCTCTACATACTATTATTATATAGGTCTGGAACAACAGTCGGCCAAGGCCATTGCTAACATTGACCCGAACGGAGTGATTCAGAGAGACACCGCACAATATCTGAACTATCTATACAACATGGGAGCAGGAGGCATCATCACCCAAGGAACACAGGCAGAAATCAATCAGCGTGAATTCGACTACCTCTTGCTTTGTTATCAAATGGCCGTGCTCTACGATTTCCCGTACTGGAAGGCAAACTCAATGCAGGCATTGAGCGAACACTTACAGGAAAAGCGAGACCGTGACATCCTCATGCATGATAACCTGCCGGCAATGAAGTATCTCAACGTAGACAATGTTGATGACAGCCTGCTGGCTGGCAACCTTGCCCAACGCGCACTGAACATCTTCAGGCAATACGGCGATGTATATCAGACCGCTGGCGCATACCGAACCCTTGCACAGTGCTTTTGGCTGATAAACGACAATGCTTCTGCTCTCGACTGTCTTAACAATGCACTGAATGATAACAAGGCAATTCATCAGGCACCCGACCTCGTGGCCTCTATCAGAGAAGAACTGAGCGTAGTCTATTCATCTATGAATGACAAGCCACGGAGCGATTATAACCGCAATATTTACCTCGACTTGCAGGAACAGACACGACAAGACCGCTACCTCGAATCAAGAGCCGAACAGCTTGATAAATCTTCCCTGCAACTGAACCTTATGATTGGCGCAGTTGTTTTGGCCATCGTTATACTTGTGGTCTTGTTGTTCGTCTTCAATTATCTGAGGCAAAAGAAAGACAAGAATAATTCGCTTGACCAACTGCTCCAACCTCTGGAGGAATGGAAGCACGAAAACGAACAGCGCATGAATGGCTTGAATGACCTGTATGAGGAAATCAATGAAGTAAAAAATCTCAGCAAGCTGCACTATCTGAAGAACAAAAAACGCAATGTGGAACAGAGAGCCAAGGTGTCACTCGTCAATAGTATTACACCTTTTATTGACAGAATCGTCAATGAACTCGACTGTCTGGCAGAGCGTGAGGGCGAAAGCAAACAAAGAAAGAACGAAAGATACGGCTACGTAGCCGAACTGACAGATAAAATCAACGCCTTGAACAACTTCCTTACGGAGTGGATTCAGTTGCAGCAAGGACAACTAAACCTCCATATAGAAAGCTTCCCCCTTCAGCCACTATTCGACATGGTTGCCAAGGGAAGGATGGGATTTCAACTCAAAGGTATCGAACTGGAAGTAGAACCTTCAAAAGACGTTGTAAAGGCTGATCGAATTCTTACCCTCTTCATGATTAATACACTGGCAGATAATGCTCGGAAATACACCGAACGGGGAGGAAAAGTAAGAATCTATAGCCGTGTGACAGATGAAAGTGTTGAAATTAGCATTGAAGACAACGGTACAGGCATGAATGAGGAAGAACTGTCGAAGGTTTTTCAGTTGAAAGTAGAAGGAAGAGGAAGCACACAGAAAAAAGAAAAAAGAGACATTGTCGCCGAGGATGTGGATGTGAAAGAAAAGGGACATGGATTCGGTTTGTTGAATTGCAGGGGAATCATTGAAAAATATCGCAAGATAAGTTCTTTATTTCACGTTTGTACCATTAGTGCAGAAAGTGAAAAAGGAAAGGGAAGCCGTTTCTATTTCCGTCTGCCGAAAGGGATAGTGAGGAACATGGTCGTATTACTTGCTGTCTTGATGAACGGTAATTTGTCTCTTGCTGCCGAAACAAGTCATAAGACAAAAGCACGCTATTCTTATCAAACTCGTGCAACATATTATGCAGACAAGGCCTATTCTTCAAATATACGAAATGACTTCCAGCAAGCATTGTGCTATGCAGACAGTGCCCGGATGGTTCTCAACAAGTCATATCGTAAACTACGTCCCAATGGTGTTGATACGATGGTTGCAATCGGTAGCTTGTCTGCCATACAGCCGGAAATAAAGTGGTTTCATGACAACCTGAAATTAGATTATGAGGTTATCCTCGATATTAGAAACGAATCGGCTGTGGCTGCCCTTGCTTTGCATAAATGGGATGTATACCGCTATAACAACAAAGTTTATACACAATTATATAAAGAACTATCGGCAGATAATTCCCTCGGAAGCTATGTCCGCATTATGCAGCGTTCTGAGTCGAACAAGAATGTCGCTGTTGTTCTTTTGATATTGTTGTTACTTTCCATTTTCCCTGCCTATTACATTCTCTACTACAGGCATAAAGTCTATTTCCGCTTTTGCATAGAAAAAGTAGGGCGAATCAATGACCTCTTGTTGTCGTCGGTTTCTGACGAGGAGAAATTAAAAGAAATACGTTCTGTGGCCATCAACCGTTTTCCAAGCTCACTTCAGCATATCGTAGAACAGATTGTCAAAACATTACAGCATAGTGTAGAGACCAATCAAGTACAACAAGAACATATTGATTTGGCCAAAGACGAACTTAAACGTTCGCAATATGAAAACGAAAAGTTATATATATCCAATAGTGTTCTTGACAATTGCTTGAGTACACTAAAACACGAAACCATGTATTATCCGTCACGTATACGACAGTTGCTTGACCGTCAAGACAGAGATCTAAATCAGATTCGTGAAGTTGCGATTTACTATAAGGAACTGTACTCTTTGCTCAGCAAGCAAGCTATACTCCAATTAAAGAATGTAAAGTTTGAATGTATTCCTGTTCCGGTAGCTTCTGTGTTGGAAAATATTGGTGAGATTAATATGTCTTCAACTGACATTCTACTCCTTGGAGACCGACAGATACTGAAGATGCTCTTTGAATTTCTGCATGATAGAAATGAAGGACAACTGTTACAAGTTGACATACACGAAAAGAATGGCAAATATGCAGAATGTCGAATACACATGGCTCGCCTACATCTTTCCGATGAAGAATGCCTCAACTTATTTGTTCCGCAATCAATGGAAAAGTTACCCTATTTCCTTTGCAGGCAAATAGTGAGAGATACAGGCGAATATGCCAATGCAAGGGGATGCGGTATTGTAGCTGAGAACGATGTCAATGGAGAAACATATATCATTATTACATTAGCAAAGTACAAAGAACATATAACAGATAATAATATAAAGATATGAATAAGTTTAGAATAATCATCGTAGAGGATGTTCCATTGGAATTAAAAGGAACAGAAGGAATTATTCGGAATGATATTCCTGAAGCGGAAATTATTGGCACGGCAGAAAGTGAATCTGCCTACTGGAAGCTATTGAAACAGCAATTGCCCGATCTTGTTTTGCTTGACCTTGGACTTGGTGGATCTACGACAATTGGGGTTGAAATATGTCGTCAAACCAAAGAATTACATCCTAATATAAAGATACTGATATTCACAGGAGAAATCCTGAATGAAAAACTATGGGTCGATGTCTTGGATGCAGGATGCGACGGAATTATTCTCAAAAGTGGAGAAATGCTTACCCGCAGTGATGTCGCAAGTGTAATGAATGGAAAAAGAATGGTTTTCAACCAACCTATCCTTGAAAAAATTGTAGAGCGTTTTAAGTCTGGAGTCGGCAATCAGTTGATGAGACAGGAGGCATTTGTTGATTTCGAGATTGACGAATACGATGAACGCTTCCTCAGACATTTGGCATTAGGTTATACAAAAGAACAGATTACCAATCTCAGAGGTATGCCTTTTGGGGTGAAAAGTTTGGAAAAAAGACAGAACGAACTTGTACAGAAACTATTCCCGAATGGAAACGGAGGGATTGGTATCAATGCAACGCGACTCGTGGTTAAGGCAATTGAACTACATATCCTCGATGTTGACAATTTGCTTCCAGACGACTAATTCATTATTTATATTGCCAAGCGTAAAGAGGAGATGAACCGTTTTTTCCCCATAACGACTTTAGTGCTTGTCATCGCACAATTGCTGCTTATCCTTTTATCGTGGATATTTACCGCAGCTATGCCTGAACTTGCCATTAATTCGCTCATTTCAAATGAGGGAATCCGCTGGTTTTTTGGTCATTTTACATCAAACTTGCTTTCACCTTTCCTCATTTGGATAATTCTTCTTTCAATTACCTATGGAATTGTAAGGCGAAGCGGCATCCTTTCCATTATATTCAGGAGAAAACAATCTAAACTGCACTATCGACAAAAATTTGCTTTACGCATTGCAGGCATTGAGTTTATAGGATTGGTTGCTATGGTTCTTTTTTTGACGGCAGGGCCTAATGCTCCTTTGCTGAGTGCTACCGGCGAATTATTTCCAAGTAGTTTTAGCCACAGTATAGTCCCGATACTTGCCTTTGGCTTAATGGCTCTGTCTATAACCTATGGTGTTTTCAGTAAGGAATATAAGACGCTTGGTGAAGTTTTTGATGCAATGACAAAGGGACTTACCTGTGCAGTTCCGTATATAGTTCTATATATATTTGCCTTTGAGTTATATCATTCAGTGGTTTTTGTCTTCAAACTGACATAACCCGAATTCGGGATAAGCCGCGCTTGTTTTTTGCCTTAAAATAGTTTCAATAAAAGCCTAAAAAGAGGATTATTTTTCGTATATTTGTTGTTGAAAACCAAACAGATAACAAAAAACAATCCTCTATGAGACTTGTCAGCAAAGTTACGGAAATATATTGTATTGCAGATGATTTCTGCAAAGAATATGAGTTGGAATTGAACAAAAAAGCACTTTCACTTTCAAATCCCTCTC
>JAXFLJ010000041.1:0-33128 GCA_034183335.1 Prevotella sp.
GTTGGCGGCGGTGGCAATGGAGGAAACAAAAACAACATATAGTAGAAAAATACATCTGTTTAAAAGATGGGACAAAGAGAAAAAAGAAACAACAATAGAGAAATAGGAAAGATAACTTACACACTTTTTAGGACACTACCCTTCTTCCCGCGTTATTCCGCCGGACGGCGGCTTGCGGGAAGGGCACAAAAAAAGAACAGGGGAAACTCACGGGAGTCCTCTGTTTACAGGCTTTGCGAGAGACGCCTCGCGCGCGTATGCGAAAGGGTTTTAGAGGGAAGCTACGCCAGTAGCGAATGTGTGTGTTAGCAAATTATTTGTAATAACCAAATAATTTGACATGTTTTTTTGCATGTTTTCTGCCATGTTTCCTGTCATGTTTTCCGCCATGCAGTCTTCCATGTTTTCGGGCGTGACACCTGCCACGTTTCCTGCCATGCGGTCTTCCATGCCTCCTGCGGAAATCTCACACGGTGATTTCCGCCACACGCACGCAACTGTAGCATTGCCTATACCATTATTATATAGATAGGAATGCTGCAATGTTTTGATATGCCCTTTTGATATATTCACAATCTTTTTAGAACTATACGGCCGCAAAGGTATGTAAACTTTCTTAAACAAGCAAATGTTTTGACAAAATAATTATTACAAAGATGGGCACATTTACTCAAAATACTCTAACCTCGACAGCTTGATTGCCATTTTACCTTGGCATAGCCCGATACACCTTTGGAAAAGCCAACAGACACAGAGGGGCGGACAAATACGGGGTTAACGGACAGATATAGGGCAATGGGCAGGGACAGGATTAGCGGGTAGATACGTGCAATATTTCGGATAGAGTAACGGACAGACACAGGGTCTGTCCCTACATTGCGAATTGCTCACCATTATATAATAACATTATTGTAGTGTCGTCACCCACGTTGTAGGGACAGCCCCTGTGTCTGTCCGAAATATTGCCTGTGTCTGTCCAGGCCCCATATTTGCCTGTTGTCCTGTGTCTGCCTGTTGCCTTTGTCTATCCAACAAGAAAAGAACCTTTCGTCAGAGTTCCTGAACCTGATGACTGACGGAAGATTATGACATAAGAGACATAAGCGATGCAAATGATGTTGTCATCGTACCTGTAGGTTCTTGTCCATGCTCATAGCCGCTTTTCGACCGTCTCCCATTGCCAGAATAACAGTTGCACCACCTCTTACGATGTCGCCACCGGCATAAATTGTAGGAATGGAGCTTTGCATATCATCGTTCACTTCGATGGTATTCTTTCGACCGAGTGCCAAACCTTCCACGCTTTGCGGAACCAGCGGATTGGGCGATACGCCGATGGCCACGATAACCTGGTCGACATCCACCGTAACAGTTTTTCCTTCGATAGGCTCCGGACGCCTTCTGCCACTTGCGTCAGGTTCTCCGAGTTGCATAACCTGCAACACTGCTTGTTTGACCGCACCATTTTCGTCAGCAATATATTCTACGGGATTGTGGAGAGTCATAAACTCTATACCCTCTTCCTTGGCATGCTTTACTTCTTCCAATCGTGCCGGCATTTCTTCTTCCGAACGGCGGTAAACAATCATTACCTCTGCTCCGAGTCTCTTAGCCGTTCTGCAAGAATCCATCGCAGTATTTCCACCTCCCACAACCATCACACGCTTGGCCATATTCATGGGCGTATCAGCATCGGGATTGGCAGCATCCATCAGGTTTACACGGGTAAGATATTCGTTGGACGACATGATGTTGAGACTATTCTCTCCGGGAATATCCATGAAGTTGGGAAGTCCTGCGCCCGAGCCGATAAAGATACCCTTAAAGCCCTGTGCCTCCAGTTCTTTTACTCCGATGGTCTTTCCAACAATACAGTCAGTTTCAAATTTCACGCCCATTTGTCTGAGATTATCTATTTCCACATCTACAATATGGTTGGGCAGACGAAATTCGGGGATGCCATATTTCAGCACGCCACCAATCTCATGAAGAGCCTCAAAAACATAGACATCATAGCCCATCTTAGCCATGTCGCCAGCAAAGCTCAAACCGGCAGGCCCTGAGCCAACCACAGCTACCTTGATGCCATTGGGCGTAGCCTTTTCGGGTACGGCAATGTTTCCGCTCTCCCTCTCATAATCGGCAGCAAACCGTTCCAAGTTTCCGATAGCTACTGCTTGCTCTTTCATCTTCAGATGTATGCACTTGCTTTCGCATTGTTTTTCCTGTGGACATACACGGCCGCACACAGCAGGCAAGGAAGAAGTAGCCTTCAAAACTTTGGCTGCGGCAAGAATTTCTCCACGCTCAATATTCTTGATGAAAGAAGGAATGTTGATATTCACTGGACAGCCTTCCATACAAGTAGGCTTAGCACAGTCAAGGCATCTCTTAGCCTCTGTCATCGCCATTTCCTTGGTCAATCCGGTGTTTACTTCCTCAACACGTGTCGTCGCACGATAAACCGGGTCAAGTTCTGGCATGACCACACGTGGTATCTGCGTGCGTTCCTTCGGTTTCATTGCTGCGCGCAGTACTTTCCTCCACGGAGCGTCACGATCGGTCAGTTCCTCCAAGGAATAATCCTTTTCGGCAACCTTCTCATGTTTTTCCACGGCCTTGCAAGTTACTTCTTTCGTTGGCACAGATTCTCCCAGATGTTCTTCGTAATGTTTTACCTCTTCCTGTTCCACCCGTTTGAAAGTGTTCATACGCTTGAGCATCTCATCCCAGTCTACGGCAGCACCGTCAAACTCAGGGCCGTCGATACAAACAAACTTGGTCTGCCCTCCGATAGTGAGACGACATGCGCCACACATACCCGTACCGTCTACCATGATTGTATTCAGCGAAACTTCTGTCGGAATGTCGTATTTCTTGGTCAACATGCAGCAGAACTTCATCATAATAGCCGGCCCGATGGCAAACACTTTGTCTACTTTCTCTCTGTTGATGAGCTTTTCGATGCCTACTGTCACCACGCCTTGTTCTCCATACGAACCATCATCAGTCATGATAATAACCTCATCACTATGCTTTTTCACCTCATCCTCGAGGATAATCAGTTCTTTTGTACGTCCGGCCAATACCGACAGTACACGATTACCTGCTGCTTTCAGAGCCTTGATAATAGGCAACATGGGTGCAACTCCCACACCTCCTCCAGCACAAACAACAGTTCCGAAACGCTCGATATGCGTGGGATTACCCAACGGACCCACCACATCATCTATATAATCGCCCTCATTGAGTCGCGACAGTTTGATGGTAGACAAACCTACAGCCTGTACCACAAGCATGATGGTTCCTTTTTCCACATTGGCATCGGCAATGGTCAGAGGCACTCTCTCGCCCTTCTTTCCCACACGCACGATAACAAAGTTGCCGGCCTTACGACTTTTGGCAATCAACGGAGCTTCTACTTCAAACAAAAATACTTTCTCGGAAAACTGCTCCTTGCGAATAATCTTATTCATAATGTGTTTTACGTTGTTATAAATGAATTGTGCAGGGTGATATTTCGTACAACCGGCACAATGAAAACTACTTCACGGCTTAACCGCTGCAAAGGTAGAAAATACTTTTGACACGCACAAAAATATATACTGTCAATGGGCATCCCATTCGTCCCGTATGTCCAGCATAAGAAGAGACAAGTGTACGTTCTGTGACAAGCCACGGCTTGCACGGTTAACCCCTAATCGGTCATTACCGCCAATGTTGCATTCCTCGCTGATGGATGTTGCTTCTGATTGTTTCCGTTTGCTTGCCGGCATCGTCTCCGCCGTTTTTCCTCGGCGTAGCCCGCTACCCTTTCTACACACCAGCAACCAATCTGCCCAACGTCCGAATAAAACCAATACGGTCTCTAATGGCCGTTTTAGGATAAACTACAACATTCGTACCAACAACTGGTAGCCATGTTACCAAGCAATGGTAGTCATGCTACCAACCTTTGGTACTCCGGCTACCAAGCAACGGTAGTAACCTCGTCTATGGGAAAACAAAAGGGAGACGTTTGTAAATGCCCTGCATGTTCAGGAGAAAATCACCGGAGACCAAATTGTCTCCGGACGATTTTCTTCCTTTCGTGTTATCACTGAACCAAACGTTTTTCAAGACGCTGACGTATAGCCTTGATGAAATCGGCTGAATTAACAGCCTGTGGAGTCATACCTTCCACAAGATTGACAAGGTCTTTCGTCACGATGCCTTCATTAAGCGTGTCGAAACATGCGCCCTCAAGTTGATTGCCGAAATTGACAAGTTCTTGAATGCCATCTTTCTCACCACGCTTACGCAGTGCTCCCGACCATGCGAATATCGTAGCCATCGGATTGGTAGACGTTTCTTCGCCTTTGAGATACTTATAGTAATGGCGGGTCACCGTGCCGTGGGCAGCCTCGTATTCGTAGTTGCCATCGGGACTGACAAGCACACTCGTCATCATTGCCAACGAACCGAAAGCCGTTGATACCATATCGCTCATCACGTCACCATCATAATTTTTGCAAGCCCATATATAACCGCCCTTGCTGCGTATCACACGAGCCACGGCGTCATCTATAAGCGTATAAAAATATTCAAGCCCTTTTTGCTCAAACATTGTTTTGTATTCCTTCTCATATACTTCCTCAAAGATTTCACGGAACTGTGCATCATATTTCTTAGAGATAGTATCCTTGGTTGCAAACCACAGGTCTTGATTTGTGTCGAGTGCATACTTGAAGCAGGAATGTGCAAACGAACGAATAGACTTATCGGTGTTGTGCATGCCCTGAAGTACTCCTTCACCCTTGAACGTGTGAATGACTATTTCTTCTTTCTTGCCACTTTCACCCTCAAAGACCATCTTGGCCACTCCGGGTTCGCTTATGCGCAGTTCAACTCCCTTGTAAACGTCGCCGTAAGCATGACGGGCAATAGTGATGGGTTTTTCCCAACTCTTTACCGCCGGCTTAATAGAAGGAATGGTTATAGGTGCACGGAAGACCGTACCGTCGAGGATAGAGCGAATAGTTCCGTTCGGACTCCTCCACATCTCATGGAGTTTGTATTCTTCCATACGCTTTGCGTTAGGCGTAATGGTAGCACACTTCACCGCCACTCCATACTTTTTGGTGGCTTCGGCTGAGTCGATGGTAATTTGATCGCGCGTCTCGTCACGCTTGGGAAGACCCAAGTCATAATACTCAACCTTCAAATCTACAAACGGATGGATGAGTTCATCCTTAATCATTGTCCAGAGGATGCGAGTCATCTCGTCACCATCCATCTCCACGAGGGGAGTCGTCATCTTAATTTTTTCCATAATATTACTGTTGATTTATCTATGAATAATTATTTCTTTTGTGCAGCATAGTAATTCATCAGACATCCCTCGGCGAGAATGGTGCGCTCATCGGCTGTAAGATTGGTGAAATACAGGTGAATGTCCTTCACTCCATCAGCCGTAATCACCTTTGCGTCTATTTCTTCTTGACCAGAAACAATGGCCTCACGAATGCCCGGAACAAAGACAAAGTCGCCCGGCTGGTATTCAAAGGAAGTTTCGGGAGCGATGGTAAATGGCACAATACCCCAGTTGATACAGTTGCTGCGATAACGCTTCGTGGCATATTCATAGCAGATATTGGCATCGCCGCCGAGAACTTTCTGGCAAGAAGCTGCTTGTTCGCGGGCAGAACCGTCGCCCGGTCGATTGGCAAACACGCAAGAACCGAATGAAGTGTTTTCGGCATCTGCACCAACTTTCGCCAATGCGTCTGCCACATTCTTCGGACATTTTCCTGCACGTCGCTCCAGATCTTCCGCCTGAATGCGCTTGCTGATACCCACATATTCAGGCACACGACGAGAAAGCGCAAACTCCGAAAGCTTCAGCGGATTGGAGCGATAACTGGAAGTTTCTCCCGAAGGAATAAGCTCGTCTGTTGTCGTTACAGGGTCATGGATGACTGCCGCAAGCTCAAGCAACATGTTTTCTTGCATCGGATACATCTTTGGCCAATCCTTGATATTAGGACCATAACGAAGTTCTTCTGTATCATCTGCCTTTCCGAAACCGTTGAAAACACGGTTTTCATAAATCTTCGCATCGTAGTCGTAAGGTTTGTGAGTATCCTCATACTCCACATCAGTTGCAGCGGTAATAACTCCTCCGTTTGCTGCCGTTGCCGCAATCGAGCGGGCATCCATCAGCGCAACCAGCGAAATCTGTCCCTGTCCGGGCTTGGAACCTTCTCGGTTGGGGAAATTTCGTGTAGTATGACGGATACTCAAGCCATTGTTAGACGGAACATCACCTGCACCAAAGCATGGGCCACAGAAGGCAGGTTTAATAACAACTCCCGCTTGCAGCAACTCTTCTGCAATATGATTGCGGGTAGTAGCCATATAGACCGGAATAGACTGCGGATAAGCAGACATCGTAAAGTAATCGTTTCCGACAGAATGTCCTTGAAGAATAGCTGCCGCCTCACTCAAGTTATCGTATGTTCCACCCGAACAGCCTGCAATAATTCCCTGATCAGCCATCACCTTTCCATTCTTCACTTTATCCACCAAGTCAACCGTTACTTTATCTCCGAAGCGTTTCTTGGCATCTTCTTCCACGGCACGCAATATGCCGACAGGATTGGCTTGCAATTCGTGTATAGTGAAAGCATTGGACGGATGGAAAGGCAATGCAATCATTGATTCCTGACTTGAAAGGTTGATACGAATCATCGCATCATAATAAGCCACCTTGCCCGGACGCAGTTCTTTGTAATCTTGTGGACGACGATGTTCTTCATAGTGCTTTCTCACCTCTTCATCAGTTATCCAGATAGAACTAAGACAGGTCGTCTCGGTTGTCATTATATCTATGCCGTTGCGGAAATCAATGGGTAAGTTCTTTACGCCCGGTCCCGCAAACTCAAGCACTTTGTTCTTTACAAATCCATTTTCAAATACGGCCTTCACTAAAGAGATGGCCACATCATGTGGGCCGATACCCTTACGAGGACTGCCTTCCAACCAAACAAGCACTACTTCGGGAGCATTGATGTCCCAAGTGTTTTGAAGAAGCTGCTTCACGAGTTCACCTCCTCCTTCACCAACTCCCATGTTACCAAGCGAACCATAGCGCGTGTGACTGTCTGAACCAAGAATCATGTTGCCACACTTAACCATTGCTTCACGCGCATACTGATGAATAACGGCCAGATTGGCAGGAACATAAATACCACCATACTTCTTTGCCGCAGAGAGACCGAACACATGGTCATCTTCATTGATAGTACCTCCGACGGCACACAAAGAGTTATGACAGTTGGTCATGGCATAAGGAAGGGGAAACTTTTCAAGTCCGCTTGCACGTGCCGTCTGAATGATTCCCACATACGTAATGTCATGAGACATCATCGCATCAAACTTAATACGCATCTTCTGACCCTTTCCGCCGTCGACGTCATGCGAACGCAGAATGCCATAAGTAATGGTATTTTCACGAGCTTCATCAGGAGAAGGCAAACTGGGGGCATTTGTAACAATCTCCGAACCATTCAGGAGATAGACTCCTTGTTTGATCAGTTCTACCATAAAATTTACTTTTAATAATGTTTTGTTTTTGTATTAGGATAATATTGATTGAATGAAAATCGTTAACGAAAGCATGTCTGCACTCCCACCAGGAGATATATTGTCACGGATGAATCGTTCGTTCATCTGTTGTAGTCCTGAAAAAGAAAAGTCGTGAAGCAAGTCTGACGCTTCTGTCTTGACTTGCTGTAGCCCTGTCAGTCCCTTGCGATAACAAACATTGGTGTCATCAAGCGACTGCATAATACGAAGCAGCGTCTTGTAAAGCCCATTCTCATCGTTCAGGTGTTGTTGAAGAAAAGGCAACCAGTCAGAAAACAAAAGTTCATAAGCATTGCACGCATTCTCAAGTGCTCCTTTGACAGGATAACGCTTTACAGTTTCGCTGCCATGCGTATTCTTGGCTGGAGGGATTTGTCGGGCTAAATAGGCGATACCTTCTTGTAAAAGTTTCTCCTCCACACATCCATTCTTATAACACAGATGAGAGGCAACAACCGTAACAAGTCCCAACGAAAATAAAGCACCCTTATGTGTATTAATGCCTGAAGTTGCCTCAAACATAGCATTCTCCGCCTGTTGACCTAAATGAATAATCGTCTTTGCTTCCGGCAACTCTTCCTGAAAGCCAATCTTAGACAACTCCGTCAAATAGGGACGAAGCGATTGGATGCTACATTGCATCAATGTGTAATTCATGTCCTGATGAGCTCCGTTGTCACTTTTATCAACCAATCCCGGTTTGGGTGTTAAGTCGAGTTCTTTCTGCAAAGCTGCTGTTGCCAGATAAGAGATAAGGTAAGGTATTGTTGAACGGCAAGCCAACTGCACAGCTTTGGACAAAGAGCCAGCGACAAGATATTCTCTTAACAGGGAAGCACTCACAGGATGGTCTTCTTGAACCAGTCTCTCAATTTCAACTACTTCTATTCCTTTGGAAGGAAGCATCTCGTGCATCAACTCATTATACCTTCGTGTCAACGAGTCCGACGGCTCACTGCCGACAAACCTTACACAGGCATTTAAGGTTTCGGCTATATAATGAATAAAGATATCCAAATCAAGGGCAATCTGTGTATCGGTCGCATCACTTAACTCTTTCAGGAAATAAGTCGGGAAAGTCACCGAAGAGACAGCATAATCGCTACCGTCACAAACCGTAACATTGTCGAACATCCCACATCCTTCCTGTACCATAGCCTTCCGCTCCTGATAACTGAAAAACGACTGTTCTTCCTTTACCATAATAATATAAAGGTGTTCTACCTTAGCAGCAGCCTGACTTATCAAATACAAATGACCTTTAGTAAAAGGATGGGCATTCATTACTATCACACCATTCCTGCCGTCCTTCTTCAAGATGGAAAGATACTTACAGTATGCAGCGACACCTCCTTGTCCTATTTCCATTAAAATTGCTTTGGGAGCTTCGGCTATTACCATGAAACCGAGACTTTCAAAGATATATTTGTTTTCTGGTTTTGTAAACAGCTTTACGGAGTTATACCCATTGTTGACAGCTACACTGATGAGATGCGTAACAAGTTTCAACCCCATTTTGTCTTCACGCAAAACTTCATTGACGGCAAGACATTTGATAACATTTCCACAAAGTCCTCCACCACCGAGAATTTCATCTTCCCTATAAGCAAAGACACCTGCATAATAATCCAAGGGGTCAGTTCTCAATCCGTTTTCAGAGAGAAACTTTTCCACTTTCTCACGGTTGTCCTTCAATGAAAGCGGAATCTGTCGTATTTCATAATCTTCGTACATAATCGTCTACCATTTGGTCAATATGTCTTTGCAAGTCCTCAAGGCCGTGAGTTCGGGCACGCATACAATATCGGGCTTCTTGATGGCAGATAAGACATCGACGTTCATCTTCTCCTACGACAGAACGAGGTATCGGAACACCATTCTTGTCTATCACGTCAATGTCAAACAACCTGCCGAGGGGATGCTTGTTCTCTATTTCACATGTCATCTTCTTTGCACTTTCCTTTTGCAATGAAGTCAGAAAATAGGCTTCGTATCCTGTGAGTAGATTACACTCTTTCATTTTCAGAAGATGTTTTCCCAAACGTTCTTTCAAGGCGACCACTGCGGCTTTTGCAATAGTTTGCGATTGAGAGTTACACTTGACTCGTCCAGGCATAATCACTGTCAGGCAAATCAGCGTGAGTTGCGGATTTTCATGAATCAATTTAATTTGGGTTTCCCGACGCTTTTCACGACTTGCCAAGAGTTCGTCAAGTGTAATCTCCATCACAAACACACATGTTTTAACCTACAATGTTCTTTATCACATCCATGACAGAACCGTCTCGGTTCATCACTACTCCAACAACTTTATCGCCGAAGGGCAATGGGGCAGGTATGCCTATAATCTTTTCCACACGTTCCCTGAGAGAATGAATATCCACGATATTCAGTCCGGCTTTCTTCAGTCGTTCGGCAATCTCCGGACGTTGAGGATTCACGGCAATGCCATATTCGGTTACGACAACATCTACTGTAGAACCAGGTGTTATCAGCGTAGTAACTTCATCTACAATACAGGGGATACGGCCACGATACAACGGGCAAACAATAATAGACAAAGCGGAGTCTGCCGAAGTGTCGGGATGCCCTCCCACAGCACCACGGATAATGCCGTCGCTTCCCACCAGCACATTCACATTGAAGTTTACGTCCACTTCGAGGGCGGAAAGAATCACGATGTCGAGGAAATGGGTAGCAGAACCTTGTTCATCTGCACTTGCATATTCATTGGCCGATACCTCCTTGTGCATCGGATTATTCTTCAAAGACTCTGCGGCAACCTTGTCGAATGACTGCACGTCTATCAGTCGTTCTATCAATCCTTCCTCGTGCATTTTCACCATATGGGCGGTTATGCCGCCAAGGGCAAAACTTGCCTTGATGCCTTGCTGTATCATGCTTTCCCTTATATATTTCACAGCCGCCAATGAAGCTCCGCCCGAACCAGTCTGAATGGAGAAACCTTCCTTGAAATATCCGCTATTGATGATTACCTTAGCCGCTTGCTGTGCCAGGAGGATGTCACGTGGATTCTTGGTATCTCGTATGGCGCCCGATGCTATCTTCGAAGAGTCTCCCACCGAATCGACCTCTACAACATAATCGACCTTGCTCTCTGAAATGGAATTGGGGGTGTTAGGATATGCGACAAGGTCATCTGTCAAAATCACCACCTTGTCGGCATTTTCGGCATCGGGCAAAGCATATCCCAGAGAGCCGCAAATGGACTTGGCGTTTTCCGAACGTGAATATCCGCAGGCGTTACCCAACGGGTCGGACGAAGAGGCACCGAGAAATGCCACATCAATATGCATATCTCCGTTTCTCACTGCACTACCTCTGCCACCATGCGAACGAAAAACAACCGGCTCTTCCATCAGTCCTTTGGATATTGCCGTTGCCAAATCGCCCCGCAGACCCGAAGTGGAAATCTTGGTGATGACACCATTGCGTATATGCTCTATCAAGGGTCTGTGTACGTCTTGAAGACTGGAAGAAGCAAGGTGAAGGTCTTTGAACCCCATTTCGGCCAGTTTGTCAACTACCATGTTGACAACCTTGTCGCCTCCACGGAAATGATGGTGAAACGAGATGGTCATCCCGTCTTTCAAGCCTACCTGCCTAATGGCCTCTTCCAGCGAGACCACCTTTGAACAAGCCTTTTGCAATTCCTGCTTCGGGGTCTTGTCTTTCGGCTGCGTGCCGTTTCGATAAACTTGCTTGCCCATTCTTGCAGCTTCTTTCTCTATATAGGCTGTTCTTTCTTTCAAACTGTTTTTCATAATACGTCCTCCTTGGTTAGAATACCTGATGCGATGGCAAGGTCAATAGTGCGCTGCGCCCTCAATACAACGGGGCGGTCTACCATCTTGCCGTTGACGGCTATCACACCTGAACCTCGTTTTTCCGCTTCCTTGATAGCGGCAAGAATTGTGCGCGCTTTCTCTATTTCCTTTTCTTTGGGTGCAAAGACTTCATTGACGATTTCTATCTGCCGTGGATTGATAATGGACTTTCCGTCAAAGCCGAGCGTCTTGATGAGTTCCACTTCCTTGCGGAACGTCTCCATGTCGTTCAGGTTGGAATATACCGTGTCGAGAGCATCGATACCTGCTGCACGGGCTGCCACGACGATGGTCTCGCGAGCGAGGAGCAATTCCTTTCCTTCTGGCGTGCGCTGCGTCTTGAGGTTGGCGCAGTAGTCTTCCGCCCCAAGCGCAATGCCCATCATACGCTTGGAGGCAATGGCTATCGGGTATGC
Organism: Prevotella sp.; assembly: GCA_034183335.1. Taxonomy (GTDB): domain Bacteria; phylum Bacteroidota; class Bacteroidia; order Bacteroidales; family Bacteroidaceae; genus Prevotella. Next base: position 11,891 of record JAXFLJ010000041.1, read on the forward strand.
GTTGACTATTCCCAGCGCACTCTCTATGGCTGCCATGATTTTCGTCCGTCCGAGACATCCGAGTTCGGTTTCTACCCGTTCTATCTCCTCTTCCACCTCTCTTACTTCTTCTGCGGTTTCGGTCTTCGGCATGCGGACAACATGCACTCCGGCCTTTACCACGGCCTCGATGTCCTTCTTTCCGTATGGTGTATTCAACGGATTGATGCGCACGACCATCTCCGTATTTCCATAGTCGATGGTCTTCAGTGCATGGTAGACGAGCAGCCGGGCGGCATCTTTCTCTGCCATGGTCACAGAATCTTCCAAGTCGAGCATTATCGAGTCCGGGCCGTATATGAAGGCATCCTGCATCATGGCGGGATTGTTGCCCGGAACAAACATCATGGTTCTTCTTAATCTCTGCATAGTATTATCTTGTTAATGGTTTTCGAGCATTCATGCCCACACGTCATTTCCGGTTGCACGCACCACGGCGGCCGTTACACGGGCACGTATCGTGCAGTCGAGTGCTCCCTTGTCGGTTGCTGTCACGACGGCATGCTCCACGCCGAGTTCCTTGAGCGTATCTTCAATGACTGCCTTGATTTGTCCGCCAAACTGATACGCCACCGTACTGCTAAGATTGATTTGGATGCCCCCTGAACTGGAGGGAGAAATCTGAATCATCACATCACCAGACTCCAATGTTCCGGCAAAAGCATTTTTCACTTCCATAGATTGTTTCGTATTTGATTGATTGTCTTCATCGTATTCAACAGGACAGGAACGTATACAAGGGCAGAAAGATTCCTTGCAGAACCCAATGAGGCTTGTCATGAGACATCGTCATCTCCCATTCGCAAGCATCGTGCAAAAACTGTTCTTCCTCAAACAGCCTGTGCTTTCACCATGTAATGTTTCCTTTGACTCATCTTTCGTTCCATTGCCCGGGAACTTCAAGACTTTGACTGAACCGGCAGGTCTTCTGACTTGCTCAATTATCGGCACCTTCCCGTCAGTCGGACAGTGGCTTCTTCGCCGATAAAACAATGAGCTTACAGCAGCGGGTACTGTACAGGATTTACACCTGTTTCCCATTTAATCTCCGTTGAATAATCGCAGGAGAACCAAATTCTCGGCTGCAAATATAGAGATAAATATAATAGCTGCCAAATAAATCGGCAGAAAATCAGGCCGATAAAAGATACTTTTTTTCTATACCTATTTATATATAAGAGATTGGATATTGGGGAGTTTATCATCGCCTCGCTGAGATGCACCTGCCAGCTTATAACATACCAACATCCAAGGGCATTATAGTCTTGTACGGGCAGATATGACTCGGGGAGTATCCGCCGTTCCTACAGGGAGATGACATCGTTTATACCGTATTATCTTTTGCCCTTACACTTGGGTTATCAATTTCTCTACACGTTGAGAAACTGGCAGCCATGTAATATGAGAGGGTGCAGATTTCGGGTTGTGGCATTCATCTGTAGGCATAATACAAAGCCATAGATACGATGGGGGCAGCCTGTCAATGAGAGAAGACAAGTCTAACGGCATTGTGTTTCGGGACATGTCAGTTCAACCCCAAATCGGTCATGAGACCGCCAACACAACATTCCTCACTGAGCATGTTGCTTACCGACTTGATTTCGGTCGATTGCCGGCATCTTCTCCGTCGTTTTTCCTCGGCGTAGCCCGCTACGCCTTCAGCAAAAGCGGCAGACAAACTGCTTGACATCCGAACATAATCAGTACAATCTCTAATGACCGATTTGGGTTCAAGAAGCAGACACAAAAAAAGATGGGCGCAATGGCCCATCTTAACAAAATGGAATTAAGAAAAGAGACTTACAACCGCTGACGGCTGTGTTCTCCAATGATTGCCTTCTTATTGTTGTACGTTCACACCGTCAGATGCCGGTTCTTCTTCCTTCGCAGACCCGTTGTTTTCCGTCAGTCCGTCTAACAAGTTGCCCAATTCTCCCAACTCTCCCAGTTCTTCCAATTCTCCCAGTTCGGTTTCAAGGTTATTCAGCGACAAGTCATCCATGAAGAAGCTATAGCCACCCTTGTTGGCAGGCACACTCTTGTCCGTATATAAGATGTTGAGTGTAACCACAGGGTCGGCCTTCTCTCTGTATCTGACCTTCATCGTATAGGTATGCCTTATCTTGCCCTTGACGAAGACAAGCTTGGAAACCTTCGTGCTGCCAGTGTTATCTATTCCCTTTCTGAGGTTGATGACCGTTATCCTTGGATAAACAGAGGCTTCCCCACGGTTCATGTAGGCTTCGTCAGCCTGCTCGCTCTCCTCCTCAAAGGCTTTGAGAAGGCGGTTCAGATAGTTGGAGTCTTTGCTGATGAACGTAAGGGTGCGTGAACGCATGTACGTTTTCTTCGACTCATGATTTCTTTTCACGATGAGAGAGACCTCCACTCCCTTCGACTCAAGTTCCTTCACGATTTTGTCTATTTTCTCTTGTCCTGCAACCGAGACAGGGAGAGCTAACAAAACAAGCAACATGGCTTTCTGAATCATTGTTTTCATATTCTTTTCTTTATTAAATAATGGGTAAGTTATCGTCTGTAGTCTGGCAGGTTTCACCCGCCGCCTGCCATTGTAGCAGCATGGCATGGCATTCCTCTCGTTCCAGTTCGGGCAAGATTTTTGCAATATCCGTTATCCTCTTTCCGTTGCGTACAATGTAGCTTCCCTCGTAAATGGCACAGAGCCTTGCTTCTTCCACATAGCCGTACCACATCCATCCCCCACCGGCAAGCAAGGCAACGGCAGCGGCAACCGCCACACGCTTCCACATCTTGCGCAGGTGGCGACGCAGAGGCAACGGCTCTTTCATTCCGCCCGCATACCATCGAAACATGGCACGATATGGCTGCAAGTCTTCCGAAACCTTATCGGACGCAAAGTAGTCGTAGAGCAACTGCTCTTCCTTGTTGGTCGTCTCTCCGTCAAGAAACTTCCCGATGAGTTTTCTTATGTCCGTCATATTACCTCCTTTATCATAACTGTACATACTTCTTTTATCTTTGTCCCCACTTCTTTCCACATTTGTTTATGTCTTGAAGTGCTGTAATATACGCATTCTTGCCCTTGATAAGTTCTTCCTCACGGCAGGTTCTGTCATACCAGTGATGCGGGCAATCTCTCCCGTTTCCAATTCGTCAACATGCTTCATGCGCAACACCGACTGCTGCTTGTCCGGCAACATCTGTATGAGGTGCATCAGCTCTCGCTCCTCTTCTTTGGCAATGAGCCGTTCTTCGGGCGACTGGTCTGTGACAACGGGAACCGTTCCGAGTTTCATCTCTCCTTTTTTGCCTTTCTCATTACGCAGATAGTTAAGACACAGATGACGCATCATCACCGCCGACAATGCCCTCAACGATCTGTATTCGTCCAGTCGGTCACGCATAAACCATAGCTTCAACACAGCATCTTGCACCATGTCTTCAGCCGCGTCTTCGTCGCCGAGTATCCGCTTTGCTTCCAAGAACAAGTGCGGACGAAGTTGCTTCATCTTGATTTCAAACTCCTTTTGTGTCATCACTACATCTATATGACACAAAAGTAGCGTTTTTGTGACATCATATTGACAAGATTCCCTCTTTTATTCATCAACTTTCATCCCCTATCAGCCATTAGAGTGCATACTGATTTCGTCTGAATGTTGAACCCAAATCGGTCATTAGATCGCCAACACTACATTACTCACTGAAGATGATGCTTACCGACTGATTTCGGTCGATTGCCGGCATCTTCTCTGCCATTCTTCCTCGGCGTAGCCCGCTACGCCTTTGACAAAAGCGGCAGACAATCTGCCCGACATACGAACATAATCAGTACGGTCTCTAATGAACGAATTGGGTTGAACAGATAGAAGACATTTTTCCGAAAGCGTAGCTGTCTGTGCCGAAGAAAAACGGCAGAGAAGATACCGACAGACGAAAGAAAGCAGTCGGGAAACAACACCATTGGTCGGAAACGAAAACTCAAACGCCCTAATAACTGATTGTACTTCATTCGCTTACAGCAAATATACAGATTAAAAGATAAGCATTGTCACCAGCAGAAAAATGACACCCTGGCACTTTGTCCGTGCAGAACGAAAATGCTACCAAACGTTGGTACGGCATGTACCATTGATTGGTACACCTCGTACCAATGTCTGGTACTCATGCTACCAAACAATGGTACGACCGCCACGCAGGCAAGTTTGCAGGCAGAAAGTTTGCTCGTTGCAACCAAACGGCTCGACAACGACACAGGCATTATAAAATATTGTCATGGCAAAGAAATGTATTCCGATAGTTTTTTGTACTTTTGCATGAACATAATCATTTTACATCAGTCATGGAATATATCGTTTCAGCACGCAAATACCGGCCTGTTTCTTTTGACAGCGTAGTAGGACAGACTGCCCTGACGACAACACTCAAGAACGCAGTGAAGAGCGGCAAGCTGGCACACGCATATCTCTTTTGCGGTCCGAGAGGAGTGGGCAAGACCACATGTGCGCGCATCTTTGCCAAAGCCATTAACTGCATGGCTCCCACCGCAGACGGCGAAGCCTGCAACCAGTGCGAAAGCTGTCAGTCTTTCGACAGTCAGCGGTCATATAACATCTTTGAACTTGACGCAGCCTCCAACAACTCGGTGGAAAACATCAAGGCCTTGATGGAGCAGACACGCATACCGCCACAAGTGGGAAAATACAAAGTGTTTATCATCGACGAGGTGCACATGCTCTCCACGGCGGCATTCAACTCATTCCTCAAGACGCTTGAAGAACCTCCCGCACACGTCATTTTCATTCTGGCTACTACGGAAAAGCACAAAATTCTTCCTACCATCATCTCCCGATGTCAGATTTATGACTTTGAACGGATGACCGTTTCTGACATCATTGCTCACTTGAAACAGGTGGCCGAGAAAGAAAACGTAACTTACGAAGAGGAAGCTCTTAACGTCATTGCCGAAAAAGCTGACGGAGGAATGAGAGACGCCTTGTCTATTTTCGACCAAACCGTGTCGTTCTGTCAGGGCAACATCACTTACGAGAAGGTATTGGAAGACCTTAATGTTTTGGATGCCGAAAACTACTTCCGCATGGTAGACCATTCGCTCGAAAACCAAGTGGCAGAAGTGATGGTATTGCTCAACAACATCATTAACAAAGGATTTGACGGCGGACATCTGATTAACGGACTGGCATCGCACATTCGCAATGTCATGATGGCAAAGGACGAGTCTACCCTCCCCTTGCTGGAGGTAAGCGAACGACAGAAAGACAAATACAAGGAACAAGCGAAGAAGTGCCCTACCACATTTCTTTATAATGCCTTGCGCATCCTCAACGACTGCGACATCAACTATCGGCAAAGCTCCAATAAGCGACTTCTGGTAGAACTCTCACTAATAGAAGTGGCACAGGCAACACAAGAAGACTCGCCGGCATCGGGGCGTCGCCCTATCAGAAGATTAAAAACCCTGTTCAGCAAACTTATGGCAATGACTCAATCGGTAAAGGTCATGCAGGTAACCGAGATTGAGTCGCCCAACCAAACTGCTCCTCATGCAGCAACACCGGCAAAAGGAGCTGTGGCTTCCGAATCAACAACAAAGAAAGAAAAAACGCCGGTTAAACCCAAAATCAATTCGGCTTCGCTTTTCAACTCATTCAAGAGCATGAACGACAAGCCCAAGGAAACAATAGAAGAGGAAAACGAAAAAGTCAGCGAAATTGAACATTCGCTTTTCTCGCAAGCCGATTTGGAAAAAGAATGGAGAGCCATGTGTGGACGAATGCCAGCTCAAATGGTGGGCATGGCATCGAGAATGAAAAACATCATCCCACGCATCACGTCTCATCCAAACATCGAGCTGGTGGTAGACAACCAAAACTTGTATGACCTGATAGCACCTATCAAAAACCGAATCAGGGCTACAATGGCCAATGCGCTTCACAACAGCGACATTAGCTTTGAACTGCGGCTGGCAGAATCAAATGAGGTGGAAAAGATACTATCGAAAAAAGAGATTTTCGATGCTATGCGCCAAGACAATCCTGCAATAGAAACACTAAGACAGCAATTGGGATTAGAGATGATATGAAACCATTTCTTGCATGATGAAATTTGGACATCTCATTTTTTTTTCCTACTTTTGCACGCCGTAGAAAGGTATCAAATAAAGGGGAAGGGAGCTTGTTTTTCTATCAAAAAATACACTCCACACCATTTGTAAGAACATGGCAAGAGACTCCATCTAAGAGTTCATTGTCCTTACAGATTCCTCAATACTTACATGTATGCACCCGTAGTTCAATGGATAGAATAGAAGATTCCGGTTCTTCAGATTAGGGTTCGATTCCCTACGGGTGTACTCACAGCAAAAGATACTATATTTGTAGTATGACGTTCCTTTGGCTTCTCAAAAGTGACTAAACACCTTTGAGAAGCCTTTTTTGTTTTTGATGGCTCAAAAAACTTTGAAGCCTGAGTTCGGGATAAGAAACTTGTAATAAAAGTTGGTAATCTCGCTATTATTTTGTATCTTTATAGGTGTAAATCAAACAGTTACAAAAACAACAGACGATGATTACCAAAGACAAAGTTTTTCGCAAGCTCAAGGAGCTCCTGAAATTTTCTGTATAGCAGATGATTTTTGCAAGGAATTCGACAAGGAAGCAGCAAAAACGGGGCTTGAGTCCCCCAAGGAAGCCCGTCGGCGCAATCGGTCATGGCGTATGAGCCGTTCGGAAATCATGACGATACTCATATGCTTCCACTTCGGCTCGTTCCGCAATTTCAAGCATTACTACCTGTTCTATGTGAAGGAACATCCTGCCGACCTGTTCCCCGATCCACTCTCATATACCCGCTTTGTGGAACTCGAGTCACGGCTTTCGGTGGAAATGATGCTCTTTTTGCAAGTGTGCTGCTTCGGTCGTTGCACGGGGATAAGTTTCGTTGACAGCACCTGCATCCCCGTCTGCCACAACAAGCGTATCAGGCGCAACAAGGTGTTCAGGGACCATGCCGTTGTCGGGAAGAGCACCATGGGGTGGTATTTTGGTTTCAAGCTGCACCTCATCGTCAACGAAAGAGGGGAAGTCCTGAACTTCATGCTGACCAAGGCCAATGTGGACGACAGGGATGAAAACGTGTTCAACAGGCTGAGCGACAATGTCTTCGGGAAACTCTTCGCAGACAAGGGGTACATATCACAGGGACTGTTCGACAGGCTGTTCAACGATGGCGTACAACTGGTCACCGGCCTGAGGTGCAACATGAAAAACAGACTCATACCCTTGTATGACAAAATCCTGCAGAGAAAGAGGTCGGTCATAGAAACCATCAATGACGAGCTCAAGAACGTCGCCCAACTGGTACATTCCCGACACCGCAGCGTGTTCAACTTCGCAATGAACGCACTCTCGGCAATTGCGGCCTACAGTTTCTTCGACAAGAAGCCCTCAGTCAATATAGACTTCTGCATTGAAGACAAAGGCGGCCTGCTGACCATTTTATGACATAGCCGAAGCAGAATTGTACGGACAAGAAAGTCATCCCTGCCAATTGGCAGGGATAAGGGACTTGTATCCTTATGTCAAGAACAGAAGATAAGGGGAACTTATCCCGAACTCAGGTTGTTAATACTGCTCAAATAATGACACCTCATCTATGTCAATTATAGGAGTAAACGAGGTGACTAACCAATCTGTATAAATATCAGAATATGGAAAATTATCTTCATAAGTACTACGAACCCAATCATTATTCCAAAGCTTAATATTATCTTCTTTGGCTATAATTTTACAAATAGGCTCAGAGAATGATATTATACCAGGCATTTGATAAGTAAGTCGCTGAAGCCACACCTGTAATTCTCCAATATTGGGAATTAATTGGAATTTATTATATACAGACCTTATAATATCCTCTCTTTCTTTGGTCGTATGAAATAATGGAATGACCTGACTTATAATTTGAATAATATTTTTATATGCTTTAGGGCTACATAAAGCTATATCAGTAAAAATAGCGATTAGAACCTCCGCTTTCGTCACTTTTTTTAAGTTCTTCTGTAATCTTGAAGAAAAAATGGTAAGTAACTTTGTTAAGGTTCCACTATTTGGAAATTCTTTACTGAAACTATGTAGATATAAAGCTTCTTGTTGTAGTGAAGATGCTGTTGTTATAATTCTATTACCTGTCTTTTTATATAAAGGGAATCTACTCAAGTAGTATGCCTTGTCTGCTTTAAGAGAATGTTCGATTATGTTTTGTGTTAATAACGTTTTCTTTGTATTAAGTTGGAAATTAAGTTCTGCTAATACTGATTGCAAGGAAAAAGCGATACGTTCCAGTTCTTCTCTTTTGTTGGAGAAAATTCTATAATCATCACGATAACGTAATATTCTAAACTCCGTAATATTTTGAGCAGCTAATTCTTTAGATAACAATAGGTCTGCATACCCTAATACCATTTCTGCAATAAAGTCAAATAAAACACTTCCTTGTGGAATTCCGTTTGTTTGACCATATTGCATCCCTTGCATATAAGTATCTATAATATTACCTATATATCCTTTTCTCCCTTTTTTAATTTTGGCATTCTCTTTGCCCATAAGTGCCCAAGCTATTGAATGGGTATAAATAGATTTATAGCAATCAGTAATATCAGTTGTGAACATATATTTGTATTGAACGCTCAGCGAGATACTTTTTTGTTCTATTTCTTCCCACCAATTCAAAATAGAAGCAGCTTTGTGAGATTTTTGACACTCACTTTTTACTATAGGTAAACTTGCGACCTCAATGTTAGGTTGCTGAAACTCTTTAAATCGCTTTTTGATCTCACGCCAATTTCCTTTGTTGGTAATTTGTCTTACTAAAAGATAATATAAAAAAGGATTGGAAAGTTGTATTGGGCGATATGTATATTGAGGATCTTTTTTAATTAGAACTTGATAATTTACCTTTTCATATTCGGAAGGCTTCTTTTGTTTATCTTGTAAAATATCTTCTAAGGTTTTATTGCCTACTACACTCTCCACATAGCGGAGAATTTTATCAAAAGTTATATATTGGGGTAAATCCAAACTACAATAGTTTGAAGATTCCATAAAGAATTTATATGCTTTTGTTTCAGACAATTCGAGAATTGATTTCATTGTTTTTTTGCAAAGATAAACATTAGCATTGGGAAAGACGAAAAAAATCAACAAGAAAGCCCCTCTAACGAAGCATAAATATCGCAAGAGGTATATTTGATAACCTGAGTTCGGGCATTAGAGGCCGTGCTGATTTTGTACGAATGCCGAACAGATGGGCGGCCGGTTTTTTCCTCGGCGTAGCGGGCTACGCCGAGGAAAAACGGCGGAGAAAAACGCTGGCAAGCGGATGAAAACAGTCGGGAGGCAACATGATGAGCGAGGAATTGCAGGCTTAGCGGTCTAATGACCGATTTGGGTTGAATACAGAAAACAAAAAAGAAAAGAGCTCGACCTACACCGAACTCCTTTCTTACATTAAAACCAAAGTATTTATTTATCTATAACTTTCTTGTAACATGAAAAGCAATAGCATACGTGCTTTTCATCTTAAAGAGGAGCTGAATAAATCCACTGATAAATACAACTGCACAAGCCAAACGCAACAATGCCGAAAGTACAAAGGGCAAGGGCAAACTTGGTGTTGAAATCGCTCTTGAATGTCGGCAGGGGCTTCTCGCAATCTTTAATATACATGGCTTTGACTATCAACAGGTAATAGTAAAGGCTGATAACCGTATTGATCAAAGCAACAAAGACAACCGCATATGCAACGTTTGACATACTCTCGGCTGCTGCCATAAAGACAAAGAACTTGCTAAACATACCTGCAAACGGCGGAATACCGGCAAGGCTGAACAAAGCCAAAGTCATCAGGAATGCCAATTTGGGATTTGTACGATAAAATCCGTTGTAAGCATCCATGTCCGTTAGTCCATGGTTGTTTTGTTCTACCACACTGATGATGGCAAATACACTCAGGTTGGCAACGACATACACCAAAACATAGAATGAGAGGGCAGCCACAGAGAATTGACTGTCACCCACCACAGCAAGTATGATATAGCCTGCCTGTGAGATAGAACTGAATGCCATAAATCGCTTCAAATCACTCTGGCGCATCGCAAACAAGTTACCAATCGTAATGGAAAGAACTATCGTCACATAAAGCAGCATTTGCCACTCTTGTACCATATTGACAAAAACCTTCATCAAAATGGTCATCAAGGTGAAAGCTGCCGCTCCCTTAGATACAACGCTGAGATAACCAGTTACTACCGTAGGAGCACCTTGGTATGTGTCAGCCGTCCAGAAGTGGAACGGTACAAGGGAAATCTTGAAACCCAAACCGCTGAAGAAAAACACAAGCCCCATGATGGTAAGCGGAGAAACCGTAAGGCGTTCAACCATATCTGCGAAATACATTGTTCCACAAGCTCCATACAAGAAGGAAATACCAAAAAGCATGACGGCACTCGAAAAGGTGGCCGTAAGTATAAACTTAGCTGCGCCTTCAGCCGAATTGTTACGATATTTGTCAAGTGCCACAAGACATGCCATAGGCACTGATGCCATTTCCAGACCAAGGAAGAACATCAGAAAATGTCCGGAAGACATCATTGTGAACATTCCCAAGAGTGTGGAAACCACTAACATATAGAACTCTCCCTCACGTGCACGACTGTCGGGACGGCTTAGCCACTGGCGACTCATGAGAACCACGATAACCGTTCCTGCCAAAAGAATCGACTTCATGATATTGATTGCCGGAGAGGTAACGTACATTCCGCCAAAAAGCGAGACGCTTTCCATAGGAATGAAACTAACAACCAACTGTGCAGACAGCAGGCATACAACCAAAGGGTTGAACCATTTGCGTTCGTCTTTGCCGGAAGAAGCAAAGTCTGCAATGAATACAATGATTAATATAGCCACCAAGATGGCTTCGGGAATCATATCGAAAAATTGATTATAATTCATTTCATCAAAATATTTTAGGGTTGTAATACACTAAGGATTGGACCGACAGCATCGGTAATCAATTCGCTTGCCCAAAGCGGAGCAATACCAAGTCCTGCCACAGACAGGATAAGACAAGCTACAGAGAATCGTTCATCCCATGTCGCATCGGTAAGTTCTTCATAATGAGGATCGGCCACTTTCTGGAAGAGTATCTTTCCTACAACACGCAAAATATAAACGGCTGTAATGACGATGGCCATACACGCAATAATGGTAGCCGTGCGGCGGAAAGCATCTTCGTTGGCAAAAGAGCCGACGAAAATGGTCATCTCTGCAACAAAACCTGAAAAGCCCGGAAGCCCGAGGTTTGCCAAACCAGCAATAACGTAACCAACGGAAAGGAATGGCATAATCTTCATCAAACCACCGAGTTTGCGAATATCACGTGTGTGTGTACGTCCGTAAATCATACCGATGAGCGCAAAGAAGAGGGCTGTCATCAATCCGTGAGACAACATCTGTAAAATAGCACCCGTGCATGAGGTCTGCGTCATCATGAGAAGCGCAAACAACACCAATCCACAGTGAGATACCGAAGAGTAAGCATTGATATACTTCAAGTCTGTTTGCACACAGGCAGAAAAGGCACCATATACAACAGAAATGGTTGTAAGGATAATAAATATCCATGACAGTTCTTGAGCTGCCTCAGGGAGAAGGTACATCGCAATACGGAAGCATCCATAACCTCCGAGCTTCATCAGTACACCTGCATGGAGCATAGATACGGCTGTAGGAGCAGAGGCATGGCCGTCGGGTGACCACGTATGGAAAGGGAAAAGTGCACCCAGCACACCAAAGCCGATAAATACAAACGGGAAGAAAACCTTTTGTATGGTCGGATCGATATTATGAAGCTGCGCTATTTCCAAGACATTCATTGTCTGGGCACCACTGAAATAATATATACCAAGAATACCCAAAATCAACAATGCAGAACCGCCCATAAGCATCAAGGTAAGTTTCATGGCGGCATATTCCTTGTCGCCACTACCCCATACGCCAATAAGCAAGTACATCGGTATCAAAGCAACCTCATAAAACATAAACATCGTGAACATGTCTGTGCAAATGAAGAAACCATATACACCCGAAGAAAGCAATGTAAACCAAAGGAAATATTCTTTCGTAAGCGGCTTAAGCTGCCAAGAGGCAAAAGTTCCTGTGAAAACTATAACACTTGAAAGCAAGAGCATCACAACAGAGATACCATCAACACCTACCGAATAGGCAATATGAAGAGGCGCAAACCACATGTGGCTGGCTGTGTATAACATGGGATATGTTTCTGCCGGCATCGTCTCGCGCAATTGGATGAAATCAACTGTCAGGTATACCGAAAGTGCCAACAACAATGAAGAGCCAACAACCATCACCCCACGAACTTGGTTTAGATTGCGTGCCAACCAAAGTCCAAGCATCATCAGGACGGGAATTACCACAAATAATGTCAATATACTCATTTCTTTATTCTACTTTATCGTGAAACAAATAATTAAACAGCCAAGGCGAGGAGTATGAGAACCAAGGCAATTGTTCCTGTCAGGAACCACACTGCATATTGGCGCACGTCACCACTCTGCCAGCCACGGATGCTTTCTCCTGATTCATTCGCTCCCCAAGCCATAAAATCGAAAGTACCATCGATGACATGACGGTCAAACCAAGCTATCGGACGGCTGATGCAATTAAATATAATTTTATGGGTAACAAACTGCCATACCTCGTCAAGATAAAAACGATTATACGCAGCTTTATGAAGTGCCGGGAATGTTTTTGCCAGTTTATCAGCAATTGGCGTTTCCTTGCGTGCATACATCAAGGTTGCCACAATAATGCCAAAGATGGCTAACACTGAACTGGAAATAGCTACAGTCCAATTGATATGAGTAGAGAAAGCTATACCATTTGCAGAAATGAATTTCCCAAAAGGAATCCATCCTGAGAAAATAGTAATGACAGACAACACTATCAAGGGAATTGTCATTGTCAATGGAGCTTCATGAGGTTTCTTGGCTCCATTGTCTTTATTCTCTTCATAATAGCTTTTACCCCAGAAGATAACATAATACAAGCGGAACATATAGAACGCCGTTAAAGTTGCGATACCGCTCATAACGCCTCCCATAACAGGTGAGAAATTGTAGCATGCCACGAGTATCTCATCTTTTGAGAAGAAGCCGCTCAAGGGGAATATACCAGCAATAGCCAGACACGAAATCAAGAATGTAATATGCGTAATGGGCATATACTTGCGAAGACCACCCATAAATGCCTTTTCATTAGAGTGTACTGCATGAATGATACAACCGGCACCCAAGAAAAGACAGGCCTTAAACATGGCATGAGTAAACAAGTGGAACATACCCGCCATATAACCTAAGCCATTTACGTCAGCATATTCAGCTGTCATGGCTACGCCTCCTGTTTCAGGATCAGGCATGCAAACTCCAAGTGCAACCAACATGAAACCAATCTGCGAAATGGTTGAAAAGGCGAGCACACGTTTAATGTCGCTCTGACAACATGCCACAACAGCAGCATAAAGTGCTGTGAACGCAGCAATGTATGCGATCCAATGCAAGGCTTCCGGAGCAAACTCCACAAACATCGGGAAAAGACTCGCAACCAAATATACACCGGCAACCACCATCGTTGCAGCATGAATAAGCGCACTGACTGGTGTTGGACCTTCCATCGCATCAGGCAGCCAGATGTGCAAGGGGAACATTGCAGACTTACCTGCTCCACCAATGAACATAAGGAACAAAGCCGTGGGCATAATCATTGCAGATCCACGCATCATATCCATATTCTCTGGCGTCATTTGACTCAAATCGTAATTAAATGTTCCTACATAGAAACTATACAGCAAGATACCGATGAGGAAGAAGAAGTCAGCAAAACGTGTGACAATAAACGCTTTCTTAGATGCTGCAACAGCCGAACTTGTTGTATAATAAAAACCAATAAGCAGGTATGAAGAGACACCTACCAACTCCCAGAACAGATACATCTGGAAAATATTGGTTGCAACGACAAGTCCTAACATTGACATTGTAAAAAGACTCAGATAAGCATAATAACGCTGGAAACCTTTTTCTCCATGCATATAACCAAAAGAGTATATATGCACCATCAGACTCACCGTAGAGATAACGATAAGCATCATTACCGATATGGGGGTAAGACGGAATCCAAGATTAAACGTCAAGAGTTCCGAGAACTTCAACCATGTAATATTAAAAGGTGTCACCGTTGGGAATAATCCATCTGCCCCACGACCTTCAAGCAGGAAATAGTGGATGGCAGTGTAATAACAGAGAACCGTTACCACAGCCAATGAAGTCGTGCCTAATAATCCTGCAACCTTATGAGACATCTTCATTCCTGCCAAGCCCAAAACCAAGAAAGTAAATGCAGGCAGGAGAAGTATTAGAAATACATAACTGTAATCCATAATCTAATATTATAATTTCATGTTTTCAATGCTGTTTACCTGATCACTATGGAAACGACGGTAAACATTAATAATGATTGCTATTGCAACAGCAGTCTCTGCCGCACTCACTCCAATAGAGAACAAAGTGAAGAAGAAACCTTCCAATTGTCCAGGGAAAAGCATACGATTGAAGATGGCAAAATTCATATCAACCGAGTTGAGTACCAATTCCACCGAGATGAGCATGGCAATAAGATTGCGGCGTGTTACAAAACCAAATACACCGATGAAAAATAGCAGCGAACTAAGCACTAAATAACAAATTACCGGTACCATATTACTTATCCTTTCTTGAAATTACAATTCCACCAATAATACATGCTAAAAGGAAGATAGAGATAAACTCAAACGGAAGAATGTATTGATACTTTTCCGAACCCATCATGGCTTTACCTATTACATCCATAGAGATGCCATCTCCGGGTAATTTGCCTATCACCTGATTAGAACTTTGTTCTGCTGTAAGACACATATCAATCGTCTTGTTCTTAAGAAGTATAAAAACGACCGTGGCAAAACCAGCAAGAGCCGCCATACTTCCAGCAAAGACACGTCCACCCTTCAGGTTTTCAACCAAACCTTGCAGCGTTCTTTTAGACACGAGTTGTATCGCAAAGATATATACCATTGTTATACCTCCTGCATAAATACTGATTTGAGCAGCTCCGAGGAAAGTATAATCCAAGAGAAAATAAATGCCTGCCACACCAAACAATACAAAGAGCAGGAATGTGGCTGCCCGCATAATTCGCTTCGTCGTCACGCACATGATGGCAGAGCCTAATATAATGACGGCCAAGACACAAAATACTACTAAATTAGCCATAATCCCTTATTTTGTTTTTGTATTAAATTTACCAATTTGAAGTTCGGCTCCTCCATCAATCAGATTGGGCAATGAGCCTCCTTCATATACTTCTTTGTCCAGATGCAAAACCAGTTTATCGCGTTCGAAAACAGCATTTTCAAAATCATTCGTAAACTCAATGGCATCAAAATTGCAAGCGTTCGTACACAATTGACAGAACATGCAATCTCCCAAATTGTATTGGTAATCGGATAACTCGCGCTTTTTCTTACCTGTTTCAGCATTTTCAACCATCTGCGAAACAATCTTGATGGTTTCATTGGGACATGCCTTTTCACACATCAGACAAGCGACACATTTATGATTGCCATTTTCATCCCGCTTAAATACCAAACGTCCGCGATGTCTTTTAGCAACATGTAGTGTAGTCTTTCGGTTCTCTGGATACTGTTCCGTTGACTTCGGCATCATGTATTCCTTAAGAGTAACCCTCAAACCAGTTGCCAACGATTTTATTGTTGTCAGGATTTCTCCGAAATATGATTGTTGTTTTTCCATATTCAAACCTATTTTCAATTATCCGTGAATGCCAAAAGCTACACAGATTGTCACCAAGACAATGTTCAACAATGCAAGCGGCATCAAGTATTTCCATTCAAGTTTCAAGATTTGGTCAATACGCAGACGAGGGAAAGTCCAACGAATCCACATTAACAGCCAAACCACAAAGAACGCCTTGCCGAGGAACCATACGATTCCCGGGATATAGTTCATCACTTGGTCAAAACCAGCCACTCCAATATTCAATGGTGCCCAGCCTCCGAGGAAAACTGTTGACGCAATTGCAGAAATGACAAAAAGATTCAGGTATTCAGCCAAGTAATAGAAACCAAAGCCCATACCAGAATATTCCGTGTGATAACCTGCGGTCAACTCACTCTCGGCTTCAGCCAAGTCAAACGGACCACGGTTGGCTTCTGCATTACCAGCCACCAAGAAAGTAAGAAAAGCTATAGTAGCCGGAACATGACCTTTAATTATCAACCAGTTCCAAGGGCCAGTCTGTGCTTCAACAATACCACTCATCTGCATCGTACCCGTCAGCACCACTGCGGCAATCAGGCAAAGACACAAAGACATTTCATAAGAAATCATCTGCACAGCACCACGCATGGCACTGACCACCGAATATTTGTTATTACTACCCCATCCTGCAAGGAATACACCAACGACTCCAATACTTGAAATTGCCGTAACCAAAAAGATTCCGACATTGAAATCAAGTACTCCAGCACCTTTATTCCACGGAAGGAAAGAAAAAGTACCAACAGAGGCAATAATAACCAAGAACGGTGCAATAAGATACAGCAGTTTATCTGCCTTTTCCACGAAGAAGATTTCTTTAATAAGCATCTTCAGCACGTCTGCAAATACTTGGAGAAGTCCCCAAGGCCCTACGCGCATCGGACCCAAACGGCACTGGAAATAGGCACATACCTTACGTTCCATGAATATCAGTATGATGGCTAAGACTGCATATGCCAACAAAAGGAGTACACCAACCACCACACATTCGATAAGTATCGACCAGAAATCTCCCAGCCCCAAGGTCTGGCGCAAGAAGTTGTCGAACCATGTTGTTACTATACTAAAATCAAACATACTATCTATCAATATCAGGAATTACAAAATCTAATGCAGCACCAACAGTTATCAAGTCTGCGATTTTCTCCCCTTGTAACATTTCATCCATACAAGCTACAAGGTTAAGTCCCATCGGTCTGAACTTCAAACGGTACGGACTCTTATCACCACCTCTTGAGTCAAGATATACGCCGATTTCTCCACGTGCTCCCTCACAAGAGAAGTACCATTGTCCTTCTGGCACTTTAATCACAGGCTTTTGTTTTATGTAGAACTCACCTTCGGGAATATTGTCAATGAGCTGTTCGATGATGCGAATACTCTGCTTCATTTCCTCAATACGGTTGATATAGCGGCCATAGCTGTCGCAGCTATCGCAAGTAATTTCGTCCCATTCAACCTTGTCATACATTCCATAAGGATGGTTCTTGCGCACATCACTATGCCATCCCGATGCTCTTCCAGATGCACCCGTAACACCATAGCTTATGATATTCTCCTTATTCATCACACCGACTTTCTTGAAACGGTTGTGCATGATAGCGTTATCACCAAAGACATCCATATATTCCTTGAACATCGGCTTCATGTATGCACACAATTCCTTGACGTTCTTTACAAAATTAGGATCGATGTCATCCTGTAATCCGCCGATTCTATAGTAATTTTGAATCAGTCTTCCACCAGTAGTTTCCTCTATGACATTGAGTACATGCTCGCGGTCGCGCATCGAATAAAGGAAAGCAGTGAGAGCTCCAAGGTCTTGTGCACAACATCCTATATACAGAAGATGACTGTCCAAACGCTGCAACTCATCCATAATTGTGCGGATACATAAGATTCTTTCGCTCAACTCTATGCCCATCGCTTCTTCTATTACACCCACCAAGGCATGGCGGTTCATCATAGAAGAAAGGTAGTCCATACGATCGGTCAGAGCAAGAGTCTGTGGATAGGTATATTCTTCACACATCTTTTCGATACCACGGTGAATATAACCCAAATGAGGATATATCTTCTTGATGTTTTCACCATCAAGAATGGTTTGCAGACGCAAAACTCCGTGTGTAGAAGGATGCTGAGGACCTATGTTTACGACAAACTCATCATCATTATAAAGGGCTTTGCGTTTTTCGATAAGTTTGCCATCTTCTCCTAACTCATACTGAATTGTATAGTTAGGTTCTATGTCATCTTCGAGCGAATAACCTTCTTCTGCCTTAAAGTTCTTGCGGAGCGGGTATCCTTTGAAATCATTTCTCAAGTAGAGACGGCGCATATCGGGATGACCGAGGAACTTGATTCCAAGAAAATCAAAGACCTCTCTTTCAAGCAAGTCTGCTGCTTTCCAGAGGTTCACCACAGTAGGTATCACATAATCTTCTTCAATTTGCTTGGCAATCACTTTTGTGCTGATACGCTCATGAGTGTCTGTATTTTCCAAAATGTAAATACATCCTAATCCCTCTTCACCGAAATCTTCTCCTATGATTGTAACGAGATAGTCAAAATGTTTTTTCTCCCGCAACTGCTTCATTTCTTCCGAGAAGTTCTCAAAAGCCAAAATCTGATTGTTCAGTTTCATTGTTCAGCCTCTCCTTTCATTTCTTTTACAAAGTCTTCCGGTACGTTTGTCACAACGATGGGCTTACGTTTTCCGTATGTCAACTCGGCGTTGCTCACACCTAAGGCTTTTTCTTCTTCGGTCTGTTTATGGTTAGCACCACCCAAGAACTTCTCAACCTTAACCTTTCTCTGTAATTGCATCATACCATACATAATTGCTTCAGGTCTCGGAGGGCAACCTGGGATAAACACGTCAACAGGAACAATTTCGTCGATGCCCTTTACCACATGGTAGCTCGATTTGAAAGGTCCTCCCGAAATGGCACAGCCGCCAACAGCAATAACATATTTTGGTTCGGCCATTTCATCATACAGACGCTTAAATGCAGGTGCCATCTTGTTGGTAATGGTACCAGCACACATAATCAAGTCGGCCTGACGCGGAGAGTTTCGTGTCACTTCAAACCCGAAGCGGGCAAAGTCATAACGCGCACATCCCACTGACATAAACTCAATACCGCAACAGCTGGTAGCAAAAGTCAGTGACCAAAGCGAATTGGAACGGCCCCAGTTGATAAGCTGATCCAACGAACCAGTCACAACATTCACACCGCCTTCATGCAGTTCATCCACGATTTTCTCAAGACTGTCATTGTCTTTGAACTCATCGTAGGGAATACTCTTGATGTGTGGTTTTCTTACTTCCATTCCAACGCTCCTTTCCGCCATGCATACGCAAGACCAAATACAAGTACCAGCAAGAAGAATCCGATGCTGAACAAAGCCATCTCTCCCATTTGCTTAACGGCAACAGCCCAAGGATAAAGGAACACGGTCTCGACATCGAACATAAGAAAAAGGAGTCCAAAGAGATAATATCCTATGCTTACCGGAATCCAAGACGATCCGTACGTAGGAATACCACACTCAAATGGTTCTCCTTTTACTTTGTTATACGAGCGTGGTCCCAATAGTTTAGCAATGGCATAAGCCGCTACTACCAAGACGATAGCCGTTACGATAACGGTAACAAACAAAGTAAAATACATATTGTGTTCTATTATTAATTATATGCTTATAAGCAAGTTGTTTGGTTCTTCATGTTTTGCAGACGAGTGCCTTCACTCCTTACGAGGTGCAAAGGTAGCAATTTTATGGTAAAGTTTTACTTTTTTACATGAAATATTCCATTTCATTCATCAAAGCCCTGCATTACCATCTTGCACTTACCTCACTGTCAGGATTATCCCGTCATATACAACAGCCTTATCAGATAATATTACAAAGTCGTCCTTGTAATCTATACCTTATTATATATAGCGATGGAAAAACTTCATGACTTTTGCTTCCTCATCATCAGTTACTTCATAACTTACCATGAGTTTACATTCATCCTTATGTCTACAGCTTGGAAATAAAACGTTCTCGGTCAACAATGAAACGAAGATGACTACCCTCTCCTATCTGTATTTGGTTTTCGCTTTCAAATGCTTCTACATGAAAATAGAGTTTGCGTCCATCCATTTTTTCAAGAGTAGCCGTGGCATACACCTTTTTCCCCAATGACGATGGAGCAAGATGTGAAGCTTCTATTTTACCGCCCACTGTCGTAGAGCCTTCTGGCAAGACATTTACAACGGCTTTCATCGCAGCATTTTCCATTAAGGCTATCATTGCCGGCGTAGCCAATACGGGCAAATCTCCCGAACCCATGGCCATAGCCGTATTATCATCGCTCACAATGAGTTCACTTTTATAGGATAGTCCTGTCTTCAACATGATTATATAAGATTTTGGTTTGCAAAATTACTCTTTTTCTCATGAAGGGCAAAACTTATTTTCATCTTTTTATTTACCTTACTTCTTAGGATAGAAATAATATGTTATTTTTCGAGGTAAGACACTTATAGAGCGAAAGACGACATGCAATAATTATAATATCTTTTGACAAAAGTGTGCCATAGAGATTAATTCTTCAAATGGTTTCATCTGCAATTACAAATCATGTCTCAGGCAGCTTAAAGAACGTCTTTTCCTTTGCTCCCATATAAAAAGAATTTGTTTGGTATGTAATCGTTTAATGATAAGAAAGCTATAAGTATATTTCAAAAAGGAAACACACTGGAAATGAGCAAAGTTTTTTCATTCTCTGTTTTGCAATAATTATCTCCCCTCATTATTGTATGTTTGATAAAGAGAATGATTTCCCTTCTTTTCAAGAAGAAAACCATATCTTCATATTGAAATATGGAAACTTTTCGACAACTATCAAAAGTGGGTAACAATACTAACCCAAACTAAATCCGACCTGATATTGTAAATGTAAATCTATGATTTATTATGCATCATAATGATTTCTCGGTATTTAACTGTATATTGAGACCTCCCCGCCAGTTGCGGTGTCACTTCTCCCCGAACAGCCTGACCAGTTCGTCCTTGTCAATGATACGTGTGAGATACTCCGTCACGAACAGACGGTTTGCCTCGGCCGTGACGTCGTCCTGAACGTCAAAATAGGGGATTGACTTCGTGGAGCGGTCATAGGGGGTACCGTCATCATTAAATTTGCGATTAACTTTACCCGAAACGAACTTGTGCCAGAATACCGGGACGGGATTGTCTTTCGTT
>JAXFLJ010000042.1:0-4151 GCA_034183335.1 Prevotella sp.
ATACACCCAATATTTGGAATAGCAAAAGATATTCAGAAAGATTTAGATTTACTCTGCGCTTTAGATAGTATATGATTATCAGTGATTTGCAATTTTATGATATTTCTTGAAAGCATAGGTTCGAGAGCCTCTCTCTCCGCAAGAAAAGACACAATAAGAGGACATGTTATATTAGCATCTTGTTTCACCTTACAAGAAGCAAATTCAGGCGATTATCACAGCAGATTTATCACGAAAAGAAAAACTGTCACGTTGTTTCTTCATCGTAAATTCGGTTGAAATGCTCTTGGAGCAGTGCCGTGTCTTCAATGAGTGCACGCAAATTCTTCAAATGTTGTTCGTTCTCCGAACCCGGAATCCAAAGTTTGATGTAGCCGTTACGAGAGTATTTATTTCCCAAATGCTCGACAAAACGCTCCCAATGCTGTTTTTTATCCTTATCAGGATAGTGGTCTATTCCATAATATATAATACGACGAAAGACCGTATCAGGATTCAAGTCACGGTCGGCTTCAGCCACAATCTTGCCATACATGTTGCGGGGAGCATGACTGGCAGACGCCCGATGGTCTTCTACGGCCTCACGCATCAGTCTAATTTGAGCAGGCGAAAACCATTTCTTCAAGCGTGCATCGGCTGCCAGTATTTTGCCGCTTGTGAGATGATGGATGGCGCGTGGCCCTTCAAGACCGAGGTCATGATATGCGGCTGCGACATAAGCCATATTGACATCGGCACCAATTTTCCTTGCAAGTTCGGTCGAACGGCGAATAACGCCCATGACATGGGTAAGATTATGTGCTTTGTCGAAATGATTATAACGAGGCAAGATGTGGGTTTCCACAAATTCCATCAAGTCAAGTTGTACGTGGTGATGCATGGACATGGGGCAGATTCGTATCATAAACGACCGACTGCATACCATAGATTGGATTGCAGGCGAATTGTGTTGCAAATATATCTTATTTTTCTTACATTTGCAAACGATTATGAAAGAAAAAGGAATCAAGACCAACGGTCTGCAAGCATGGCTATTGGCGGCACGTCCCAAGACGCTCACCGGAGCGGCAGTACCTGTCATGATGGGGCTGACCCTGGCTTTTTCACACAGTAACAGTTTTCATGCAGAAGGTAAACCGTTCCAAGTCATACCAGCCATTTTATGCCTTTTGTTTGCTTTCGTCATGCAAATCAACGCCAATTTCATCAACGATTATGTAGATTTCAGGAAAGGAACAGACGATGAGACACGCCTGGGGCCACGCAGGGCATGTGCGCAAGGATGGATAACCGTCGGACTGATGAGACGTGGGATAGTCCTGACGAGCCTGCTGGCCGCCTTTATCGGATTGCCATTGATATACTATGGCGGTTTGGAAATGTTGTTCGCAGGTGCCATTTGCCTGTTGTTCTGTTTCCTTTATACCACCCATCTGTCTTACATGGGGCTTGGTGACGTGCTGGTAATCGTCTTTTTCGGTATCATACCCGTATGCCTCACCTACTATCTTCAGACCAACACGGTAACAAAAGAGGTTTTCCTTTCATCTCTGGCATGCGGTTTTGTGGTAGAAAACCTGTTGATTGTAAATAACTACCGCGACAGAGACAACGACAAAAGAGCAGGGAAAAAGACACTGGTGGTGCGCATCGGAACAATATGGACGGAACGCTTATTCCGCATAACAGGCCTGGTGGCATGCCATTTCGGATTGGTTTTCTTCTTTCAAGGGCAATATTTCACGTTTTTCCTGCCCTTTATATACCTGTTATTGCATGCCCGAACCTATCGGAGAATGAAACGCATAGGATGCGGAAAGGCACTCAATACGATACTTGCAGAGTGTGCCCGCAATATCATGGTTTACGGATTACTTTTTTGTTCGGGAGTCTTGATAGATGCTTTCTTGCTGAAATAAAGGGTCAAAAGGAAAGGGTGGAAGTTTTACCATCAGCAAACCCAAATCGGCCATTAAACCACCAATGCTACATTCCTCGCTGATGATATTGCTTCCCGACAGTTTTCGTTCATTTATCGGCATCTTCTCCGCCTTTTTTCCTCGGCATAGCCCGCTACGCCTTCGGTAAATCCGACAGACAATCCGTTTGACATCCAGACAAAATCAGGCAGATCTTTAATGACAGAATTGGGATAAACTGTGTCAGAAGATACCAAACGACTTGCCCCAATCAGCAATCTCACGAGCTGTCAAATCGCTGGCAGGAGTAAGAGGAAGACGCAATACATTTTCGATGAATCCCATCTGATGAAGCAAGGTCTTGATGCCAGCAGGGTTACCGTCCTTGAACAGGGATTTGTACAAGCCCGAAAAGCGGTCGTTGAGCTGCCTTGCAACTTCTCCATTACCGTCTAAAGCCATATGAACCATTTGCGAAAAAGGCTCGGTCAGCGCATTGCCAACAACAGAAATAACACCCACTCCACCCTTGTCAATTATCTGACAAGTAAGAGAATCATCACCGCTCAGCACATCAAAATAGTCAGGCTTAATGTCAATCAGGTGCCCAATCTGATCTAATTTTCCGCATGCCTCCTTGACAGCTACAACATTTCGTTGCTCACGGGCAAGCCGCACCACGGTTTCTGGTAATAAGTTCACTCCCGTGCGACTCTCGATATTATAAAGAATGATGGGCAGGGAGGTTGCTTCAGCCACAGCCTTGAAGTGCAGATAGAGACCCTCTTGCGAGGGTTTGTTATAATACGGACATACGCTCAAGATACCGTCGATACCTGACAGGTCGCTACTTCTGAGTTCATCTGCCACAGCCGCCGTATTGTTTCCTCCACAACCCATAACGATGGGAACACGCCCTTGTACATGCCTGACCACCAAATCTTTGATAACTTTTTTTTCTTCATGTGTCAGACAAGGCGTTTCGGCCGTCGTACCAAAGATACACAGAAAGTCAGCTCCATGCTCCAACTGGTACGATATTAGCCGTTTCAAAGCCTCCTCATCTATGCTTCCGTTGGCTTTGAAAGGCGTCACGAGGGCTATTCCCAATCCTCTGAATATATTATTTGTCATAAAATTGTATTTCGTAGAATAAGTATGTCATGATACATTATGCTTCTTTTGTTGCCTCTCCATACTCGACTTTTTCCAAAAAGAGCGCATGAGCCGGAACACTTTCACCCGCATCCGATCGCTGTTTGCCCTCCACGATTCGCCTTAAATCATCAAGTGAAATTCGTTTGCGCCCTACATCCAGCAAAGTTCCTACCACAGCACGAACCATATTACGCAAAAACCGATTGGCCGTGATGGTAAAATACCATTCGTCGGGACTTTCCTGCACCCACCTTGCATCAGTAAGCCGGCAGAGAGTAGTTTTTACATCCGTATGGGTTTTGCAAAAAGCACCAAAATCTTCATATTCCGTCAGCAATCTTGCAGCCTCATTCATCGCCTCGAAGTCTAAATCAAAATGCAACTCGTATGAGTAGTTTCGCCTGAAAGGGTTCTTCGACAGGTGCACATAATAATGATATGTACGCGATGTTGCACTGAAACGTGCATGCATTTCGCTGTTCACCGGAATGATATTGTCTACCGAAATATCTTTGGGAAGCAAGCGGTTGAGCTTATAACAAAGCTGTCCTGTGTCAATCGTCTTTTCCAAATCAAAGTGCGCCGCCATCATTCTTGCATGCACACCTGCATCCGTTCGCCCAGCCCCAACTACCTCTATATCCTCTCTCAGAATGGTAGACAGTGCCTTTTGGAGTTCTGCCTGCACGCTGTTGGCTGTAGGTTGCACCTGCCATCCGTGATAAGCCGAGCCGTCATAGGCAAACCAAATGAAGTAACGTTGTAACATTTCGGACACAAAGTTAATGAATGTGGGATAAAAAGCAAAACAAAACCGACACTTTTTACATGGCAAAAACCGTAGTCGCCGATGTTTCGTCTGGCTGCATCAGCTTTGCCGCTATCCTCCAATCCGTCATGAGAGACCGTGCTGATTTCGTTCGGAGGTCGAGCAGATGGACTGTCGTTTTGACGAAAGCGTAGCGGGCTACGCAGAGGAAAAACGGCAGGCAAGATGCCGACAAGCGGACGGAAGCAGCCGGGAAGCAACACCATCAATCGGAAAGGAAAACTTAGCGGTATCATGGACGATGG
>JAXFLJ010000043.1:0-20141 GCA_034183335.1 Prevotella sp.
CAAAACCGGCGCTGCTGCTTGTGTAATTGGAAAGAATTTCCGAAATTTGTGACTGTGTAAGTTCCATTTGTTTTTTGTTTTTATTATTCTTATTACAAAGATAAGAAAAAATGGACTTACACACTTTTTTAGGACACTACCAAAACCGTCTCTGCCTGAGACCAGATACATCTAAAACATCAGGATATAACACACAAATCGTCAAAAGCTATTTGCCAAATTATCCCAATTCGGTCATTAGAGACTGTATACCGAACATACAAGAAGAGAACTGAGACACAGGAAAGAGCGGAATACGAGGCTCGAACTCGCGACCCCAACTTTGGGAAAGTTGTACTCTACCAACTGAGCTAATTCCGCAAATACAATAAAACAGAGGAAACTTCAAAAGCAAATTAATCATTACCTAAACTTTCCCTGACAAATTATGGAGCCGATACCCGGACTCGAACCGGGGACCTATTCATTACGAATGAATTGCTCTACCAACTGAGCCATATCGGCATACAGGAAAGGTTATCCCTTGCTTTTTGCGCATGCAAAGGTAAAAGTATTATTTGAAAGAGCAAAATATTTTGTTACTTATTTTTCTTGCAAGAACTTCCCCATCAGGCTTTCCTCACACTGCACGAGCTGTTCGGGAGTTCCTGTACAAACAAGGTTGCCTCCTCGGTCTCCGCCTTCTGGCCCCAGCTCAAGTATATGGTCAGCACATTTAATGACATCGAGGTTGTGTTCCACCACAACAATGGTGTGTCCGCGAAGAAGCAACGAATCAAAAGCAGCCAGCAGTCGCCTGATGTCATGAAAATGCAAGCCTGTTGTAGGTTCATCGAAGATAAACAAGGTGGGTTCCTGTCGTTCCTGACTAATAAAATATGCCAATTTCACACGTTGGTTTTCACCACCCGAAAGCGTAGACGAGCTTTGTCCCAGTTTGATGTAGCCCAAACCAACATCTTCCAAAGGCTGTAAACGGCTTACAATGGCTTTCTGCCGATGCTTCCCAAAGAAAGAGATGGCTTCAGAAACCGTCATGTTCAAGACATCATTGATGTTCTTTCCGTCAAACCTTACATCAAGAACATCACGCTTGAAACGTTGCCCATGACAGCTTTCACATTCCAAAACGAGGTCGGCCATGAACTGCATTTCCACCGTAATGACGCCTGCACCCTTACACTCCTCACACCGTCCGCCTTCTGTATTGAAAGAAAAATACTGCGGTGTAAAGCCCATTTGCTTGGAAAGAGGCTGTTCTGCAAAAAGCTGACGAATGTAATCGTAGGCCTTGACATACGTCGCAGGATTAGAACGAGTGCTTTTTCCGATGGGATTTTGGTCTACCATTTCCACGTGCTTGATGTGTTTCCAGTCACCTTCAAGAGATATAAATTCTCCCGGCAATTCACTAACTTCATCCAGTTTACGTTTCATTGCAGGATACAAAATGCCCTTTACGAGAGATGACTTGCCGCTTCCGCTGACACCCACCACCACATTGAGCACGTTGAGCGCAAACTTGGCGTCGATGCCACGCAAGTTATTCATTCTCGCACCTTTTATCTCTATCGACATGTTCCAGGGTCTTCTACCATCGGGATAGGCAACAGAATCCTTTCCGAGGAGATAGCGAAGCGTATGCGAACGAGGATGTTTTGCGAGCAAGTCATCATTCAACTGTACATCACCTTCATATACAATCTCTCCTCCAAGATGACCGGCATCTGGGCCGACATCAATCAGATAGTCGGCTGCACGCATGATTTCTTCGTCGTGTTCGACAACGACCACCGTATTGCCAACCTTTTGCAAATCCTTCAACACGCCTATAAGCCGTGCGGTATCACGACTGTGCAGTCCTATACTGGGTTCATCAAGGATATAAAGGGAGCCAACCAACGGGCTGCCCAATGATGTCGTCAGATTGATGCGCTGACTCTCTCCGCCACTAAGTGTGTTAGACAACCGATTGAGTGTCAGATAGTCCAATCCCACATCCATAAGGAATTGAAGTCGGTTAGTGATTTCCGTCAGCAGTCGTTTTCCTACTGCGGCATCGTTTGGGTCAAGTTTGAGGTTGTGAAACCATTGCAGCAACACACCTATCGGTCGTTCCACGAGTTCCTGAATGCTTACCCCCTGAATTTTCACATAGCCCGCCTCTTTTTTCAACCGTGTGCCACGACAGTCAGGACAAACCGTTTTACCCCGATACCTGCTCAGCATCACGCGGTATTGTATTTTATATTGGTTCTCTTTCAGCATCTGAAAGAAAGCGTCAATAGACACTTTCTCCTTTTCGTCCATCCCTTTTTCAGACGGCAGGCCGTGCCAAAGCATATCGCGTTCTTTCTGCGACAGTTCAAAATAAGGCTTGAAAATGGGGAAGTTGTCTTTAGCCGCTCTCCTGCAAAACTCCTCCTGCCAAATCCTAATCTTTTCTCCCTGCCAGCATTGCACGCATCCATCATACACACTGAGGGATGTGTTGGGGATGACAAGTTTCTCATCTATACCGATTATGTTGCCAAAGCCTTCACACGTAGGACAGGCTCCCAGAGGCGAGTTGAACGAGAAAAGGTTCTCGGTAGGTTCTTCAAAGGTCATGCCATCCGCCTCAAAGCGAGTCGAGAAATCATAACATATTTGTGAGGGGAGGAACAGCAAGCGACATTCTCCGTCGCCCTCATACAGGGCAGTTTCTGCCGAATCGGCAAGCCGTGAAAGACTTTCGGGAGAGTGGTCGACCGACAGGCGGTCTATCAGAAGATAGATGTCAGAGGTTCGTACCGAAGCGGCCTTTTCTTCGTCTTGCAGGAAATCATCTATACGCATAAAATCCCCATGCAGAAAGATACGCACATACCCTTGCTGCAATTCCATCTCCAATTGCTTGGCTACTGTCCTTCCCTCTACCGTTTTCAGAGGGGCAAGAATACAAAACTTCGTTCCCGGCGAGAAGGTATGCACCTTTTGGATAATGTCTTCGGTAGAATGCCGCTTCACTTCCTCGCCGCTTACAGGCGAATAAGTACGTCCTATCCTCGCAAAGAGAAGGCGCATATACTCGTATATCTCCGTAGATGTGCCAACCGTAGAGCGCGGATTGCGGCTGTTTACTTTCTGTTCGATGGCAATTGCAGGCGGCAAACCCTTGATATAGTCACATTCGGGCTTGTTCATTCGTCCGAGAAACTGACGGGCATAAGAGGACAAACTCTCCACATACCTGCGTTGTCCTTCGGCATAAAGCGTATCGAAGGCAAGAGAAGACTTGCCCGATCCACTCACGCCGGTAATAGCAATAAACTGGTTGCGGGGAATGTTGATGCTGATGTTCTTGAGGTTATTGACCCTTACTCCTTTTATTTCTATTTGGTTTCCCATGTTTTCTGCTTGCTTTCGTATGTATATATAAATAGGTATATATAAAGGAGTATATTCATCTCAGACTGCCGACATATTCGTTCAGTGCCTTCCCGCCATCAAGCGAGGGACTGTATTGGTGCAAGACTTTGAAACGGCCGGCTCTGAAGAGGGCCACGCCATCCTTCAACGTATTCAGCACACAGATGTCACCGGCTATCCCACAAAGGTCTATCTGTTGAATGCCAAGCAACGAAACCATCTCTTGCAAGTATTGCGAAGAATCTCTGTTCTTAAAGATGGAATATTCTTCCCTGTCTGCATAAACGCCTTTCCGCAAGACTTTCACTTCTCCCTTCGTCGTGTACAACGGGGTGACAAGCGATGGATGTATGGCAGCTCCCACCGTGTTCTGCACACAATGCACCGGCCATTGGCCTCCTTGCGGTTCAAACGAATGATGATGATACGGATGCCAGTCTGTCGTTACAACCTTCAGGCAATAATCTCCATCATGCTCTTGGATATAGGTTGCCAGTTCCTTCATTGCCTCTTCCGCACCCGGTACGGGCAAAGTACCGCTGATGAAATCAATCTGCGGATCTACAATCAGTAACATTCTGTTGGTTTGCATCATAACTATTCCTTTCACTTTTATCCTCCATATTCGAGTAATATCTTCCCTGCCGTCCTGTCACACAACAGCAATCTTTTCCCTTTTGTTCATTGAAAACCACGGGATAAGGCTCGCAAGACCGTCACCGAATCCATACATGACGGCAGATTAGGGCAAAGGTAAGCATAATAATTGAGATAAATAACCTGCGACAAGCGAAAACATCTAATTGTCATTCGTGCAAATTGCTAATCTACATCCTCTCGTTAATGACGTTGCTTACCGACTGATTTCGCCCGATTGCCGGCATCTTCTCTGCCGTTTCACCTCTTTAGCCCAAATCGGTCATTAGAGACCGTACTGATTATGTTCGTATGTCAAGCAGATTGTCTGCCGCTTTTGCCAAAGGCGTAGCGGGCTACGCCGAGGAAGAACGGCAGAGAAGATGCCGGCAAGCGAACGAAATCAGTCGGTAAGCATCATCCTTAGTGGGAAATGTAGTGTTGGCGGTCTAATGACCGATTTGGGTTTAACATGCCTGAAAAAGACAACGAAGCCCCTGTTATCACCCGGCTAAAACGAAAAAACAGAAATTGTAAACTTTGTCTGAATGTGTGATACATTCTTCTCAATTATGCTTACCTTTGTAAACATAAACTTATTCAAGAACAACGATTATGTTAGGTAACTTCACTTACGAAAATCCCACCCGCCTGCACTTCGGCCGCGAGGCGATGGGTCATCTGCCGGAAGAGTTGGCACGCTACGGCAGCAAGGTTTTGTTGGTGTATGGCGGAGGTTCGATAAAGACTAACGGCATATATGAACAGGTAATAAACATTCTTCGGGAAAACGGAAAAGAAGTAATAGAACTGGGCGGCATACCAGCCAATCCCACCCTCGAAAAACTCCATGAGGGCATCGAGCTGGTGCGCAAACACGATGTAGACTTCATGCTTGCAGTAGGAGGCGGAAGCGTGATAGACTACACCAAGGGGCTGAGTGCTTCTGCGTGGTGTGAGGAAGACCCGTGGGAGAAGTACTATCTGAGGCAGGAAGAACCAACGTGTCGCATCATACCGCTGGGTTGCATACTAACCATGGTAGGAACGGGAAGCGAGATGAACGGTGGCTCTGTCATTACCAATACGGCTGCCAAACTTAAAATAGGCAAGGTGTTCGGCACTCATCTCATGCCACGTTTTGCCATCCTCAACCCTTGTTTCACCTTTACAGTGCCCCAGACACAGATGGTTGCAGGATTCTTCGATGTACTCTCGCACCTTTGCGAGCAATATTTTTCGGATACGGACGACAATACCAGCGACTACATTGCAGAAGGCCTGATGCGCTCACTAATACACTCTTCGCTCCTCGCCATCAAGAATCCGGAAGACTATGAGGCACGCTCCAACATCATGTGGACGGCAACATGGGCTCTCAACACACTTACCAAGATGGGAAAATCTCAAGACTGGATGGTGCACATGATAGGACAGAGCATCGGCGCACACACCAATGCCACCCACGGCATGACTCTTTCGGCCGTTTCGTTGCCATATTATCGGTGCATTATGGCAGACGGACTGCATAAGTTTGTACGCTTTGCCACTAACGTATGGGGCATAGATGGCCGAAACCTTACACCCGAAGAGACTGCCAAAGCCGGACTGGAAGCCATGAAGCAATGGATGAAAGCCATCGGCGTGTGCATCAATGCGCGTGAGTTGGGTGTGACAGAAGAGATGATTGATGGCATCGTAGACAGCACATTCATTCTTACAAGAGGATACAAGACCCTCACCCGTGACGACATACGGCAGATTATCGAACAGAGCATGAGAGAGGCCTAAACCTCTACAGCCCACCGATAGCCCTTGCGTATCATTACCATGTGCAGGGAGAGAGCAAGCAACTTGGCAGAAAGATAGTCCGCTCGAAATGTAACTGACCATCGACAAACAGGTTATAAACCTGCCATGACTTTTCATCATGACAGTAAATGCAGGGCGGAAAGCAAGGCCCAAGACTTGCATCTATTTGAAAACAAGCCCCATTCATTCATTAGAGGCTGTTCTGATTGCGTTTGAAAGTGGAGCAGATGTCCTGTCGTTTTTGCTGAAAACGTAGTCTGTTATGCCGAAAAGAAACGGCGGCAAGATGCCGACAAGCGGACAAAAGCGGTAAGGAAGCAACATTATGAGCCGAAAACGGAACCCCAAACGGCCTGATGGCTGGTTGGGGATAAGGAACTACCAGTCGTTGGTACGCTGTGTACCAATGGCTGGTAGTGTGAGTACCAGTGCTTGGTAGTTACGCTACCAACGACTGGTACGATGACGAAACAGGCAGCCGGGTTGGACGAAGGAGCATTCACTGGGTAGCAAATGGTCATACTTCCATTGACAAAAACCGACAGACGGAGAAAAGGCCGATATCGAAGCTAATCCCAACAGAAGGCATATTGCAGTCTTGGCATTCCATAAATATAAAGCTAAAATCGGTCATTAGACCGCTAAGGCTATATCCCCGATAATAATATTGCTTCTCGGCTGTCTTTGTCCGCTTGTCGGCAGAATGTCTATCGTTTTTCCTCGGTAAAGTCCGCTACGTTTTCAGCAAAAACGACAGGACATCTGCTCCACTTTCAAACGCAATCAGAACAGCCTCTAATGGCAGATTTAAAATAAAGGGAGGAAGTCATTTGACTTCCTCCCTTTACAGTGAGACACCTTTCTCCGCTTTTTTCTTCAGAGCTCGGTATTTATTCACAAATGGGTAAGTTAGTATGAATATATGATGGGAGTTTATGTAAGTGCGATTTTTTGATTAGTTAAAGAGGGCGACATCAGCCTTTTCACTCGGAGTCCTCCGCCCTTTTCTCCTTACTTACCTATTATAACATCCATGAATTTACATGTCGTGCTTTCTTTTGTATCATTCCTTTCTACGATTGTAATACCATATTCCTGCTCATCATTGAGTTATCTGCCACATTGTCGTCAGGGTAAGCAGAACACAGATACTGCGGCGTATTTTCATCATCATGATATATATTGAGAGTTCGTAAGTACTGTTTTTTTTATATTGTAAAGTCTGTAAGTTTCTGCAAATGATGAATAACCTGCCGATATTTCGGCGTCTGTGATTCTGCATGTAACCCATGAGGGTGAAGTCGTATTTGATGGGACAATAGTTCAATTACCTATATTATATATTGCATGCTTACCTGTTTATTTTCCTTCTTTCATCTATTATGGCAATGCTTTTTCGTTTTCTCCACCAAAACGATTATTCAGTGTCATGGCAAAGATGCCATCAGGGAGTAGGATTTGCATCCTGATTTGTTCCTGTTTCATTTTTACAACTGTCTGAAATGTCACTAATGCGTTTGTTAACCTCTTGCTTGACCAACTCGCTTATGGTAGAGAGAAGTTCCATTCGATCATCGGTCAAGTCAAGATTTTTTTTCTGTTGCAGTCGCAATATTTCCTTTTTATTTTTCTTCATGCTGCAAAGTTAAGCACAGAATGACCCAACAGACATTGCAAAATCTTTCAAAATTCTTGCGAAATCTTTCATTTTTACATGTCAAAAAAATGGCCAACATTGCAAATTCTTACATTTGACCCCTCTCAAACGCCGATAAATAAAGGAAAGTTCAGTGACAGGTTTTTTCTCAAGGATTTTTCGGTCATTTTTTGTCCGTTCCATATTTTTAATTCCCAAATTTGCTTCTTGTTTGATGGTTGATTTGTCTCAATTCATCGTTTTATCATTTCGATTTGGGTGTCCAAAAGCTATTTTTTGCCATATTTTTCCTTAACAAAAACATGCTTTTTGCCATCTGCTTTGATTATTTTTCGTCACTCAACCCAAATCGGTCATTAAAGACCATGCTGATGTTACTTGAATGTAGAGCAGACTGTCTGTAGTTTTCCGTGAAAGTGTAGCGGGCTTCGCCAAGAAAAAACGGCAGGCAAGATGCCAACAAGCGTACAAAAGCGGTCGGAAAGCAACACCATTGGTCGGAACGGAAATCTAAGCAGTTTAACCCAAATCGGTCATTAGAGACCGTACTGATGATGTTCGTATGTCGAGCAGATTGTCTGCCGCTTTTGCCAAAGACGTAACGGGCTACGCCGAGGAAGAACGGCAGAGAAGATGCCGGCAAGCGAACGAAATCAGTCGGTAAGCATCATTCTTAGTGGGAAATGTAGTGTTGGCGGTCTAATGACCGATTGGGGTTTAATAACCGATTGGGGTTCAATTAGTAAAAACACCCTCAAATATTTTTCGAAGATGGCTATTCTTTCTAAAAATTACATTATCTTTGCATTGCACAAATTGCATCTCATTTGGTTGGTATCATTTCTTCCTGTTTGATTTGCTTCTTTGCTGCAAAAGGAAAAGTGCCTTGGCCGATTGAAAAAAGATATCATCGGTGTTTGGTTTATATGATAAATACCAACCATGACACGATTACAATCAACCTTGACTATCTTAAATCTATTGAAGTATCAATATAACGTAAAAATGAATGTCTTCCAAATGGGAAACAAGAAACGTATTTCTGCATGGACATGGACGTATGGCGTCATTTTGGCAGGGCTTGTTCTG
The DNA here is from genome assembly GCA_034183335.1 of Prevotella sp. Classification (GTDB taxonomy): domain Bacteria; phylum Bacteroidota; class Bacteroidia; order Bacteroidales; family Bacteroidaceae; genus Prevotella. The sequence goes on from JAXFLJ010000043.1 coordinate 8,606, forward strand.
ACGGCTGGATTGAGTTCATGCGGAAAGAAACATATATCTTTCACAGATGAAGAAAGGAAGGTAGCAGACAGCATCGTCAATACTGTACAGACCATTGACTCGCTTGCCATAATGCAAAAACAGATGGAAAACAAAGGGGACAAGCTGGGCAGCATCATCGCTTTGCGTGAATGGGGAAAGGCTTTACGTGTGGAAAACCGATTCGAGGAAGCACTCGCCGTACACGAAAAAGCATTGAAACAAACAGAAGAGATTAGCGACACGCTGGAAATGGTTCAGATTCTCAACAACATAGGCACAAACTATCGACGGCTTGGGGTGCTCGACATCGCACAAGAATACCACTATCGTGCATTGAAAATCAGTGAAGATTGCGCCGATACTTCCTTTATCGCCAAGAAAAACCTGGTGGTTTCGCTCAACGGACTGGGCAACATCTACATGACTCTCGGCAATTATAAACGGGCAGACAGCATCTTTCGCATGGCACTGGTTGGCGAGAAGAACCTGAAAAGTGACGTGGGGCAAGCCATCAACTATGCCAACATAGGCTCTATTTTTGAAAAAGAAGGGAAGATTGACTCGGCGTGGGTGTACTATCGCCATTCCATGCGGTGTAACGAAAAAGCAAAAAGTCAGCTCGGCATCTCACTCTGCCATACGTATTTCGGCTCACTCTATGAGAAAACAAAGCAATACGACAAGGCTGCCAAGGAATATGAGACAGCCTATGAACTGATGAAAGCCTCCAAAGACGAATGGCATGCCCTGGCTTCACTATTGGCTCTGGTAGAAGTAAAGATTGCCACGGGCAAGACGGAAGAACAGGTGCAGGAGTATCTGCGCAAGGCAAAAACCACGGCAGAAAAGATAAAATCGAAGGAGCATCAGGTAGAAGTTCACCATCTTTATTACCTGTTCTACAAAAAACGGGGCGACTATCAGCAAGCACTGGCACATCACGTAAAGAGCAAGGAGATGGAAGACAGCATAATCAATATGGACAAGCTGAACCATATGGAGAACATGAGGTTGAGCATCGAGCGTGACAAGCAGACACAAAAGATAAATCTGGCCGAACAGAAACTCATGGCAGAGCGCACAGCCAAGCATATAGGCTACGGTCTGCTGGTATTGGCCGTGATTGCCTTTGTCATAATTATCTCGCTGATGTTTTACATTCTCCGCATCCGTATTCGCAATCATCATACGCTCAAGAAGATGAGCAGGATGCGAGAAACATTCTTTACCAATATCACTCACGAGTTTCGCACGCCGCTAACTGTAATACTCGGACTGAGCCAAGGAGTAGAAGAAGACGGCGAGACAACGGAAAAAACACGTGAGAAGATGCAGCTCATCAAGCGACAAGGCAACAGTTTACTCACACTTATCAACCAGTTGCTCGACATCTCAAAAGTAAAATCGGCCGTGGGAGACCCCGACTGGCGTACCGGAAACATCATCCCATACATCGGCATGATAGTAGGTAGCTATCGGGAATATGCCCAAAGCAGAGGCATAGACATAAACTTCTATGCCAAAAACGATGTAGAGATGGACTTTGTACCAGACTATATAAGCAAAGTCATGAACAATTTGCTTTCTAATGCGTTCAAGTTTACCCCACAATACGGCAAGGTAGACATTGCCGTATGGAGTGAGAACGAGCAGCTTTCTATAGACATCTCAGATACGGGAGAGGGTATCGCACAGGACGAAATTGCCCATATCTTCGAACCTTTCTATCAGGCAGAAAGCGAATCGGCCAAAATCGGGACAGGAATAGGACTGGCTTTGGTGAACCAAATCATGACCTCTATCGGAGGAAAAATAGAGGTGGAGAGTACATTGGGTAAAGGAACTACCTTTCATATTTACATACCCATCCGACATGGAAACAAACGCCACGCCGCCATTGAGGACATAGAGGAAACGAACATGCCGTTCATTCCGTCAGAAAACAATCTGCCCGATGACACAAAAGAACTGGAAGACAGCAGAAGAAGAGTGCTCATAATTGAGGACAATTACGACTTGGCAGCCTACATTGGCAACCTGCTTACCGACAACTATGCCATATTTTATGCCACAAACGGTAAGGATGGAATAGAGAAGGCTCTGGAAATTGTACCCGATCTGATAATTACCGACCTAATGATGCCCGAAATGGACGGACTGGAAGTGTGCCGACGGGTAAGGAGCAACGAAGTCATCAATCACGTACCTATTATTGTCGTCACGGCAAAAATTAGTGAGAGCGACCGTGTGAAAGGGCTGGAAGCCGGAGCCGATGCCTATCTTGCCAAGCCCTTCAACAGCAAAGAACTGCTTGTGCGTGTAGAAAAACTACTGGAACAGCGTGCCATGCTGCGCAACAAATACGCACAAGAGATGGAAGACGGAAAGGATGCAATGGCATCGTTGGCCGACGCAGACCAACGTTTCCTCCTGCGTGTGTCTGACTACATCTATCTGCAACTCAACAAGACGAAAGAAGTTGACATCAAACAGGTAGCCTCGGAAATGTGCATGAGTTATATTCAGTTCTACCGCAAGATAGTAGCCCTTACCAATTACACACCAGCTGCGTTCATCTTGCGCATCAAAATCAAGAAAGCGCAACATATGATTGAAAAGAATCCACTCATCAACTTCAAGGATGTGGCAGAACAATGCGGATTTTCTGATTATTCCAATTTTGTGCGTTCATTCAAGAAAACCTGCGGCGTAAGCCCTTCACAATACATTAGAAGAACAGAATAAACCAAACAATTGTTTCTTTTTGGTCGGCTTCTATTGCCTGCCGCAAGATACGGCAAGCATCCGAAAGCCAACTGTTTCTTTCTCATGCCAAGCCTATATCACGTCCCCTGCCCGACCCTGAAATCATTCTCTTGTCAATGGGGTTGACCTTAAATAAAATGGGCTGCCCTCGCCTTTAGCCCAATTCGGTCATTAGAGACCGTACTGATTATGTTCGTATGTCGAGCAGATTGTCTGCCGCTTTTGCCAAAGGCGTAGCGGGCTACGCTGAGGAAGAACGGCAGAGAAGATGCCGGCAAGCGACCGAAATCAGTCGGTAAGCATCATCCTTAGTGGGAAATATAGTGTTGGCGGTCTAATGCCGAATTGGGATAATTGTCATTCAAACGTCATCGTGATGTTATGCAAAGGTCAACTCTTAAAAAGAGGAAAGTGTCACATAGCATTGAAAACTATGTGACACTTTTAGTTTGTTTATACATTCAGCTGACGTCCATAATATGGGTCTATCCGCTTGATAAGGAATTACATGTTATAAAGACAGGTATTTTCCCTCACGAAAATTATGCCTTGATATTAGGTTCTTCAAGACCGAGACCCTTTTTCTTGTTAATGGCCTTCAATACAAAACCAAGCAACAAGGCGGCAATGCCAAGGCAAGCCAACATCACCAAAGGAGCTGTATAGTCATAAGAAGTTGCAGCCTGCTCTGGCGTGAGGGTTCCATTCTTGAGACCTTCTACTATCTGCGGGTTGGTCTTATCAAGCACCTTGCCTATCAAGAGCGGGAAGAGCCAAAGGCCAAAGTTTTGTATCCAGAAAATAAGCGCATAGGCACTACCGATAATCTTGGCATCGACAAGCTTCGGAACACTCGGCCACAGAGAAGCAGGCACAAGCGAAAAAGAAGCTCCGAGTACAAGAATCGTAAGATAGGCAATGATAATGCCGCCTACAGCACTGTCTTTATACATAGGAAGGATAAAGGCAAAGGTGAGGTGGCAGACTATCAACAATGTAGAACCAAGCACCAACATAGAGGCAGCCTTGCCCTTATGGTCAACATAGTTGCCAAGAATGGGAGTGATGCCCACAGCCAACAACGGGAATACCGAGAATACGGTAGCCGGAGACTGACGCATGTAACCCATGTAGCAGAATACGACCAAAAGGAGGAATGCCAGTGCAAACATGCTGTATTTGAGATTCTTGTTCTTGCTAAAGTTGCTGGCAAAAGATGTTGCCGCTACTCCCCACATGATAAGATACTGAACTATGACCACAGTATTGCTTGCCCAAAACGAATTGGGATCTACCTCGGTAAAATTCAAGTTGCACTGCAACATGTTAACAGCGTACTTCTGGAAGGGGAAGATAGCTGAATAATAGAGTACGCAAAGCAAAGCCACAATCCAAAATCCACTGTTGGAGAGAATTCGTCCGAGGTCACTTACTTTGAATGGATCGTCTTTCTCTTCAGCCTCTCCTGTCTGTGCATCGAGCTTCTTGTCCATAAAGAAATAAACAATAAACATGATGAGGGCAACAAACAAGAGAAGAACTCCGAATGCAACAGAGCGAGAGACGTCGATAACACCGCCCATGCTGGCAAATACTGGGGAGAAAATCATACAAGTACCCACACCCAAACGGGCAAGAGCCATCTCAGAACCCATGGCTAAAGCCATTTCGCGACCCTTAAACCATTTCACAATACCACGGCTAACCGTGATGCCGGCCATCTCAACACCACAACCGAAAATCATGAAACCAACGGCCGACAATTTGGCTGAAGCAGGCATGCCAAGATAGAAAGGAGAAACGCCCAGTTCATCAAAGATTGGGATGTAATTGAGATTGTTGTTGAACCAAGTCTCAAGTGCCGTGCCTTGAAAGGCTTCTGTCACTGCATACCAGTTGATGGTAGCACCAATAATCATCACAATGCCTGAAAGAAGAGCCGTAAAACGAACACCCATCTTGTCGAGAATGATACCGGCAAAGATGAGGAAGAAGACGAACACGTTGAGAAACGTTTCCGCACCTTGCATGGTTCCGAAAGCCGTAGAGTCCCAACCACGTGTGGATTGCATCAAGTCTTTGATGGGTGAGAGTATGTCCATGAACATGTAAGAACAAAACATGGCAAAGGACAACAACAGCAACACCATCCACCGGGCAGCTGCTGAATCTCTCAAAGTTTTTTGAATTGCGTCTGTCATATTATTTATTATTAAGTCTCTGTCTTATTATTATAATGTATACATATATAAACTTACTTCTTGAGCCAGCGATCAAGCCAATTGAAATAAGTGCGTTGCCATAAGATTCCGTTCTGCGGCTTCAACACCCAGTGGTTTTCATCTGGATAAATGAGCAACTCGGCAGGAATACCTTTCAAACGGGCAGCATTGAATGCGCCAAAGCCCTGGTTCGCATTAATGCGATAGTCTTTCTCACCATGTATGCAAAGGATAGGAGTATCCCACTTGTCCACAAACTTATGAGGTGAATTATCGTATGTTCTCTTGGCGTTTTCAGTTTGGTCTTTGTTCCAAAATGCGTCATCGTACTCCCAGTTTGAGAACCATACTTCTTCCGTATCAGTGTACATAGATTCGAGGTTGAATGCACCATCATGAGAGATGAAGCATTTAAAACGCTTATTGTGGTGACCAGCAAGATAATAAACCGAGAATCCTCCGAAGCTGGCACCTACTGCGCCTAAGCGATCTTTGTCCACATAAGGCAGGTTGTTGGCAGCATCGTCTATGGCAGAAAGATAATCATTCATACATTGCCCAGTCCAATCGCCGCTGATTTGTTCGCACCACTCGCTTCCAAAACCAGGCAAGCCACGACGGTTGGGAGCAATAACAACATAACCATTGGCAGCCATGATTTGGAAATTCCAACGATAACTCCAGAACTGACTTACCGGACTTTGAGGACCGCCGGCACAGAAAATTATCGTAGGATACTTCTTTGTCTTATCAAAATCAGGAGGAAGAATAACCCAATAGAGCAAGTCTTTTCCGTCGGTTGTTTTCGTCCAGCGCTGTTCACAAGAAGCAATGGAGAGCTGATCGAAGATATGTTTGTTTTCAAAAGTGATTTGCTCAATCTTCGTTGACTTTACATCCTTACCCGGCGTAACAACATAAAGATCTGCGCTTGCCGAATAACTGTGGCGTTCTGCCAAGATTTTGTTACCATCGTTAAGCATTTGCAACGAACCGAAGTCTGCATAATCATTGGTCAACTGTTTTACTTCTCCTTTCAGGTTAGTACGATACATGTTGATACAAGCATGCCACACACCGATGAAATATAATGTCTTAGAATCTTTCGCCCAACAGAAATCATCTACATTAGAATCGAATGATTCCGTAATATAGTTCTTTTCACCTGTTGACAGGTTATAAATGCAAAGACGTTGACGATCTGCCTCATAGCCATCTCTCGCCATGCTGAGCCAAGCGACATATTTTCCATCAGGTGAGAATTGTGGGTTGGTATCATAACCCGGATTATTTTTCAAATTGGCAGGGCTGTTTACCTCCTGATTTTTCAAAGACTTGGAAGCATCATACTTCTTTTCTTTATAATCACTCGGTTTGCAGAGATTCTTTGTTGAACCACTTGCAAGGTCGTATAGATAAATGTCAGAGTCAGTAGACACTGCGTAATCAATGCCTTTTTTCTTACGACAAGTATATGCAATCGTTTTTGAATCAGGACTCCATGCAAGTTGTTCCACTCCTCCAAAAGGCTCCATCGGACATTCATAAGGCTCTCCTTCCATGATATCAACACCCTCTGTAACACCGTTCTCGGTAACATCGGCCACATAAGGATGCTGTATGCTTTCTACATAATGATCCCAATGGCGATACATCAAATCGGTGATTCGTCTTCCGGTAGCTTTGGGAAGATCGGATGGATTTTTCTGAATTATATCATGGAAAGGCATGGATTTAATAAGAATCACTTTCTTACCATCGGGTGAAAACTTGAAACCCTCAATATCTTTTTTATCCTTGGTGAGTTGCCTTCTATCACTACCATCAGGATTCATAGACCACAATTGCCCCCCTGTTAAAAAAGCGATACGCTTCCCCTGTTGTATCCATGCCGGGTCGGTTTCATTCTTGGCAGATGTCGTCAATTGCCGATTGTTCTTCCCGTCTGCGTCTATTACGCAGAGAACATGGTGTCCCTTATTTTCCTTTACACTATAATAAGATACGGTATAAACAATTTTCTTTCCATCGGGAGAAGCCTCTTTAGCACCGATACGTCCCATAGCCCAAAGAGCTTCGGGAGTCATGAGCTTGCTATTCAGCGTGATGTTGTTCTTTCCGATATTCACTTCTGTTTGTGCTGTTAGCTGACCGCAACAGGCTAAAGCCATGAGAGCAGTCGTCATCAATGATTTTTTCATAAATGTGTTTTTGATAAGAGAGGTGTATTTTCTATTATTAGACTTTCATCGGGCTACACAAGCAAAAGCCGTGTAACCCGATGAATGATTAAAGTCCTTTTTTCTTTCTTTCCAATTCTGCCCTTTTCCGTTGCATTTCTTGTTGTTGCTTCTGCATAGCTTCAAGCCTTGCAGCCAAACCACTCATTTTTTTCGGATTGCTCTTGTTTTCCTGATAATTAGCTTCAAGAGCGGCAAGTAGCTTCTTGTCGTTAGTTGTTTTGCGAAGTGCCCACATAATAGCAGCACTGAAGAAAAGGCTAATAAAATAGTAGAAGTTCAGTCCTGAACTATAGTCATTAAACATAAAGAAGAACATGACGGGCATAAAATACATCATGTATTGCATCATTTTCATCTGCTGTGCCTGATTTCCGACCATCTGATCACGCTGCTGGCGCATAGTCATCCATGAATAAAGAAGGTTGGCAACACAGAAAAGAATACAGGTAAGCGATAAATGATCACCGATAAGCCAGATACTTGTACTCCATTCTATCACCGGATCGTAAGTAGACAAGTCTTCAATCCACAAGAAGCTCTGTCCTCTCAATTGAATGGCATTAGGTACAAAATTAAACATTGCAATCCAGATTGGCATCTGTATAAGCATCGGGAGACAACCACTTAACGGACTTACTCCGTATTGCGCATACATCTGCATCATGGCTTGTTGTTTCTGCATCTGGTCTTCGGGTTTGTCGTACTGCTTTGTTGCTTCATCAAGTTTAGGCTTGAGTACACGCATTTTTGCAGAACTCATATAACTTTTCTTGACCAAGGGGAATGTGATGGCTTTCAACAACAACGTTATCAAAATAAGCACAATACCCATGTTAAAGCCGAAGCTTGTCAGCCAGTCGAAGACGTAAAGGGTAAACCAACGGTTGATATAACGGAACAACGGCCATCCTAAATAGACCAAACGTTCCAAGTCCAACTCTTTATTAAAGGTACTCTGCCCTTCCATCTTCTGAAGCAAACGGAAGTCATTGGGACCATAATAAAACTCTATTTCTGTCGGTTTCTTTCCTGTCGGGTCAAAAGAAGTTTCCAAAAGTGCTCTGTATTGTTTGAGGTATCCCGAACCTTTTGCTTGCGGAATACTCGTCAGCGAAGCGTTCTTGGAGAAACCGTCTTTAGAAATCATCACTGCACTGAAGAACTGGTTTTTGAATGCCACCCAATCAAGTTGTTCCTCCACGGTCTGGTCTATGACTTCGGATGTTTCACTCAAATAATCGGTTCCTCCACCACTTTCCTTATAGGTAAGCGTAGCATAATTGTTTTCAAAAGTAAAGCCTTTCTCTTGCTGGCGACACCTGTCTCTCCATTCTACATTGAGTTTATTGGTTTTCGACGGGAACATACTTTCCATGCCTTTAGTCTGCAAGGCAAGGTGAAGGATATAATCTTTCTTGAGAGTATATTTCATCGTCAAACTCTTACCTGCACCAGCCTCTGCGGTCATGACGACAGTAGAGTCGGTGACAGATGACGGAGTAAAGTATAATTCTTCAGTATTGACATTGTATTCCTTGCCATCTATCTTAAATGTCAGGTTCTGGTCTTTCTCGTCAAAAAGAGTAATTCCGTTATTACCATTCAACCCTTTGTAGTTTTTGACTATTGCCTTAGACACGATACCTCCTTTGGTATTGAGTGTCAGTTCTACTTTATCGTTTCGGAGAACTACTTTTTGAGATGTACCCGACAATGCTTTATAAAAAAGTGCCGTTGTATCAGACGGTGCCTGCTTCTTGTCCTCAGCCTTTTTCGTCTGTCCGGCTTTCAGCTCCGCTTCCGCTTTCTTACGTGCGAGTTCTTGTTTTGCGAGCAATTCCTGCTGCGCCTTGATTTCTTCTTCTGAAGGTTTCGTATATATACTGTAACCTATGACAACGGCAGCGATCAATACGATGCCGAGAATGGTATTCTTATCCATGATATTATTTCTTGTTTTCTATTGCCGTTTTAATGAAGTCAAGGAAAAGAGGGTGCGGATGTAGAACGGTAGATTGATATTCAGGATGGAACTGTGTACCGATATACCACTTCAATTCCGGTATCTCCACTATCTCCACAAGATTGCTTTCCGGATTCTTTCCAACACAAAGCATACCTTTCTCCTCATATGTTTGTTCGAAATTTCCGTTGAACTCGTAGCGGTGTCTATGCCTTTCCTTGATACGGTCGGCCTGATATATTTGTGCAACCTTTGAGCCTTCTTTGAGCACGCAGTCATATGCACCAAGTCGCATAGTGCCTCCCATGTCAGTGATATTCTTTTGCTCCTCCATGATATCAATTACATTATGCTCCGTCTTGTTGTCCATCTCGCTTGAGTTGGCGTCACGATAGCCGATGACATTGCGTGCAAACTCGATGACCATCATCTGCATACCCAGACAAATACCAAAGGTTGGCATGTCATGTGTCCTTGCATAATGTGCTGCTATGATTTTACCCTCCGTTCCACGTTGTCCAAATCCGGGGCATATCACGATTCCGTCTTGATCTTTCAGCATTTCCTCCACATTATCTTCCGTGAGTTTCTCTGCGTTGATAAATGTCATGACCGTTTTATGATCATTGTAAGTACCTGCCTGTGAAAGGCTCTCCCTGATACTCTTGTAGGCATCTTGCAAATCATATTTTCCCACCAGACCAATCCTAACGGTATCCTTGGCCTTTTTGAGTTTCTCCAAGAACGTCCTCCAAGGTCCCAGAGGAGGAGTTTCTCCGATAGGTTCTCCCATCTTGCGGAGTATCGCAGAATCAAGCCCTTGCTTCTGCATGTTGACCGGAACATCGTAAATTGAAGGCAGGTCTTCACTCTGTACCACACAATCAAAGTCTACGTTACAAAAAGCTGCAACTTTTTTCCGCACGCTTTCATTAAGATGCTTTTCGGTTCTCAACACCAAGATGTCAGGTTGAATACCAATGCTTTGCAGTTCTTTTACACTGTGTTGCGTAGGTTTGGTCTTCAATTCCTGTGCAGCTTTTAGATAAGGAACATATGTAAGGTGAACGCAAAGGGCATTTTTACCAAGTTCCCATTTCAGCTGACGTATCGCTTCCAAGAAAGGTGTTGACTCAATGTCACCCACCGTACCTCCAATCTCAGTAATGACGAAATCGTGTCCTGACTTCTTTCCCAAGAGATGAACCCGTCTTTTGATTTCATCGGTGATATGCGGAACCACCTGTATGGTTTTACCCAGATAGTCTCCGCGCCGTTCTTTGTCAATGACGGCCTTGTATATACGGCCGGTTGTCAAAGAGTTCGCCTTAGTTGTCTGTATGCCGGTAAAACGTTCATAATGTCCCAAGTCAAGGTCGGTTTCCATTCCGTCCACGGTCACATAACACTCTCCGTGTTCGTAGGGATTCAAAGTTCCCGGGTCAATGTTGATATAGGGGTCGAATTTCTGGATGGTAATATCGTAGCCCCGTGCCTGCAGGAGCTTACCGATGGATGACGAAATAATGCCTTTACCCAAAGAAGACACTACGCCGCCGGTAACGAAGATATACTTTGTTTCTGCCACGATGTGTTGAAGTTGATTTACAAGGTGCAAAAATACGATAATTAAATGATAACGGCAAATTATTTAGCGGGAAACATCCCGACGGATTTACGTATCAAATCGGGCACATATTGAATAATCCCCAACCGGTCATTATACCACTAAGGTTCAATTTCTGACTCATGATGTTGCTTCCCAACCGCTTTCGTTCGTCTGTCAGCATTTTCTCTGTCGTATTTCCTCGGCGTAACCCGCTACACTTCCGACAAAACAAAAACCGTCTACTCAACATTCAGGCGAAATCAGTACTTCCTCTAATGACCGATTGGGGATAATCATCGCCATAAACTCTCATTTGATACCACGAAAAACAAAAGGGCACGCTCCAACATACAGAGCATGCCCTCGCATTAATTTACACTTTAACTTCTATTTCTTTACATCATTTCATTCAGAAAACAACCTTTCGTGTCTTGCCATCATTCATTTTCACAATGTTTACACCACGCTGCATCTTCTCAATCTTACGTCCGTCAATATTATATATTGAGCCAACTGCTGCACCATCTTCCAAAACATGATGACCTATTGACATCACCCCTCTTTCAATGACAACTTCTTCGGTCACAAGCACACCATTCAACGCCACACCTTTGAGATTGCTGTCATAAGCAGCACCTGCTGGTTTGACAATCTCACAGTCTGTAAGCATAAGCGAAGAAAGACTTTCTATCGAGCCATTACCCGAAGAACC
>JAXFLJ010000044.1:0-145770 GCA_034183335.1 Prevotella sp.
GCAGCTATCATGGTGCTTGCTCCCGGGACTTACGATAATTTTACCGTGGAGTATACCCTCTACGACCAAGTAACAAATGTTACGGGAACAATTTGCAAGAATTACGGAACAGTAACCTGCAACGAGGGAAAGAATAAGAAAATAGAATACGACCTTGCCATAACTAATTATGAAAGCAATCTTTATTATATGTGGGATGCAAAATATCATTATTGGCATGGTTACGAGAATGAGCAACCTGCTCTCAATGGTACTTCAAACCCCAATTTCCCTCACGACAGTAGCGACCAGCGCTGGCACAAAGAAGGTGGCGGTACTGGTAGATTCGATGCGACCACAGCTTTGTTTCAACCTCTTCCCAATGTGAACGAGATGCTTTGGTATCTTGAGAAAGGCAATCCCTGTTGGGATTCTAAACGTATTTGGGCTACCATGAAACATCTTTACAAGGGCGGTGCATGGTTTAAGAAAAAATCCAAGATTGTAGCCGAACAAGGCATAAACATAGCATACATGAAAGAAAAAGCCCCTAACGGCAATGATTATCGAGCTATTGAGACGCCTCAGGTGAAAAGGACACCTTCCACTACAATTCCCAATGCTTCCGAATTGTCAGACTATTTTTATTTGCCTGCTTTGGGTAACTATCTCAAACAACCTGTTTCGGGTTCACTCTATGGCGGTTTACTTACCGCCAGGGGAAGTGGGGGCTACTACTGGTCATCGAGTGCTCACCAAAGTACAGGTAATGCTTACGGTTTGTTTTTTAATGAACCTGATTTCATCGTAGGGTATTTTTATCGTAGCTATGGATTCAGAGTAGGGGCATTTGAGTAATACCTCCGAAAAGCTTAAAAAGTTTTTAACTATATTATTAATCATCTGAGGAGCAGTGTAGATATAGACCATGACGAAATATACTTCCGTAGGGTACGAAATATACTTTCGTGGGGCACGGAATATACTTTCGTAGTTGTTAACATTTCGGCTGCCCGAAGGCAAATTCTTTCAACATTATGGCATTCTATAAGAAAATGAAGATGAAAGTGAACGGCAAGTGGTATCCCAAGTCCGTTCTGGTAGGCTCGGCCATTACTACCGAGCAAGTGGCGAAGCGTCTGGCTGCCGAATCTACGGTAAGCCACGCCGACGTGCGTGCCGTGCTTACGGCACTGGGCGGTGTGATGGGCGACTACATGGCGCAGGGTCGTTCGGTGAAGCTCGACGGCATCGGCTCGTTCTACTTCACGGCTGCGACCAACAAGAATGGCGTCGCCACGGAGAAGGAGGTTACCGCCAACCTGATTAACGGCGTGCGTGTGCGCTTCGTCCCCGAAACTCGCTATCGCCGTGGCGGCTCTCTGACAAGTGGCGGAGGACGGTTTGCCGTCCGTGGCTTGAGCGATGTGGACATTGAATGGGAGGAATGGAAGGGCAAGACGGCAGAACCAACCACGCCCGCAGAACCCGAACCGTAGGAACGTTGCTGTAGTTGCCGTTGTTTTTGTTGGTGGCATGCCCTGACGGCCTTGCCTTGCATCAGCGGCAAAACAACTGCGGCATGGAACGGCGCAAGGAACCTGTCAAGGTTTCTTGTTCTTATCAAAACAGAGGAAGTTTAATTATTCATTGAAAACTTGTTTAAACTCTCTGAATTATGCAGGGAATGCGTCGTGATGACGCACTCTCTGTATTCAGACAGACTGCTTCCCGGCCATGAAGCCATCGGAGGACGGTTTGCGGCGGGAAAACAATTCACAATCATACAAATGTACTGTGACATGTGGCGGTCTGTCAAGCAGAATCATTCTAATGATTTATAAAACTGAACCCCTCGGAGGTCTTAATTAGTTCAATTTGTTTATCACTCTCCGGGGGCAACGTGGGGTTTGTCGTGAGACAAGCCCCACGATTGTTTTCATGGGCTGACAATTGAGTTGCCTGTGTAAGAACAGAAGGAGATAAACCCAAATTGGTCATTAGACCGCCAACACTACATTCCTCACTAAGAATGATGCTTACCGACTGATTACGGTCGATTGCCGGCATCTTCTCTGCCGTTCTTCCTCGGCGTAGTCCGCTACGCCTTTGGCAAAAGCGGCAGACAATCTGCTCGACATACGAACATCATCAGTACGGTCTCTAATGACCGAATTGGGATAAAAGAAAAAGAGAAGCCGAGAGGCTTCTCTTGATGTTACTTACTCGTAAACGCCGTGAGGTTTGGAGTCTTCTTCTGCGTCGTCTGTGACGGGAAGCATGCGGTTGAACACTGTTGTGTACGAAATGGTCGTCTCCGTGCGCGAAAGCCCCAGGGGTTGGAGCTTCTCGTGCAGGATGTCCAGCAGGTGTCCGTTGTTCTTGGCATATACTTTCACGAAGACATCGTATGAACCTGTCGTCAGATGGCACTCTACGACTTCGGGTATTTTCTTCAATCCCTCGATGGCCTGCTCGAAATTGCATGGATCTTTCAGGAAAAGCCCCATGTATGCACAGGTGGTATATCCGATTTTTACGGGGTCGATGGTGAAATGCGAGCCTTTCAGTACACCGATGTTCGTCAGTTTCTGTATGCGCTGGTGAATGGCTGCTCCGCTTACGTTGCACAAGCGGGCTACTTCGAGAAAAGGAATCCTTGCATCTTCGGATATCAGTTGCATGATTTTTTTGTCGAGCTGATCTAATTGGTACTTTTCCATTTGCTTCTTAATTATCTGGTTCAAAGATAAGGAAATATCGTGTTATGTGCAATGTCTATGAGTGATTTGTGAAGAAAAAAGGCATGGATGGCTTTCTTACTTGTCACTTTGTCGGGAAACGGCAGAATAGTTGATTTTAAGGGTGTTGGACTTTCTCAGCATCTGCTTGACATCTGTTATCAGTCCCATTTCTGTCTGCTGGTCTGCCCTGATGGATACCGTCATCTTCTGTTGGTCTTCCGGCGACATGCGTTCGCGCTCGCTGACCACGTAGTCCATGACGTCTTCTACATCCGTGAGCTTGTCGTTGAGTTGTATGCGGGAGATTTTCTCGCCGGCTGCATCTGTAACCTTGCCGATGTATATGTAAGCTACGGCAGACTTCTTGGTCAGCCGGGTCAGTTCAGTACCTGCGGGCACTTGGTATGTCACCTTGGGAATTGCCTTTCTCATGTGTGTGACAATCATGAAGAAGAACAAGACCGTGAAAATCAAGTCGGGCAGTGAGGCCGTGTTCAGTCCCGGCACGCCGTTCTTCCTCCTGTGGCGGTAAAACCTCATGGCTTACCTCCTTCCTCCTCTGTGTTATACATCTCGGAGATGCGCTGGGGATAGTGTTTTGTCAGAGCCTCCTTCTCCTTGTTGTTGCATTGTGTGTACGGACGGCCGAACCTGGCAACGGCCAGTTTGTCTCTCAGCTGGTTGTAGGCAGCCACGATTTCGTTTTGAACCTGAAAATAGGTGTCGTAAGAAGCCTCTCGCTCTGCAATCAGCTGTATGACATGCTTGTCGGCTACACTGCACTTGCCCAGCAGGGGAATGTCTTTCGTGTGCTTTTCAGGCAGGTCAGGACGGTTATACGGATTGTCGACGAACAGGGCGATGCGCTGCCTGAGATGGCTTGTCGGTACGTTTTGCCCGTCTATGGTTATCTGGTTGTTTGACTTTATATGTATCTTCATGACATTGCGTGCCGCCACGTCAACCTCTTCCTGCAACTCTTGTGGGGGGGAGAGCGGAGGAAGAAGGCGAACCAATCCCTTGTCTATGTCCATGGAAGTGGTCACGAGGAAAAGTATCAGCAACATAAATGATATGTCGGCCGTAGAAGTTGTATTGAGTTCGGGAACTGTTCTTCTTTCACGACGAAACATAGGGCGGGGGAGTGTTAGGTGTTTTGTTGTTGGCGGATGTAGTTGAATATGACGGCACTGATAGCAACCAAAGTCATGATAATACATGTACCGGTAAACATGGAAGCTGCCTTCAGCCAAAAGGTTTCTTCGTATGCGCTGCCGTTGATGAGAAGAGTTTCCGAAGAACTTGTGATGAAGGCGACCGTCATGGTAGAGAGCGTAAAGGCAATGATGGCGTATGATATTTTTCTTACGGGCACGCCGTGTGCATCGTTCCCTTTCTGACTGTACGAACGAAGGTTCTTTGCCATGCTCCATATTCCAACCAGAAAGGCTGCCAAAAGCATCAATATGATATATGAAAGCAATATGCCCGTAAGCAAAGGTGCCGTGAAGCGTGGGGCGTCTTCATCGGGGGCGTTGAAACCGACAAGGAAGAATGCTCCAAATACCATCACAGAAAGCAAGATGATGGCAACAAGTACCATCCGAGAGACTTTCTCTATTGGCCATTGCATGATTTTATTTCGTATCATTTCGTAACTTGAATTTGACGATGGCATCGAGCAAAGCAATGGCAGATTCTTCCATCTCTGCCGTCAGCTGTTCGATTTTTGTCAGGATATAATTGTAAAAGAGTTGCAGGATAAGTGCCACAATAATACCGAAAATGGTGGTAATCAATGCCACCTTCATACCTGCAGCCACAATGGTTGGACTGATGTCTCCCGCAGTCTGAATCTGGTCGAAAGCCATTACCATGCCAATCACCGTGCCAAGAAATCCTAAAGAGGGGGCCATGGCAATGAATAGCGTAATCCAAGAGCAGCCTTTTTCGAGATTGGCGGCTTGTACGGTTCCGTATGCGGTAATGGAACGTTCGATGTTGTCAATGCTCTCGTCTATACGGATAAGACCCTGATAGCAAATGGATGCGACAGGACCGCGAGTGTTTCTGCATATTTCTTTCGCTCCCTCAATGTCGCCCTCTGCTATCTTGGCGTCAATGTCGGTCAACATCTTTTTTGTATTCACGGTGGAAAGAGTGAGATAGATAATGCGCTCGATACAGAAGGCCAAGCCCAGAATCAAAGCCATGGCAACCAATGACATAAATTCTGGAGTGCCGTCAATGAACTTTTTCTTCAGAGATTTGAAGATGCCTTCATTTTCAACAGGCGCGACAACCACTGATGCACTATCTTCTGCCGCAGCATAGGAAAGCGAATCGGCAAAAAGGGAGTCGGTCTGTTGGTTATGAAGATTTGAAGAACGATTATCCGATGTGTCTCCTTTTTCTTTGACAGGCTGTTCAATATCTGTTCGATTGCTGATGTCAGCCTCTTGGGCTGTTGCCATGCAAGGCTTTAATAAAAGCATGGCTATAAGTATCATTGTCTGATAGAAGAAATAGCGTCTATTAATTGATATTCTCATGTGTGAAATCTTTTGTCTGTTGTTACTTATTTGATAAACACCATAAAATAAATGGCTTTCTTTCTGTCTGAAATTAAAGTAAGGAACAAAAGTGATAAATCTCTATGGATTTACACGAATTGTTCCTTATCTTCGGCATTACCCCATTCATATAGTCGGAGTATTTCAGGTGGAGCTGGAGGGAGTCGAACCCTCGTCCGCGCAAGGAAACCATACGCTTTCTACACGCTTATTTCGGACTTCGGTTTTCGAATGACAACAAGACCCGAACCACCAATTGTCATCTTAGTCTCTAAATTTTCACAAATACACCGAGACTTGCATCTGCTATTCCCGATTTGCCTGCGCCGCTGTATCAAGAAGATTCGGGACTACATCACTTGAGCGACGTCTCGTCCAGTCACCTTGTGACCGGATAAAGCCGGTAATCTACTGTGCTTCGATTAGGCAGCGAGAGCATACTGATTGTTGCCAATTAATTTTTGTTCGCTAAGATTAGGGAGCTAGCCAACGAGGCTCCGCGTGCTTACGTACCATTTCATCTCACCGTCAAATCCGGTCAGCCCCGATTTGTTGGAATTAAGTCTAAATGGTGGATAGACGAAATTCGGTGACAAAGGTACATAATTTTGTGCGAGAAATCGCTATTTTCAAAATAAAATAAGTACTTTTGCAACAATTTTGAGAAGTTGGGGTTATACTATAAAGACAAGAGCAAATAGACCATTGGCAACATATAATATAAGGCAGACTTTAAGTCTGAAGGTAAGCCATGACGCAATGAGCGTTTGGGAAAGAGGCATCAAAAGAGTTGCAGACTTTTTCTTTGCCTTTTTCGGGCTAATTGTGTTGTCACCCATTTTCTTTATTATCTGGTTCTTATTATTGTGTCAGCGTAATGGTCATCCTATCTTCTCGCAGGAGCGTATTGGCTTTCGTGGGAAACCATTTACAATTTATAAGTTCAGGACGATGAGCAGTACAGTAGAAGATAAAGGCCCCCAGCTGGTGGCACAGCCAGATACGGTTAATTCTACAAAGCTTGAACGTTTTATCAGAGAGCATCATTTGGATGAACTTCCACAGTTATGGAATGTAATGATTGGAGACATGTCTTTTGTTGGGCCAAGACCCGAACGAAGATATTTCATAGAGCAGATTATGAAATATACAGATGACTATGACTTGATTTTTGAAATGCGTCCAGGGCTTACTTCGGAAGCAACTCTATATAATGGATATACGGATACAATGGAGAAAATGTTAAAACGTCTTGATATGGATGTCCGGTATTTGAAGAACCGAACAATAGCAATGGACGCAAGAATATTATGTACAACTGTAGGACGCATTCTTTGCGGAAGAAAATTTTAGGAATGATAATTATTTCGGCATGATGAGAAAATATATCTTACTTACGTTATTTGCCCTTATTTTACCTTTGGGAAGTATGGCACAGTCGTCAATGAGTGATGAACAAGTGATGAGATTTGTCTTGAAAGAACGAAACGCAGGAACTTCTCAAAGCCAAATCGTTACCAAATTGATGCAAAAAGGTGTGGACATTAATCAAATCAGACGTGTCAGGAAGAAAGCAGAACGTCTGCAAAAGGATCAAGGGCTTGGAACGGTATCTATGGGTGAAAAAGGCGATAGCAAGACGGATGACCGTACCCGAAAGGTAAATAAGAAAAAGGATAACACCAAGACTGAAGAAGTTGAGAGTGTAACAAATTATCGAATTGAAGATACAAAAAAATCAAAGACAAAGAATACCTTTGATGAGAATGATGAAGATTACATGGATATGCTTGTCGAAATGGATAGCTGGATGCCTGTTGATACGGCAACCATGTACAAACGACTGTTAGAAAAAATAGAAAAGAAGAAGAAGAAAGTCTTTGGACGTGACATCTTTAACAACAAAGAGCTTTCTTTTGAACCAGGAATGAATATTGCTACTCCCCAAAATTATATCCTTGGTGCAGGAGATGCAGTGTATATTGATATCTATGGAGCTTCTCAGAAAACTATAGAAAGCACTGTTTCACCTGATGGTACTGTAACGATTGAAGGTTTTGGCCCCGTATATGTTGCAGGAATGACAGTTGCACAAGCAAATGCACGTTTACGTGCTCAATTGGGGGCAAGATATTCAAGTTCAAACATAAAGTTAACTGTAGGACAGACACGTTCAATAACGGTCAATGTGTATGGTGAAGTAAAGACCCCGGGTACCTATACACTTTCCGCGTTTTCTACTCCTCTGAATGCTTTATATCTTGCTGGAGGAATTAACGATCTTGGTACACTGCGTAATATTAAGGTTCATAGACAAGGTAAACTTATAGCTGTTGTCGATGTATATGACATTATTCTTAATGGTAAGTCTGGAAATATTCGCTTAGCAGATAATGATGTGATATATGTAGGTGCATATGATTGCTTGGTTAATATTACTGGAAAAGTGAAACGACCAATGATTTATGAAATGAAAAGGTCGGAAAGTGTGGGTACATTATTGAAATATGCCGGTGGTTTTACTGGAGATGCGTATACAAAGTCTGTTAGGCTAATCCGCAAAACGGGCAAGCAGTTTTCAATTTATAATATTGACGAGTTTGATATGTCATCCTTCCATCTTTCTGATGAAGATTCTGTCAGTGTCGATTCTGTATTATCCCGTTTTGAAAATATGGTAAAGATTAAAGGTGCTGTATTTCGTCCGGGAATGTATCAAGTTGGAGGACGTATCAATAGTGTCCGAACTCTCATAGAAAGTGCTGAAGGCCTAAAAGAGGAGGCTTTTGTTAATCGTGCAGTAATGCATCGAATGAGGCTAGACAGAACGCTTGAAGTTATTCCTATAGATGTGGAAGGTATTTTAGAAGGTCGAGTTGCAGATTTAGCTTTACAAGCAAATGATGAATTGTTCATACCGACAAAAAGTGAGATGATGGAAGAACAAACCCTTACAGTTCATGGAGAGGTTATGTATCCTGGTATATATAAATATGCGGCAAATTCAACTCTTGAAGATATTATTTTGCAGGCAGGTGGCTTGAAAGAAACTGCCTCTATGATAAAAGTCGATGTGGCAAGGCGTATTGTTAATCCAAAAGCTGTAACTAATGATTCAATTATTGCCAAGACATTCAGTTTCTCTTTGAAAGATGGATTTGTGATAGATGGAGAGCCAGGCTTTATCCTTCAACCTTTTGATGAGGTATATATACGAAAAAGTCCTGGAACATATAAGCAGCAAAATGTAACAGTTGAGGGTGAAGTTATGTTTGCAGGCGTCTATACTCTTCCTAAAAAGGAACCAAGACTGAGCGACCTAATTAAAGCAGCAGGAGGAATTAATGACCTGGCTTATGCCGCAGGGGCACGATTGGAGCGTAAACCAAATGAGTCTGAGCGTTTAAGAATGGAAGCTGTTTGGAAGAAAGAATTAGAGCAGTATGAGACAAATATGATGGAAATGGCCATGAAATCGGGTAATGTTTCTGCCATAGCACAAATGCAAGCAAAAGATGAAAATAAAGAAGGTTCCCAACAATTAAAAAAATATCAGATTCCAGAAAGCTTCCCTGTTGCAATTGAGTTAGAAAAAGCATTGGCTAATCCAGGTGGAAAAGAAGACCTGATCTTGCGTGAAGGCGATCGTATTATAGTGCCTCGCTATAATGCTACAGTCAAGGTGAATGGTGAAGTCATGTATCCTAACACCTTAGCATATAGTGAGGGGAAAAGTGTCGGATATTATATTAATCAGGCTGGCGGCTTTTCTCCTGCTGCAAGAAAGGGTAATACCTATATTATATACATGAATGGTAAGGTGGCTAAAGTAGGCCAGAATGCAAAACCTGGACCGGGCTCGGAAATTGTCGTCCCAGCGAAATCTGTCAACAAATCTTCTTTGGCAGAAAGACTAAGTATTGTTACGGGAATTGGTTCGCTTGCAGCAATTATTGCAACTATTGCTAACTTGTTGAAATAAATTTGTCGCATCATTAAGAAATGAAGATGGAAAATAATAAAGAAAAAAATATAGACTATCGTAAGATACTTAATAAAGTGAGGAAAAGGAAGAAAATCTACCTTTTTACTTTACCAACTGCATTTGTTCTTTCATGCTTTTATATATTAAGTATTCCAAGGTATTATTATTCTGAGACAACGATGGCTCCAGAATCTGGTAATCCCATGTCAAAAGGAACTTTAGGGTCAATTGCTTCCTCTTTTGGAATTGATCTTGCCGATGTTCAGACAGCTGATGCAATTACTCCAATGCTTTATCCTGATCTAATGGAAGATAATGGATTTATTACTGGTTTATTCCCAATTAAAATTGAGAACAAAGATGGAACTGTTAAAACAACATATTATAATTACTTAAAGACTTATCAGAAAGTTCCGTGGTGGCTTGTTGTTAAAGAAAGAATTCGACGAATTTTCTCTACGGAAGAGGTTGACAATTCTGTTTCTTCTAAAATTAATCCTTATGTCCTAACTAAAATAGAAGAGGATATTGTTGGATTAATTAGGGAAAATATAAGATTTAAGGTTGACAAAAAAACAGGAGTTATTTCTATCAGTGTTAAAGATCAAGATCCATATGTTTGTAAAATACTTGCTGACTCTGTGCGCACAAAGTTACAACACTTTATTACTGAGTATAGAACAAGTAAGGCACGAAATGATTTGGCCTATTATCAGAAGTTAACGAATGAGGCAAAAAAAGAATATGAAAAAGCAAGACAGGTTTATGGTACCTATGCGGATGCAAATACTGATGTTATTCTTGAAAGCTTTAGGGCTAAACAGGAGGATTTGGAAAATGATATGCAGTTGAAATATAATACCTATAGCACATTAAACACTCGCATGCAGGCTGCAAAGGCGAAGGTTCAAGAACGAACTCCAGCTTTCACTTTGTTGAAAGGTGCAGCTGTGCCGACAAAACCTGCGGGCCCCAAAAGGATGAGTTTTGTAGCAATTATATTGATGTTGACATTTATTGGAACAACGTTTTATGTTGTAAACAAACCATAGGGCCTTTGGTTTATGCTATTGTTGTTTATATCATTATTAATGTTTGCCATTTTTTCTTCTTTTATAGAAGAACGGCTAGGAAAGGGTAAATGGTATCTTTATATCACTTTCTGCATTGTAATGATATTGATAGCTGGGTTGAAACCTATTGGTATGGATCCAGATTCAGAGGTCTATGAAGAACATTTTAATGACATTGACAATCCATATCTTGTCTTATTTGTAGAGTTTTCTTATATTACTATTAGTCAATTGCTTAAATCGATTGTTGACGATGTTCATATTGTTTTTCTGTTTTATGCAATACTTGCGGTATCACTAAAATTTTATGCTATCCGTAAAATTTCACCTTTCTTGTTTTTGCCATTGGTGATTTATATCGGTAATTTTTATTTATTACAAGACATGATTCAAATTCGAGGAAGTGTTGCCTCTGGATTGTTTTTATTGTCAATTAAACCTTTTGGTGAAGGGAAAAAATGGTTAGGTTTTTTACTTTTATTGCTTGCCCTTTTTTTTCACTATTCCTCGTTTGTTTTGTTTATTGTTTTGTTTTTCAGCAATAAGCCTTTAACAAGAAAATGGAGGATCGCTTTGTCTAGTCTTGTTCCTATTGGCATTGTCTTATTTATATTGCAAGCTAATCTATTAACGTCTTTGCCTATTCCGTATATAGAGAATAAGATTGAAGCGTATCAGACCATCAAAGATCAGGGAAGATTTGATGAAATATCTTTGTTTAATGCATTTGTATGGGTGAGGATTATAGTTTTTCTTTATGTATTGTATTTCTACGATACTATAAGTGATAAGTTTAAGTATTTACCACTCGTCCTTAAAATAATGGGTGTCTCTATTTTCTCTTTTTTTGCACTATCATCATTGCCTATTTTTAGTGAACGTGTTAATGAGTTGTTTGGTATAGTAGAGATTTTGTTATTCCCCTGTATATATTATACGATTAAACCAGCGAATATCGCAAAATTCCATATTTGCTTTATTGCTTTATTTTCAATGGCTTATAGGTTTTTTTATTTGGAACTATTTCAATTTTAAGTGAGATGGAGAATACAAATAAAAATGTAAGTGGTTCACATAGTAAATCTAAACGTATAGCATTGAATACTTCTTTGTTGTTTGTTCGTATGTCCTTTCTGACAGCGATTAATTTATATACGGTACGTCTGGTTTTAAGAGGGCTCGGCAATGAAGACTACGGAATCTTTAATTCTGTCGCTGGTGTTGTTTTGATAGGATCATTTATTAGCAGTATTCTTTCTCTCTCAATTCAAAGGTTTTATTCAATTTCAATGGGTGAAAATAAGAATGAATACTTAAAAGACATTTTTTCAGCAAGTATAAATATCATTTTTGGCATTTCGGTTTTTCTTCTTCTTTTTTTTGAAGTATTTGGTGTTTGGTTTGTTAATTCTCAACTTGTTATTCCTGAAAATAGAATTGAAGTAACGCATTTGATTTTTCAATTTGGACTATTTTCTTTTATCTTTTCTTTACTGCAAATTCCTTTTATGGCAGCATTTTTTGCTCATGAAGATATGGGGATATATTCACTGATTTCCACTATTGAATGTGTTTTACGATTGCTTGTAGCATATTATATAGGAAAAACAAATTGTGACAATCTTGCTTTTTATGGAGGGGGACTCCTTGCGGTTTCTATTATAATTTTTTTATTATATGCTATCGTTGGCCATATTAAGTATGATGAATGCAGTTATCATAAAACAAAAGGTTTGGACTTATACAAACAACTCTTGTCTTTTTCGGGATGGACTTTATTTGGATCTGTTGCAGCAATGGGGATAATTCAAGGAAATATCATTTTGACTAATATCTATTACGGTCCAATTATTACAGCAGCCTTTGCTATAGCCATACAAATCTATAATGCTTTTAATACATTATGTGGAAGCATGGTTCTTGCTTTTCGTCCTGCGATGATAAAGGCGTATGCAGAAGAGAATTATTTATATTTGAATCGACTCTTTTCTGTTAGTAATAAATTTATTCTTTATACTTTGGCAGCATTGTCTATACCAATTATTGTTGAAATAGAGCCTATCTTGGAGTTATGGTTAGGAGAGGTGTCTTCAGAAATGCTGCTTTTTTCAAGGCTAATCATTCTTTATGTATATATATTGGCACTAAACTCTCCTATTACTATAATAATGCAGGCCTCTGGGCACATTCGAGAATATCATCTACCTGTTGAGAGTATTACATTAATGTGTCTTCCATTAACATGGTTACTCTTCAAATTCGGTTTTCCGTCTTATAGTCTCTTCTTATCTATGATTACAGTATGTTTGTGTGCGCATGTTGTACGACTGATATGCTTGAGACGTTTTTATTCATTATTTTCAATTTCAGATTATGTAAATAAATTGATAATTCCGGCTGTACTAATTATTTCCTTGGGTGTATTTGTCGCCTATTTTCTGCATGCAACTATAGAGGATATGGTCTTACGTTTTATAAGTGTTTGTATGTTTGTACCCTTCATAATATTGATACTTTCTTTTTTTATAGGATTGAATGGTGAAGAAAAAGAGTATATTAAGCGCATGATAAAGTCTTATCGTAAATAGAGGATGTTATGAAACAAGTGTATATACGTATATCTAGTTTGTTGGGTGTAATCCTATCATATTTATGGCCTACAAAATTATCAAGAGGACTATCTGCTCTTGGAGATAGGATTTATACTGGATATTTAAGTCGATATTTTGCAGAATTTGGCAATTCTGTAATAATGTGTTATCCTCATGTCTTAAAAGGTTTGGAGTTTGTTCGTATAGGGGATGAAAATATTTTTGAAAAAGGATTGCAGATTACGGTAAACAAGATAGATGGATGTACACCAGAAATTGTGATAGGTAATGCTTGCTTATTTAGGGCAGGGTGTCATATTACTTCTGTTTGCGGAATTTCAATTGGCAATCATTTGCTAACAGGCACCAATGTTCTGATAACAGATAATTCGCATGGTGAGGTTAATCATTCCAGCCTTTCTATTTCTCCACGCGATAGACCTATCGTATCAAAAGGAAAGGTTCGCATTGGACATCGTGTGTGGCTTGGTAATAATGTATGTATTATGCCTGGTGTAACTATTGGTGATGGTGCAATTATTGGTGCAAATAGTGTTGTAACGAAAGATGTTCCGCCTTATTCTGTTGCTGTAGGGATTCCTGCACGAATAATTAAAGAAAACATTTGAAATGAAAAAAGCAAGAGTAATAGCATATTATCTTCCACAGTTCCATCCTATTCCTGAGAACGACCTTCATTGGGGGCCAGGGTTTACGGAATGGATGAATGTTGCAAAAGCTAAACCATTGTTTCGTGGTCATTACCAGCCACGCATTCCTGCCGACTTGGGTTTTTATGATCTTAGACTGCCTGAGGTACGTGAAAAACAAGCAGAGTTGGCCAGAGAGGCTGGTATAGAGGGATTCTGTTATTGGCATTATTGGTTTGGCAACGGACATAAATTGTTGGAAAGGCCTTTTCAGGAAGTTTTGACTTCTGGGAAGCCAGATTTCCCTTTTTGTTTGGCATGGGCTAATCATGACTGGAAAACAGGAACTTGGCAGAAGGGAGGTAAAAACACAATGATAGCCCAACAGCTTTATCCTGGTGTGGAAGATTATGTTAATCATTTCAACTATGTCCTTCCTGCATTCTGTGACCATAGATATATAACTATTGACGGTAAACCTGTCTTTGTTATTTTTGACCCATACTCTTTTAAGGATGTATCATCTTTTATGGAAAAATGGCGTGAATTGGCAAGGAAAAATGGTCTTAAAGGCATCTATTTTATAGCATTGATTCATTCAACGACAACGATGCGCCGTCGTGACGATGGAACTATCATGCGTGTGCAGCCCAACCTTCTGAGTAGTGCACAGGTATACAATGACATTCTTTCTCTTGGATTTGATGGAATTAATTCGTTTGGAAAGCCACGTGCAGAGATGTGCTATATGGGTAAGTATATTAGAATTGCAAAATACCTGCTTCATAAACATCTTCCAATACTTCCGACACAGCGTCTTGATTATCCTAAGGTCATGAAATATTTCTTTGTACCAGAGGATCGCTGGGAAAACATTTATCCAACGCTCTTTCCTCAATGGGATCGTACTCCTCGTGCAGGAAATGCAGAAGGAGTGTATGTCAATTCTACGCCAGAGAACTTTGAAAAGCACATTGAAGATGCTTTGAATGTGATAGAAAGTAAATCTTTTGAACATAAGGTTCTATTTTTGCGCTCATGGAACGAGTGGGGAGAAGGTAACTATGTTGAACCTGATTTAAAATACGGACATGGCTTCCTGGATGCAATCAGAAATACTATATTATAATTTATCGAATAATTCTCATTAATTTATATGTGATGGTGGAGAAAAAGTTTGATGTTCCTATTTTATTTATCATATTCAAGAGACCTGAAGTCGCACTTGTTAGCTTTGAGAGAATCAGGCGAGTAAAACCCAGCAAACTCTATATTGCATGTGACGGCCCTCGGGTGGATGTTCACGGAGAGCAAGAGCTGGTTGAGAAAACACGCCAAGTTATACTTGAGCGTATCAACTGGGAATGTGATGTGCATACACGTTTCCAACAGTTTAATTTGGGATGTAGTATGGGGGTGTATTCTGCCATCAACTGGTTGTTTGAGCATGAAGAGAAAGGAATCATTCTGGAAGATGACTGCGTGATGCAAGATTCCTTTTTCCCTTTTGCAGATGAACTGTTGAAAAGGTATAAAGATGACTTGCGAATTGGAATGATAGATGGCGCAAACTATGTGAAGAATGTATCTATACCCGATTCCTATGGCTTTAGTCTGTATAAGTCTACAAATGGCTGGGCGACATGGAGGAGGGCATGGAAACTTATGGATATTAATCTCAAATGGAGGGAGACACCATATTGCAAGTCTATCATTGCGAATATGGGTTATCGCTCTCGTGACATCAAGTATTGGAAGTATAGGCTTGCCGTTATCGACCATCATGATGCGAGTGCCTGGGATTGGCAATGGTATTTCACGCTTGCCGCCCATCATATGCTGGCGATTTATCCAAATCACAGCCTGATAACGAACATTGGGTTTGGTGAGGGAGCAACTCATACTTCTGGTTCAAAGATGCCATCTTATTTTATTACGGACAAGGAGGTGGATTTCCCCTTGCGTCATCCTAAATATGTTGTTCCGTTTCAGCCTTTTGAAAAGGGATTTTATAACCTCAACAATACTCTGTACACTAATTTGATGAAGTATATTCCTTTCCCGCTTAAAAAGGCATTAAAGAAAATCTTTAAACTCTAAGTTCGTGAAAAAGATAATTAAGACTTCTCAGGGGATGTATGTCTATAAGTTTAAGCCTTTATATCCGGGTATCAAGCCAATAGACAAGGAGATTGCTAAAGAAAACCTATTCTTGCTGAGAGATTTGTGTTATAGTCATCAGGTTTACTTCCTTCTTTTCTTTGGCACTTTGCTGGGTGCTGTCAGAGAGAAAGATTTTATCGCACATGACGAGGATATAGATTTGGCACTCCTCAAGGAAGATTTACCCAGGTTTCTTGAACTACTATTTGAATTGCGTCGGTATGGCTTCGAGGTTGTGAGATATGAGGAGCGTGGTTTTCTTTCTGTTATTCGGAAAGGTGAATACATTGACCTGTATTTTTTTGACACATATCTTCCTGACAGTAGATACAGGTATTTGGCACGCGACATTGTCTTCAGGGAGCATGTGGAAGAGAAGGAAGAAGTTGTTTTTCTCGACGGTTCGTTTTATGTTCCGAGAGACGCCGTAGGATTCTTGGCTTCGTATTATGGTGACAACTGGAGAACTCCTGTCAGAGACTTTGACTTTAATATGTCTCGGTTAGACCGTATGAAGGCCTATACCATTCAATATTTGAAGGCATTGCTTCCGCCGGCATTCCTTCGGCATTTGCAGGAAAAGAAGGATATGCCGCTCATTCGCGAGAGAAAGCGTATCTTGGATGAAAGGAAGATGAAATAAAGATTGAGGGATAATGCAGCCATGACTTGCAAGTAGGCTGGGGTAGAGAGGCTTTCAACGCTTATTCCATGGCATGATGCCAAATATTTTGTAAAAGAATTTCAGGCTGACCATGAAGGTGTTGGTATAGATGCCGTTCTCCTTGCAAGCCCTTATATCGTCAGATATGAGCGTAAGCATGCTTCTGACGCCCCTTGTACTTGCCCCGCCTGTTCTCATCGTAACAAAGTCCATGTTAAGATACCGTGCTTTGATGTGGTGTTTGCAAAAGAGCCTTACCATCATTTCGTAGTCTGCGCCAATTGGGTAGTCGGTCTTGTAGGGCAGTGTCTTTCCGTAAACCGTCTTTCTGGCATAGAATGAGGGGTGGGCAGGCATGAATCCGAAGCGTAGCCAGCATGGGCGGAAACGTCTGGAGGAATAATATCTGACACACCTTTCCGGTTTTCCGTCACGTATGAAATGTACATCTCCATAGACTGCGTCGAGGGTTTGGTCAGAAAAGGCTTCTGCCACCTTTTCTATTATGTCTTCGGAAGTAAAGTAGTCGTCAGAGTTCAAAAAGCCAACCACCTCACCGCTTGCCAGGGCAATACCTTTGTTCATGGCGTCGTATATGCCTTTGTCCGGTTCTGAAATCCATTTTATCCTTCCCTCAAACAAGGGGGCGCATGTGCGTATTATATCCGTGGAATTATCCTTTGAACCACCGTCTATGATGATGTATTCAATATTTGGATAGGTCTGTTTCAATACCGAATGTATGGTGTCTTGCAATGTGCGTCCGCTGTTATAGGATACTGTTATGACTGTAACTTTTGTTTGCATCGCATTATATAATCTTATTTTGTATAACGAAAAGGCACTGTTGATATTGTATCTCCATTTCTGAATACAATATATAAATAATGAGATATTTTCTTTTTCTTTCTTCGATAGTCCTCATTTTGTCCTTTGCCGGCACGGCACTTTTGGACAGACTCTTTTACAAATTTCTGATGCTATGATGGCAATGTATGCGCCGGGAGTAATGTGAGATGGAACTGTCTTGTGGTTAAACGATGAAGAAAACGGAGGTAATATAAAAGCTATCTGGCCAGATTTTCCTTGGGAATTATCACAGTTTCAGTAATTATATGATATGGCTACCATATTATATGTACCGCATATATTACAGCCCTTATACTTGAGCTATTAATTTATTTACGTGTAAATAAAGATTTACTTACGTGTAAATAATATTCTCTCTACACGTATGGAACATTGACGGGTATGTAATATACGAGGGTGTAGGTGCTGAGTTATGGCACTTACAGGTAGGCATAGGGTAAAATGAATATGCCACACGGTCGGGTTAAGACGGTGTGGCACATGCATTCAAATGATTAAATCCAAATGGTCATTAAATACCGTACTGATTTCAATTGAATAAGGATGGTCTCTTTGTATTCAATCATTCAGTCTTGTTATCTCTTTGACAGAGCGGTCTTTTCCAAGTCTGTCATCCTCTGTTTTCTTTCTGTTGAGACACCCAGTAGGCAAGGGTCTTTCTTATGTTTTGGCGGGCTGCTTCTGGTTGTATGGCTTCTTCGTGTGAAAGAGAGGGAGGATTGATGCAACGCACATCGTGAAACCCTGCCTGAAGAAGCATATCCCTGTCTTTTACCATACCGGCAATGAGGAATACGGGTATATGATGTCTCTGTCCGTATCGGAGTATCTGCGAAGGAAGTTTGCCCATCAAGGTCTGCCGGTCTGCACTTCCCTCACCCGTGACGATATGGTCTGCCCCCGCAATGATTTCGTCGAAACCTGTCAGTTGCAGCAAGGCGTCCGCACCCGATTTCATCTTCGCATCGAAGTATTGCAGAAAAGCATATCCCAGTCCGCCGGCTGCTCCTGCTCCTTTCTCGCCGGAACGATCAAAGCCACAGTGTTTCTGAGAAAGTTCGGCAAACTTTTCGGCACGGCGTTCCAATGTTTCCACCATTTCGGGCGTGGCACCTTTTTGCGGTGCAAACACATGGGCGGCACCATTGAAGCCACACAACGGATTGTCTACATCGCAGGCAATGGTAATTCGGAGCTGTGGAAACATGGCCTTGACTTTATCAATGTGCCCATGAGGAGCGAAGGCATCGATAAGTGCTTGTAACATGCCGATTCCACAGTCGGAAGTGGCACTGCCACCCAATCCGACCATCAGGTGCGTGCAGCCTCTGCGCAAGGCATCTGCCATCAGTTCTCCCGCGCCGTAACTCGTAGCCCGCAGCGGATTGCGTTCTTCCTCTTTCAGTAGCGTAAGTCCTATAGCCTTAGCCGTCTCGATGATGGCTGTTTCCCCGCAAATGGCATAAGCGGCTTTGATGCGCCTCATCATCGGGTCGTGTACATCGGCTTCCGTCGTTTGTGCGTTCATTGCTGTGGTGAATGCTTCGAGCATTCCCTCTCCGCCATCAGCCATCGGAACGGAAACAACTTCGGCATCGGGACATACGTCTGCAATGCCTTGTGCTGCGGACTGTTCAGCTTCTGCGGAAGTAAGGCAGCCTTTGAATGAGTCTATTGCCAAGATAATTTTCATACTCTCAAGTTCAATTGGATTTATACAATATAAACGAAGTATTGTCGTTATATTGCAAATGAAACGCAGAATATTCTTTATTACTATATGGTCTGTCGCCCTTTTCCTGTGCGGCTTGCATGGCCAGGCACAAACTTTCACATTGCAGGGACGCGTACTTGACAACGAGATGAACCCGATAGAGCTTGCTACGGTTGCCGTGGTTAAGCAGGGAAAAGTAACCATGACTAACCTGAAAGGTGAATTCACGATGACCGTATCATCGGCAGACAGCGTAGAGGTGAGGTTTTCGATGATTGGTTACAAAACAAAAACACGAGTGTTGCGCAGACCTAAAGGTAAACAGACCTTGCAGGTGCAATTGCTTGACGACAATACGTTGGGAGAAGTAGTGGTGACCCAGCAGCGTAAACAGACCGGTCAGACGCAGACCATCGACGCCAAGGATTTAAAGACGATGCCGTCGGCAAGCGGCAATGCTGTTGAAGATGCTATCAAACTACAGGCAGGAGTTTCCTCAAGAGACGAAATGTCCTCCCAATACAATGTGCGTGGAGGGTCGTTCGATGAGAACAGCGTCTATATCAACAATATTGAGATTTACCGCCCTTTCCTTGTTCGTAGCGGACAGCAGGAAGGCCTTTCGGTCATCAACTCAGATATGGTTGAGAAGGTTAACTTCTCTTCAGGAGGATTTGAGGCGAAATATGGTGACAAGATGTCATCGGCACTCGACATAACCTATAAGCGTCCTAAGCGGTTTGAAGCATCGCTCTCGGCCAGTATGCTGGGAGCCAATGCTTATGTAGGCATTGCAAAAAAGAAGTTTGCATGGAGTCACGGCCTGCGCTACAAAACCAACAAATATCTCTTGGGAACTTTGCAGACCAAAGGCGAATATAATCCGAGTTTCCTTGACTATCAAACCTATTTGAGCTATACGCCCAACAAACGCTGGACTATTGAGATGATAGGCAACATCTCGGAGAATCGTTATAACTTTGAACCTGAGGACAGGGAGACAAAATTCGGAACAATGCAAAACGTCAAGTCCTTCAAGGTTTATTTTGACGGACAGGAGAAGGACCTCTTCAGGACATTCTTCGGAACATTCAGTCTTACCCGACATTTTACTGACCGTACTGCACTGTCGCTCATCTTCTCGGCTTTCAATACTAAAGAACAAGAACGTTACGACATTCAGGGGCAGTATTGGCTCACTCAAACCGAGACGAGTGAGAGTCTCGGTGTAGGTTCATACATGGAGCATGCACGTAATTACCTTAAAGCTCATGTGGAGACATTCAAGGTATTGCTCAGCCATAAGACAAAGAAACACGATGTCTTGGGAGGTTTCTCCTACAAGATGGAAAACATACGCGAGGAAAGCCGTGAATACGAGATGCGCGATTCTGCCGGTTATAGTATTCCGCATACCGGTCGAGACCTTTACATGATTTATTCCTTGCGAGCTAAAAACAGCCTGAATGCAAGGCGCATGGAAGCTTTCCTGCAAGATACTTACCGCTTTACCAGTGCAGGAGAACATACTTTCTTTACACTCAACTACGGTCTGCGGTTTGCCCATTGGAGTTTCAACAAGGAAACTATTGTCAGTCCTCGTATATCACTCGGTATTGTGCCAGCCTTCAACCATGATGTGGTCTTCCGTTTTGCTACCGGCCTTTATTATCAAGCACCTTTTTATAAGGAATTGAGAGATACAACGACAGTTAACGGTGTTACTTATGCACAGCTCAACGACAAAATCAAGAGCCAACGGTCTTTGCACTTCATTGCAGCTTTCGACTATCGCTTCAAAATCAAGGAACGTCCTTATCGCTTTACAGCCGAAACGTATTTCAAGGCATTGTCCAATCTCGTGCCTTACAGTGTGAATAATGTAAAGGTAACATATTCAGGAAGCAATGACGCCGATGGACATGCACTGGGACTCGACCTGAAACTTTTTGGAGAGTTTGTCCCCGGCACAGACTCGTGGTTATGTTTCTCATTCATGAATACGAGGATGAAACTCAACGGTAAGTCCATCCCCCTGCCTACCGACCAGCGATATGCAGTCAACTTATTCTTCACCGACTATTTCCCCGGTACTGAACGATGGAAAATGTCGCTTAAATTGGTCTATGCTGATGGCTTGCCATTCTCGGCGCCACATCGCCAGCTCGAAACTAATGCTTTTCGCTCGCCCGCCTACAAACGTGCTGACATCGGAATGAGTTATCGTTTGTTTGACAATGATAAACGAGAGAAAAAATCGGTATTTCGTAATATATGGATTGATCTCGACTGTCTCAATCTCTTCGGAATCAGCAATGTCAATTCCTATTATTGGATTACCGATGTGAGCAACCATCAGTATGCTGTTCCCAACTATCTTACAGGGCGACAAATCAATGCTCGTATTCTTTTTGAATTCTAAACTTCACAACTCTCTTTCTAAAAAGATGTAGCAGTCATTGTTGGCAAAGATTACTGTTACAAACCGTTCTTTCTTTTCCCGTGAATAAGATTTGATATGTACGAATAATTTTAGGGGAAACTGATGGTTATTGGAGATTATTTTAGTACATTTGCACCACAATACTAAGTATAAACAACAGTGATGGTTAGTTCTTGTGAATTTGGAAAGTTTAATATGGCAAAGTGTTATTTGGCATGTCCTTTAGCAACGGCACAAGATACCATTATTTCGATTATAAGCAATAAATAAATAATAACAATGGAAATCAAGAAAACTTGTCTTCACGACAGACACACTAAACTCGGCGCACTCATGACGCCGTTTGCTGGCTTTGATATGCCGATTCAGTATTCTACTATCATCGAAGAGCACAATGCCGTTAGGCAACATTGTGGTGTATTTGATGTATCGCACATGGGCGAAGTTGCCATCTCAGGAAAGGATGCCGAGAAATTTGTCAATCATATTTTCACGAATGATGTGGCAGGTGCTCCTGATGGACAAGTTTTTTATGGGATGATGTTGCATGAAAATGGTGGAACTGTAGATGACTTGCTCGTGTACAAGATGGGAGAGAATGACTTTTTCCTTGTGATTAATGCAGCAAATATAGATAAAGACGTGGCGTGGATGAAGCAAAACATGGAAGGTTTTGATATTGAGTTCTGTCATTGTTCTGACTATTACGGACAGCTGGCTGTACAGGGACCCGAGGCAGAAGCGGTTGTAGATGAAGTGCTCGGCTTGCCATGCAAGGATTTGGTTTTCTATACCGCCAAACGAGTAGAAGTAGATGGCGAAATCATTATTTTGAGCCGCACAGGATATACAGGTGAAGACGGCTTTGAAATCTATGGCTCACATGATTTTATCGTTCGTAACTGGGACAAACTGATGGAAAGTGGTCGTTGTAAACCATGTGGACTCGGATGTAGAGATACGTTGAGATTTGAAGTTGGATTGCCGCTGTATGGTGATGAACTTACAGATGAAATCTCTCCGGTTATGGCGGGTTTGAGCATGTTCTGCAAACTTGACAAAGATTTTATTGGCAAGGAAGCTGTTGCAAAGCAAAAGGCAGAAGGTGTACAAAAGAGGGTTATTGGTATCGAACTCAAGGATAACGCTATTCCTCGTCATGGATACGATGTCTTGAAAGATGGAAACAAGATCGGTGAAGTAACAACGGGATATAATTCAATTTCTACAGGAAAAAGTGTTTGTATGGCATTCATAGATGCTGCATATGCTAAACTTGGAACGGAAGTTGAGGTTCAAATTCGCAAGAAAACATTCCCGGGTGTTGTGGTGAAGAAAAGATTTTACGAGAAACATTATAAAAAGGATTAATCATTTAACAATAAAGAAAATAGTATTATGGCAAAATTTTTGGAAGGACTCTATTATTCTGAGTCGCATGAATACGTTCGCGTAGAAGGTGATTTCGCATATATTGGTATTACTGATTATGCACAGCATGCATTGGGAAATATTGTATATGTTGATTTACCTGAAGTTGATGACGAAATTGAGGCAGAAAGCGATTTCGGAGCAGTAGAGAGTGTGAAGGCTGCAAGTGATTTGGTTTCACCTGTGAGTGGAACTGTCGTTGAGGTGAATGAAGCACTTGAAGATTCACCAGAGTTGCTTAATCAAGATGCATTTGAAAATTGGATTGTTAAGGTAAAACTGTCTGACAAATCTGAACTTGATGGCTTGATGGATGCAAAGGCATACGAAGATTTTTGTTCTAAGGCGTAGACAATTTTATGAAAATTTAAATCAAAGGCTATCCTTTCTTGCAAGGGATAGCTTTTGAAAATTAATATCCAATATAAATTATCACAATCATGCAATACAAATATTTTCCTCATACAGAAGAGGATTTGCAAGTAATGCTGAAAAAGGTAGGAATTAGCTCTTTGGATGAGTTGTATTCTGAAGTGCCTGAAAGCATTCGATTCAAAGGTGACTATGATATTCCCTCAATGAAAAGCGAGATGGAAATCCGACAATTCTTTGGAAATTTGGGTAAAAAGAATGACCTGTTAACCATCTTCGCTGGTGCTGGTGTTTATGATCATTATACTCCCTCAATTGTTCCCAATATCGTAAGTCGCTCTGAATTTTTAACAAGCTATACTCCTTATCAGGCTGAAATTTCACAAGGAACTCTTCACTACATCTTTGAATTTCAGAGCATGATGGCTGAGTTGACTGGTATGGATGTTTCTAATGCCTCTATGTATGATGGAAGTACAGCAGCGGCAGAAGCAGTGTTGATGGCTTTTGCAAATGCAAAGAAAGCAGACACCGTTTTGATTTCAGAAACATTAGACCCGAAAATCCTTCAAGTTATCAAGACATACGCACATTTTCACGGTGTAAAGATTGATACCGTGGCTGCTAAAGACGGTGTAACTGACAAAGAGAATCTGAAAGAGAAGCTTGCTGTAGGCAATGTCGCAGGTGTTTTGGTTCAGCAGCCTAACTATTATGGTATTATTGAAGACTACTCTGGGTTTGCCGATATGTGTCATGACAACAAGGCTCTCTTTATCATGAATGCTGTTGCTGCAGACCTTGCTGTCTTGAAGACACCAGGAGAATGGGGAGCGGACATTGCTGTGGGTGATGGTCAGTCCTTAGGATTACCGCTTTCTTTTGGCGGTCCTTCTGTTGGGTTTATGTGTAGCAACGAAAAGCTAATGCGTAAGTTGCCGGGTAGAATTGTTGGAGCAACCCATGATACGCGGGGACAACGTGCATTTGTGCTTACACTCCAGGCTCGTGAGCAACACATTCGTCGCCAAAAAGCCACATCTAATATCTGCTCTAATCAAAGTTTGATGGCACTTTTCGTAACCATATATATGTCTGTTATGGGTAAAGGAGGGCTCAAAGAAGCGGCAAACCAATCGTATGCCGGTGCACATTATCTTTGTGATGAACTGCTTAAAACAGGCAAGTTTACAAAGGTTTATAATCAGCCTTTCTTCAATGAATTCTGCGTACGCTATCAAGGTAATGTAGATGCACTCCAGAAACATTTTATTAAGAATGGTATCATGGGTGGTATTAAAATTTCAGACGATACCCTGATGTTTGCCGTTACAGAGAAACGTACAAAAGAAGAGATCGATAAATTGGTTGAACTCACGAAAACTATTTAATAAGGAAGAGAAGTTATGAATAACAAATTATATGGAAATCTGATTTTCGAACTCTCACATCCGGGAAGAAAAGGTTATAATCTTCCTGCCAATCGCTTTGGTAATTATGAATTGCCCAAGGAAATGAAGAGAGAAAAAGATGCAGCACTTCCAGAGTGCGATGAAATGACAGTTGTTCGCCATTATACCAACCATAGCGGTAACAACTTTGGTGTATTAAACGGTTTCTATCCTTTGGGAAGTTGTACAATGAAGTACAATCCTATTCTCAATGAGGAAATGGCATCTATGCCTGCTTTTCAGCAAATTCACCCGATGCAACCTGCAGAAACCTGTCAGGGAGCTTTAGAAATATATTACAATCTTCAGAAAGCCCTTTCTGCACTTACGGGTTTTGCAGAGTTTACTCTGAATCCTTTTGCTGGTGCACACGGAGAGTTGGTGGGATTGATGATTATACGTCAGTATCATGAAAGTCGTAATGATTTGAAGCGTACCAAAGTAATCATTCCAGATTCTGCCCATGGCACCAATCCCGCTTCTGCTGCTGTTTGTGGTTTGGATGTGCTTGAAGTAAAGAGCAAATCTAACGGTCGCATAGACGTTGATGACTTGAAAGCGGTTGTGGAAAAAGAAGGTGAGAACATTGCGGGTATGATGATGACCAATCCCAATACGCTTGGTCTCTTTGAACAGGATATTCCTGAAATAGAAAAATTGATACATGATTGTGGAGGATTGATGTACTATGATGGTGCAAACCTTAATCCTATGTTGGGAGCATGTCGTCCCGGAGATATGGGATTTGATGTGATGCACATCAATATCCACAAGACTTTCTCTACACCTCATGGTGGTGGTGGTCCTGGTTGTGGTCCGGTTGGTGTTTGCGAGAAACTCGTGAAGTTCCTTCCCAGTCCTCGTGTTGTTAAAGAAGGCGATGTTTTTGCGGTTAAGCATGATACTCCGACAGCAGTGGGTAATTTCCTTGGCAATTTCCTGGTTGATGTTCGGGCTTATACATACATTCTTACGCTCGGCAAGGAAAACATCAAAATGGTAGGGCCTTTGGCAACCTTGAATGCCAACTATATTAAGGAGTCTCTGAAAGATGTGTATGAATTGCCCATTGACGAACTCTGCAAGCACGAATTTGTTTTTAATGGCCTTAAA
Organism: Prevotella sp.; assembly: GCA_034183335.1. Lineage (GTDB taxonomy): Bacteria > Bacteroidota > Bacteroidia > Bacteroidales > Bacteroidaceae > Prevotella. The sequence continues at coordinate 25,817 of JAXFLJ010000044.1, forward strand.
GACAAATCTACTGGTATTACGACCATGGATGTAGCCAAACGTCTGCTTGACTACGGCTATCATGCGCCGACAATTTATTTCCCGTTACTTTTCCATGAGGCGTTGATGATTGAACCAACCGAAGGTGAAAGCGTAGACACAATCGATGGCTTTATAGAAGTAATGCGCAAGATAGCGAAGGAGGCTATAGAAAATCCGGAATTACTTAAGAGTGCTCCTCACAATACTCCTATTGGAAGAGTGGATGATGTGGTTGCTGCCAAGAATCCGATTTTGACCTACAAATGTTTACAAGATGAAAACTGACCTTATCATCATTGGTAGCGGTCCCGGTGGCTACCGCGCTGCCGAGTATGCTGCACAGAATGGCCTGAAGGTTGTCATCATTGAGTCAGAAGAGGTTGGAGGTACTTGTCTCAACTGTGGTTGTATTCCTACCAAGACTTTCTGCAAGAATGCCGAAGTTCTCGACTCTCTCAAGGATGGAGAGGCCTTTGGATTGACAGGTCTTCAATATGAGTTTGACTTTGCCAAGATCGTTGAGCGCAAACAGCAGGTTGTGCAATCGCTTCGTTCGGGTATTGAGACTTTGCTTTCGTGTCCGTGTATTACTCTTGTGAAGGGTAAAGCCTCTTTTGTTGATGCTCGTACAGTAAGGGTGGGAGAGGAAGAATATGCTGCTGAGAATATTCTCATTGCAACAGGTTCTCGTGCCAAGATGCCCCCGATAAAAGGTGTTGAGCTTCCTCACGTGGTTACTTCTACCGAGTTGCTTGACATTGAACGTGTTCCCAAGCGTCTCTGCATTGTTGGTGCTGGTGTTATCGGAATGGAGTTTGCTTCTATTTTTAATAGCTTTGGCAGTGAGGTGACGGTTATCGAGTTTCTTAAAGAATGCCTTCCTACACTTGACAGCGATATTGCCAAGCGTCTCAGGCAGACCATAGGAAAGCGTGGCGTGACCTTCTTCATGCAATCAGGCGTAAAGGAAATCACTCCGACTTCGGTTATTTTTGAACGCAAGGGAAAGACAGAAGAGGTTGAAGCCGATGTGGTATTGGTTGCCACTGGACGTGCGGCCAACATGGAGGGACTGAACCTTGAAGTGACTGGTGTGGAATACTCCAAGCAGGGCATTACCGTAAATGATGACATGATGACGAATGTCAAGGGCATTTATGCCATTGGCGATGTTAATGCTCGCTGTATGCTGGCGCATGCGGCCACATTCCAAGGCATTCATGCCGTCAACCATATCTTGGGCAAGTCAGACAATATACGACTTGAGATAATGCCGTCGGCAATTTTCACTCATCCTGAAGCGGCTGGCGTAGGACTTACGGAAGACCAATGCAAGGAGAATGGTATGACTTATACATGCAAGAAAGGTTATTATCGTGCCAATGGCAAGGCTTTGGCCATGAATGAGTCTGACGGCCTTGTCAAACTGATGGCAGATGAGAATGGCAAAATAATAGGCTGTCATATCTTTGGTGCTCATGCTTCAGACTTGGTTCAGGAAATCAGTTCGTTAATGACCCTTGACACCACGGTTGGGCAGTTGGCAGATATGGTGCATACGCATCCAACGCTCGAAGAAATCTTGCAGGAAATTTCCATGCAGTTTTAATTATTGTTTTGTGAGTTTCGCAGGCCATTAGGCTTGCGAAACTTTCTTTTATAGCCTCTTATGTTTATGTTACCGAGACGGATGCAGTTGTTGGGGTGCCTAAAAATATCGGGTGATGAAGTGGGAAGTTTGTTTGCTTATGTAAGAAATGAACCTAAGTTGCCTTACTAACGGATAATAGGTATGACTGAATTTATTGAATCATTCTTTAGTTTTTCTTGTTCTTTTTCCATCTCTTTTCGGCATCCCGCTGTCATGTTCTCTATCTGCGTGAGACGTGCTTTCAGGCTTTCGGTGTGGCGAAATTGTTTGTAATAGTTCGTGGCACTGTTGAAGTAGTCTATAGCATTTGCCCATTTTTCTGCAAACATATAACACATGCCCATGCGGTATAATATGTCTCCCTTTTCACGTTCATGACAGAGAATGTATGCCTGTTCATAGTAGGGTAGCGATTTGCGATATTCTTTCAGGGCAAACAGACTCTCGGCGCATGTGTAGTGATAGACGCAGCGTTCTTGGGGAGAAAAAGACTCCAACTGTGGTATGACCTCCGTCAATACATCGGTAGCTTTCTGAAAATTCCATTCGTAATAGTAACATACACCCATGTAAGCGCGGAAGCGTGGATTGAGCGGCTCACGACTCTGTATCTTTTCAAAAACCAGCAGGGCCTCGTGGTATTTTGCACTCTGAAAATACTCGATGGCCTTGCCTAAAAGTTCGCTGCTCTTGACCTCTTGCGCTTTCAGGGGAAGGGCATGCAGAGTCAAGAGCAGTGATGATATGATGAAGACAAAGCGTACAACCACCATTTGAACCGTTTTTCTTTATTTCGTATAGAAATCTATCAGTTCTGTCAGTGCTTTCTGGCATACAGGACAGAACTCTGGAGTTGTGTTGGTTCGCATCCGACAATCCTGACACGCCCTGTAGACGCCTTTCATCTTGTAGCCGGCTCCTTCAAAAAGACCTATTCGCGTCTCGATGGTTTTCTTGTCGGTAGAAAGTGGGGTAGGTGTGGGTGTCCCCTTTTTGATCATGTCCTGCCACTTCGACTTGAAGTCCTTTAGGGTCGTGATGTTGGCTTCCCATGGTTCGATGTCGTTCGGATACATTTCTATTGGCTCTCCTTCATATGCATACTCGTCTGCCAAACCTGCAAAGCTGTGGCCAAATTCATGCACTACCACAGGTTTGAACAGTTTGTGTCCTGTCATGGACAGATTGTACGAGTTGAGTATTCCTCCTCCGCCATACTGGTCAGTATTTACCAATACGATGATGTGCTCGTAGGGTATGCCAGCCAGCCAGTTGTGTAACGTCTTTAGGCTTAGGGTTGTCAGGTAGCGGTTGCTGTAGAACGTGTCGAAATGAGAATGGAGGGCAGTGTTTCTCCATATACCCTTTGACGGCTCACTGGTACCGCTCTCGATGGATGGACTCTCAACTGCCACGACATGGAATCGTTCACGCATAGACTTGAAAGGTTCGTGGGAAAAGAGAGCCTCATTGGCAGTTTTAACATGCTCCAGAAACTTGGGCATTTCTTCTTGCGTATAACCTTCCGCCAGATAAGCAATGTGTATTTTTTTACTGCTCGTTGCCTGTTGAATGGTTGTATGCGGCGTAAGATTTCTTTCTCCGATACGCTTGATGAGAATGTCATTGGGAACGACACGATGGGTTAGGCTCGTCGTGACCTCCCGACGATTATTGCGCAACTCTATGGTAATCTCTGCCGTGTCTTTAGGCATCGGAACAAGAAACACATTCTCAAAAGCTTTCGTCTGTATGGTTGCCTCTTCATACGACAGCCATTCTTGGAATAATGTTGAGAATGAATTGCGGTAAATAACCTGACGGCTCTTGTGCTCTCTGATTGTAATCTGTCCGTTCCCCTCAACAGGTATTTCCGATAGCCTTTGTCGTTTGCCGTACCATTCGGGCATGACATTAAGCTGGTCAACCGCTATGCACTGCTGCTTGACGTTGCCCGAAAAAATATAATCTATCCGCAATGTTTGATTGGTAAAATAGTCGTCAAAAACTTGCCCGAATACATTGTTGCAACAAAGCATAAGCAGTATGACGGCAAAGGAGAATATACGTCTCATGGTGTTTTTATATAGCCAATTCCTTAATTAATGCCTGAATATATTCACGGTTCCAGTCTTCTTCATTCAGCCTTTGGTTGCCATATTGCAGAATGTCTATATCAATTGCTATAATGTTTTCAGAGCGTTTGCTCTTTGAGTCTCCACATTTCTTTTCAATTTGCTTCAGGGCACGTTCCATTTGTTTCAATCCGTGTTTTGTTGTCGTCAGTGCCAAGCAGTTCAAAAATCTGTCTGATACAATATTAATAGGGTCTGTCCAAATGTCATTAGTAAATACTATCGTTGAAAACAGACCTCTTAGGTACTTCTTCGCAAATGCCATTTTCTCTTCATGATCGACATTTGTTCCTATTGAAATCAATAATTTTTGCGGTTCTATCATATTTGCTATATATATTTAATTGAATGACAAAATTACGAATTAATTTAAACATAAAAATCGTTTTCACTATTTTTAATACGGCCTGTATGTTTTGATTACACAAATAGGAGTATATTTGCATGAAAGAACAGTATAATGAAACAGAAACTTTTACTTTTGCTTGCGACATGTTTGTTTGTTTCTATGCCGTGCTTTGCGCAAATGAAATGGAATGAGCAATACCAAAGATATATCAATCAATATCGAAACCTTGCCATACAGCAGATGAAACGTTATCGCATTCCTGCCAGTATAAAGTTGGCACAGGGATTGTTTGAAAGCGGAGCTGGAAAAAGTCAGCTGGCCATGAGAGCCAATAATCATTTTGGCATAAAATGTCATGGATGGAACGGACGTAAGACTTATCATGACGACGATGAAGATCAGGAATGTTTTAGGGCATACAATAGTGTCTATGAAAGTTATGAAGATCACAGTAAGTTTCTCGTAGAACACAGTAGGTACAGAAGGCTTTTTCAACTCAGAATTACTGATTATAAAGGATGGGCACATGGTTTGAAATCGGCAGGGTATGCAACAAATCCATCGTATGCTAAAAAGTTGATAGAAGTCATAGAATTGTATCAACTCTACAGATATGATACTGACGGAAAGTTTGACGGTAGCGTATATGATGGTTCGACATATGGCAAGGTGGACGAGTCGACTGGTTTGTCGTATTCAATACATCTGAATAACCGTAGTTATTATATTATAGCCCGAAGGGGTGATACATTTAAGTCAATAGCAAAGGAAGTAGGTACTTCTGATCGGGCATTGGCACGTTATAATGAGCGTGATAGAAAGGATATTCTGGAAGAAGGCGACAGAGTGTATCTTGTAAAAAAACGTAAGAAAGCAGATAAAAGATACAAGAACAAATTGCATGTTGTTAGAGCAAATGAGAGCATGTATTCTATAGCTCAATTCTATGGTATCAGAATGAAAAGCCTGTACAAAAAGAACAATCTGGATCCTGAAGTATATCGCATAAAAGTTGGCGATAGGCTTAGAGTTTATTAAGAATTGGTGATAACGTTGTTGTAAGTTGGCTCTTGAATGTTTATATGCTCTCTGTCCGATGGGCTTATAGATTGAAGCCAATTCGGTCATTAGAGACCTTACTGATTATGTTCGTATGTCGAGCAGCTTGTCTGCCTCTTTTTCCAAAGGCGTAGCGGGCTACTCCGAGGAAGAACGGCAGAGAAGATGCCGGCAAACGACCGAAAGCAGTCGGTAAGCATCATTTTTAGTGGGAAATGTAGTACAGGCGGTCTAATGACCGATTTGGGTTGAATAGGGATACTTTGTCTCTCCTGCTATTTCTTTGTTTTTGTGAAAGTTAGACGTTGGGTATTATATATATTGCAATGTCTCAAACTTGTACTTGTATGTACTAAAAGTATTACCAACTACTGGTAGCATGAGTACCAATGATTGGTACGTTCAATACCGGTAGTTGGTAGGCATGCTACCAATGATTGGTATGATTTCAAGTTCGGTATGAAGATGGGCTGTCATCGTCTATTCATTTGACAAATATGTCTATTTTGCATTATAATTACAATGTTCCAATGAGGTTATTGAACCTTTATGTCGATTTTGCGGCTTAATACACAAAGGATGGTTGATAATATTGAATTCATCCTTTAGAGTTAGGCGAACTCACGCTATTTTATATTGTTTTCTTGTATTGTGAAGGTTTAGAGAGATGTAAAATTGTCTCATGTTATTCTTTTTAGAAATGAATACCTGAAATTTTATCTTTTTCTTGTCTTCTTTTTTTATTTTTCTTCTTGTATTATTACGTCAATTCTGTTGCTGTTTTGGAAAAGAATTTTTATCTTTGTCGCCGAATAGTTTTTCTCTTTGGAAATTTTTCTTGAAAAAATCGTAATGCAACTTTTCTAAAAAGTACAACTTCTTTCTTGATTTTGTTTGAATAGTTATATATAAATTCCATCTGATTATGGACAAATTTACAATTATGAAGCGTGACGGAACACGCGATTTATTTTCGTTGGATAAGATTATGAATGCCATTATCAAGGCATTTCAGTCGGTAAACGTTACCATTGATTTGGTCTCTATTTCAAAGATTCTTAGTCACTTGGATATTTTCAATGACATAAAGGTTGAAGATATTCAGAACCAAGTGGAAGTTGCTCTTATGAAAGAAGGTTACTATGATGTTGCCAAATCATTTATGCTTTACCGCCAACGTCATACGGAAGACAGGGAAACAATGGATAAGTTGAAATTTTTGACAGACTATTGTGATGCTGCAAATGCTGCTACTGGTTCGAAGTATGACGCAAATGCAAATGTTGAAAATAAAAATATTGCAACTTTGATAGGTGAACTTCCCAAATCAAATTTTATCCGATTGAATCGTCGTCTGTTGACTGACCGCATGAAGAAAATGTATGGTAAGGATGTTGCCAATGAATACTTGGAACTGCTCACCAAACATTTTATCTATAAGAATGACGAGACAAGTCTTGCTAATTATTGTGCCTCGATAACCATGTATCCGTGGTTGATAGGCGGAACGCATTCGATTGGGGGAAATTCTACTGCTCCAACCAATTTGAAGTCGTTTTGCGGCGGGTTTGTCAACATGGTTTTTATGGTGTCGAGCATGCTTTCCGGGGCGTGTGCCACGCCGGAATTTCTGATGTATCTGAATTACTTTGTAGGCATGGAATATGGCAGAGATTACTGGAAAGAAACTGACAGAGTCGTGGATTTGTCTATCAAGCAAAGGACGATAGACAAAGTGGTTACCGACTGTTTTGAACAGATTGTTTATTCCATTAACCAGCCTACGGGCGCACGCAACTATCAGGCTGTATTCTGGAATGTGGCCTATTATGACAGGTATTACTTCGAGAGCTTATTCAAAGACTTTTGTTTTCCTGATGGTTCTCGCCCCGACTGGGAAGGGTTATCTTGGCTCCAAAAGCGTTTTATGAAGTGGTTTAATCAAGAGAGGACGAAGACGATGCTTACCTTCCCTGTAGAAACAATGGCTTTGTTGACCAAGGATGGCGACGTGATGGATGAGGAATGGGGCGACTTTACGGCAGAGATGTATTCGGAGGGTCATTCCTTCTTTACTTATATGAGCGACAATGCAGACTCGCTTAGCTCGTGTTGTCGGTTACGCAATGAGATACAAGACAACGGCTTTAGTTATACACTTGGTGCGGGCGGAGTTTCTACGGGGTCGAAGAGTGTCCTGACCATTAACCTGAACAGGTGTGTGCAGTATGCAGTCAATCACGAAATGGACTACAAGGAATTTCTGTCGCACATCGTGGATATTTGCCACAAGGCGCAGTTGGCCTATAATGAGAATTTGAAGGAATTGCAGGCGAACGGCATGTTGCCGCTTTTCGATGCAGGGTACATCAATATTAACCGTCAATATCTTACCATCGGCATCAACGGCATGGTAGAGGCTGCCGAGTTTCTGGGCATTTCTATCAGCGACAATCCTGATTATATGAGCTTTGTGCAAGGAATACTTGGTATTATTGAGGACTACAATAGGCGTTACCGCAGCAAGGAGGTGATGTTTAACTGTGAGATGATTCCTGCCGAGAACGTGGGCGTGAAGCATGCCAAATGGGATAAGGAAGACGGATATTTGGTGTCACGTGATTGCTACAATAGTTACTTTTATGTGGTAGAAGACGACTCGCTGTCTGTTATTGACAAGTTCAAACTCCACGGAGCACCCTATATCAAGCATCTTACGGGTGGCTCTGCGCTCCATGCCAACCTTGACGAGCATCTCGACAAGGCACAGTACAGGCAGCTGTTGCGGGTAGCTGCACATGAGGGGTGCAACTATTTCACGTTTAACATTCCCAATACAATCTGCAACCAGTGTGGCCATATCGATAAGCGTTACCTCAAGGCGTGCCCCCATTGCCAATCTTCCGATGTGGACTACATGACACGTATCATCGGTTATCTTAAGAGGGTGAGCAATTTCTCAGAAGCCCGACAACAGGAAGAAAGACGTCGATATTATGCCGAAAAGGGAAAATGCACCGTTTAGAATATCCTGATCATGAGGGAGCAGTCGTTTGCAAGGCTGCTTCCTCCTGTTTGGTTTCTTAGTATTTGCGATGTTGAAATATGTCAATACCGGTGTTGTCTTTCAGGAGATACCCGACGAAATTACCCTGGCAATCAACCTGTCCAACTGTCCGTGCCGATGTCCGGGTTGCCACAGTATGTATCTGTGGGAAGATGTGGGCAAACCGCTTACCGAACAATCGCTCGACGAATTGCTCCGAGGCATGAAGCGCGACATTACGTGTGTGGCCTTTATGGGTGGCGACGCAGAGCCTGAGGAGGTAAATCGGCTTGCCTGCTATCTGCACTGTCACTATCCTGCATATAAGGTGGCATGGTATAGTGGCCGCATACGTGTGCCTGCCGTTGTCAATAGAGAAGACTTCGACTATATCAAGACAGGGCCTTATATCCGTCATCTTGGTGGCTTGAGGTCGGAGAAGACCAACCAGCGGCTATATAAACGAACATCGGCACATGAGTTTACGGACATTACACATCTGTTGAGAAAAAAATAGGAAGAGGAAGGGCGAGAGGGGGACGAAGGTCGGTTGAAGGGTTTTCTCATAATCTTGGGTGTAATACCCTTGGGGGCACTAAATAATTATTGTGCAAAAGAATGGAATTTGTTCTGTCAAGCAGTTGCAGGCAATGCACATGGTTTGCTCCATGTCTTCGTTTCGTGATATATCATTGTCTTGTCATTCTTGTAATTAGTCTTCAATATGCTACGAACGTAGTTTAGTAAACCGTTTTTTCCAATCTTTTTATTACCTTTGCGGCAATTATGAATGAAAAGATGATGCACGGTCGGCCGAGGATGGCTATAGTTGACGGCAACGTATTGGCTGCTATCGGACTGAAACATGTCTTGGAAGAGGTAATGCCTGTCATGCAGGTGGAAATCTTCAACTCTTTTACAGAGTTTGAAGCCTCTGGTGGTGCAACCCATTTCTTCCATTACTTCGTGCACATGAGCATTGTGCTGAGCCATCGCGAATACTTTCAGCAAAACAGTCAAAAGACAATCGTGCTTACCAATTCGCTCGATGCTCACGCTCATCTCAGCAGTTTCCACTGTCTTTGTACACATGTGTCTGAACATGAGTTCGTGAAATCTCTCCTTGTGTTGGAGCAGGGTGCGCACGCACATGGGCGTAAGCTGCCGCCCTTGCCTAAAGAGCATGCTCATGGAGTGTTGTCTGAAAGAGAAATTGAGGTGTTGGCACTCATTGTCAAGGGATATATCAATAAAGAGATTGCTGACAGGCTGAACATAGGGATGACCACCGTCATTACGCACCGTAAGAACATCATGGATAAGCTTAATATGAGAAGCATTTCGGCACTGACCATATATGCCGTGATGAACGGATATGTAGACATCAACAAGATATAACCAATCTCTATACCATTATTATATATATGATTATCATCGCCGACAGCGGAAGTACAAAGACCGACTGGTGTTTGCTCTCTACGGAAGGTAAGGTGGCCAGTTTGCAGACGGAAGGTATCAATCCCGTCATGCAAGACGACGATACAATTAAGGATATCCTTGCAGAAGTCGTTGCCAATTTTCCGCAGAATGTCAATCTGTCGGACTGCCATTTCTACGGTAGTGGCGTCCGTCCGGAAATGAAAGAGAGGATGGCACGCTTGTTGTTCGATGCTTTGGGTGTGTCGTCTCATGCAGAATCCGACTTGTTAGGGGCAGCCCGTGCTTTGTGCGGAAGGAGCCGAGGTATTGCTTGTATCTTGGGAACTGGCTCCAATTCATGCTATTTCGACGGTGAAAGAATCGTAGAGAATACGCCCTCCCTTGGATATGTACTTGGCGATGAGGGTAGCGGAGCCGTCTTGGGAATCCGTTTTATTAATGCGCTTTTCAAGAAACGTTTGCCTGAAACTTTGCGGCAAGAGTTTGAAAATGAAACAGGGCTTTTGCTCACCGACATCATACAGCGGGTATATCGTAAACCGATGCCAAACCGATTTTTGGCCTCCCTCTCTCATTTTATCGTTCATCACCTTGCTTGTGAACCACTCTGCCAGCTTGTGACGGATCATTTCCGTACCTTTTTTCATCATAACATCCGCCCTTATGGTCAAGCCGCCCTCCCGGTGAATGCGGTGGGAAGCATCGCTTTCCATTATTGCGAGCAGTTGAAGGAAGCTGCACGGCTCGAAGGATTTATGCTCGGACGCATAGAACGAAGTCCAATGGAAGGGTTGGTTGCTTATCATAGAGTTTGTGAAGAAACAGTTGATAATAATAATCCAATTGTCATATGAAAACGTTCCTTCTTACTTTTCTGACATTGATACCTCTGTTTTTGTCGGCGTCTCCGACAGACTCTGTAGTCTTCCGAGGCACGCTCGACAACGAAGAGTATCAGGTTTATCTGCAAATCGACTTTGTAGACAATAACATTATCATACCCGACGGAGAGTTATTCGGCCCTCTTCCCGGTATGCTGGGCTCTAAAAAAGACAGCCGTATATGGCTGATTCTTTCGGCAAAGATGAAAGACGAGCATACGGCAGTCCTTTCTGTCATTAATGACTATGGAAGTGAAGACCTTGTGGTTGTACTGACCCATCATGCCGATGATACTTTCACGTTAAAACAGCAAGAAGGAAGCACACTGAAGTTTGCCGTCAACGGAAAATGGGAGAAGCTGCCTAAGGAACTGACTTTCAAAAGACGCAAATAGGTTTGGATAATGGATTCTCTGTCTTTTTCGATGTAATATCCTCAGTCAGAAGGGCGCACGTTTTTCATGGATAGAGAGATTCTCCTGCGTCGCATATCCACTTCAATAACTCTTACCCATACGTGTTGATGCAGTTTCACGACATCATTAGGGTCTTTTACGAAGCGGTTGGAAAGTTGTGATATATGTACCAAACCATCTTGATGAACGCCAATGTCTACAAAGGCACCGAAGTTAGTGATATTGGTTATGATGCCCGGCAATATCATATCTTCCATCAAGTCTTCGATGGAGTTGACATTCGAATCGAACTCAAACTCTTCAATCTGCTCGCGAGGGTCTCTGCCTGGTTTTTCAAGTTCTGAGAGAATGTCGTTCAGTGTGGGAAGGCCTACATTTTTGCTTACGTATCTATTGATGTCGATGTTTTTTTGTCGTTGCTTATCTTTGATGAGTTCTTCTACGGAGCATCCGTTGTCCATTGCCATTTGTTCTACTATACCATAGCTTTCAGGATGTACAGCACTATTGTCAAGCGGATTCTGTGCGTTGGGAATGCGAAGGAAGCCGGCACATTGCTCAAAGGCAGTTTTGCCAAGCCGCGGAACGTTCTTGAGTTGTTCGCGAGAAGTGAACAATCCGTTATCTCGTCTGTATTCTACGATGTTTTTGGCCAATGCCGAACCCAGACCGCTGACATACATCAGGAGATGCCGTCCTGCCGTATTGAGGTTTACCCCTACAAGGTTTACACAGCTTTCTACCGTCATGTCGAGACTCTTTTTGAGTTTTGGTGGGTCTACATCGTGTTGATACTGTCCCACGCCGATGCTCTTGGGGTCAATCTTCACGAGTTCGGCGAGCGGATCCATCAGTCGGCGCCCTATGCTTACAGCTCCTCTTACCGTCACGTCTTCGTCGGGAAACTCTTCCCTTGCCGTTTCGGAAGCAGAATAAATCGAGGCTCCGTCTTCGCTGACTGTATAAAGATGTATCTTCTTCTGATAGGTGTTTTGTAGTTCCTGTATGCAGTCTTTCATAAATTCGTGAGTCTCTCTGCCAGCAGTACCATTGCCGATTGCTACGGCCTCGATGCGGTATTCGCCCAACATCTGTTCAATATGTGTCTTGGCTTGCATGCGTCGGTTGACGGGAGGATGCGGAAAGATGGCCTCATGATACAGCAGATTGCCTTGTTCGTCGAGGCAGACAACCTTGCATCCTGTACGAAATCCTGGGTCGATGCCCATTACCCGTTTTTGTCCGAGTGGTGCGGCCAGTAACAATTGCCGTAGGTTTTCGGTAAAGACACGGATAGCCTCATCATCGGCTTTCTCTTTTCCCATTGTAGTAAATTCGGTCTCGATAGAAGGTTTGAGCAATCTCTTGAATGCATCTTCCACGGCTTCTCCTACTATTTGCGAACATGCGTTTGAGCTGCGCACATACAATCGCCGTAGACGGTTTATGCAGTCGGTGTCGTTTGCCGAGATGCTTACTCGTAGTATTCCTTCGTTCTCTCCTCTCATCATTGCGAGGAAGCGGTGCGAGGCACAGCGTTTCAGTGGCTCTGACCAATTAAAGTAATCTGAAAATCTGGCGGCTTCATCGGTGTTGGCCTTTGCCTTGATGACTTTTGAGGAGATGATGGCTTCTTTCCTGAATGCCCCGCGTATTTGGTTACGTGCTCTCTCGTCTTCATTGACTTGTTCTGCAATGATGTCTTGTGCTCCCTTGATGGCAGTGTCAGTGTCTGTTACTTGCTGGTTGACGAAGCGTTTGGCAGCTTCTCTTGGCTGTGTATCTTGCTGAAGCATGATGAGTGCAGCCAAAGGTTCAAGTCCTTGTTCTCTGGCTACTTGTGCGCGTGTGTGCCGTTTAGGTTTGAAGGGCAAGTATATATCTTCCAGTTCTGTTGCGTCCCAACATCCTTCAATGCGTTGTTGCAGCTCTTTTGTCATTTTCTCTTGTTCAGAGATAGTTTTAATGATGGTCTCCTTCCGTTTTGCAATGTCTTTTAGCAGTTCATTTTTCTTGCTGATAAGAGAGATACTAACCTCATCGAGTCCAACGGTGCGTTCCTTCCGGTAACGTGAGATAAATGGTATAGTGCATCCCGAATCGAGTAATACAAGCGTATTCTCTACGCTTCTTTCAGGTAGGTTCAGTTCAAGGGCAATGATTTTTGCAAATGTACTCATAGCTTTTATGATAGTTATATAAAAAAAGATGTTGCTAAAGTACGCTTTTTATATCAGAAGAGCAAATTTTACCTGTCAAAATATTTGACAGGTATGTTGTCATTGCTCATTGGTTAATAAGGTGAGGAAGGTGATGGTATTAAACGTGAGTTCGATATAAGGACAATCGCCTAAAAGTTGCGGGAGTGAAATTCTTTTCGTAAATTTATGATTGATAATCAAATGGTTATAAGAAGGAATTACTTCTATGCCCGTACAAATTTAGCGGAATTCCTCTGTGTACTCGGCTAATTCTGCAAGTATTTTGCCGTGGAATTGAAAGAACATGGCTTTTGCAGAGTCAACGAATGAAGGTGAACGGAAAGGGTGGAAGGATGAAAATTGCTGTTGAAGACAGCATTTTCCCGATATGCAAAAATTGTGCCGGTTAACAATTCAGCGGTTAACCAAAGAGGAAAAAACGGTCGGTAAAAAATGGCGAATTAGAAACGGAAAAACGGTTTTCGAGGGGTAAAATCCTGGTTTTTCACCCTCATTTTTGCAAGTGAACATCAATTGAGAGGCAAATGTTCATCAATTGAAGGGCAATTAATGAACGTTTGCAAGGTGAATGTTCATCAATTGCAAGCCTTTTTTTGCCCTATTTTACCCCATTTTTCGACCTCCCGAAAAGTGGGTATTGATTATCAATGAGTTACAACTTCGATTTTTGGCGTTATTTTCGGCTACGGTCAAGGTCGGTCGAAAATACTTCACGTATGAGAGGGAATATTGGTTAACTTCTTGTTGATGAAAAGCCGAAGTGTTAATGACAGAAAGGATATTTAACCCTTATCGGTTATCAGACCGCTAATGTTTTCTTCTCCCTGTTGATGGTATTGCTTCCCGACTGCTTTCGTTCGTTTTTCGGCATCATCGAAGTTGGTTCACCGTTTGGCAAGAGTCACAGGAAAAGAGATGATGCGAAGTGTCCGCAACAAGTAATTTATCATTTTGAGTTAAGTAATATAAACAGATATTGCTTGGCTGTATTATGGTTTTTCTTTATTTTTGCACATCAATATTTTAATCAATGATTTCTGTTGAAGGTCTGAAAGTTGAATTTGGCGTTAAGCCCTTGTTTTCCAATGTAGGTTTTGTCATTAATGACCGAGACCGCATTGCACTCGTTGGGAAAAACGGTGCGGGAAAATCTACCATGCTCAAAATCATAAGTGGCATGCAACGACCCACTGCCGGCACTGTGGTTGTGCCCGGTGAAACAACCATCGGGTATCTGCCGCAGGTCATGAACCTTCAAGATGATACAACCGTGAGGGAAGAAACGCGCAAAGCTTTCTCTAACCGAACCCGACAGAAAGAAAGACTGGACGCCCTGGAGCAACAATTGGGTGAGAGAACTGACTATGAAAGCGAAGACTATCTGGCTCTTGTAGAGAAATTCACACAAGAACATGAACGCTATCTTATGCAGGGGGCAGAGAATTATGAGGCCGAAATAGAACGGACGCTCACCGGATTGGGATTTGCACGCAGTGATTTTGAACGCCCCACGTCAGAGTTTAGCGGCGGATGGCGTATGCGGATAGAGCTGGCCAAAATACTCTTGCAGAATCCCGATGTATTGTTGCTCGACGAACCAACCAACCATCTTGATATCGAAAGCATCCAATGGCTCGAACAATTTCTTGCGCAAAGCAGCAATGCCGTCGTGCTCGTCAGTCACGACAGGGCTTTTATTAATCATGTAACCAACCGCACCTTGGAGATTTCCTGTGGACAGGTGGTGGACTATAAGGTGAAGTATGACGAATATGTAGTGCTGCGGGCAGAAAGACGCGAACAGCAAATACGTGCATACGAAAACCAACAGAAGGAGATAGCCGACATCAGGGAGTTTATCGAACGGTTTCGGTATAAACCGAGCAAGGCTGTACAGGTGCAGAGCCGCATCAAGCAATTGGAGAAAATCGTACCCATAGAAATAGATGAGGTCGACAACTCCGCCCTGAAACTGAAGTTCCCACCTTGCCTGCGTTCAGGAGACTATCCTGTTATATGTGATGATGTGCGCAAAGATTATGGAGCGCACATGGTTTTTGACAAAGTGACGCTTACCATCAAGAGAGGTGAAAAAGTAGCCTTTGTTGGTAAAAATGGAGAGGGAAAATCTACACTTGTGAAGTGTATCATGAATGAAATTCCCTTTACAGGAGAATTGAAGGTTGGGCACAATGTTCAAATTGGTTATTTCGCACAAAATCAGGCGCAGATGCTTGATGAGTCGCTAACCGTCTTCGATACCATCGACCAAGTGGCGAAGGGTGACATTCGACTGAAAATAAGAGATATTCTTGGTGCATTCATGTTCGGCGGTGAAGCTTCCGACAAGCGTGTCAAAGTATTGAGTGGCGGCGAGAGAAGTCGTTTAGCTATGATTAAACTCCTGCTTGAACCTGTCAACCTGCTCATCCTCGACGAACCGACGAACCATCTTGACTTGGTCTCTAAAGATGTGCTGAAAGAAGCTATCAAGGCGTTCGATGGAACAGCAATTATTGTTTCGCACGACAGAGAATTCCTTGACGGACTGGTTTCCAAGGTCTACGAATTTGGAGAAGGTAAAGTAAGGGAGCATATCGGGGGTATCTATGACTTTTTGCAACGACGAAACATTCAATCCCTAAGCCAGCTGGGACAGCCGAAACCTGTTGCAGCCAAAGAACAAATACAGGAGAGGGAGAAAAAGCAGAGCTATGCTGAACACAAGGAACAACAGAGAAGATTGAGCCGTTTGGAGAAAACCGTAAAAGATACTGAAAAAAATATAGAGCAATATGAGCGACACCTCAAAGAACTGGATGCTATCTTGTGTCAGCCAGAGAATGCTTCAAATATGAACTATGTCAATGAGTATGTCTCTTCCAAGCAACAGCTGGAGGAAGAGGTTGAAAGGTGGGAAAAGGCATCGGAAGAATTGGAACAATTAATAAAATCGTTAACTTAATAAGAAAAAAATGAGAAAAGAATTAATGGTGATGGCGTTTGCATCTCTGTCTATTACAGTCGCAGCGCAATCAAATTCAGGTATCAGGATGCAGAATCTTGATAAGACAGTAAATCCTGCCGAGGATTTCTATCAGTTTGCAACCGGAGGATGGCAAGCAAATAATCCTCTGCCGGCGGCATACTCGCGTTTCGGTAGTTTCGACCAATTGGGAGAAGACAATGCCAAGCGAATCAATACCATTCTTGGTGACTTGCTGAAAAAGAAGTTCAAAGCTGGTACAACCGAACAGAAGTTGAGTGACTTTTATAAACTCGCCATGGATTCCGTGCGCCGTAATCAGGATGGGGTAAAACCTGTCATGGGCGTTATGACTGAAATAGAGAATGCCGTAACGAAAGATGACCTGCAAAAGGTGCAGCTGAAGTATGCCACAGCAGGCTATGGAGTTTCTTATGGCTCTTATTTCGGCGCAGACGAGAAGAATGTTACGATGAATATCCTGAACATCTATCAAAGTGGTTTGACGCTACGCCAGAAAGATTACTATGTAAATAACGACGAGGCTACTGTCACTATCCGCAATGCGTATAGAGAACATCTTGTGCGCATGTTCAAGCTCTTCGGTTTTAATGAGAAGCAGGCACAGGCCAAACGTGATGCCATTTTCCGTTTTGAAACATCGCTTGCCTTGGTTTCCAAAAGCATGACCGAACTTCGCAATCCGCAGGCTAACTACAACAAAATGACTTTGGCACAGTTTAAGGAGAATTATCCAAATATTCGTTTGGAAGAGATGGCTAAGGCCGAAGGTGTCAAGCTCGAGTATATTCAGGAAATGGTGGTGGGTCAGCCTTCGTTTATGGAAGGGCTTGACAAACTGCTTGCCGCTGCAACGGCAGAAGACTTGAAAGCTTTGATGCAATGGGATGTTATTAAAGGGGCTGTTGCTTACCTGAGCGATGATGTGCGCGAGGCCAATTTTGAGTTCTTTGGAAAGACGATGTCGGGACGCAAGCAAGACTATCCTCTGTGGAAACGTGCAACCTCACAGGTAGAGAATGAGATGGGAGAGGCTCTTGGAAAAATGTATTGTGAGCGTTATTTCCCTGCTTCTTCCAAGAAAATCATGGAACAGCTTGTGAAAAATCTTCAGATAGCTCTCGGTGAACGCATCGATGCACAAAAATGGATGAGCGAGGCAACCAAGGCTGCTGCTCATAAGAAACTTGACAACTTCTATGTGAAAATCGGTTATCCGAACAAGTGGAAGGATTACGGCGATCTGACAATCGACCCCTCAAAATCCTATTACGAAAACGTTCTTGCATGTCGTGAGTTCAGCACGAAGAAACATATTGAGGAAAGAGCTGGAAAGCCTGTCGACAAAGATGAGTGGCTGATGAATCCTCAAATGGTTAACGCCTATTATAACCCTACCACCAACGAGATTTGTTTCCCTGCTGGTATATTGCAATATCCTTTTTTCGATGCAAAGGCTGACGAAGCTTTCAACTACGGTGCAATCGGTGTGGTAATTGGACATGAGATGACCCACGGTTTTGATGATCAAGGCCGTCAGTATGATGCAGAGGGATATATGAATGACTGGTGGACGGCAGAGGATGCAAAAGGATTTGAGGAGCGTGCCGACATGTATGCGGCATTCTTTGATAATATCAAGGTTTTGCCTGATCTGAATGCCAACGGTCGGTTTACCTTGGGGGAAAATCTTGCTGACCATGGCGGTTTGCAAGTAGCATACTATGCTTTTGAAAATGCAACCAAGAAGAAACCTTTGAAAAACAAGGATGGCTTTACACCTGCACAACGTTTCTTCATTGCGTATGCTGGAGTCTGGGGGCAGAATATCACGGAGCAAGAAATTCGTAACCGTGTGAAGAATGATCCTCACGCATTGGGAGAATGGCGAGTGAATGGCGCATTGCCACATGTTGATATGTGGTATGACGCTTTCAATGTAAAGCCGGGCGACAAACTCTATATTCCGAAAGAGAACCGTCTGGATCTTTGGTAAGTCAGATGCCTTACAATATGCTTTGTACATAAAAGAGGAGGGGAGAGCAATCATACTTACGGTTGCAAAACCTCCTCTTTCTTTCTTTATTTATCCTCAATCGGTCATTATACCGACAATGCTACATTCCTCGCTGATGATGCTGTCTTCCGACTGCTTTCGTTCGTTTGTCTGCAACTTCTCCGCCGGGTTTACTCGGCGTAACTGACGGACAATCTGTATGACATCCGAATAAAATCCCCCAGTCTTTAATGGCTGATTTGGGTTTATTCTTCCATGTGATTAAACTTTTTCAATGATTCTGCATCAGAGAGATATACACATCAGATTTACTATAGCCAGATGAAAGATATAGAATATTACGAAAAGATGCTTGACAAGCGCAACCCGTTTCGGGTGCCAGAAGGTTATTTTGAATCCTTCCCCCAGCGGATAATGGACAAAATAGAAACTGTTGAGCCTGTCATTAGGCCTTTACGCCCATGGTATCAAAGGCCGGCCATGTGGGTTGCAGCCTGTTTGCTCTCGGTTTTGTTTGGCGCCATTGGCTATATGGCTTTCCGGCAAGGTACGGAATCACTGTCTGCAGATTCTTCACAGACAACACTTTCGCAGGAGAAAGATGTACTCGATCAGGCAGCTGACTATATGATGTATGACAAGCAGGATTTTTATGCCTATTGTATGGAGGAAAGGGGAGAGTGAGCGATGAAACATCCTGTTGTCTGCTTATGCGATAATGCATAATCTGAGATGGACAATTACTGTATAACAATCTATAAAAACAAGGAAAGATGAAGAAAGTTTTAGTTATATCCATGCTGCTGTTCTGCTTCCTTTCTTCGGGTGCACAGCACCGCAGGAAGTTCGATCACCAGCGTTTTAAGGCCGAGATGAAACAGTATATCATCCAAGAGGTTGAGTTAACTCCCAAAGAACAGGCAGCCTTTTTCCCTCTCTTTGAAGAAATGCACAATCGTCAGCGTGTGTGTTTCGACAAAATGAGAGAGTACAAGAAAAAGGAACCACAAGACGAAAAGTCATGTATGGAAATTATCCGAAAGATAGATGACTTGGAGTTGGAGCAGAAGAAAATTCAGAAAGAGTACCATTCTCGTTTTCTCAAAGTGATTTCGGCCAAGAAACTCTTTTCCGTTCTTAAAGCAGAGCGTCGTTTCCACAGACAGATTTTTAAGCAGATAGCAAGGAAGAAGAGATAACCTTGCATTCCCTTTTTAAGACAGTGCCTGTTATCTTTGGCATTAGGGGTATCAATCTCTATATGTACAATATGTCTAAACCCATTTGCATTTATACGACAAATTCAAAATAATGTGTATCACATGTTTTGGAGAGATTGCAGTGCGGTTTCTTTGTAAAACAACAAATAGTACACTACAATGTCTGCTGGCTATAGCAGAATGCGTTGAATGCCACCGAAGTCGGTGAGATGCCTGAAGCATCCCTCTTCCGGGAAAAGGCCTGCGTAAATGCCTGCACAGATGAGCACACCGCCATGGGCAAAGACTGCAACACGTTGAAAAGGTTGGTTGCGAAGTTCGTCAAGAAATGATTTTACACGTTGATATAGCATGGGAAAGCTCTCGCCGTTGGTTGCCGGTAGGTGCATATAGTCTTCATACCATTGTTGTAGTGCATTATCTTTTATCTCATCGTATTTTTGCATCTCCCAGTCTCCCATATTCATTTCCTTCAAGCGTTCGTCGACCACAGGATTGTCGTAGCCGCAAAAAGCTGCCAGCTTGCGAGCTCTTGTTAGTGGTGAGGAGTAGACGGCATCGAAAGGTTCAAACGGTTTCAGGTTCTTTTCTGTGGTACTTGCCTCTTCGATAAAAGTATCAGCCACGGGAACATCGCTCCATCCATAACAAGTACCCTTTTCTACGGCAACCCGTGTGTGTCTGACTAATATAACTTCCATATTCAGCGGCTAAATTCAGACATGATAATACATGATAGACAGGGTAATATAGAAGACCAGTTCGATAAGCAGGCACATCGCACCACAGCAGTCGCCGGTATAGCCTTGCAGCTTGCGGTAGATGAGCAGATAAAGCATATACATCATCAGGCAAGGTGGGAGGATTATCCATTGCCAACTATTTGTAAATCCTTGAAAGAAGATAAAGGCAACTAAAGGTAAAAGTCCTTGAAATGCAAGGCTGACGGTTGCAGAGAAACGGATTTTCCTGTAGATGTTTTTGGCCTTTGATTCTTCTTCCGAACGGGCGTATGGCATCATCTGAAGAACTTGGCTTGCCAGCATTTTAGAAAAAGGGTCGGCGGCAAGTATTGTATAAGCAGCTAACAGGGGAGGCAATGAGTGGAGCGTGGTAAAGAGCAGCATGAAGTAAAATATCAGACCGACGACACCATAGGTACCGATATGTGAATCTTTCATGATGTCAAGAATACGCTGTCTGTTGTTCCCGCCTCCGCCAAAGCCATCGCAGAAGTCGGCCAGGCCATCTTCATGGAGTGCACCCGTGAGCAGTAAGCGTGCAACGATAGCTATCAATATGGCAATGGAATAGGGAAGAAGTTGGCTGCCGAAATAAAGTGTAGCTGCCATAATGAACCCTGTGAACCAACCTGTCAAAGGCCAGAATTCTACTACAGCCTGATAACTATGGCGTGGGGGCTGATAGATACGCCATAAAGGTAAGCGTGTGAAGAAAATCAGGGCAGCCCAAAGATTCTGCCACCATTTAGAAGTATTTGGTGATGTTTGCATCCTCAAAGTTATTCATTTCGTTGACCATTCTTACCGCACTCTCTATCAAGGGATAGGCACATAAGGCACCGGTACCTTCTCCGAGGCGCAGGCCTAAGTGGAGTAGGGGATTTGCTCCCATCAGATCGAGCATACGCTTGTGTCCGTTCTCGTCTCCGCAATGTCCGAAAACGGCATAATGTAATACGTTCGGACATAGTCTTGAGGCAGCAAGCATACAGGCAGACATGATGAATCCGTCTACCATGACAATCATTTTTTGTTCGGCTGCCCTTAACATTGCTCCAATGGCTCCTACCATTTCGAAGCCGCCGAAATAGCGAATGACATCTGATGGAGTGGGAGATGGAAAGGTGGCGTTGAACTTTTGGAGGGCATTAGACAATACTTCCTGTTTGTGGATAAGTCCTTGAGAATTAATCCCAGAGCCTGTTCCGATACATTCTGATAGAGGAATCTTCCCGAATATTGACATCCAGATGCTTGAAGGCGATGTGTTGGCAATGCCCATTTCTCCCATACAGATAATGTTGCATCCCTTTTCGATACACGCATCCACCAGTGAAGCACCTATGGATAAGGCTTCTGTGTATTGATTTTCAGTCATGGCGGCTTCGTAGAGGAAGTTATGCGTACCATTTGCTATTTTCTTCTGAATAATGTCGGGATGCCCGGATAAATCATAGTCTACACCAATGTCAATGAGGTGTAAATGAAAGCCATGTTGCCGACAAAACATATTAACTCCACCACCGCCATGTGTGAAGTTAATCATTTGTTGCCAAGTGACTTCTCGTGGGGAGACGCTTACGCCTTCACGTTCGATACCGTGGTCTCCGCCAAAAAGAAGATGGCAGGGAAAATGTAATGTCGGGGTGAGGGTCTGCTGGATAAGACAGATTTGCTCTGCTAATGTTTCCAATCTTCCCAAAGCACCTTTGGGCTTATTGAGATTGTCAATCTTATCCCTAATCTTTTCTTTAATGTCTTCAGATGGCTTTGTAATTTGAAACATATCCTCTCCTTATCCTTTTATTTTTACAGGTATTCCACTTACCATCAGTATAACTTCATCTGCCTGTGAAGCCACATATTGATTCATCCATCCTTCCAAGTCGGTGAAGCGACGCTGCACAATATTGTCACTCACGCCACCGCTTCCGATTTCGTTGGTTACGAAAATCAGGACGGCATCTTGCTCAATGAATTTGTCAAACTCTGCTTTCAATGCTTCCAAGGCATCATCGACGGAAGGTTGCTCCCAGTCATTGGCATGGCGATCGAAAAAGAAATTAGTGCACCATAGGGTAATACAGTCGATGACAACTACTCTGTTTTCAAATCGGTGACGGCTTAAGAACTTCTCTTCTTCTACATTTGTCCAATTCTCGCCACGCCGTTCTTGATGTCTGAGGACCCTTTGACGAAATTCGTCATCCCATACATGGGCAGTTGCTAAATATACAGGTTGGTTTGAAAGGCTTAGTGCCATCTGTTCTGCATAGACACTTTTACCAGAGCGTTGACCACCAGTTATCAAAATTATTTTTCTCATTAATTAATATGCTATAAGCTGAAGCTCGTTGTCTTATTTGTTATTTTAGACTCTTTTGATACCAATCGAATAGCATAGATACGCCATTTTCAATTTCAATCTTATGCTTCCATCCTAAACGGTGGAGTTTGGATACATCTATGAGCTTGCGTGGTGTTCCATCGGGTTTTGAACTGTCGAAGCGTATTTCACCTTCAAATCCGACGGTTTTTGCTACGAGTTGAGAAAGATCATAAATGCTTATTTCTTTTCCTGTACCCACATTAATATGACAATTGCGTATCTCTCCTAATGAAGGAATGGCTCCGCCTCGCCCTAAGTTGCTGTTTCTGTCAACGGAACCGTCAAAGGATGTACCATAGAAAACAGATGAATATTTATCTATTCCTATAATATCAGCAAAATCTACATTTAATAAAATGTGTACACTTGCGTCTGCCATGTCTTCACTCCATAGAAATTCCCTAAGTGGTTTGCCTGTTCCCCAAAGTGAAACGATATTATCTTCAATACCATATTTTGCTAAAATCTTAAGGATTTCTTCTTGTGTTGCTTGCCCATTTATACCTTCAATTGGCCGTTTATCCATATCTTTACGAATACTTAACCAGTCTTTTTGATGGATAAGTTTAGACAGAAAAACCTTTCTTATCATGGCAGGCATGACATGACTGTTCTCCAGATGGAAATTATCATTGGGACCATAGAGGTTTGTAGGCATTACGGCGATATAATTTGTTCCGTATTGCAGATTGTAACTCTCGCACATTTTCAGACCCGCAATCTTCGCAATAGCATATTCCTCGTTGCTGTATTCCAATGGTGAAGTGAGCAAAGCCTCTTCTTTCATGGGCTGAGGGGCATTCTTGGGATAGATACATGTGGAGCCAAGAAAAAGCAACTTCTTTACTTGGTGGGCAAAGGCCTCTCCGATGACATTACATTGTATCAACATGTTTTGCATGATAAAATCTGCCCGATACAGAGAGTTGGCCATGATGCCACCCACGAAAGCTGCAGCCAGCACTACGGCATCAGGACGTTCTTCATCGAAGAAATGCTTAACGGCAGTTTGATTTGTAAGATCAAGTTCGGCATGAGAACGGCCAATTAGATTATGGTATCCTTTTTCTTTCAGATTATTCCATATCGCAGAACCTACGAGACCATGATGCCCTGCTACATATATTTTGCTTTGCTTATCAAGTGTCATGCTTCCATCTGGGCTTTAAGGTGCAGCTTTCTAACGAACTTCATGTCATGTTCAACCATGATTCTCACCAGTTCCTTAAATTCTGTCTTCCGTGGGTTCCATCCCAGTTTTTGCTTGGCTTTTGTTGGATCTCCCAACAGTTGCTCTACTTCGGCGGGACGGAAATATTTCGGATCTACTTCGACTATGGATTTACCTGTTGCCTTGTCGTATCCTTTTTCGTCTACACCTTCTCCTTTCCATTCAAGTTCTATTCCAACTTCTTTGAAAGCCAGGGTGGCAAATTCGCGCACGGTGTGATATTCTCCGGTTGCAATAACAAAGTCATCGGGTTCGGGTTGTTGCAAGATTAGCCACATACATTCTACATAATCTTTGGCATATCCCCAGTCCCTAAGCGAGTTTAGGTTGCCAAGATAAAGTTTATCTTGATGGCCTTGGGCGATGCGTGCTGCTGCCAAAGTAATTTTTCTTGTGACAAATGTCTCGCCTCGTCTTTCGCTTTCATGATTGAATAAAATACCATTGCAGCAATACATTCTGTAGGATTCACGATAGTTCTTCATAATCCAGTAGCCGTAAAGTTTTGCAACGGCATAGGGAGAACGTGGATAAAATGGTGTAGATTCTTTTTGAGGAACCTCCTGAACTTGTCCATATAATTCGGAGGTAGAGGCCTGATAAATGCGGCATGAATGTTCGAGCCCACAGATTCTTACGGCTTCCAAAAGCCGCAAAACTCCAATGGCATCGGTATCAGCTGTATATTCGGGCACTTCAAATGAAACTTTTACATGACTTTGTGCCGCAAGGTTATATATTTCTGTGGGTTTTACTTCAGAGATGATACGTATGAGGGAGGAGGAGTCGGTCATGTCTGCCCAGTGTAGTTCTACGAGCCTTTTCTGTTTCATGTCCCTCACCCATTCGTCAAGATAAAGATGTTCTATCCTTGCAGTGTTGAAAGAAGAACTACGGCGAAGCATGCCGTGAACTTCATATCCTTTTTCAATCAGAAATTCGGCGAGGTATGAACCGTCTTGTCCCGTGATACCTGAAATCAATGCTATTTTCTTTTCCATTTTATATATAGATTTCTATTATTCCTCTCCTGTGTATTGTTTAATTTTTTGTTCTTCAGACAGTTTGCATATCAAAAGCGTGTTGTCTTTTTCGGCCACGATATATCCGTCGAGACCTTGTACTACCACTTTCTTTTCTTCTGTTGTATGTATAATACAGTTTTTGGTATCATATATGGAGATATTATCGCCAATCAGACTGTTACCAAAAAGATCGTGCTTGGTTTGCTGCAAAAGCGAACCCCATGTGCCGAGGTCACTCCATCCAAAGTCTGACGGGCAGACGAAAATCTCTTCTGCCTTTTCCATGATAGCATAGTCCACACTTATATTTTCGCATTCTGGATAGCGCAGGTCTATCATTTCCTGTTCCTTTTCTGTTCCGTAAACCTCATCTAAGCTTTCAAAAATCTTGCTCATTGAGGGCTGATAGACACGAAAGGCATTGACGATGGTTTTTACATTCCATATAAAGATGCCGGCATTCCAGAAATAGCTTTTGTTTTTGATATACTGTTCTGCCGTTTCCAAATCGGGTTTTTCCCTGAAGGAGTCTACCCGGAATATTTCCTTATTGCGTGCGGAGCTGTAGCTCAGGTCTGCCTGAATATATCCATACCCTGTTTCGGGGTGTGTAGGTTTCATTCCCAGGGTAAGTATGGAATCGCTTTCTCCCGTAAATGAAAGACATTGTTTGACAACCCTCCTAAATTCAGTAATGTTCATAACAATGTGGTCGCTTGGGCTTACCACAATATTGGCTTGGGCATCAGTCGCTTTGATTCGCCAACTGACATAGGCTATGCAGGGAGCGGTATTGCGGCGGCATGGCTCACACAGGATGTTGCGCTCGGGAATGTCTGGCAATTGTTCTTTCACCAATGCTGCATATCGCTTGTTGGTTACGACCCAAATGTTTTCCGGTTGGCAGATTCCCTGAAATCGGTCGAATGTTAGTTGAAGAAGGGAACGTCCCACGCCCAACACATCTATGAACTGTTTGGGCTTCTCTGCCGTGCTCATAGGCCAAAAGCGGCTGCCCACTCCTCCTGCCATAATAACCAAATGATTGTTGTGTGCCATGATGTATCTTTTTGTTTTGTGTTGTGATAAGATAAACAGATTGTTCTAAATGAAGAATATACCTCAATGCCGTGCAAAAATAAACAAATATATTGAGACTTGCCTCCTCTTGCAACAATTTTCACATGGTTAGTCCGAAATCAAAGGCATAAATATCATGTACAGTCATGGAAGTATATATTTGAGGTGTGCTGATTGGCTCAGCGGAAGCTCTGTGGGGCTATGCATAAATTATCGAAATCTTGAACATGAAGAACTTTATATCTGCTACTCCTCTTCATGTTGCCCTAAATGCCTTAATTTTTACATTGAATGATTCAGCAAAAACATTTGTTGGCGGTTTATGAAGAAGTTAAGTACCTGATTGTAATGCTCGTATAAGGTAGTGGCTATGTCATTGAAGCTCTTGAATCCCGAATCGTTGTGTACAATACGCATTTCCTGCAGTGCATCATTAGCAAGTTTCTGTATTTAATATATTAGAATATTGTGTATAGTCTTGAACGGTTCAATTGATTCTATAGACACTTTTTGTTTAGATTATATGGTAGTTTGTCTGTGACTATAGTATTCTCAAATGGAGGATATCCAGTTAATCGCTCTGTGCCTTTCTGATAATCAGTAAAAATCTCCACTCTATATGTAATTATACTTTGGAAGCTACTCACCGATAATATATATCATTATTTCAAGCCAATTCTCAAATGATTGCTGTACTTAGAAATATAGATTCTTTCAAAGAAGGCTTAAATAACTATGAATAAAACAGTGAAAAAGAGTTGAAGAAAAATGATAGTAAAGCTTTTGAGAAACATAAATGATGTAGTTTGTATTGATAATGAAGGATATTATCTATAGCTTACGCTAAATAAACATTCTGAATTGATATGTTTTCCGTTCAACGCTTTCCAAAAAAATGTATAACGTTTTGTCATTTGCTTTATTTGCTTTATCTTTGCAGCTAATAATTACAATTCGTACATATGAAACACCAATTTAGATATTATGTCTTGATTCTTGTTTTATTGATTTCTGCGGGAACCTTTGCCCAAACCATAAAGATAAAGCAGCAACATCAGGTTAAGAAAAAAGAGACTCTCTATGGCATCGCCAAGGTATATGGCATTACGGTAGTAGAATTGATGAATGCCAATCCTGAAATGAAGATTAAAGGGTACGAATTGAAAAAAGGGGACTACATTAATATTCCGTTTTCAAACGATGTACAGGTAAATGCGTCGACCTCCCTGTCTTCCCAAAAGGCGCAAACTAACAATGTAAAAAGAAATAAAAGTGATGTCGTTAAGGTTGGAGTTATGCTTCCTTTGCATAATACTAATGGCGACGGAAAACGAATGGTAGAGTATTATCGCGGTCTGCTTATGGCTTGCGAACGATTGAAAGTTGACAATATCTCGGTGGATTTGTATGCATGGGATGTTTCTCTTGACGCAAATATTTATCAAGTATTGAAGGAGAAAAATGCTGAAAGATGTGACATTATTTTTGGACCACTCTATACAAGCATGGTTAAACCTCTGGCAGACTTTTGTAAAAAAAATCATATTAAACTGGTTATTCCTTTCTCTATTTCAGGAGAGCCTGCAAGGGATTACGAACAGGTTTTCCAGGTATATCAGTCGGACGAAGAAATGGGAGAACTGACAATTAAGAGATTTTTTGACAGATTTGCGGGATATCATCCTGTACTTGTAGACTGTAATGATGCAACAAGTGACAAGGGCAAATTTACTGCTGAACTTCGGAAGGCGTTTGCCGACAGGAAAATCAATTACAGTCTGACCAATCTTAAAACATCGGACGCAGACTTTGCAAAAGCATTCAGTTTGACACAAAGAAATGTTATAGTTCTCAATACGGCTCGTTCGCCTGAGTTAAACGCTACTTTTGCCAAACTCAATACTATGTTTGCAAAAGGGAACTACGTTCCTGTTTCAATGTTAGGGTACAAAGAATGGCTGATGTACAATCATGTTTACCAAGAACTTTTCTGTAAATATGATGCCTATATACCGACTAATTTCTTTTATAATCCTGTGTCTGTGGATACCAGATGGGTGGAGAGTAATTATCGAAAATGGTTTAATGAAGAAATGATTGTGGCTTTGCCACATTTCGCCTTGACAGGATTTGACCATGGATGTTTCTTCATAGGCGGATTTAGCAAATTTGGTAAAGCCTTTCACGGAGGGAAAGGAGAAATGGTATACAGGCCTGTTCAATCCCCATTGTTGTTTAAGAAAGAAGGGAAGGGGAGAAAGAATTCTACTTTTATGCTTGTGCATTACAAAAATGATAAGACAATCGAGGCAATCTCCTATTAAGTAATGCGTTATCAGTTGATTATTTTTTTGTTCCTCGTAAGTGTCGGGACGCAAGCACAAATTGGCACTTACCGCAACGATTTGAGTATCGGTGTAAATGCAGGTTATGTGTTGAGCAATGTCGGATTTAGTCCACGCGTTCCACAAAGTATGCACCACGGATTCACCGGAGGACTTTCATTGAAATATGTTTGTGAGAAATATTTCAATACTTATTGTTCCGTTGTTGCAGAATTGAATTACGCAAGTATTGGATGGAAAGAAAATATACTTACCAACACAGACCAACCTGTTATTAATTCGGTGACAAATCTGCTAGAGGAATATAGTAGAACTATCGGATATCTACAACTTCCGGTTTTTGCACATTTAGCATGGGGAAAAGAAAACGATGGCTTCCAGTTTTTCTTTAGGGCTGGTCCACAATTTGGTTTATATCTTCATGAGAAGACGGAGACCAATTTTGATATAGCAACTCGAAATGAAAGCGACCGTTCAAACAATACGGTAGCGCAAGATACGATGTCGATAGCCAACAAATTTGATTATGGTATTGCAGCAGGAATTGGAATGGAATATGGAAAGACTAAGATAGGACGATTTCAAATAGAAGCTCGTTACTATTATGGTTTGGGAAATATTTTTGGAGATTCAAAAAAAGATTATTTCGGAAAATCTAATTTTGGCAACATCATCGTTAAGATTTCATATCTGTTTGATTTGCGTAGAAGTAAGACTAATAAGAATAACAGTAATTATTAATATTAAAAATTAAATTTTATGTTTGAAGGACAACCTAAAGGTTTATTCGCATTGGCTTTGGCTAATACTGGTGAGCGATTCGGCTATTATACGATGATAGCTGTGTTTGCATTGTTTTTAAGGGCCAACTTCGGGCTTGACCCGGGTACGGCAGGTGTTATTTACAGTTCGTTTTTGGGCTTGGTTTATTTCCTCCCGCTGATTGGTGGTGTGATGGCAGACAAGTTTGGCTTTGGACGAATGGTTACAATTGGTATCATTGTTATGTTTGTCGGTTACTTGTTCCTGTCCATTCCGTTGGGTAGTGGCTCTGTTGCATTTATTGCAATGATTGCCGCTTTGATATTCATCAGTTTGGGAACAGGTCTGTTCAAGGGAAATCTTCAAGTTATGGTGGGTAATCTTTATGATGACCCGAAATATGCCAATAAGCGTGACTCTGCTTTCTCAATTTTCTACATGGCTATTAATATTGGTGCTTTGTTTGCTCCTACTGCTGCTGTGGAAATAAAGAAATGGGCGGAGATGAGCTTGGGCTTCTCTGAGAACGATGCTTATCATTTCTCTTTTGCAGTAGCCTGTCTTTCGTTGATATTATCTATGGCAATTTATTACGGTTTCCGTTCTACTTTCAAACATGTTGAGGGTGGCGAACGCAAGAAAGATGTTGCTGCCGCTCCGACAGAAGAACTTACACCTGAAGATACCAAGGCACGTGTAGTTGCGCTTTGCCTTGTTTTTGCTGTGGTAATTTTCTTCTGGATGGCTTTCCATCAAAACGGACTGAGCCTCACGTATTTTGCTGATGAATTTACGCAAAAGAGTGCAGAAGGTGTACAAAGCATGGCTTTCGATGTTATCAACTTGTTCTTGATTATCGTGGGTGTTTATGCTTTATTTGCTTTGTTCCAAAGTAAGAGCTCTAAAGGAAAGACCATTGCCGGAATCGTAATTTTGGGTGTTGTTGCAATTCTTTACTGGAAGTACACACGTGTTTCTGGCAGCATTGACTTGAGTGCACCTATTTTCCAGCAGTTTAATCCTTTCTATGTGGTTGCCCTTACGCCTGTGAGCATGGCTATTTTCGGATGGTTGGCAAGCAAAGGCAAAGAACCTTCCGCACCACGTAAGATTGCTTATGGTATGCTTGTTGCTGCTGTTGCATTCTTGGTTATGATGTATGCGTCGAGAGAGTTGCTTACTCCCAATGCACAAGCTGAAGCGGTGAAGGCAGGTGGAGAAGGAACACTTGTTTCTGCAAACTGGCTGATAGGCGTTTATCTTATTCTTACTTTTGGCGAGTTGTTGCTTAGCCCGATGGGTATTTCGTTTGTAAGTAAGGTTGCTCCTCCCAAGTATAAAGGTATGATGATGGGTGGATGGTTTGTTGCCACAGCTTTAGGTAACCTGCTTGTAATGGTTGGCGGTCTTTTGTGGGGTGATATTCCGTTGTGGATTGTATGGGGTGTGTTCCTCGTTCTGTGTCTGCTTTCCGCCCTGTTCATGTTTACAATGATGAAACGCCTGGAAAAGGTAAGCTGATGGGCGACATGATGCAAATATGATTTATTGTGAGAAACAAAGGGCTTTCGAATGTAGCCATATTATGTTTTGACACAGTAATAATATATATAATAAAGGGGATGTTCCGTTAGGTTCATTCCCTTTATTTCAAGATGTAGTAGATGTAACGAGGAGTATTATTGTCGGATACCATGTAAAACAATTGCCATAGTATGATGGTATATTGCATTTACCCATTCATTGTATTGTTTCTGAGTAATATTATACATCAATCGAAGGTGAGCGGAAAGGGTGGAAGGATGAGAATAGCTATTAAAGACAGGATTTTTCCGATATGCAAAAACTGTGCCGGTTAACAATTTGGCTGTTAACCAAGGTGGGAAAAACGGTCGGGAAAAATTGACGAAACAGAAAAGGAAAAACGGCTTTCGAGGGGTATAAAGCCCGTTTTTCGCCCTCATTTTTGCAAGTGAACATCAATTGAGAGGCAAACGTTCATCAATTGGAAGGCAATTAATGAACGTTTGCAAGGTAAATGTTCATCAATTGCAGGCCGTTTTTTGCCTTTTTTGCCCCCATTTTTCGACATTCTGAAAAACGGGTGTTGATTATCAATGAGTTACAACTTCGATTTTTGGCATTATTTTCGGCCACGGTCAAGGTTGGTCGAAAATTCTTCAAGCATTTGGGGGAATATTGGTTAACTTCTTGTTGATGAAAATCAGAAGTGTTAATGACAGAAAGGATATTTAACCCTAATCGGTCATTGACCGCTAATGTTTCCTTTTCCTTGCTGATGGTGGTGCTTCCCCGACAGTTTTCGTTCATTTGTCGGCATCCTCCCCACCGTTTTTACTCCGAGTTTCCTTCCGCAACTTTTTAGACGATTGTCTATCTCGATCTAATGTAGGGTATAAACTTTGCCTGAGAAAGTAATATTGCTTTTGGTCGAATAGTATATTGTTTTTTGCTCATTACAATATAGCTTGCTCATGAAAAACAATATAGCTTCTTGCAACATGCGAAAGGATACTTCTGTAAGGTTCTTGAAACAAGGAACAATTATAAGTTTCATTTCCGGACAATGATGTTGCGTTTAATGAAAAATTTGAATGATAAGCTGAAGAACTGCAAATTGCGGGGGAAAAGATAGACGGCTATGTATGACGGATTGCTGTGCCCATAGTAATGGAATAGGATTATTTCTAACGGTTGTCCTTTCTTTTTCCGAAATAATCCTTTAGGCGTTTCAGTCCGGTTGTGCCAAGAATGGCAAGCCCCCCGTATTGGAAACACTTGGCCAAACCGAACATGACAAACCATAAGATACTTTTGTGAAGAGTCGGAATGGGAAGGAGCATTTGGGCAAATGAAAGGAGATAAAAAGGAATGCAGAGAAGCAAGACTATGACGCCCGTTCGGAATGACAGGCTGCTTAGCCATGTCTTGGCTTTCCTGAATGCTTGTTTCATATTTATTGTTTTGAGATGCCAGAAGAGCATCTCTTATGTCTGTGTGATTTATTAGGATGAATTGGCTTGAAGAAAAGGGCGAGGCTGTTATTCACTTTCTTCTTTTCCGTGCAAAATGATGCTTGTCGCTCCGATTGTAAAGAGTGTTCCATCTTGAATGATGCGCCGTTCTTTATCTTTCAGAATTTCATTGTCAACAAAAGTACCTGTATTGCTGGGCCCGTCTCTTAGTATATATTGTAGTTTTCCTTTTTTATCTCGTTTCACATGGATGATGCAATGTGTCATGTCAATACTTGGGTCAACGGTTTCGATAGGGGTGTTTGTCTTGCTGCCTTTCATGTATCTTCCTATCACGTTTTCACCTAACTTCAGGGGAATAACTTGTTTGAAATGAAATACGTTTTCAATGACAATGATAGAGCCGACACCGCTTTTGGTTTCATGTTCTCCCTCATTATCCTCTTTCTGTGTATTTCTTAATTTGGAAATACCTATTTTGATGCCGAATTGTTTGCAGCATGACGGACATTCAAAAATGAGGGATTGTCCATTCTCATATCTTGTCTCGTCGAAGGTTATGAATTGATCACATTTCGGACAGCGTACACGTTTCATCGATAAGAATACAATAAATGGTGAGTGCTATTTGTTTTTCATGACCCAAGCCTGTTCAAAGAGAGGCTCAGAACGTAGTTTGTTGAGCATCTTATAAGCGTCTTCATGGGTTTTGTAGGATCCATAAACTACTCTGAGTGTTGACTTCTTTTTCAAGAGTCTGGTTTCGCTATACCCTTTTT
The DNA here is from genome assembly GCA_034183335.1 of Prevotella sp. GTDB lineage: Bacteria > Bacteroidota > Bacteroidia > Bacteroidales > Bacteroidaceae > Prevotella. Next base: position 58,631 of record JAXFLJ010000044.1, read on the forward strand.
TGTGCATCTCTTGAATAAAAAGTTCGGCGTTTTTCTGTTTTACGTCACTGGCCAATACAATGCAATAGGATAGACTGACAGGAGAGTAGGCTGTCGTTTTTTCATCCTTTTGCTTTATTTCTTTTACTTCTTTTGCATGCTTCTTGACGCGGGTAATATCAGGTTTGCCTATGGTGATGTTCTTGGGTAGGATGTTTTGTATCACCCCTGATTGAATTTCATGTTTTTTCAGGTTGCCATTACCCGGAAACGTGAGTATAAGTACGGCCAGAATAGAAACAGCCACAGCAATGGTACGACGTAAATACAGTTCTTTTATGTTCGTATTGTCTCTCGGAGGAAGCAAGTGTATTTCTGCCGAAGTCGTCTTTCTTTCGTCCGATTTTTTTGTTTTGTTTCGTAAGTGTATGGCTTCGATGGAGTCTAAACCATACAACTCTGGTGAGAGAAGGCCGGCATTGCAAGGAGAGAACTCTATTTTTCCATGCTGATTGATGTATAGACGACCGATACCATGTAGTTCATATTCTCCGGAATTATTCAGTTCAGCCTTCATTTTTTCCACATCTTCCTCAAGTTTCTCGATTGCCTGTGGATAGCTCATGTCATAAGTTTCTACATAAGCCTGTGCCAACAGTGAATCGTTCACGGCGAGTTGCGGATTGAAACCTACGGCTCTGATGGGCGGTATGTAGATGTTGTCGCTCTCGTCATATCTGGCTGTTGTATAATGGGCAACAAAGCCGCCAAGGCGTGGAACAACCACACAGTCATTGTTGAGTAGCAAAATTTCTATATGTCTCGCCAATCCGTTCATGTTTGCAAAAGTAAGTCTTTTTCTTTAATTCAGCAAGTCCTTTTCTTGAAAATAGTGTAAAAGTAAACTATTCTGAAAAAACAAGGTGTGATGGTTTGTTGGTATCAACTATAATGATTACTTTTGTACCTTAAGTTAACGTAAATTGTATCATGATTTTTCATAAGACAGAAATAGAGGGCGTATATATTATTGAGCCGAAAGTGTTTGAAGATGACAGGGGGTATTTCATGGAATCATTCAAACAGGAAGAGTTTGAAAAGCATATTGGCAAGGTGGATTTTATACAGGAAAACGAGTCTAAGTCCGGTTATGGGGTTTTACGTGGGCTTCACTATCAAAAGGGGGATGCTTCACAGGCCAAACTGGTTCGCGTTATCAAAGGCAAGGTACTTGATGTTGCAGTTGACTTGCGGAAAGACTCGCCTACTTTTGGCAAATATATGATGGTTGAACTAAGCGATGCCAATAAACGACAATTCTATATCCCAAGAGGATTTGCACATGGTTTTCTTGTTATGAGTGAAGAAGCCATTTTCTCTTATAAAGTGGATAACATATATGCTCCACAGCATGAAGTTTCTATTCGTTGGAATGATACTGATTTGTCAATACCTTGGCCAATTGAAAATATGGAGGTAAAGGCCAGCGAGAAGGATATGAAGGGCTACGATTTCAAAAATGCTTCATACTTTTAATCTCATGGTATTATGGAGATTGCAATAATTGGAACGGGATATGTCGGATTGGTTTCGGGTGCTTGTTTTGCCGACACAGGAGTGAATGTAACCTGTGTTGATATTGACGAGCAAAAAATTGACCGTCTGAGAAAAGGTGAGATACCAATTTATGAACCAGGACTTGACGAACTTGTCTTGAAGAATATACAAGCAGGAAGACTTCGTTTCTCTACTTCTTTGGGAGAAGTGATATCTGAGCAGCAGATGATTTTTATCGCCGTAGGCACTCCCCCGGATGAAGATGGTTCTGCAGACCTTCAATATGTATTGCAGGTTGCGGAAACAATAGGAAAACATCTTGACCATTATATGGTTGTCGTAACAAAAAGCACGGTTCCTGTAGGTACGGCAAGTAAAATACGTGCGACTATCCAGCATGAATTGGAAGTGCGAGGAGTGGACATTGCTTTTGATGTTGCAAGCAATCCTGAATTCCTTAAAGAGGGCAATGCCATCAAGGATTTCATGAGTCCAGACAGGGTTGTGGTTGGTGTTGAAAGTGAGCGTGCCCGCAAAATGCTGACAAAATTGTACAAACCTTTCTTGTTAAATAATTTCAGGGTTATCTTCATGGATATTCTAAGTGCAGAGATGACAAAGTATGCTGCCAATTCAATGCTTGCCACCCGCATTTCTTTCATGAATGACATTGCTAACCTCTGCGAATTGGTTGGGGCAGATGTAAATATGGTTCGTGCTGGTATAGGAAGCGATACGCGAATTGGCCGCAAGTTTCTCTATGCCGGATGCGGCTATGGAGGCTCGTGTTTCCCCAAAGATGTCAAGGCACTTATCAAGACAGCTGATGAACACGGATATTCCATGTCGGTTCTCAAGGCTGTGGAACAGGTGAATGAAAGGCAGAAAAGTATTTTGTTTGACAAGCTTCAAAAGGCATTTGCCGAACAGTCGCTTGTGGGCAAAACCATCGCTCTTTGGGGATTATCGTTCAAGCCCGAAACGGATGACATGCGTGAGTCTACATCACTTGTCATGATAAGACGCCTGTTGGATGCAGGTTGTGTCTTGAGGGTTTATGACCCTGTGGCAATGGACGAATGTCGCCGGATAATGGGAGACAGGGTTGTTTATTGCCGTGACATGTACGACGCCGTTTACGAATCGGATGCGCTTCTTCTTATCACAGAATGGAAGGAGTTTCGTCTCCCGTCTTGGGGTGTGGTAGCCAAGAGCATGCGACGTTCACTCGTTATTGACGGACGCAATATTTACGATATGGAAGAACTTCGAGAACATGGTTTTGAGTATCATTCAATTGGTCGCCCATAGGAAGACTTTTGATTGATAAAACTTTGTTGGATTACTTCAGTAAACCATATTCATACTGTTCATTCTGTCTTTGCTACTGACAATCTGCTTGACATCCGAACAAAATCAGTTTGGTCTCTAATGCCCGAATTGGGATTAAACATTAGTCCGAGATTGCTTGTGAATATTTTTGTAACTATCTATAATATAGTGATTTAGTATTCTGTCTTAAAAAGGTCATCTTTTGATGCTAAAAAGGTGACCTTTTGATTGTAAGGAGGTGACCTTTTGATCGTAAAGAGGTCACCTCTTTACAAAGGATACTTCAACCCAAATCGGTCATTAGACCACCAAGGTTGCATTCCTCGCTGGAGATATTGCTTACCGACCGCTTTCGTCCGTTTGTCGGCAGATTGTCTGACATCCGAACAAAATCAGTTTGGTCTCTAATGACCGAATTGGGTTAAATGGTATACAAATGTTTTGATGTATATGCACTTGATTCCGTCTAAAGAAACAGACTCGCCCCATACATCAAGGCAAGGTATCGTAGTGCTTTTCCAATAGCTGTGCTGACACATGTAATAAGTATATTGGCACGCATCAGTCCCAATACAACCGAAATGGCTTCGCCAATAAACGGAAGGAAAGAAAAAAATCCCATCCATGCCCCATGACCTCCCATGAAACGCCGGGCTTTGTCAAGTGATTTTTTGTCGACATGCAGGTATTTTTCTATCCAATCAATCTTGCCCATCCTTCCGACACCATAATTGAGCATGCTGCCTGCCCAGTTACCTGTAGAGGCTACCAACAGAAGTGGCCACGGCTGAAGACCTGCGGCAAGAAGAGCAACCAGAACCGCTTCGCTGCTCAAAGGGAAGATGCTGCCTGCAATGAATGCCGAGACGAACATGCCTGGATAACCATAGGCAATGAGGAAGTCTATGAGAGAATCCATAGATTATAACCAATCAGAATGAAATTTAGGAGGAAAATGAGAAGGGAAACTATATTAGTCTGTCGGGTGCGGGTGAGAGTGATGAAATGGGCGATAAGTGGACTTGTGTTGACAATCAACATCGGAAGCAAGAGTGAATAATGCTGGGGCTGGACGATGAGAAATGCAAAAGTCAAAATATTTATCGTAATGAAAGTGCGATAAAGCATGCGGATACGTATTTTGTCCTGATATTTCTTACGGATAAAGTGGATAGTGCCGATAAATGCCAGTACAAAGACATAAGCCAGTGTCAACAGTTGGGGCAGACTGAGCGACATGATATTGAAGGGCAACATAAAGGTTGCTATTCCTTCAAAATGGTTCAAGAGCATTCCTATTTCACCTGTTGTAAATAAGTAAATGCTGCCAAACCAATATGGGGTGATAAGTCCGAGTAATGAAGCAAAGAAGCTTTTAGCGTAAAAAGTGCGCAGGTTGAAAGTCATTATCAACCAGAAAAACGGAACGAAGTAAAGAATTTGTACGAATATCGTGGAGACTATGCCGATACATAAGAAACCGAAGTAAACTCTCTTGGAGGCATGACGAACTTGATAACATTGGAATAAAGCCATGTAAAAGGCTATCAGGCATAGTTGAATAAGTCCGGGACGAAAGTCGGAAAATAGAAAACATGCGGCAGAAGAAAGCATAAGGAACGATGAAGACACCATTCGGCTATAGACGCGAATCAAAGAATGGATGTTATTAAGTTCAGATATCAGATAGGTGGAAAGGGCAAGGAATGATAATGGCAACCATGATTGTCTTTCAATTGAGCCGGAAAGAAAGAAAACGAGGAGGGTAATTACTGATGTAAAGGGCAGCAACAACCTGTTTTCGGCAATAATGTTTTGAAATCTTTTGGCAGCCATATTCCTGTTTGGTTTTTCTTCTTGTTAATTCTCGAACATATCTTCTACCCTTAAGAAGCATTCTAATTGTTCTTTCTCCGATGAAAGAAAACAGATGCTCCTGTGTTCCTTATAAGTCTTGCCCTATGTCACTTCGGAAATACTTATCGGTAAACTGTATTTTGTTTGCTTCTTCAAAACTTTTACGTAAAGCCTCTTCCTTATCTTTTCCATAACTGCTTACTGCAAGAACTCTTCCTCCAGCCGTTACAATTTTTCCCTCAGAAAAAGCCGTCCCACTGTGAAAGACAATGGAGTCTCTTACTTGGTCGAGGCCGTTAATGATATATCCTTTTTGATATGATTGTGGATAGCCACCGCTTACAAGCATTACGCATACGGCAGTTCTTTCGTCAAAGATAATCGGCCGCTGGTTCAAATTACCCTCTGCAACACCTTCAAACAAGTCAACAATGTCGCTCTTGATGCGCAGCATGACACTTTCTGTCTCTGGATCGCCCATTCGGCAGTTGTATTCAATTACCATGGGTTCACCCTCCACATTGATTAGACCGAAGAAAATAAACCCTTTGTAATCTATTTTTTCGGCTGCCAATCCTTGTATGGTTGGTCGGATGATGCGTTCTTCCACCTTTTTCATCCATTCTTCTGTAGCAAAAGGCACTGGACTGATGCTTCCCATTCCTCCTGTATTCAGTCCGGTGTCGTGCTCACCAATCCGTTTATAGTCTTTTGCTTCAGGAAGAATTTTATAGTTCTTTCCATCAGTCAGTACGAAAACAGAACATTCTATACCCGAAAGAAACTCTTCTATGACTACCTTGGCAGAAGCATTGCTAAACATTCCGTCCAGCATTCCTTTCAGTTCTTGTTTGGCTTCTTCAAGTGTTTGGAGAATAAGAACACCCTTTCCGGCACAAAGTCCGTCTGCCTTGAGGACGTAAGGTGCCTTTAATGTTTCGAGAAAGGCAAATGCCTCTTTAATTTCAGATGCATTAAAAGTGCGGTAGCGAGCTGTAGGAATGTTATGTCTCAGCATAAAGGCTTTTGCGAAATCCTTGCTTCCTTCCAACACTGCCCCTGCTTTTGAGGGACCGATAATGGCTATGTGTTTTGTTTTTTCATCATTTTTGAATTCATCGTAGATACCTTTCACCAAAGGATCTTCAGGACCAACGACAATCATGTCAATGTGTTGTTCCAATGCAAATGTTTTTAATGAAAGGAAATCATCTACTTGGATGGATACATTTTCGCCGATGTTGGCCGTTCCGGCATTGCCCGGGGCAATAAAAAGTTTCTCTGTTTTGGTGCTTTGGGCAATTTTCCATGCTAATGAATGTTCACGTCCTCCGCTTCCCAATAATAATATTTTCATGATGTTTACTTCAAATAATCTTCAAAATATTGAGTGATCCGCTCGTGTAGATGAGTGCTTTGATGTCCTCGCATGTTGTGCCCTTCACCCGGATAGACATAGAAATCAGGTTGTGTTCCCACAAGATTGCACTCATGTATGAACTTAAGGCAGTGTTGGGGCACTACAGTCGGGTCATTCATACCCTGAATGATTTGCAATTTGCCTTTTAGTTCTTTGGCTTTTGCTATAAGAGAGGTCTTCTCATAGCCTTCCGGATTATTTTGTGGGGTGTCCATGTATCGCTCTCCATACATCACCTCGTACCATTTCCAGTCAATGACAGGCCCGCCTGCAACACCAACTTTAAATACTTCCGGATAGTTGGTCATCAATGAAATGGTCATAAAACCGCCGAAACTCCATCCATGTACTCCCATTCTTTCTGCATCGACATAAGGCAATGACTTCAGGAACTCAACTCCCTTCATTTGATCTTGCATCTCAACTTGTCCAAGTTGGCGGAATGTTGACTGTTCAAATTCTCTTCCTCTATGCTCACTTCCACGATTGTCGAGGATAAAAAGCAGGTATCCCTTTTGTGCCATATATGTTTCCCAGCCTCTACTTCCATAGTTCCATCGGGCGTCTACGTTATGAGCATGTGGTCCACCATATACATATATTACTGTCGGATATTTCTTTTGGGGGTCAAAGTCTACGGGTTTAACCATTCTATAATAAAGATCTGTAACACCGTCGGCAGCTTTGATTGTGCCGCAAGAATACTCCGGGACATTATAACCAACCCATGGATTATCTGATACAAACAGCTCTTTGGATTGGTTCTTGCTGTTATTGGTAACCGTTATCTTTCGGGGAATATCTGGTTCGCTGAATCTATCGAAAGACCAAAGCCCGGAATGGGAGGGTGTTGCTTCATGGTATCCGCGTCCGTTGTCGAGCAAGGTTCGTTTGCCGGTATTGATATTTACAGAAAATAAATTTTTCTGAATAGGAGATAGTTCATTGGAATGGATTAAAACGGTTTTGTCCTTTTGGTTAAATCCTAAGAAGTCAATGACTACCCAATTACCGCTTGTGATTTGTTTCAGTTGTTCTCCTTTTATATTATAGAGGTAAAGATGATTGAATCCGTCTTTTTGACTTTGCATAATAAACTTATCGGCATCCCATGGGAGAAAGACAATTGGATTTTGTGGCTCCACATATTTTTCATGCTGTTCACGATACAACTCCGCTTTCTTTTCTCCTGTTGTGGCATCATAACTCACCAGCTTGCAATCATTCTGCTCTCTGTTGAGCTCAAACATATATATCGTTTTGGAATCAGGACTCCACGAGATATTCGTAAAGTAACGATTTTTAGGATTGCCCGCTTGTAGATATATCGTTTTCTTTGTGAGAAGGTCGTAAATACCAACAGTTACTTGATGGCTTTCTTCTCCGGCCATGGGATATTTGTCTGGTTCCAGTGTTGCGATTCTTGTATCAAGGTTTACTTGTGGATAGTCTGCTACCATGCTTTGATCCATGCGGTAAAAAGCCAGTTTCATGCCATTGGGACTCCAGAAAGTTCCTTTGTGTATGCCAAATTCGTCACGGTGTACACTTTGCCCATATACAATTTCGCGACTTCCGTCTTGTGTCAGTTGGTGTATATTACCGTCTGTTTCTACATATAGATTATTATCCTTAAGCCAAGCTGTTGCTTTTGAAGCAGCACACCATTCCAGTTCTTTCCCGAATTCCTTTTCCCTGGCTCCATCTATAACTTTTTTCGCTTCCCAATCTATTAGGAAACCGCCTTTGTTTGTATATATTCGGACTATGGGTTTATTGGGATAAGGGAATATTACACTATAAAGATGAAATGCTTTCCTGCCCGTATTCTCGCCATCAAGCCATTTGTTTATTTCATCAAGGTTAAGCAATTTAGTTTCTGTTCCTGTCTTTTTATCCACGATGTAACATGCTTCCATGTCATTTCTTACCAGTATATCCCCCCACCATTCATAATACTGGTTCTTAGGCGACATGTTCCTGTAGTTGTATCCGCCAAAGTTTAGGTCTTCCAATGTGAATTGTTTACCTTGTGCAAAGGCCGTTGCAGCCATAATTGATAAAATTATTACAAGTTTAATCTTCATGGTTGTATCTTCTGTTTTTGTTTCCAAAATTATTTCCTTTGAATCGTTTGTCTTTTGGGTTTTCCTTTCCAAATTTGGGTTTTCTTTCTTTCCCGTATTTTGTTGGTGTGTCCTCTTTGCGTTCTCTTCCTTTTTGAATAGTTATAGGGCGAGAATGAAACTTGAACGTCCGGATGTCACCATTTTCGTTTTCCTCGTTTTCCTCAATACGCTTTTTGAATTCCCTGTTTTTCTTAAAACGATGCTGTTCTGCCATAGCTTTCTTTTCTTCATCGTTTTTAACCTGTCCGCCTTCATGTCTGAACACCTTCATCTTCCCATCAAACAATTGGTATTTCCGGAACTCGCATTCCAACGAACCGTTGAACAACGGAATCTTGATGGAGGGTTTGAGTCCTATCTGTTCGAAGCATTCTTCACGATAACTCAATATCCATGCATCATTGTTTACAAACTGATGTTTCAGACGTTCACCGATTAGACGATAAGTTGCCAGTATATCTGGAGTAGAAATCCTTTCACCATACGGAGGATTCATGATGAGTATGCTTTTCTCTTTTGGCTGTGTGAAATCTTTGAAATCAGCTTGCTTGATAGTAATCTCTTGGGTTAGCCCGGCCGCCTTAACATTCAATCTTGCTTTTGCAACGGAAGCCATGTCAATGTCATAACCATAAATATGGTGCGAAAATTCTTTTTCTTCCGAGTCGTCATTATAAATATAGTCAAAGAGGTCTTTATCAAAGTCGGGCCATTTCTCAAATGCAAATTCTTTACGGAATAGTCCTGGTGCCATATTCTTTGCGATAAGGGCAGCTTCTATCAGCAATGTGCCCGAACCACACATGGGGTCAATAAAGTCTGTTTCTCCCCTCCATCCTGACATTAAGATCATGCCTGCAGCTAAAACTTCGTTGAGTGGAGCTTCGACATTCTCTTGCCGATAGCCGCGACGATGCAGTGATTCACCACTTGAATCAAGCGATAAAGTACATTGATTTTCTGCAATATGCATATTCAGGCGTATATCCGGATTGGTTACGGAAATATTGGGACGTGTTCCGGTTTTTTCTCTGAATTGGTCTACAATGGCATCTTTTACTTTGTAGGAAACAAATTTTGAATGACGAAATTCTTCTGAAAAAACAACGGCATCTACTGAGAAAGTCTTTCCGTTGTCAAGATATTGGCTCCAGTCTATTTTCTTTGTGTTCTCATACACTTCATCTGCCGAGTCTGCTTTGAAATGTTTGATAGGTTTCAAAATACGTATTGCCGTGTGAAGCTGGAAGTTTGCACGATACATAAGTTCTTTATCACCTCTGAAAGAGACCATTCTGCGGCCTATTTGCACATCGTTGGCTCCCAATTCTGTGAGTTCTTGTGCCAAAACAGGTTCCAATCCCATGAATGTTTTGGCTATCAGTTCAAATTCGTTCATTCTTATAATTGTGTTTCTTATGGGCTACAAAGGTAATATTTTATTTGGTATTTAAGTCTCTCTTGATGAAAATAGTGTGAGTAAAGTTTGCGCTTTTAAGTCTGCATAATGCTTTAGTTCAGCATGCTTGATGATAAGTTGTAGCACGGCATACATTTTTCTACAAATGTTTTTCTCATAGCCTATAGTCGTACCATTGACTGGTAGCGTGAATACCAACTATTGGTATGCACCGTACCAGATGTTGGTATTCGAAGTACCAATGGCTGGTAGTAAATTTGTTTTTCATCAGCAGAGTGCAGACTTTCTGTCGTTTATTTCATCGCTTACGATTTTGTGCCTACTGTCAGTTCGGTAACAATATTCTATGACATCTTTATCGCTTTGCTAATTTAGGGCAAAAGTAATTTATAACGTGGCATATTTTCGCTCGGCTTTTCTGTTTGTTTGTCGGTTAATATCCGTTAAACTGTTACGATTTCCGTGTAATTTAATTTGTTTCTGCCAAAAATACATTACCTTTGCAGGCAATTCAAAGATACAGTTTCTATCTCTTGAAACTGTTTTATATCAAAGAAATTTCATATAATCATGTATTATAAAGACGATTTATTATCGAAAGATATATCCGAACTTATGGATATAGCCAAAGAATTGGGTGCGGACTATTCTGACAGTGATTCCAAAGAAACTCTCGTGTATGAGATTCTTGAAAAACAAGCGGTTGTTGAGGCTGCCAAGAGTCCTTTGAGCACCAAGAGAAAGAGAACACGGATTGTAAAGAATAATACTGACCATGTATATAGTGTCAATGGTAAAGAAGGAGAGAATCTTGAAACAAAAAAGGGAAAAGCTGCCCAGAACGAAACTCTTCCATTATTCAAAGAGGCTCTGGAGCATAAACAGGAGATAACAGAAAATACTGATATGCCAAATCCAGATGTAACGGAAATGGAAGAAACACCCAAGAAATCAACTGAAAAGAAAACAACAAGAGGGAAAGGCAAGATTGCTGAACAGGAAAGTATCGAAGAACCCTTGCCACAGGAAGAAATACAAGTTTCGGACAATTCGTTTGATGAAATAGCTGTGGACGGTGGTAAAGACTTGACAGAAGAAGACAGTTCATTTATAGTTCCTGAAGCGGATTTCCAACCAGCAGATGGACAAGAAGATTCGGGAGACCTTATCGAGAGGCTTCGTTCAAAGGTAAATGCCAGGAAAGAGGAAACCGGAAGCATTGCCGGCGACATGGCCGACAATACCGTTTGGGAGGGAGACCCTGGTGACGGTACGGATTTTCTTATTGTAGAAGACCTCCCGATTGAAGATCAGGGAGCAATGCCCAACTATGATATGTTTGATAATCCCATTGCTCCAATGATGTCATCTTCTGAGTTGCCTCAGTACATGCCCATGCAGAATAACATGCCGCAAACAGAGTCATACTATGATTTTGACGATTTAATAGCAGCCAACGGCGTACTTGAAATAATGCCTGACGGATATGGTTTTCTCCGTTCAAGCGATTACAACTATTTGTCTTCTCCTGACGACATCTATGTGCCTGGTGCTCAAATCAAGCGATATGCTTTGAAGACTGGAGATGTCGTTTCCTGCCGTGTGCGTCCTCCTCAGGGTGGTGAACGGTATTTCCCCTTGACGAGCATAGATAAGATTAATGGACGGAAACCTGAAGACGTGCGTGACCGTATTCCCTTTGAGCATCTCACACCACTTTTCCCAGACGAGAAATTCATGCTTTGCGGCAATCGTTCTGCCACCAATCTTTCCACTCGGATTGTAGACCTTTTCTCGCCGATAGGAAAAGGACAGCGTGCTCTCATCGTGGCACAGCCAAAGACGGGTAAAACCATTTTGATGAAAGATATAGCCAATGCCATTGCGGCCAACCATCCTGAAGCCTACCTGATGATGTTGCTCATAGACGAGCGTCCCGAAGAGGTTACCGACATGGCTCGCACGGTTAATGCGGAAGTTATCGCCTCTACTTTCGACGAACCAGCCGAACGACATGTGAAGATTGCAGGTATCGTGCTTGAAAAGGCTAAGCGTATGGTGGAATGTGGACACGACGTGGTTATATTCCTTGACTCCATTACACGTTTGGCAAGGGCATATAACACTGTGAGTCCTGCCAGTGGAAAGGTATTGACGGGTGGTGTTGACGCCAATGCACTGCAAAAGCCCAAGCGGTTCTTCGGTGCGGCAAGAAACATAGAAGGTAGCGGTTCGCTCACCATCATAGCGACGGCGCTCATTGATACCGGTTCGAAGATGGATGAGGTTATTTTCGAGGAATTCAAGGGAACGGGCAATATGGAGTTGCAGCTTGACCGTTCGCTCTCCAACAAGCGCATTTTCCCCGCAGTCAACCTCGTTTCTTCGTCTACTCGTCGCGACGATTTGCTGCAAGACAAGACTACGCTCGATCGTATGTGGATACTCCGCAAGTATATTGCTGACATGAATCCCATCGAGGCCATGAATACGATTCACGACAGGATGGTACATTCGCAAGACAACGAAGAGTTCCTCCTCACGATGAATTCATAACATTCCGCATTCTTGCGGTTTGTATCAAGTCCCACAGTATCTGTTGATGCCGTGGGACTTTTTTGTTTTCAATCAGTCATTAAACTCAAATCGGTCATTAGACCGCCAACACTACATTCCTCACTGAAGATGATGCTTACCGACTGATTTCGTTCGATTGCCGGCATCTTCTCTGCCGTTTTTCCTCGGCGTAGCCCGCTACGCCTTTGGCAAAAGAGGCAGACAAGCTGCTCGACATACGAACATAATCAGTACGGTCTCTAATGACCGAATTGGGTTAAAAAGGATATCCTATGGCAAGATGGAAACTTTGTCCGTCTTTGAAACTGGGAATGTTATAAAAACCACTTTTGCCCGTGTCATAGGGAATATGCAGACCGATGCCCCAATCTAAACGCAGAACAAAGTATTCGAGGTCGTATCTGAGACCGATACCCGTGCCTACGGCTAATTGTCGGAATGCCTTGTTCCATAAAAATTTTCCGCCTGTGCGGTAGCTGTCTTCGCGGATAATCCATACATTGCCTGCATCAAGGAAAGTTGCTCCGTATAGATTGTCGAATAGCCGTGCGCGGAACTCCAGATTAGCCAGAAACTTGAGGTCGCCTGTCCTGTCCATGTAGGCATACTTCTTGTCAGCAAGTTTATAGGCACCAGGTCCAATGCTCCTCACGTTGAAGGCACGTATGCTGTTGGCTCCACCAACATAGAACTGTTCGCTGTATGGCACACTCTCCGAGTTGCCATATGCGTAGGCAAGCCCCATATTGATATGTCCCACGAGCTGTGTGTGGCTGCCCAGTGTCCATGTCTTGCGCAAATCAGTCTCTATTTTGAAAAACTGGGCATAAGGATTCTTGAACATGGTCTTTCCCTTGTCGTTCCACTTTTCTCCGAAAGCAGCGTATGCCAAAGACAGCATGTTGGCTGACTCACTTAAAGTTGTTTCCCAGTAAATGGGATTGCGTTTGCTCGACGGACTGCTATAAGAATATGTATAGCTCAGTTTGGGGATGAATTGATCCATCATAGCTGTCTTGAGATAAGGACTTTCTTCCAATATCTCGGTAAACAGGTCAGACTTTGCATTCATATAATTGAATTCCAAAATGAGCGGACTAAACTGGTGGCGAGATGTCTCGGAAGTCTGTATCTTGTAAGTCCATTCGCCAGATATGATATGACGGCGGAAGAATTTTGCACGGTTCACAATGTTGAGTGAGCCTTTGAGCATTGTAGAGGGGGTGGTATAGAATCTCTTGCGCTGGCTGACAAAAGGCATTATAAGTCGAGGAAATTCAAGCGAGGCATCTCCGCCGTATTCGTAAGAGTTGATTTGTGTGCTGCTGCCTTCCATATCGTGGCCTGTTTGCCATTCGTAAGATCCGTGTATGTTGAAGTCAAATTTCTCTCCACCTCGGAAAGCATTGCGTTTGGTAAAACCCATGACAAGCTCTGGCCCTACAAGACCATTTGATTTTCCTGTGGCATTTGCTTCAATATAGAAATCATATGGCTTGTCAAATACGCAGTTGATGGCAAGATCGAGCGTGTCACAGGTGGCGGTGCTGTCTCTCGGCGTAAACTGGAAATCAACTAGACTGAAGATTCCCTTGCTCGCTATCTTGTCCATAGAAGTAATGTAGTCGTCGTAGCTGTATAGAGTACCTGGACGAAATTTGACATCGCGCATGATGACTCTCATACGGATGGGAGAACGCTTTCCATTGTAATGAACTGTATATCTTCGTCGCTTGGTCGAGTCACGCAGTTGCTCCATCATCTCACGCCTTAAGTTTATATCAAGTTTGCCGATATACCATTTCCTTTGTGCAGAGGCAGGCAGGCTGTCGAGCATCTGCATCCGCACCTGAACTTTTCCCGGAACCTGGATTGTGTCGGCAAGATAAGTGGCATAATCTGGCTGGTAATAGTAATAACCATTGTTTCGGAATAGTCTGCTGAGACGCTTTCGCTCTCCGTCAAGTGACGTTACATCAAAAGGCTCTCCTTTTTTTAACAGACGTTCGTTCTGGGTTGAAGAAATTAGACTGTCCGCTTCTGGAGGAAAGTTGCGATATTCTATGGAGTCGATGGTAAACAGTTGTCCCATGTCTACTTTGTAAGCAACTTTGGCTTTTTTCGGATTCTTCTTTGGGACAATTTCATAATCTACTTTTCCCCTGAAATAGCCGTGCACATGAAGCACAGATTGTGCCACAGAAGCACGTAATTCTGGATTGACATGGCTCATCAGTACCGGTGCTTTTCCGAATGTCTTGGCAAACCATTGCCCCATTTTTGATTTGGAATCAGAGAAAGCATTATATATCCATAGTGCATAGGGAAAAGGAGTGCGATAAGTCGAGCTGCCGAATAATGCTCCGTTGGGTGCACACGCCAAAGCAGCATCAACTTCTTCTCTCGTGACGGAAACATGAGTGTGTTTTTGATAGTTGCTGTAGTCTATCTTATCTATACCTATATATAATTGGTCGTCATCGGGAATCTTGTTCGTTGTGTTGCACGCAGCAATCAGCACGAGCAGGCTGCATATTCCGGCATAAAGCCAGTATATTGAGGAACTTATTTTCATATAGCTCATACTTTCTTTATTCTTCATTCTATTTCCCTATGGTGTCATTGACAATCGTCTTTGACTTTTCTGGTTTTGTCGGCAAATTGGGAGTCGATTTATTCTTTAACTTGAAAATGTCCTTGAAGTGTCTCAATTTGCGTCTCCAAATAAATCCTGCTCCATATCGTCCGACATTGCCTTCAATCCAATCATAAGAGTTGCGGTCGTAGAACAGTTTGAAGTATTGATTAGATGTCGGGCTCATACGGTATTCAAAAGTTACGTTGTCGAAAAAAGACTCGTTTTGATTATAATAATCGTTGTTCCCTGACGACACCTTTCCTCCAACTACAATACGTAAACGGTTGTTCCAAAATCGTTTGGAAAATTTAAAAGAGTAGTCTGTGTGGGTAGCTCCTGAAGCATCAGTTGTGTTGTCCAATCCAATACTAAGGTCAAGAGTGCGTAGTGCAGAGCCGGTAATCTGATTGATTTCTCCTTGAAGGAAAGAACTCAACGCACTGTTCATAGAGAAGTTACTGGTGTTTCCTTCTGCCATATACATTCCGGTCGTTAGCATTGTTACAGCCAATTTCCCACGCTCTTCTTTTGACATGGTATTAAGTTCACTACTGATAGTTAGGTCTTCCGGAGCATCAATGACAAACTCCAAGCCCATATCTTCCAGTGTTTTGGTGATGACGACACCACATTCAAATTCCACCATTCTACTGATTCCTTCTCCTTCTGAAACCGCAGCTTTTGACCTTTCTGTTGCTGTTATATTGAGTTTGGGATTCATGGGTTCCCCCGTAAATTCAAGATAACTTCCGTCTTGGATAATGAATGTCTTCAAAGGAATGACGGGCAGTGAATATTTCATCTCACCATTGCTTAGGGTATATCTTCCTGTCAGTCGTAAATCTTCGGCAGCATTTGATTTCATTCGCAGTTCACCTCCACCAATGAGATCAATATAATTAGTATGATCGCTGTTGAGGTCACATTTTACATGTGCCCCTTCGTCAATGCTTATAGCAAGATCCATGTCGAATCCCTTGAGTGGTGGACGAGTTACTTTGGGTTGGAGTGTGTCCTGAAAATTGACAAACGACACAAGACCTTCCAGGCGATTATCGGTTGTTAGTGGCGAATCACGCAAAACATATGTCATGTCCGTCGAGCCCAAAACATCCAGTTTTCCTCGCATTCTCATATTGTCCATACTACCTCTAAGCATGGCAAAGAAATTGACAAATGTACTTCCATAGGCTTCTGCTTTAGCACTTTCTTTAGCTTTGATAAGCTGGAAGTTTCTGGCTCTCATGCTGACATCAATGAACATGTTGTCAAGATTTGAGAAGTTAAGGGAACCATTGATTGTAAGTGCGCTCTTGTTGTATGCATACATACGGAAGTCTTCAAACAGGATGTGGCTGTTGAGTATCCGAATTGGTTCCTGATCAAAGCGCATCTGTACACCATAGGGAACGCTTACGAGATAGGCTGAATCCAAAAGAATTTCACCATCCACATTGGGTCTTGACAGAGAACCTTTGATGTCTACAGAGCCATCAGCATATCCTTTTAGTCCTATGATTTGATCGGAAATCATACCATTAAGCAAATCAAGAGGCATGTGTTGCATGGATAGTTTTGCGTCAATGCCTTGTCTTGCAGAATTGTATGTTCCAACAAGTGTTCCCACCTCTTTTCCGTTTTGATAGAGAATTCCATCTATATAATGCCCTCCGTTTTCTTTGGGCATATAAACAAACTCGGTACTCAAGTTGCCCATTGGGGCATTCTCATAACTCATGTCGCTAATACTCATGGCCGAAGATACAGATACTTCTTGTGGTGTTTGTATGATATGGTAGTCACCATTCATCGTACCTTTAATATTAGGCAGGTAGGGAAGAGCTTTGGAAAGTTTTCCTAAATTGAAGTGATATAAGCTGACTGTGAGATCTTGCAGGGCTTCAGTGTTATCGTCATTGGTGTAAACCTGTACGCCCGTGCCATCATCAGCTTTAAGCATTAATCTGGCTGAGATACGTTTGTCGTTCCCCATGAAGATGTAGTTATCTTCATTGATATGAAAGTATTGGTATCCTAAGATGGCTTTTTCACCATTCAAGCGCACTCTCATTCCTTCGTGTTCCATCGTCGCAATAAGTCCGATGTCAATGCCCAGTCTGTTGTTGGCATCATACAATTTAGTCTGAATGTCTGCTCCAGTATCTGAGAGAGAACCAGAGAACAGTGCATTGAACACATATTGCGGATTCTTCTTGTTGTTACGAATGTTTCCGTGAAATGAAAAGACATCTTTTTGTGTAGTCATGGAAAGCCTGATGGTATCAAGTTGCAAACTGTCCGCCACAAGTGCATCTATATTAATCTGGCCGTTCAGCCCGCTGACGGCAGAAGAGTTAAGGTCAATTAAGGCATTCTTAAATTGGTATCCTTTTTGTTTGATGAAACGGCTTAGTATGTTTTCACTTCCGGCAGCGAGGTATAGTTTGGCATCGGGTAGTCTTTCGCGGAGTCTTTCTTGGTTGAGACTTTTTTCTTTCAGTTGCTTTTGCAATTCGGCCATGAGTTTCTCGCTTTGCTTCATCAGTTGCTTGTAACCTCCACTACCGTTGAAGCTGAGGTTCAAGTCTCCGCATCTTACCACAGCATGGGTCGTATCTCGCCGCGTCAAAATCTCTAATACCATATCTTCGGGGCGATATGCTCCTTTCATATTGGTGAAAGTCAAATCGCTGATAAATCCCTGTAGCTTGTTTCTTTCACCAAAATCGGTGTCTACATCCAGATGGGCACAACCTGAAATGACCAAAGGTTCATCGTATATTCGTAAGGTGTACAGATCTATACGCTTTAGGTCAAGGGTTAGTGTGCCCTTCATCATTCTTTTGTTAATGTGGGCATTCATGCCTACATGTCCGTCGAACAATGGATTTTGTCCGTATAAATCAGCTATAACCCATCCGTTCCTTATGTTTGCCTTGCCTTGCATTCCATTGAGAGAATAGCCGCCATATCTGAAGTTTATTACCTTTGCTTCTGCCTGGAGATGAGTGTGGTTTGACAAGAAATCTGTACCGACTCCTTTGATGTTAATGTCTCCAGTGAAGGGACTTGCACCGAGATGTGGCAAAAAGTGTTGAATGGAAAAGCTATTTGCATTTATCCGTGCATTGTAAGCCATGCTTTCTGTGTTAAAACGCAACGAAGCGTTTACCTTTCCTCCTCCTTCTGCAAGTCTGATGTCAGCACTATAGTTTGCCCCTGATGTTTTGAGTCTTCCTGTGAGTGTCATGCCGTGAGGTATTTTTACCTGCTGGTTTACAGAGGAAGGCAGGAGTGGGGGGATGAACGATAAATTCTGCGATTTGACCACGAGGTTGATGTCGGCTTCCATTCGATCTGTATTGTCCAAGTGTGACACTATGCCAGATAATTTGGCATTGAGTGCTGTAGGTAGATGGAGGTTGATGCCGTCAAGTACCATCTTTTTCATGTTACCGCTTATTTTTCCTTTTACGCTTAAGGGTTGGTTAGGCCACTTCTTTGTAAACTCCCTCGGCATGTTGCCAATCAATCTCATGATGTCTGCTTTTCCCAAAGCGGCATCAACCTGTGCAGAGAGAACGCCCGGACGCTGTTTGTCAAAGGCATTGAAGTCCATGGAAGCAGAGCAGAGTAAATGTGAGTCGGGTGTGCGGATGCGGAGTGTAGGCAGATATACCGTGGCAGAATCAAGTGCAACAGTGCTTGTCAATTCGGCTATATGTATGCCGCTTTTCTCTTTGAAGGAACATTTCCTGACAGCAAGGCGGAGCATTGGCGCATTGTAATAGAACGAGTCTACGGCTAAGTTCAGTTCCGTAAGCCGTATATGATTGTAATCCATTCCTGTGACTGTTGCGGGAGTAAAGCGGTTGTCATAGGTAAGCCCGCCTTCTGCCCACTCTGCCTTTCTGATGCTGTATGCTTCTTTATGTAAGTCTGCGTGGATGTTTTGTAGTGATGCTTTCCCCATGTAAGACTGTATTCGGAGCGTATCTCCCGGGGTGTACACCGTCACCCGACTCTTGTCAATATCCAGCTGGTCTATTTGAATCTTCCATAAGTTCTTGGTAGTAGTCGTGTCGGGCGAAGTACTGTCGGTCAGTTGTACTTGCACGATAGCTTCTTCTATCTGAGCTTTGTCTATCTTCAGCAGTTTTTTCTTTAAGTCAATGCCGTGACTTTCAAGATACATGCGGTGCAGGCTTCCTTTGATGCGTGCTTCGGGAATGAAGTCGTTGGTGCTGACTTTTATCCTGTTTAGTTCAAATGCGTCTATCTCGATCTGTTCTTTAAACAGGGGCATGAGTTGCACATCTGCAACCAGCCTTTCTACGTTTGCGATGGTATCGTAAGAAAGTGGGAGAGTGGTGCTCTTTTTGAGCATGATGAAGTCATGTATGGCCAAGTCAAGCGGGAATGCCAAGGCCACCCTGCCTACCCTGATTTCCATGCCTGTTTGCTCGGAGGCATATTGTGCAACCCGCCTTGCAACCCAGTTCTGAACTGGTGGTATATATAATAATATGGTAAGGATGACAAACAGCAGAATGGGTGTTGCGAGAATGATACCTATCCACTTTAACTTTTTCTTCATACGTTATCTTGCTCTTTTCCTCTCATCTTTAGAGTGTTTTGGATTTGCAAAGTAAACGTTTTTTTTGGAATAAACGAATAAAATAGAAGGATAAAGAATCTGTAATCCAATATTTATTCATCAGACAATACTTTTGTGACGATGAATTCATGATTTCAGTCTATGTTTTTGTCTGTAATGTGCAAAGAAAACGTGCGAGTTTAGTATGTGATGAATGTATTAAATCAACTATGTAAAAAACTTTTGTCATATCCTATGAATGAATCCACCCAACAATCAATGAATTAATAAATTCTTGTTGCTACTTGCAAATTATTTTCAGTATTACACATGAGTGTAGAGGATGATACCAAGCATTGGTACAGATGCTACCAATGTTTGGTACTGTCGCTACCAACGGTTGGTACGGCTCGTACCAGACATTGGTACGATGACGAACCCTTTCCCATATTGTTTCTTCAGAACACCTCGTGGAAGTTTAACTTATGGTTTCTATAAATATATAAAGCCGTGTTTCCCGCGACAACAAACATCAGTGCATTTGTTATAAAGCATTTTCTTGATAATACTAAATCGGCCATTTGACAGTTAAGGACACATTCTTTTCAGCATATATCTTGCCGTCATGGCATCAGAAACTTACAAAAGTCACCTGCAATAAAGGCTCATCAGAAAGCCATGTCACGTCGCAGGCGTACCACGGCCAATGCCCGCCTTTGCCCTGTCTATAACCTTATCCACGCTGATGTAACAGGCATGCTGGCAGCCAACACCCGGCATAAGTTAAAATACTGGAGAAGACCAAGGAAAAGGACTTTTCCCGTTGCCAACAGAACCGGTATTCATCAGCGACCTGAAGAGGCCGACGGAAAAAGGCTTGGAACCTGAGTTCGGGATAAGAAACTTGTAATAAAAGTTGGTAATCTCGCTGTTGTTTTGTATCTTTATAGTTATAAATCAAATAGTTACAAAAACAACAGACGATGATTACCAAAGGCAAAGTTTCTCGCAAGCTCAAGGAACTCCTGAAATTTTCTGTATAGCAGATGATTTTTGCAAGGAATTCGACAAGGAAGCAGCAAAAACAGGGCTTGAGTCCTCCAAGGAAGCCCGTCGGCGCCATCGGTCATGGCGTATGAGCCGTTCGGAAATCATGACGATACTCATATGCTTCCACTTTGGCTCGTTCCGCAATTTCAAGCATTACTACCTGTTCTATGTGAAGGAACATCTTGCCGGCCTGCTCCCCGGGCAACTCTCATATACCCGCTTCGTGGAACTCGAGTCACGGCTTTCGGTGGAGATGATGCTGCTCCTGCAAGTGTGCTGCTTCGGTCGTTGTACGGGTATAAGTTTCGTTGACGGCACCTGCATCCCCGTCTGCCATAACAAGCGTATCAGGCGCAACATGAAAAACAGACTCATACCCTTGTATGACAAACTCCTGCAGAGAAAGAGGTCGGTCATGGAAACCATCAATGACGAGCTCAAGAATGTCGCCCAATTGGTACATTCCCGACATCGCAGCGTGTTCAACTTCGCAATGAACGCACTCTCGGCAATTGCGGTCTACAGCTTCTTCGACAAGAAGCCCTCAGTCAATACAGACTTCTGCATTGAAGACAAAGGCAGCCTGCTGACTGTTTTATAACATAGCCGAAGCAGAATTGCATGGACAAGAAAGTCATCCCTACCAATTGGCAGGGATAAGGGACTTGTATCCTTACGTCAAGAACAGAAGATAAGGGGAACTTATCCCGAACTCAGGTTTGGAGACTTCGAAATGGATCTTATCGTTGACAGCTACAACCATGCGATTCTCACCATTGTGGAGCGTTCAACCAATATGCACTTTATGGCCAGGCTCAAAGAAGGAAAGAAGGCAAAGCCATTGGCCAAAGAAGTGTAAAGGTCGTTGTTGCCCTACAAGAAATATATGCACACCATCACTACGGATAACGGGCCTGAGTTTGCCGAACACTTACAGATTACAAAAGACCTGGGAGTAACGGTGTATTTTGCCCCCTTATGCCTCATGGTAGAAAGGAGCCATTGAGAACACTAATAAACTCATCAGTCAGTATATACCCAAATCAGCCAATTTTGATGAATTTACAGATAAAAGAATAAGGATGATACAGAAGAAAAGAAACAGAAGACCAAGGGAAAAACTACAATTTAAAACACCAACAGAAGAGTTTTACAGAAGAATCAAGTAATTTTGCACTTGCTGGTTGGACTCTACGAGTAAATGTTTTTGGGGGAAAATAATGAAAAAGTGTAAAGAGTAAAAGATTATTGAAAATAATATTTGTACCTTTGTACCCAAAATAAATAAATCTGAATTATTTCTGCGGACGAAAAGGGAAAAGTTTGTTCTTGACGTATATGTAAATTGCTGTATCAAGACTTTTCTTGTTATGTAAACGAACTTATATATAAGAGCAAATATGTCAAATAACATCACTCCTGGCACAGAGGTTTATGGTAGCTAAGGTAGAGAAAAATATTTTGTGTTTGTTTGATGATTTTAGGTCCATGCCCTCCTCTTCTCGTCCATCTGTGGAGTTCCCATTCAGGTTATCATCTTTACTTTATCCTTACTACACTTGTGAGGGGAGGGGGAATATGTGTTATTTAAAGTATCATTCGTTAAAGTTTTGAATGGATTGATACAGTTCTATCAGACAAATGTGTTTTTGACTTAATAATATTGAGACGACAGATATAATTCTTGACTTAGCTAAATGTATAGCATGCATACTTGTATGTATAGTGCATTGTATATATAAATCAAATTTACTCAGACCAATTATTTCTTTTCATTTGATACGCTCTATTCTGATAACGTGTAGTTTTCTTTTCTGTCAACTCAATGAATTTGATTGGTTTTTATTTTTGAAATGAATGACAACTTGTAATTCTTGGTTTACTTTAATAGCGAATACAGTAGAATCATATGAAAACCAGATCGGTAAGATGATGAAATTTATATGATGTAATGTGATTAATTGTGTTTTACTAAATCAATCAATGGTTTTAATTTATTATGATGAGAGAATCAAGAGTACATAAAAGTCTTTTAAATGCAAAGACAAACCTGATTTTCTATTTGATTTTTGTACTATTGTCTTTTTTTTCTAGAAAAATTTTCTTAGAAAATTTAGGGGCTGATTTTATGGGGTTAAGTGGCACGTTAAGTAATATATTGGGACTTCTTAGTTTAGCAGAAATGGGAGTTAGCGCAGCAATATCCTATAGTCTTTATAAACCTCTTGAAAGAGGAGACAAAGAAACAATAAAGGAAATCGTTTCAGTCCTTGGCTATATGTATCAAAAGATAGGTTTAATTATTTTGTTTGTTGCTTTTGTTGTTAGTCTGTTTCTTCCTTTGATTTTTAATGATACGATTTTTGACCTCTCTTTGATTTTTCTCGCATATTATAGTCTTTTGATATCAGTATTACTGGGATATTTTCTCAACTATAAACAAATACTTTTGACAGCAGATCAAAAGGGATATGTTGTTACGGGATATTTACAAGGAGTCGCAGTTGTTAAGGTTATATTACAAATGCTCTTTGCTTACTATTGGAAGAGTTTCTATGCATGGATTTATTTAGAATTATTTTTTAGTTTTCTTGCATGTGTTATTCTTAATAGGCGTATTAGGCGAACATATCCTTGGCTTGACACAAATGTCTCAGAAGGACGAAAACTATTTGAAAGGCATAAAAAAATCATTACCTTTACCAAAAAAGTGTTTGTCCATAAAATAAAGGATTTTCTGTCAACTCAAAGTGATCAAATTTTTATTTATGCATTTGTCTCTTTAAAAATGGTAGCCTTTTATGGTAATTATATTTTAATTGTTTCAAAGGTATCGTCAGCATTTGATTATGCTTTGAACAGTTTTAATGCAGGGATAGGTCACTTAGTTGCAGAAGGTAATAAAGATAACAATTTATGTGTTTTTTGGGAATTGGTCTCCATTCGATTTATTGTTGCAGGTTTTCTTATTTTTTCTATCTTTAACTTCATGGAGCCTTTTATTTTGTTGTGGTTGGGAAATCAATATATATTGGATAGAACTATCTTATTCCTTTTGATGATTAATATTTTTATAATGCAAACAAGAGGAGCTGTGGATGTGTTTAATACTGCTTATGGGCATTATGCTGACACTTGGTCTGCTTGGGTAGAATTAACTATTAATATTACTGTTACAATTATTGCTGCGCCTTTTTGGGGAATAGCAGGAATTCTTTTCGGTAAAATAGCGAGTACTATTTTAGTTGTTATTATATGGAAACCATACTATCTTTTTAAAATTGGATTTAAAAAGAGAATAAGCTTGTATTGGAAAATGAAAATTCGATATTATATTGCTTTTATCTTAAGTTTGTTTTGGGGAAATCTCCTTATAGGGATAATTCCTTTTGATGAAAAGCTTAATTTTTCCTTTTTTGCTATGAAGATTTCTTTCTGTCTCTTTTTATATATGGTTATGTATATAGTACTTTTGTTACTTTTGACTCAAGGTACGCGTTTTTTATTTAAAAGAATTTTAAACATATGTCGGCAATAAAAATCTCAATAATTACTGTAAATCTAAATAATAAGATAGGTTTGGAAGAAACCATTAAAAGTGTAATAACTCAGAGAAATTTTAGAGATTGTGAGTTTATTATAGTTGATGGAGGTTCTTCAGATGGTAGTATAGATGTTATTCAAAAATACAAATCAAAAATTAGTTATTGGATAAGTGAACCTGATAATGGTATATATTGTGGAATGAATAAGGGGGTAAAAGAAGCCAAAGGTGATTTATGTATTTTTTTGAATTCGGGAGATTGCTTTTATTGTTCAAATGTTATTGAATCTATCTTAAAACTCAAATACTATGATGTTGATTTTATAGCCGGTAATTATTATATTGATCAACAACTTAAATATTCTCCTAAGAAAATTAGTGGCAGGTTTATGTTTGAAACTTCATTATGCCACCAAGCAGTATTTATCCGGACTTCACTTTTAAAAGATACTCCTTATCGTGAAGATTATAAAATTGTATCAGACTGGATTATGATGTATGAAAGTCTTATTTTGAGTAATGCAAAATATTTGTATACTAATCTTGTAATATGTACATATGATAGTCAAGGTTATTCAAGCAAGAATTGGTTTTTGTTAGCTCAAGAAAGAGAACGTTATTTGATGAGTAGATTACCTAGTAGAATATATGAGGATTATGTTATTATGATACAATCATTGAAATTAAAACATATAGCCCCCAAACTTATAGACATACTTTCTAAGCAAAAATTGGATGTTTGGGAGGAGAAGATGATTATTTTTATAATGAATGGTCTTGTTTTCTTTAGAAGAATTAAAGGTAGATTGTGGAAATGGAAACCATAACAGTTATTGTACCTGTATATAATAGTGAGAATACAATTCTCAGATGTTTAGATAGTATTATGACGCAGTCTTTTCAGGACTTTGAGCTTATTGTAATAAATGACGGAAGTACTGATAATACAAAAAACATAATCATAGATTTTGCGAAAAATAACAGATTGTTTCGATATTATGAAAAAAAAAATGGAGGTGTGAGTTCCGCTCGAAATTTAGGGTTATGTAAGGCCAAAGGGAAATATATTTGTTTTGTTGACTCTGATGATTATTTAGAGCCTAACTATTTAAAAGTACTTTATGAAGCAATGGTTGATAATTGTGTGGAGATATCAATGTGTGAGAAATATTCTCCATGTAACCATAGTATTCAACAGACAGTTTTATTTAGAAATAATGGAGAGATTATTACATCAATTTTAAATAACAAAGCAGCTAATGCAGCTCTTTGGAACAAACTCTTTAAGAAAGAGATAATTGGAGATTTATTATTTGATGAAACTGTCTATTTGGGAGAAGATACACTATTTTGCATAGAATATACAAAACATTGTCATAAGGGAGTTCTTGTTAGGCAAGGTTTATATCATTATGACGAACCAAATTATAGTAAAAAATATTGGAATGATGATATTTACTTCGAAAGGTTTTTGACATTAATTTCTTCTCGTGAGAAAATGCTACAAGAAATAGAGACAATTGGTGATGAGGCTTATAAAGTTATTGTTAATTCACTTTATGAGTCAATATTTTTGTCATATTATTTAGCAAAATCTCATAATAAAAAGGAGGAAAAAAAACAACTTTGTTGCAGATTGAGGATGGTGATGAAGAAATATCCTATTAAAATTAAAGATCAAGATAGACCTATAACATGGAAGATTATGACATATAATCCTATTGTGTTTGATTTGTATTGTTTTATTCATAAAAAATATAATGCATTACTCCGCAGAATCGTAAAAGAATGAAAGAAAAAAGAATATTATATGTTCAAGACAAGTTTGGGCTTGGTGGAATAAATCGGATAACATCTGTTAAAGAAAATTATTTCGTGTCACACCAATATGAAGTTCATAATTTTTGTTGCTTAGATGAAGGTTCTATTCTTTCAAAAGAAAGATATGATAAGCGAATTATTTTTCATACTATTAGAAAACAGAAGCTAGATGAACTTTACAATATTCCACTAGTAGGAAGATTATGTCGTTATTTGTATTTTAGAATTAAGTTCTTAATTATACTTTATAGAATTAATCCTGATATAATAATCGTAACTCAGCCTTTTTTGGAACCATTGTTAGTTGTTGTCATGTCTTTTTGGAAAAAAAGAATCCTAGAATTTCATGGCTGGTATAATGGTAAAGATATTTCTCATATAAAAATAAAAGAAAGGATAATTTCTCGATACAAACTTAAATTCTATAATGTTGTTTCGTTGTCAAAAAGAGAGGCAGAGCACGTTTACAATATTACTAAAAATCATTCTTTGTATATTCATAATCCGCTTTACAAGAAACCCATTAGAATGTCAAATTGTGACAGTAAGAAAGTTGTGGTTTTATCTCGCTTGTCATCAGAAAAGAATCTTTTAGATTTGGTTTTTGTTTGGAAATCTATTGAAATCAAACATCCAGATTGGAGTCTCCATATATATGGGGATGGTGTAGAAAAAAAGAAGATATTAGATGGTATTAAACAAAATGGCCTTCTAACAATGTATTTACATTCGTATATTATGGATCCTTTTTCTGTGTTGTTAGATTCATCAATATATGTGCTTACGTCTGCACATGAAGGATTTCCTTTGGTTTTAGTTGAAGCGATGTCAATAGGTGTCCCATGTGTTGCTTATGATTGTCCATATGGTCCTTCTGAAATAATTAAGGATGGAGAGGATGGTTTTTTAGTAAAAACAATGAACCCTATCGAGATGATACAAAAAGTTAATTTATTAATTGAGGATGAGGATTTAAGGAAAAGGATGGGAAAGTATGCAGCTGTTAATGTCAAACGTTTTGATATAAACAAAATAATGGGGCAATGGGTTTCTCTTTTCGATAGCTTGTGATTGTTTTGATAAATTAATATGATGTAGTGTTTTTTTTATTAATTTGGTTGTTTGATAATGAAGACAAATATTTTTAAGATGAGAATTGCTGTTATCGGCTTAGGCTATGTCGGCTTGCCTTTAGCCCGATTATTTTCCACAAAATTTCAGACAATTGGTTTTGATTTGAATCAAATCCGTGTTGATGAGCTGATGAGTGGGCATGATGTGACTATGGAGGTGTCAGATGAGCTATTACAGGAGGCGATATGTAAAAATGGATTTATCTGTACGACAAACATAGAGCTCATTAAAGAGTGTAATTTCTATGTAGTAGCCGTTCCGACACCAGTTGACAATAATAATCGTCCAGATTTGCAACCATTATGGAAAGCCAGTGAAACCGTTGGAAAAGTAATATCAAAAGGAGATATTGTTGTTTATGAGTCAACCGTATATCCTGGAGTAACCGAAGAAGAATGTATTCCTGTTGTCGAAAAAATAAGTAGGTTGGCATTCAATAAAGATTTTTTTGCAGGCTATTCTCCAGAACGCATTAATCCTGGAGATAAAGAACATACCGTAGAAAAAATAAAAAAGGTTACTTCTGGCTCTACACCAGAAATTGCAAATATAGTTGATGATGTATATAATTCGGTGCTTATTAATGGGACACATAAAGCTCCGTCAATCCGAGTGGCAGAGGCTTCAAAAATCATTGAGAATTCTCAACGTGATGTAAATATTGCCTTTATGAATGAATTAGCAAAGATTTTCAATGCTATGGGAATTGATACACACGATGCAATAGAGGCGGCTTCGTCCAAATGGAATTTCATAAGACTAAATCCCGGATTGGTGGGAGGGCATTGCATCAGTGTAGATCCATATTACCTCATTCAGAAAGCACAAGTTTATGGTGTTCTACCACGAATTATGTCAACAGCACGTCGCCTTAATGATGGAATGGGAGATTATGTTGCCAATCAAACAATCAAATTAATGAACAAAAAAGGGATCATAGTTAAAGATGCTAAAATTCTTATTCTTGGAATAACATTCAAGGAAAATTGTCCCGATATTAGAAACACGAAGGTTGTAGACATATATTCTACCCTAACGGAATATACGTCTAACATTACCATATGTGACCCTTGGGCAAATACAGAAAAGGTCAAAAAGGAGTATGGAATAGAGTGCTCTTCTCTTTTGTCAGAGGATGAAAAATTTGATGCAATCATTTTGGCCGTTTCTCATCGACAATTTTATGGAATTGATTGGAGGGAGAAACTCAAAAAAATGGGTATCATTTATGATGTAAAAGGTTTTTTAGATAAAGGACAAATTGATGGTAGACTTTAAATATAAACTCAGTATTATTATTCCTATGTATAATGCAGAAAAATATATAGGAAAATGCTTGGACTCCATTTTTGCATCTGACTTACCTAAAGAAAAGTATGAGATACTTATAGTAAATGATGGTTCCATAGACAGGAGTGCAGATATTGTAAATGGTTATTTAAAGTACCCACAGATACATCTGTTAGAACAAGAGAATCTGGGACAAAGTTCTGCTCGTAATAATGGTTTGAAAAATTGTAGAGGAGAGTATGTTTGGTTTGTAGATGCCGATGATTATTTGGAAAGTTCTTTATCTTCAATTTTTAATTCTCTTCTTGAGGGAAAAAAGTTGGATATCTTGGCTATTCAACTTAAGAAAGTAAATGAACAAGGCAAGTTTCTTGAAATAGAATGTTCTCAACCGAATGTGAGGCATCATCTGCAGATGACAGGACGTGAAGCTATTATTTCTGGCTATAACCCATCTTCCGTTTGTGCCTTGATAACTCGAAGAGATTTTCTTGTAAAAAATGAACTATATTTCTATGTAGGAATAACACATCAAGATGTTGAATTGTCTTATCGTATGTTTGTGAAAGCTCATAACGTAATTTTCATAAACTTTTCACCATATATATATGTACAACATCCTGATTCTACAAGTCATTCTATTAATACTGAAAAGAGAATTAAATATCTTTGTGATGATTGTACTATCATCAAATCTTTTCAAGAACTTGCTTCTTCTATTGATAATAAAGACACAATATTAAAACAAACCATAGAGGAGAGACTTAAAAATATTCAATTGGGATTAGTCTTAAATTTATGGAACCATAGAAATGAATGGGGGAAAAGGGGGATAAATAGAGCTGTTATTTCCCACATGAGAACTAATGGTCTATATCCATTAAAAGGTGATTTTGGTAGTTGGAAAAAGAATCTGTTGTCATTTTTATTAAATGTTGGAATGTCCATTGTTTGATAATTTGATAATACAAATAAGAATAACTATATGAGGATTGTTTTAATAACCACTGTTACTCCTACTCCTGATAACTATCGAGCGGCGTCTGCACTTCCTTATCATTTGTTGAAATATAGGTCTAAGAAGATTAATGTCATAGTGTATTCTTTTAACAGCAATTGTGTTGATGATAAAAGAAGAAAAGAAATAGCTGAAGATTTACATATAGAAATCAAGGTGATTCCACGCGCTAAAATAATTGAAATGATGTTTTGTTCGCATCTTATCTTTCTGAAAAACTTCTTGCCGTATCCTTTTGACTATTATAATGGCCTTTCTTCCAAGACGCTAAACGAGATAAGAGAATGGTTGCCTGATGGAATTTGGATATATGGAGATTCTCTTTTTAGATTTGCAGATAAATTTGTGGTAAAGACGGTTATAACTATGCCTGATTGTGTACCATTTTATTATTATCGTTTAATTGGGGATTATTTTTTATTTAATAGTTTCTATAAGATGATGGGGAATGCCATACAGTATTATAAAAATATTAAGATGGAAAGAAAATTTCCATCAGATAAACGAATTCATTATCATCTTGTTGGAGGTGAAGATGAAAAGTTTCTTAAAAAAATAAATCCATCCATACAAACTCATTTTATTAGACATCCTCATTATAATATTGGAGAAAAAAAAGAGATTTGTTTTTCAAAGCCCAAAATAAAACTGTTGATAGCTGGGCAATATAATCTTTACATGAAAACTGCTGTAGATGAAATCATACCAATTCTTTGTGAGAACAAGAGTCTGTCAGCTCAATACACGATTACTTTTTTGGGAAAAGGATGGACTTTTGTAATAGAAAAACTAATGAATAAAGGATATTTTTGTAAGCAAATTAATTATGTAGATGTTTATTTTGAAGAAATAGCCAAATATGACATCCAATTAACTCCAATATCAGTAGGTACTGGGACAAAAGGAAAAGTTTTAGATGCTTTTGCAAATGGTTTATTAGTTATAGGAACTCCATATGCTTTGGAAAATATTGCTGTGGAACATGAAAAATCATGTTCAGTATATTCCACTCCTGAGGAATTAATTACAATACTTAAAGATATACCTCAAAACATTGAAAAGTATGAACATATGGCTGAAACTGGTCGTGAGATGGTTTTGAAATATCATAATAGAAAAAACATATCAAAAGAACTGTTTTCTTTATTCTGTTAATACCTATGTTTTTATATTTGCCTTTGTTATTTGCGCCACTTTTGGCTTACGTTTTCTTAAACAGAAATCTTCATCAATCATCATGGTTATTATTGTTTTATATAACAATATTATGTGCTTTCGTAGGTTTCTCTGATATGCTTGGAGGATATGACCGGTATATTTATGGAGAGTTATTTGACAGCACTATAGATTTTATCAGAAATGAGGGACGGATAGTAGATTCAATTGTCTTTTTGCAATATTCTAAGGAATGGGGATATGTGTTGATTAATGTATCCATAGGCTTATTTACGACAAATAGATACATTTTCATCCTTTGTCTTACCATTCTCATGTACCTGTTATTTTTTATCTCCATAAAACGTTATGCTACAAATTATCCTCTTGCCCTGGTTTTATTTATGGGATTGATGTTTTTCTTCACATTTACATATTTACGTCAAGTAATTGCTGTAGGATTTGGTTCGCTAGCGATTAAGTATGTGATAGAAAGAAAATTATGGAAGTTTCTTTTCTTTGTCCTTATTGCATTTTCTTTCCATAATTCGGCAATTATATTACTACCGCTCTATTTTATTCCAATCAAAAAATATAGTAGAAGGACTATCATGATTGTGATGTCCATTTGCCTGTTCTTAGGTACATCTGGAACAACAAATATATTATTTGGTGCATTTGGAGGATTAACTGGTACAGAAGAAAGAACTGCAGGCTATGAAGAAGAAATCGGATTTAGAATTGCTTATATTATGGAAGCAAGTTTCTTCTTATTTTTCTTATTGAAGAGGTATTCTCAAATTACGAATGAAAAAAGACAAATTGTTTTATACAATATGGCTCTTATTTTTTGTGCCATACTACTATTCTTTATCAAATCTGAAAATGGTGGTAGATTGAGTTGGTTCTATATAGTGGGATTAATAACGTCATTATGTAATATCTTGGATAAAAAAAAATATACTTTCGATACAATAATTCTCCTTACAGTCTCTTTGTTTTTATATCTGCGTATAATATTTGCATGGGGGACACTCTTGATTCCTTATAAGACTTTTTTTACCAATGGTGTTCGAGAGAATGATGCAATATATGAGAAATACGAATATGACCATAATTACGCCACAGATAAGTTTTATCGTGACAGGCTCAATAAATAATGCTGATAACTGTATTTACTCCATCTTATAATCGAGCTAATTTCTTTGAGGATTTATATATTTCTCTTAAGAATCAATCTTTCTGTGATTTTGAATGGATTATCGTTGATGACGGTTCTACCGATAACACCTCAGATATTGTTGCCAAAGTTAGTAGAGATAGTTCATTTGAAATAAGATATTTCAAGCAAGGAAATGGTGGAAAGCACACTGCAATTAATCGAGGTGTAAAGGAAGCAAGGGGGGAACTTTTTTTTATTGTAGATAGCGATGACAAGTTGCCATATAATGCATTAGAATTAGTTGTACAAGAATTTTCCAAAGTTAAATCAGACATGACAATAGGAGGCATTGCTGGTTTAGATATGGATTACCATACGAGAGAAATTATAGGAGGAGGGTTGCAGTTCTTACAAATCCAATGCAATGCAATCGAGATAAGATATAAGTATAGAATAAAAGGAGATCTTAAAGAAGTTTTTCGTACAAGTGTATTGAGAGAATTTCCCTTCCCAGAAATTGATGGAGAAAAATTTTGTCCAGAACAATTAGTTTGGTTTCGCATCGCACAAAAATATAAACTTCATTACTTTAATAAGATTATATATCATGTTGAATACTTAGAAGATGGTTTGACAAAAAGAATTACTAAAGCAAGAATGAAAAGTCCCATTGCGTCCATGATGTGTTATAGTGAAATGACGCATTATTGTATTCCGTTTATACAGAAAATTAAAGCTGCTATTAACTATTGGAGGTTTCGTTTTTGCTCTGATAAAAAAGAAATTCCTTACATCAAATGGTTTTGGTTTTTTCTGAAGCCGTTAGGTTGGCTTATGCACCAAAGAGATTTGTACAAAATTGATTCTCAAGGATAGAATGAAAGTTCTGCATGTAATAACATCTATGCATACTGGTGGGGCAGAGAAGCTTGTTGTTGAGTTTGTCCCTCGGTTACAAAAAAAGGGATATGAGGTCGCTGTTGCTGTATTTAATGGAGAAGATACTCCTTTTATGAAAGAATTGATCAAAAGTGGATGTAGAATTTTTCGATTATCAAATAGGGGGGCGTACTATAACCCTCTGTATATTTTTAAGCTGATCAAGATAATGAGGAATTATGATATTGTACATACTCACAATTCCTCACCTCAATTATTTGTTGCCGTTGCAAATATGTTTTGCAAGAAGAAGATTGTCACAACAGAACATAGTACAAATAACAGGAAACGAAATTATAAGATTTTTCTATGGATTGATAAATGGATGTATCGACGATATCACAAGGTTATTTGTATTTCAGATATAGCCAAGAATGTTTTATGCTCAACTTTGAATATAACGCAAAGTTCATTATTAAATAATATCCTTACTATCAATAATGGTGTTGATGTTGAAGAATATCATCAGGCAATCCCTATTGAGAAAACAGATAAAACGAAAAGAGTGATTTGCATGGTTGCAGGTTTCAGAAAGGCTAAAGATCAAGACACGTTGATTAAAGCTTTTATTTTGTTACCCCAAAAAATGTTTGAACTTTGGTTAGTTGGGGATGGTGAAAGACGAGAAGCATTAAAAGCATTGGTCGAGAAAGAAAGATTACAAGATAGTGTTAAATTTCTTGGAGTTCGCTCTGATATTCCTCAAATATTAAAAGCATCAGACATAATAGTTATGTCTTCGCACTGGGAGGGGCTTTCATTGTCTAATATAGAGGGAATGTCTGTTGGAAAACCTTTTATTGCAAGTGATGTGAATGGCTTAAGAGAAGTAACTTCTGGTTATGGTATATTGTTTGAACATGGTGATGCAACACAACTTGCAGAAATTATCCTAAAGCTATCTTCAGACTCAAGTTATTATAATCAAGTGGCAACTGCTTGCTATGAGCGTGCCAAACAATTTGATATTTCTAAAACGGTGGAGCAATACGACCAAGTATATCAGAGCCTGTTTAAAGATGAAAGAAACTAAAAAGTTGAAACTCATCCGCATTACAACGGCTGACATCAGTTTGGATTTGGTGTTGAAAGGACAATTGCATTTCCTTCAGGAACACTTTGATGTGGTTGCAGTGGCATCCGACACGGGAAAACTAAAATCTGTCGGCGAACGTGAGCGAGTGCGTGTCATCAACCTACCTATGCACCGAGAAATATCCTTAGTCAATGATTTTCGTTCTTTGATAGTTCTCTATCGTCTCATCAAAAAAGAAAAACCTTATATTGTTCATGCCAATACGCCTAAAGGGTCTTTGCTGGGGATGATAGCTGCATGGATGGCTCGTGTTCCACATCGCATATATACTGTTACTGGTTTGAGATATCAAGGAGCCTCAGGCCTACTAAGGTTTATCCTAAAGTCAATGGAGCGCATTACATGCTTCTTTGCAAATCAGGTCATTCCCGAAGGCGAGGGAGTCAAACAGTGTTTGAAGAACGACTATATTACTCGTAAACCACTTGCCGTCATTCACCACGGAAATATCAATGGGAAAGATACCTCGTATTTTTCACAGGAGAAAGCTGTCGAAGTAATGGGTACAAGGGAAGAAGTTCGGAAAAAACTGGATATACAACCGAATGATTTTGTCTTCGTTTCTGTTGGTCGTATCGTAAAAGACAAAGGGATGAATGAGCTTGCTGACTCTATGCGTAAACTCATTGAGGACGAGCATTATTGTAAATTGCTCTTGGTTGGTAACATGGAATCGCATCTTGATCCGTTGAAGCCTGATGCTGAGAATTTCTTTCTTCATAATGAGTCTGTTCGTTGGGTAGGTCACCAATCGGATATCCGGCCTTATCTGTTGGCTGCAGATGCATTGGTTTTCCCGAGCTATCGAGAAGGTTTTCCTAATGTGGTACTTGAAGCGGGTTCCATGGGTTTGGCTTCTATTGTGACCGATATTAACGGATGTAATGAAATTATCCGAAACGGCCACAATGGGATAATTATTCCTCCGAAGAACAGTGAAGCATTGTATCAAGCCATGTTTGATTTTGTAAATGCTCCTACTAATGTCAAACAAATGGGGGGTAATGCTCGAAACCTTGTGATACAAAAGTACGAACAAAAAGATGTGTGGAATGCACTATTACGTATGTATGAGGGACTTGGATAAATCTGCTACGGTATCTGTAGACAAAGTAATTCGCTTCTTCTTATCATATTCGCAAAGATCGGCAAAATTGTCTTATAAGAGATTTTGAAAAGTCTTATAGGAGATTTTGAAAAGTCTTATAGGACAATTTTAAGTGAATTGCAACAGTAGAATTATCCGTATAATTCTACATCCAACCCTGACAGTCCTTTTTATCATAATTTATTCGCTCTCATGTACAAGAAATATTTGAAGCGTGTTGTCGATATTGTCGTAGCATTGCTTGTCTTGCTGTGCCTATTGCCGCTGTTGGTTGTGGTTATGGTATGGCTGCATTTTGCCAATAAAGGTACAGGCGTCTTCTTCTTGCAGGAACGGCCGGGAAAAAATGCCAAAATCTTCCGTGTAATTAAGTTTAAGACGATGACAGATGAACGAGATGAGAAAGGAGATTTACTGCCCGATGAATACAGGCTCACAAAGGTGGGACGATTTGTCCGTTCTACCTCTATTGATGAATTGCCTCAGCTCGTTAATGTCCTGAAGGGAGATATGTCACTGATTGGGCCACGTCCTTTGCTGGTACAATATCTATCTTTGTATTCAGCAGAACAGATGCGGAGACACGAGGTCAGGCCTGGCATCACAGGTTGGGCACAATGTCATGGTCGCAACGCCATCTCATGGAAGCAGAAGTTTGAACATGATGTCTGGTATGTTGACCATATTTCGTTTATAACTGACATGAAGGTTGTATGGGAGACGATAAAGGTGGTTGTCAAGCGAAGCGACATAAACAGGAAAGGGCAGGCAACTATAGAGCCTTTTAATGGGTCTAATTAAAATGGGAGTGATAGTATGAATCTATATGGAGCATCTGGTCATGCAAAAGTCATCATTGATATTTTGAAGGCAGCAGGAATTGGTGTCGGGAAATTAATCGATGACAATTTCTTAGTTAAGGAATTAAATGGCATTCCTGTCTCGCATGATGTAGAAGAAAACGAGCCTGTAATTATTAGCATTGGCAATAATAGTGTCAGGAAGAAAATCGCAACGCAATATAATCATCTTGAATTTGGAAAGGCTGTTCATCCTTCAGCCATTATTTCCCCAAGTGTAGCCATAGGAGAGGGAACAGTTGTAATGCAAGGGGCAATATTGCAGGCAGACTCACAAATTGGAAAGCATTGTATAATTAATACGGGTGCAAGTGTTGATCACGAATGTATTATAGAAGATTATACACATATCTCACCACATGCGACAGTCTGCGGAAATTCACACATTGGGGAAGGAACATGGATTGGTGCTGGTGCAACAGTAATTCAATCTGTGAATATTGGGAAATGGAGCGTGATAGGGGCAGGATCCGTTGTTATTGAAGATATTCCTGATGGTGTGATAGCTGTCGGAAATCCGTGTAGGATAATTAAATACATTGAATAAAGAGAAAACTATTTTTCGCACTTACAATTTACTTAGATAAAGATGAATCGAATTTACCTGTGTCTTGCTCATATGAGCGGTAATGAAATGAAGTATATACAAGAAGCATTTGATACCAATTGGGTTGTGCCATTGGGACCTAATGTCAATGCTTTTGAGAACGATTTGAAGGACTTTGTTACTGAAAATCATAATCATCATCAAATAGAAGATGTTGCCGATAAAGAAGTTGTTGCATTGTCGTCGGGTACGGCAGCCTTGCATTTGGCCATGATTTATCTTGGGGTGCAACCTGGTGATGAAGTGATATGTCAGTCATTTACTTTTGCCGCATCATGCAATCCCATTGTCTATCAAGGAGCAACACCAGTATTTGTTGATTCTGAAAGAGATACTTGGAATATGGATCCAGAACTGCTCGAACTTACAATTAAAGACAGGATTGAAAAAACAGGTAAGAGGCCTAAAGCCATCGTTCCTGTTTATCTCTACGGTATGCCTGCAAAGATAGATGAAATCATGGAAGTGGCACGCCGATATGAAATTCCTGTGATAGAAGATGCTGCAGAGGGATTTGGTTCTTTGTATAAAGGAAGAGCTTGTGGTACTTTTGGAGATTTTGGCGTCATGAGTTTCAATGGCAACAAAATGATTACGACTTCGGGAGGAGGAGCTTTGATTTGTCCCTCCGAGAAAGTAAAACAAAAGATTATGTTCTATGCCACACAGGCTCGTGAAAATGCTCCCTATTATCTGCATGAGGAAATTGGATATAATTATCGTATGAGCAACATCTGCGCCGGCATCGGCAGAGGACAAATGACAATTGCACGCCAACATATTGCGCATCATCAACACCTTGCTTGTCTATATGATAGTTTATTACAGAATGTAGAGGGGATAAAGCTTCATCTTTGTCCATCTCAAGATATGGAGTCAAATTATTGGCTTAATACCATTACTTTTGATCGAGACGAGTGGAAGGAAATGAACGGAGAACTCCTTGACATTGTAGAAAAAGTCAGAACAGGCTTGGATGCTGTGGGGATAGAATCTCGTCCGTTATGGAAACCCATGCATACGCAACCTGTTTATAGTCATGCACCGAGCTACACCAACGGAGTGAGTGAAGCTATTTTTGCAAAGGGGCTTTGCCTCCCTTCAGGCCCTTGTGTTTCGGATGAGGACGTTAGAAGAATCGTAGAAACCATCAAGAATATTGTTTCCTAATTAATAAAGAGATTCAAAATAACAATGGATTTTCTGAATAAGCTGACACATTGGTATTTCTCAAAAAAGGCACTTCCATATTGGGCAGTGTTGGTTTTGGACTGTTTGATATGTTATATATCGGGTCTTTTCGTTTTTTGGCTCTATTATCGTGGTGCTGTTACTTTAGCTAATTTAGGACTGCTTACCAAGACAATCTTTGTCTATATGGCTTTCAATTTGATTGGTTTCAGATTGTTTCGCACATATTCTGGCATAATTCGCTATTCTTCATTCAACGATTTGATGAGAGTGGGATGTGCCATGGCATTGTCTTGTTTTTTGTCGCTGATTGCACATTATCCTATCTATTATTCGTCTTTTGAATTTGTAAGATTACAAGGCCGTCAAATTATTGCTATGTATGTTGTAGCCACAATCTTAATGTGGGCGATGCGTATCTTGGTAAAAATGATTTTTGAAGCTTCATTCGACAGCAACAAAGGAATGAATACACTTATTTATGGTGTAAAAGATGGGGGGATTGGCATAGCCAAGCACATTAGGAATGAAAAACCACCACGTTTTTTATTGAAAGGTTTTATTTCCAACACTTCTGATTTTCGTAATCACATGTTATTGGGAAAAGAAGTTTATCAGTCTGATGAAAAACTTCGTGAGGTTATTAAACGCTTGCGTATTACTTCTGTTCTTGTTTCCCCAATGCAAAACAAACCCTTCAGGGATGATGAGCAACTACAAGACATCTTAATTGAAGAAGGGGTTAAAATTTTCATGGCGGCTGAAGTAAAAGAATGGCAACCCGGCGACAGTTTGCCCTTTGAAAATCTTAAGGAAATCAATATTGAGGATTTATTGCCGAGAAATGAGATCGAGGTAGACATGAAGAGTGTTGGCAATATGCTGACTGGGAAAAAAATTCTCATTACGGGTTCGGCAGGCTCTATTGGTAATGAAATTGTCAAGCAAGTTGCCGATTATCATCCGGCAGAATTACTTTTAATTGATATCGCAGAGACTCCACAGAACGAGGTTAGACTAATGATGAACTATCGATGGCCTAATATAAAAGTGAAAATTGTCGTCGGCTCGATAGCCAATGCTGTACGTATGGAGCGTATTTTCTCCGAATTCCTGCCAGATTATGTTTTTCATGCCGCTGCATATAAGCATGTTCCCATGATGGAAGATAATCCGAGCGAAAGTATACAAAACAACGTTTATGGTACAAAGGTAATTGCGGACTTGAGCGTAAAATACGGGGTGAAAAAGTTTGTAATGCTCTCTACGGATAAAGCCGTCAATCCTACTAACGTTATGGGGTGTTCTAAGCGTATTTGTGAAATTTATGTTCAGTCTCTTAATAATGCAATCAAAGAAAACGCTACGAATGATATAATTCCGACCCAATTTGTTACAACACGCTTTGGAAACGTGTTGGGGTCTAATGGTTCTGTCATTCCTTTATTTGAACGGCAAATTAAGGCTGGCGGTCCAATCACTGTAACCGATCCAAACATCATTCGTTTCTTTATGCTCATACCAGAGGCTTGTAAGTTAGTACTTGAGGCTGGGACACATGGCAAAGGTGGTGAAATCTTTGTGTTTGATATGGGCAAACCTGTAAAAATTGCCAACCTTGCAAAAAGGATGATACATTTAAGTGGTGCCAAAGGAGTCGAGATTAAGTATTCAGGGCTTCGTCCTGGCGAGAAACTGTATGAGGAAGTCTTATCGAATGACGAAAACACCAAGCCCAGTTTTCATGATAAAATACGTATTGCATGCGTGCGTGAATACGATTATGATGCAGTGTGTAAAGACATTGAAGAACTGATTTCTGTATCAAAGACATACAATGACATGGCTATTGTAAAGAAGATGAAAGAAATAGTGCCGGAATATTTGTCAAATAATTCTATTTACTCAACACTTGATGAAAAGAACTGACTTTTTCTTTTCATTAGTTCGTTCTGCATTATGGGGAGAGAGTTTACCTCCCATAAGATTGTCACCAACAATTTTCAGAGAGTTGATGGAAACCGCGAAAGTACAGACTGTTCAGGGACTTGTTGCCGAAAGTCTTATGCGCAACCAATTTCAATTGGAGCGTCAAAATGCTCTTGAAACTTTTGCGTGCAGTAAGGAACTTTCAGCCATCAACAATAAGATGTATGAAGCTTTAGCAGAACTTTGTACCTTACTTAAGAGTCATGACATTGATTTCATCGTGGTAAAAGGGCAAACGATCTCTGCACTTTATCGCGTGTCTGATATGCGTACTCCTGGAGATATTGATTTCTATTGTGACGTAAAGCACTTTGAAAGAGCAAAGCAAGTTATCAGTGAAGCATGGAAAATAGATTTTGAAGACGAAGACTTCGAGTCAGAGCAGCACATTTCTTTTTCTTACAATCAGATTTTATTTGAAATGCATTTTCGTCTCATGCACTTTTCAAGTTCTTTCAATCAAAGGTGGTTTGATACTTACCTTCAAGAATCACCTATATATATTTTAAAGAGTAGAGACCTAAATATTTCAACACTCTCTCCAGAATTGAATGTACTATATACTTTTCTGCATTTGTATCATCATCTAATGGAAATGGGAGTGTCTATCCGACAGTTTTGTGATCTGGCCGTTTTACTTTACAATCATACACTTGACACAAATAAATTAAAAGAGATGCTCCTTCAGCTTGATTTTATGCGTGCGTTTACGGTGATTGGTTGTATTCTTGTTCATAAACTTGGCTTACCGGCAGAGAAATTTCCATTCAAAATATCTGAGAAAAATTATCACTATGCCGAGTTTATCCTTTCTATTGTCTTTACGCATGGAAATTTTGGTTTTTATAATCGAAAGCATCGGATTAGGAGTGGATTCTCCTACTACATGGAGAGCCTGCGAATAAAACTTTCTCATTACTGGAAGTTATATCGACTGTCGCCCCGGGAGAACCGAGCTGTAATTTTAAAGTCCATTCCACTAAAGGTTTGGTCTGCATTTGGACGAAGCAATCATTAGCAAAAAAACACATAAAGGAGAATTTAACTGTTTATTTTTCACTCAGAACTTCTTGTTTTCCTGTTATCTTCGTTTAGTTGATAAGATGAAGCCCTGTAGGTGACGTCTTAATTTCTCAACTTCCAGCCACTCATCATATAACGCACGGGTCTTAACCGAATAACGGTTAAGACCCGTGCGTTTTTCTTTTATATTCATATCACATTGCATCGGCCTTCTTCCTCTCAAATCAATCTGTACGTTTATATTTTAATGATTTTACAATCCCACTTTAACTTTTCCTTTAGATGTATTGTTTATTCACTTAAAACCTGTAACTTTGCACCACAATCTAATAACGTATTATTTTTCTATGGAAACGATTAGGACTTTTGATGATTTAGTATCGCATCTTTCAAGTGTGGGTGAAAGAAAACGTGTAGCTGTTGTCTGGGCTTCAGATGACCATACACAAGAGGCTATAGCCTTAGCTTTGAAAGAAAAAATTGTGGATGTTGTTTTTGTCGGAGCAAGGCATGAGGTGGAAAACAGTCAACTGTTACAGCCATATTTCGACCATATCAGTATAGTGGATGCCAATGATAAGGATGACGCTGCATCTATTGCTGTTTCATTGGTAAAAGAAGGTAAAGTTGATGTGTTGATGAAAGGACTTATCAACACGGATAATTTGCTTCGTGCTGTATTGAATAAAGAAACGGGAATCTTGCCAAAAGGAAATATACTTACTCATGTCACAGCAACTTCTGTTCCTTCTTATCCAAAATTAATTTTCTTTACAGACCCGGCAGTCATTCCCTATCCAACGCAAGAACAACGTATGGAACAGGTACGATATGTTGCTGACCTCTGTCATTCTTTTGGTATAGAAGAACCACGTATATCATTGATACATTGTACGGAGAAGCCTAACGAGAAGTTCTTTCCATTTACCATGGGCTACGCAGACATTATTGCTAAGGCAAAAGACGGCTTCTTTGGAAAATGTATTGTTGACGGGCCTCTTGACGTAAAATGCTCGTGTGACATTGAAGCCATGCAAACCAAAGGAATAGAATCTCCCATCGCAGGTGAGGCAGATGCGTTGATTTTTCCCGACATTGAGTCTGGCAATGTCTTCTATAAAACTATTACGCTCTTTGGAAATGCAGAAACGGCAGCGACATTGAAGGGTACGCTTGCCCCGGTAGTTCTCACTTCAAGAGGTGACAGTGTTGAATCTAAATTTTATAGTTTGGCATTGGCTGCAATCAGTACGAATCTTAAATAATCAAATACATAAACATCATGAATATTTTAGTTATTAATCCTGGTTCAACGTCTACCAAAATTGCCGTTTATCAGGATGAAAAGGAAATATTGAAGCGTAATATCTCACACTCTGTTGAGTCTTTGAGCGGTTTTACACATATCACGGATCAATTCGATTTTCGGAAACAATTGGTTATAGACGAAGTAAAGAAGGCTGGCATACCTTTTGATTTTGATGCGATTATTGGTCGTGGCGGTTTGGCAAAACCCGTTGATGGTGGGGTATACGAAGTTAATGATATCATGCTTGAAGACATGCGTACAGTCAAGCACCAACATGCGTGTGACTTGGGTTGTATCATTGCAGATGCTATCGCCAAGGAAATTCCTGGTTGCCGTAGTTTCATTGCTGACCCCGGAGTTGTGGACGAACTGTGTGATTATGCACGCGTAACAGGTTTACCGGAATTACCCCGAATCTGCATATGGCATGCTCTTAACCAACGTGCCATAGCTCGTAGGTTTGCAAAAGACCAAGGAAAAAAATACGAAGACCTTAATCTTATTATTTGCCATTTGGGAGGTGGTATCTCGGTTGCAGCCCACGAACACGGTCGTGCAATAGATGCTAACAACGCATTGGATGGAGAAGGGCCGTTCTCACCGGAACGTGCTGGTACGCTGCCCGCAGGAGAATTGATTCGGTTATGTTATTCCGGAAAACACACTGAAGCAGAAATGTTGAAGAAAATGGC
The DNA here is from genome assembly GCA_034183335.1 of Prevotella sp. GTDB lineage: Bacteria > Bacteroidota > Bacteroidia > Bacteroidales > Bacteroidaceae > Prevotella. The sequence goes on from JAXFLJ010000044.1 coordinate 101,125, forward strand.
AGGAAAAGGTGGCCTGACAGCTCATCTCGGCATCAATGACATGCGCTTGATAGAGCAAAAGGTCAATGAAGGTGATGAGAAAGTTAAATTCTTGGTTGATGCCATGATTTATCATGTGGCCAAGAATATTGCAGCACAAGGAGCTGTGTTAAAGGGCAATGTAGATGCCATTATTTTCACTGGTGGCATTGCACATTGGAAATATGTTGTCGACGAACTTGCAAAACGTGTTTCATTCGTTGCTCCCACACATTGCTATGCAGGCGAGGATGAATTGGAAGCGTTGGCTCTTAATGCCCTTTATGTGCTTCGCGGAGAAATTGAAGCAAAGGAATACGTTTAAGACTCATGTCATAAAAATAAAGAATCCCACATGTACAATGGAACATGTGGGATTTCTTTTTCTAACGAACTCTTTTATAGCGGCAATTGATACGAGTTTCAAATAAAATGTATAATTTTGCCGAAACATTATGAGTACACTTGATCTGCTTTTTCTATCCTTTGCGTTGGCAATGGACAGTTTTACGGTTTCAATAGCAAGCGGCGTTATCGTTCGGCAATTTTCATGGAAGGTCTTTTTCAGAATGAGCCTGATATTTGGCCTATTTCAGGGGAGTATGCCCTTTTGGGGATGGCTGGGTATGAAGTATTTTAATGAATATCTTGAAGCCGTAGACCACTGGATTGCTTTTATCTTACTGATTTTTATCGGTGGAAAAATGTTGAAGGAATCGTTTGAACATAAAGGAAATCAACACTTTAATCCTGAAAAACTAATTACACAATGCTTTTTGGCTATAGCCACCAGCATTGATGCCTTGGCTATAGGTATTTCTTTTGCTTGTATCGGTTATAAGGATGTAGGTCAACTTGTAACTCCTCTTTTAATGATAGGTATTGTTTCTTTTTTAATGAGTCTTTTTGGCAATGCTCTTGGGATTAAATTTGGAGAAAAGATTGCTCGAAAATGTCGACCGGAAAGGGCAGGAGGAATCATTCTTATTCTTATTGGCGCAAAGATTCTTATTGAACATCTTTCTGGAATTGGAATATAAATCAGACAGCGTTTTATCCATGCCTGTCTTGCAATTTTCTATGGAATATTTTCGTACCATTGGTTGGTAGCCTTCGTACCAAATGCTGGTACTATGCGTACCAAGCATTGGTAATCACAGTACCAGTGTTTGGTAGTATTATCATTTGTAAAAAAACTGGAGATGAAGAATGTTTGTATGAAAACTGTTGGGACACAAATATTGTCATCACATGTTATATTCTGGGTAAAGTCAAGTGATTTGATAGTCTTGTTACTTTCTTTTGTTCTGTAATGAAAAGTCAGGGAATAGGCCTGTGACAAGCCTTTGTTTATGATATTTTTTTATCCGTAAATTATTTTTTTTGCCTTATAGATGGGTTTATCAAAATAATTCTTTATTTTTGCCGACCTATGGGAATACTCTATATTGTACCGACGCCGGTCGGAAACATGGAAGATATGACGTTTCGAGCCATTCGCATCTTGCAAGAAGCTGATGTTGTTTTGGCAGAAGATACACGTACTTCCGGAGTGTTGTTGAAGCATTTCAATATTCAGAATCATTTGATTTCGCATCATCAACACAACGAACATGAAAGATCGGCAGGTATTGTGGAGCGTTTGAAAGCTGGACAAACTATTGCCCTGATTACCGATGCTGGTACGCCGGGAATTAGCGATCCGGGCTTTTTCCTTGCCAGAGAGGCTGTAGCAGCAGGAATAAAAGTACAGACTTTACCCGGTGCAACTGCATTTGTTCCGGCTCTTGTTTCTTCGGCTTTGCCATGTGAACGTTTCTGCTTTGAGGGTTTCCTCCCTCAGAAGAAAGGAAGAACTACTCGAATAGAGTCTCTGAAAGATGAAAGCAGGACAATGGTCTTCTATGAATCGCCTTATCGGTTGCTTAAAACATTGAAACAGTTTGCAGACTGTTTTGGTGATGACCGACAAGTATGTGTGGTGCGAGAAATTTCCAAGATACACGAAGAATGTGTAAGAGGATGTTTGAAAGAAGTCATAGAGCACTTTGATGAGGTTGCACCTCGTGGAGAAATAGTCATTGTCTTGGCTGGAAAAAAGAATAAAGATAATAACTTAAATACTATTGAAATATGAAAAAGCTATTATTAGTAATTGGTTGTATCTTGGCATTGGCAGGATGCAAAGATGACAAGAAGGCTATGGAAGCCTTGCAGAAGCAACAAGCAGATTCACTGCAACGTATCATTGCACAACGTGACAATGAAATCAATGACATGATGGGAACGCTCAATGAAATACAAGAGGGGTTCCGGTTAATCAACGAAGCCGAAGACAGAGTTAGTCTGGCGAAAGATGGAGAAGGTGCTAACAAAGCAAGACAAATCAAGGAAAATATGGCTTTTATCCAGTCTCGTATGCAGCAAAACCGTGAACTTATTAACAAGTTGCGGCAGCAGATACGTGAGGGAAGCGTGAAGAGCGATGCCTTGAAGCGTACAATAGAAGGAATGGTGAAGCAGTTGGAGGAGAAAGACAAGCAATTGCAGGCTCTTCGTGAAGAACTTGACTCTAAGGATATTCATATCTCGTCACTGAACGAAAACATCAACAACCTTAACACAAATGTTGAAAATCTTAAGACGGAAAGTTCTCAGAAGTCACAAACCATCAGCACACAGGACAAACAACTGCATACAGCATGGTATGTTTTTGGAACTAAGAGTGAGCTGAAAGAGCAGAATATCCTTGTTAAGGGTGATGTTTTGCGTGGCAACTTCAACAAGAACTATTTCTCAAAGATTGACATTCGAGTTGATAAGGAAATCAAATTGTACTCTAAGTCTGCCAATATTCTTACCGACCATCCTGCTGGCAGCTATACTCTGACAAGAGATGCCAACAAGCAGTATGTTTTGCGAATTACCAATCCGCAACAATTCTGGAGTGTAAGCAAATATCTTGTTGTTCTGGTAAAATAACCGTAGGGTTTTATTTGAGGAAGTAAGATTAATTGAAAATAGAAGGGGCTGTCTGATGCAGGCGGCTCCTTTTCTTTTTGTCGGCTCCTTAACATGATTGTAACATGTGCTTAAACGCTCTGTAATATCGTCTCTCTACCTTTGTCCCCGTAAAAATAATAAGGTAAAATAAACAATGGAAACCATCTATTTATTGATTGTCGCCTTTTTGCTTATCTTGGCGGTATTTGATCTTTTTGTCGGCATTAGCAATGACGCCGTCAACTTTCTTAATTCGGCAGTCGGAGCGAAGGTTGCCAATTTTCGTGCTGTATTAATTATCGCATCCTGTGGTGTTCTTGTTGGCTCCTTGATGTCTGCGGGTATGATGGATGTGGCGAGGCACGGCATCATGAATCCCTCGAATTTCACTTTTCATGAGGTCATGACGATTTTCCTTGCGGTAATGGTGACAGACGTGATAGTGCTTGACATATTCAACACCTTGGGGCTTCCCACTTCGACGACGGTATCATTGGTTTTCGAGCTATTGGGAGGTACGTTTATACTTGCTTTGCTGAAAATGAGTGCAGACAGCACATTCGTTTTCTCAGACCTATTGAATACGGGCAAAGCCCTTTCCGTTATCATCGCCATTTTTGTAAGTGTCGGGATAGCGTTCTTCTTTGGTGTAATTGTACAGTATATTACACGTATCATCTTTACATTCAATTATAAGAAACACTTGCGGTATACCGTTGCCTTTTTCGGCGGAGTATCGTTTACATTCCTTTCATATTTCATCTTTATCAAGGGATTATCCAAGTCGCCTTTCATCAGCGTGGATACAAAAACGTGGATTACAGACAACACGCCTATGCTGATGGCTGGCATCTTTGTGGTTTCTACTATTATTACGGAACTGCTTCACCTCTTAAGATTCAACATCTTCAAGATAGTTGTCCTCATGGGCACTTTCGCGCTGGCCATGGCTTTTGCCGGCAACGATTTGGTAAACTTCATTGGTGTGCCGATGGCTGGGCTTGATTCTTTCCAGACATGGCAGGCTGCGGGGGGCGGTGATGTCGACGGCTTCATGATGACTTCTTTGATGGAGTCTGCTAAAACACCAATGCTCTTCTTGTTAATTGCCGGTGGCATCATGATTTTTGCGATGGTTACCTCTAAAAAGGCGCAGAATGTCGTGAAAACATCTGTTGACCTGAGCCGGCAGGATGGGGGAGATGAGATGTTTGGTTCCTCAAGGGCGGCCAGAAGTCTTATCCGAACTGTTCAGGACGGAAGTTCGGTAGTTGTCCGCTATATTCCGAAATCAGTGTTGGAATGGATTGACAAACGTTTCAATAAAGAAGAAGCCATTGTTGAGGAAGGGGCAGCGTTCGACGTGATTCGTGCAGCGGTAAACTTGGTTCTTGCTTCTGCTTTGATCGCTTTCGGTACGAGTTATAAGATTCCGCTCTCTACTACTTATGTTACATTTATGGTGGCGATGGGTACGAGCCTTGCAGACCGTGCGTGGAGTCGTGAAAGTGCCGTGTTCCGTGTTACGGGCGTTATTTCGGTCATCGGTGGATGGTTTATTACCGCCGGGGTTGCCTTCATCGCTGCTGCGTTGGTATGTCTCGCCATGTATCTGGGCGGTATTGTTGCAATGGCAGCTTTTATGGCATTGGTGATATTCTTGCTTATCCGCAGCAACATGAAGTTCAAGAAGAAGGCTGATGTTGAATCTAAAGACGATGTTTTCCGACTCATGATGCGTACTCGCGACCCGGAAATCGTATGGGATTTGCTCAGCAAGCATGTTTCTCGCACGCAGAGCTTCGTGATTCGTTTTTCGAAGAAGCAATACAACAATATTCTTGACGGATTTGTGGATGAGAATATTAAATTGTTGCGCAAGGTGCAAAGCGAGCTGAGGGAAGAACAGGAACTAATTCACAAGTTCCGCAAGAAAGAGTTTCTTGTCATGCGCCGCATACCGCAGGACATCGCAATAGAAAGAAATACGTGGTTCCATCTCGGTGCTAATAGCAATCAGCAGTTCATCTATTGTCTAAAGCGCATGCTTGAACCAACCAAGTTGCATGTGGACAATCATTTCAACCCGATACCGCAACTCTACCGTGACGAGTTTGAGCCGCTCCGAAGAAAAATCAACGAGCTGATGACAGATACGGAAGAGATGATATCGACCGGACGCTATGACTTGTATGATGAGACACTGGCTATTGCAGAACAGTGCAAAGAAGACTTGTCGAAATTGCGAAAACGCCAGATTGACAGGATGCAGCAGTCTAAGAATCTTGGCAATTACAATGTATCATTGTTGTATCTGAATATATTGCAAGAGAGTCAGGAGTTCCTGAGCATTATGCGCCATCATCTGCGTGCTGCCAATAAATTCTTGGAACCGATCAAACTCAGTTAGCACAGAGAATCATTCATTAAGGGAGAGAACGGAATTAATATGACAATTTTCGTTCTCTCTCTTTAGTATAATTTGGTCATGAGAGACTCTACTGATTTTGTTCGGATGTCAAGCAGATTGTTTGCCGAGTTAAAAAGAGTTTATTTTCAGATCTCTCTAAGCAGTAAAAAACGGCTTCCGTATATTGTTATTAATCAACGATTTATCAGAGTGAAAATTGTCTTATAAGAGAATTGAAAAAGTCTTATAGGACAATTTTAAAAGTCTTATAAGACAATTTTAAAAGAGTACATAGTAAGTGCAGACAAAGTTCGTGGAGAACAAAAATGTTTAAACTATTTTTACAACTTCAGCAATCTTTCTTATATGTTTGAGAGACCATTGGATGTAATTCATTAAAATAATGTACCTTTGCACACGCAATATCAAATCAAGTAAATAGAGATGACAGGATATTTGGTGACAGATTCGCGCAAAGTGACGACGCATCGGTTTATGGAGATGAAACAAAAGAGAGAAAAAATCTCTATGCTTACATCCTACGATTATACTACGGCAAGCATCGTAGACAAGGCTGGGATAGACGGCATCCTCATCGGCGATTCTGCCTCGAACGTGATGGCCGGTAATGTGACGACCCTGCCTATTACCATCGAACAGATGATTTATCATGCCTGTTCGGTTGCTCGTGCGGTAAGCCGTGCCTTGGTCGTTTGCGACATGCCGTTCGGAACTTATCAGGTAGACCGCAACGAGGGGCTCAAGAACGCTATACGCATTATGAAGGAAAGTGGATGTGACGCACTGAAGCTGGAGGGTGGAATAGAAATCATCGACACAATAAAGGGTATTCTTGATGCCGGCATTCCTGTGATGGGGCATCTCGGACTCAGGCCGCAAAGCATCAATAAATACGGCACTTACTCTGTCAGGGCTCAAGACGAAGCAGAAGCAGAGAAACTTATGGCCGACGCAGATTTACTTTCCAATGTTGGCTGTTTCGGCATTGTACTCGAAAAGGTGCCGGCAGCATTGGCCGACAAGGTTACAAATATGGTGAAATGTCCGACAATAGGAATAGGTGCCGGTAACGGCACAGACGGACAAATACTCGTAATCGATGACATGCTGGGAAAGACTGGTGGCTTTTCACCCAAGTTTTTGCGTCGTTATGCCAACCTTAATGCCGTTATGACAAACGCTATCCAAAACTACATCTCTGACGTCAAGACCGTAGCATTTCCCAACGAGCAGGAATCTTATTGACCAGCCTTTATTATAGATTAGTTCCCCAACGTAATGGATACACAAAATACACCTGTTCACCCTTACCTGTGGCATCGTGGATTTTGGAAGCTGACAATTGCCAATTTCCTTCTTACATTCTCACTGTACCTTCTTGTTCCACAGTTGTTTGTCGACCACTCTCAAGGCTATGGCCTGTGGCCGATGGCCGTAATGACAGGAGGCTATGGGGTAGGACTGTTTGTGCTCGGCCCCTTCTGTAATTACTTTATCCAGCGATACCGTCGCAACCGTGTGTGTCTTTTGTCCATGTTTTTATTTTCGCTTACCATTTTCGGACATTATATATATAGGGAAAATCCGGACTTTCCGTGGACGGGATGGGAACTTCCGCTGCTGCGAATCATATCCGGTGCCATGTTTGGATTGGCTCAAATGATACTGTGTAGCACCCTCGTCATAGACATTTGCGAATCACAGCATCGCACGCAAGCCAACCTTGTTACGGCATGGAGCGGACGCATGGCCATTGGCCTGGGAATGTCTTCCGCATTATTTTTGTTGCATTATTACCCTAATTTCAATCTTTACATCCTGTCAGCATCATTATCCATTTTACCCATTCTGCTGATTTCTATGGTTCGGTTTCCGTTCAAGGCTCCCGAAGAGACAGCACACAGGATTTCCCTTGACCGTTTTTTTTTAATCAAAGGACTTCCGTTGTTCTTCAAGTTTCTACTGATATCCGTGTCAGTTGGCCTGTATCTTGTGCAGAACGGAATATGGTCGTTTTACGCAATGGTAAGCATCGGACTATTCTTCTCGTTTTGCGTAGAATACGGCAGGCCAGTATGCCGTTCTGGCAAAACAGTCATTTGCACAGCTTTGTTGTTGGCAATTTTTTCCGTCATGCTTTTGCAAATCATCGAAAATCCTGTCACTTCTTCTGTATTTGCCATACTCTTGGGATTCTCGTTGGGATGTTTAGGCAACCGCATTTTGCTGCAATCTATTGAACTGAGCGACCATTGCCAGAGAGGAACAGCGCAAAGTTCGTACTTTCTCACGAGAGAAGTTGGCATTAGCCTCGGGCTAATATTAGGCTACAGCATGCCGACAGATTCCGGAACTCATAAATTCGCCCTCTCTTTCATACATCCAGTTTTTGTTGCGTGCCTTATAGCATTACTTGCCCTTCTTATGTTTTTAGTTTTCCCACCCTCATGGCATGTGCGTCATAAAAAAGATAAATTACATTTTTAATCTGCTCTTTTATGCTCATCAGCTAGGAATAAATCTCAACGGATAGAAGATAGTCTTTCAACTTATATAGCAACAATAATCCCCAAAATCGGTCACTCATACTTACTTTTCCTGCTACCGATGTTGCTTCTCAGAATTATTTTTTCTTTTTGTTGGCATCTTGTCTACTGTTTTCCCTCAGCGCAGCTCGCAACATCTTCGATTAAAACGACAACAAATATGCTCAACATCAATTATCAATACAGTTCCTAATGACCAATTGGGAAAAAAGAAAAAGCCGGAAATCAAAATTTCCGACTTTCTTCATCATATTGGTGATATAGAGAATTATTCTCCTTTCTCCATTTTTGCCTTCAATTCAGCCAAGGCATCAATGTCGCCAAGAGTTGTACTGGCAGCAACATTATTCACAATTGCCTCTTCCTTCTTCTTGGAAACTTTCTTCACGGCTTTTTTCTCTTCTTTTTCTTCTTCAAAAGTGCGAGAGTGAGAAAGAATAATGCGCTTGGTTTCTTTAACAAACTCAATTACTCTGAACTCAAGTTCTTCTCCCTTTTGTGCCTGTGAACCATCTTCTTTTACGAGGTGCTTCGGTGTTGCAAAACCTTCACCACCTTCGTTTAGCAAAATTACAGCACCTTTTTCTACGATTTCAACAATCTTGCCCATGTGGACAGAGCCGGGAGTGTACAAAGTTTCATATGTATCCCATGGATTTTCCTCCAGTTGCTTATGTCCAAGGCTCAAACGACGATTTTCCTTGTCAATTTCAAGCACGACAACATCAATGCTTGCACCTACCTGTGTAAACTCTGAAGGATGCTTAACCTTCTTGGTCCATGACAGGTCGCTGATATGAATCAAACCATCTACGCCTTCTTCAAGCTCAACGAAAATACCAAAGTTGGTAAAATTACGTACCTTAGCTGTATGTTTGCTGTCAACAGGATATTTCACCTCGATAGCTTCCCATGGGTCTTCTTTCAATTGCTTGATGCCAAGACTCATCTTTCTTTCATCACGGTCAAGCGTGAGAATAACAGCCTCAACTTCATCGCCTACCTTCAGGAAATCTTGTGCAGAGCGCAAATGTTGGCTCCAAGACATTTCTGAAACGTGAATCAGGCCTTCTACTCCAGGAGCTACTTCAACAAATGCACCATAATCGGCAATAACAACTACCTTGCCTTTTACATGATCGCCAACCTTCAAGTCAGCATTGAGTGCATCCCATGGGTGCGGAGTAAGCTGTTTCAATCCGAGTGCAATACGTTTTTTCTCATCATCGAAGTCAAGGATAACAACATTGATTTTGTTGTCAAGCTCAACCACTTCGTGCGGATCACTTACGCGACCCCATGAAAGGTCTGTGATATGAATGAGTCCGTCAACTCCTCCAAGGTCAACAAATACACCGTAAGAGGTAATGTTCTTAACTGTACCTTCAAGGATTTGGCCTTTTTCAAGTTTACTGATGATTTCTTTCTTTTGCTGTTCAAGCTCTGCTTCAATAAGAGCTTTGTGAGAAACAACTACATTGCGGAACTCTTGGTTGATTTTCACAACTTTGAATTCCATTGTCTTTCCGACAAAAATATCATAGTCACGGATTGGATGAACATCGATTTGACTTCCGGGAAGGAAGGCTTCGATACCAAACACATCAACAATCATACCGCCTTTGGTACGACACTTGATGTAACCCTGAATAACTTCTTCATTGTCCAAAGCAGCATTAACTCGATCCCAGCTCTTTGCCAAACGGGCTTTCTTGTGAGAAAGTGTCAGCTGACCTTTTTTGTCTTCCGGATTCTCAACATACACTTCAACTACATCGCCAACCTTAAGTTCAGGATTGTAGCGGAATTCGCTTGCCGGAATAATGCCGTCGCTCTTATAGCCAATATTGACAATGACTTCTTTTTTGTCAACAGAGATAACGCTACCTTCAACGACTTGATGTTCTGAAACCTTATTAAGGGTTTCATCGTAAGCTTTCTGCAATTCTTCCTTGCCTGAGCCTACATTCGTGCCATTTTCAAATTCTTCCCAATTGAAGTCCTCCAATGGCTGGATGTTTTTTAAATTAGACATAAAAATAAATTAATAAATCAATTAATAAAGTGAGACTTTATGTTTTGCGTGATTCGGCGTAAACCGAAAATCTTTGCAAAGATACATCTAATAATGAGAAACTAACACCTTGTTGGAGTTAAATCTGTCAGAAAAGAATACTTTTATGTTTTTTTATAAGATTTGTGACCATAGGTAACTATTCAGCGGTAGTGACCAGTCAATACTTTCTCTTCAAAAATCTTATAAAAGGCTATCACAAATCGCTTGTTTTTCTTGTGTATTTGAGATATTTTTCTTATCTTTATACCTATGAAAGAGCAAGTTACGGATATATCAAAAGTATTGCAAGACATGACGGAAGAGATGCGGCTGATGCGGGAAACCATCAATCAGCAGTATGCCGAGATTGTCAAATTGAACCGTAACATAGATGCCCTGAATCTCCAAATCCGCAAGAAAGACAAAGAAAACGAGAAGTTGCTGGAACGCTTGTCCAAGTATGAAAATCCTGACAAGAACTCTAACAACAGCAGCACACCACCAAGCAAGGAGCGTATGAAGGATGAGATTGTCAGGCGGACGAGGACCCTCCGTAAGCCAAGCGGCAAGAAGCCGGGAGGACAAAACGGACATGACGGGCACAAGCTGTCTTGTTCTTCCACACCGGACGTGGTAATCGATGACATTCCCAGCTATTGCACCCATTGCGGAGAATCTTTGGCGGATGCGGAACGTGTGCTGGATTATGTGACGCAGGTTGTTTCCATTCCCGAGCTGAAGCCGGTAATCAAGGAAATCCGGCACTATGTGATGGTCTGCAAGAACTGCGGTGAGCGTGTCCGAACAGCACCGAGGCGACGTTCCAACGACGTGGTGTATGATGCGAGCGTGAAGTCGCTGGTGGTCTACCTGAGTGTCGTGCAGTTCCTTCCATACGGGCGCATAGCAGGTTTCCTGCGCGAGGTGTTCGGGCTCACTCCGAGCGAGGGCTCGCTGGTGAACTGGGTGAAAGAGGCCAAAAAGAACGCCCAGCCGGTCATAGACAAGATAAAGGAATATATCATGTCCTCGTCTGTCGTGGGTTTCGACGAGAGCGGCCTGTATTGCAACAAGCCTCTATACTGGGCATGGATAGCGCAGACGGTCTATTACACCTTGCTCTTCCGTGCCGAGGGAAGAGGCTCGAAGATCTTGACAGACAAGTTCGGCGACGCGCTGGAACGCATGACAGCCGTGACAGACCGCCATAGCTCATACTTTGTGATTCATTTCCTGAACCATCAGGTTTGCCTTGCACACTTGATGCGGGAGCTGCAGTATCTCTCGGACTTGAATGCCGGACAGGATTGGTCGGAGAAAGTGGCCGGTCTTTTCCGTGAGGCAATCCACGAGAGAAATTCCAGACCGGAAGCCGTCATAGACAAGGTGCCATGGACTGAACATCTGGACAGGCTGCTCAAACAGAGTGTCGAGAACCTTGGTAAAAAGTTCGTCGCACTGAAAAAAGGATTGATAAAATGCAGGGACTACATATTCAATTTCCTTGAAGACCCGATAATACCATCAGACAACAACGGAAGCGAACAAGGAATACGAAAGGTGAAAATCAAGCTCAACAACTCACGCACCTTCCGCTCCGAGTTCGGGGCGGACGCATTCCTCGAACTTCATTCCGTCATTGAGACCGCCAAGAAACACGGAAAAACTCCATATAACGCTGTTCAAGCCTTGTTTGAGGTTTGAAAACCTGGCATGCCATTACCACCGCTGAATAGTTACGACCATAGTAGTATTTACATTTTCAAAATAGTACATGAAAATTTGGCCGTTATATTATTATTGTGTAACTTTGTAGCTGATTTTGATTAGATTTCCATTTATCATTTTAATAATCAACAATTTAGAAAGGATTTCATTATTAAATGAGACAACTTAAAATTCAAAAGAGTATTACAAACCGTTCAAGCGAAGCTTTGGACAAGTATTTGGTTGAAATAGGAAGAGCTCCTTTGATTTCCATTGATGAAGAAATAGAATTAGCTCAGAAAATTAAGAAGGGTGGACCGGAAGGAGAACGCGCAAAAGATAAATTGGTCACGGCTAATTTACGCTTTGTCGTTTCTGTTGCGAAGCAATATCAACATCAAGGTCTTACTCTTACAGACTTGATTGACGAGGGTAATATCGGACTGATTAAGGCTGCACAGAAATTTGATGAGACAAGAGGATTCAAGTTTATATCATATGCCGTTTGGTGGATTAGACAAAGTATTTTACAAGCAATTGCAGAACAAAGTAGAATTGTCAGATTGCCACTCAATCAGGTTGGTTCGCTCAATAAAATAAATCATGAGATTAATAAGTTTGAGCAAGAGAATCAACGGCATCCATCTGTTTCTGAACTTTCCGAAGTAACAAAGATTGACGAAGAAAAGATTGGGCAAAGTTTGATGGCAGATGGTCATCATGTAAGTATAGATGCTCCATTTCAAGATGGAGAAGATAACTGCATGCTTGATGTTATGCCAAGTGGAGATGATAGCCGAACAGACCGCCAAGTAGATCACGAATCTATGGCTTTAGAGCTTAATTCTGTTTTGAATAAAGTGCTGAAAGAAAGAGAAATAACTATTATTCGTGAATGTTTTGGTATAGGTTGCCACGAAAAAGGTCTTGAAGAAATCGGAGATCAACTTGGACTTACACGTGAAAGGGTGCGCCAAATACGCGAAAAAAGTATTGCAAAATTGAGAGATAGTGGTAATGCTAAAATCTTGATGAAATATCTTGGATAAGCTTTCAATCTTGGGAATGCAACAAATCATATAAAGGAGACGGACGAAGACCTGTCTCCTTTATGTTTTATGTATGGCCTTATGTTTTTTATATACGAGTTTCCTAAGAAAATAATAATAGTTGTTTGGAAAGATGGAGTCACTAAACATGTTCCATGATGATATCGAATAATGACAAGAAGAAAACTTACAATTCTCGTACCAACGAATGGTAGCGAGCATACCAACCATTGGTACGCTCGCTACCGATGATTGATATTCACCATACCAATCAATGGTACAAAAGTATAATGTGTAGGATTATTGGGTGAGAAAAAATCGTTAAGCTCCAATGGAGCATTAAAGACATTCTGACTTTGTTCGGATGTTGAACAGATGGGATGTCGGTTTTGTTGAAAACATTGCAAAATACGGTGAGTGAAAACGACAGACATGATGCTGACAAACGGACGAAAGTGGGCGGGCAGCAATATCATTAGTGCGTAATGTAGTCTTAGCGGTCTAATGACTGATTGGAATTAAAAGTGAAGATGAACCAAAATGTAATTGCCTCAAAGTAAACTTGCTATATTTTTTATATTAAATTAGACGATAGATTTAGGCCTTTGTTAGAGAGTCTTTGCACTCTCCGTTATGAAAAAAGATATTCTTAAAGCTGTATCACTTTCTTTTGTAAGAATGAACTTGGCATCAATTCTTTCGTTAACCAACCAAATGATAGCATCATTTTTATCAACAACAACCAGTTGCTCTTCTTTTTCAAAAAGGTTTTTTTTCCTGTCCGTGAGATAATCACTGACCAGTTTGCTGCCTTTCATGCCAAAGGGAATAAATCGGTCACCGTTCTTTATTCTGCGTATAGTCAGTGGAAAAGAAACTTTCTTTGCATCAAGACACACACAATGAGATGATTTACTGATTACAAAAGAAGTATCAACAGGTATGACTTCAATATGAAATTGACGGGCAGAGTCATAGTCAAATTTGCCAGTTGATGTAATTGTTTGTGGTAAAGAATGTGTAGTAGATAAAGGTCGAATCAACAATTTATCACGATTGATAAGTAATTCGTGTGTTGAAGATAAAAACCTTTTTCCTGAAGCCATGTCTTTTCGGGTGTATATCTGTTCTGTTTGCGATGACGTGAAGTTATACTTTTTCAACAAACAAAACAAGATGCTTTCGTTTTCTATCCTTTGTCTGTCAATAGTGATATGTGGATGCATGGTAAGAATAGCATTGTCTGCTTTCTTCTCAATAACTTCATCATATATATGCGCAACTTCTCTAAGATGTGAAGCAGTTTTATCTAAACACTCACAGATAGACGGATTGATAGATTGTAACAAAGGAATGACATTTAATCTCACCTTGTTTCTTATAAACTGGTCAACAAGATTGCTGCTATCTGTCACAAAAGGTTGTGACAACTCATGCAGAAATGTCTCGATTTCCTGTCGATTCACCCCCAGAAGTGGGCGAACAACATTTTGGTTTCTTGGGGAAATGCCCCTCAGTCCATGAATTCCTGTTCCACGCAAAAGGTTTATGATGAGTGTCTCAACAGAGTCGTCACGATGATGGGCAACGCATATCGTTTTTGCATTAATTTCTTGCCGCAATTGTTCAAAATACGTATAACGTAATTCTCTTGCAGCCATTTCAATGCTTATCTTTTTCTCTTCTGCATGTTTTGAGGTGTCAAAATGGACAGTATATAGTTTGACATTCAGAGTGTCACACAAGTTCTGACAGAATTGTTCATCACAGTCTGACTCCTGTCCACGTAAATTAAAGTTGCAATGAACAGCCTCGATATGATAATCTAATGAAAGAAGAACGCGCAATAAAGAAACACTGTCAGCTCCACCAGATAAAGCTACCAAATGTTTGTCTCCTTTATTGAGCAGCTGATGCCGTTGAATAAAGTTGGAAACCTTATGAAGAAAAACCTTACTCGACATACAAAACAAGTCCTTTCAGATATTCACCTTCCGGATGATATATGTTGACAGGGTGGTCGGCAGGCTGATGTAGCTGGTGAAGAATGCGAACATTGCGACGTGCTTGTGCTGCGGCTGTAAACACAGCATTGCGAAAATGTTCTTTTGTAACAACCTGACTGCAGCTGAATGTAAAAACAATACCGCCAGACTGTATTTTTTCAAAAGCCTTACAGTTAAGTCTCGTGTAGCCTTTTAATGCATTATGCAAGGCGCCTCTGTGTTTGGCAAATGCCGGAGGGTCAAGAATGATTAAGTTATATGCTTCGTCCGTTTCATCAAAAAACTTAAATGCATCGCTGCAATATGCCCGATGGCGCAAATCGTCAGAAAAATTCAGAGCAACATTCTTCTCTGTTAGTTCTATGGCCTTGGCACTACTGTCTACCGAATGTACTAATTCTGCGCCACCACGCATGGCATAAAATGAGAAACCGCCTGTATAACAGAACATGTTGAGCACCTTTTTACCATTTGAATATTGTTC
Organism: Prevotella sp.; assembly: GCA_034183335.1. GTDB lineage: Bacteria > Bacteroidota > Bacteroidia > Bacteroidales > Bacteroidaceae > Prevotella. The sequence continues at coordinate 116,425 of JAXFLJ010000044.1, forward strand.
AAGCAACCTACGGTTTTCTCTTTGGTCAATGAAGAATCCCGTCTTCTGTCCTTTCAGCCAGTCGACATGAAATTGCAGGCCATATTCCATCGATAGATTATCTTTTCCTTCTCCAAAAAGAAATCCGTTCTCTTGACCAAGCTCCGCCTTAAAAGGCAAGGTCGTATCGCTTTTATAGTAGACGTTTTGGATTCGATTTTTCATGACCTCCCGCAACTGTTCTGCAATATTTAGTCTTGCCAAGTGCATGCCGACACTGTGGGCCTGCATGACGGCAGTTGTCCCATAACAGTCGATTATCAACCCCGGAAGGTTGTCGCCCTCTCCGTGTACAAGTCGGAAAGTGTTGTTATCCTTAACATCAACAAGCCCTATTGCCTGACGAACTTGAAGTGCAATCTGAAGGCGTTTTTTCCAAAAACTATCATTTACAGGTTCATCATAAAAAGACAATATTCGGACAGCAATCGAACCAATTTGGTAATGTCCAACACCTATAATCTCTTCTTTATCAGTAATAACCTGAACGACTTCTCCTTCTTTTACGCCTTCGTCTATCTTCGAAATTGCTCCAGAAAAGACCCAAGGGTGAAATCTTCTCAGACTGTCTTCCTTTCCTTTTTTAAGATATACTTTCCTGTACATATTCAGTTTGCTGTTTCTTGATGTATTATTGTATTTTCTTCAGAGATAAACAATTCGTAGTTTCCCTCGCTTTTCAGTCGGCAAAATTCCTCATATAACCTTAAACATGCCCAAGCATCTGTGGCCGCATACATTTTCTGTTTGTCATGCAATACATCATTTTCCCAATTTGAAAGCTGTTGTCGTTTGCTAATTTTTTCTCCGAAGAGATTAGCGTAGAGTTTTTGTAAACTCATATCTTCAACACCCAACTCTTTCATGCAATTTTGAAGGTCAATAAAATTGCCCGGTTTGAAGTTTGACCGACGATGCAATGAGAGAATATCATCGTGAAGAGATAGCCCGACCTTTATCGTCGAAGTATCTTCCAATAGTCTCTTAATGGAAGCACTTATTCCTAAATGATTGAGTCGAAACAGGAAACAACTGTCATGAGTAGAGACCTGAAGAAGGGCAACCATGTTTGAATTACCTTTTCTAAAAGAGGGACGTGTCTCTGTGTCTATTCCCAATACGGATTGCGAGAGCAGAAAATCCACAGCTTTTTCGGCTTCATGTTCAGACAAGACCACAATGATCCGTCCGGGAAACGATGCTTGTGGCAAACTATTGATGAGACGTTTGTCAAACTTATTATATATGATTTTGCGCATAAATGCCAACTTGGATTGCAAAAGTATAAAAAAGTTATGAAAGAATAGGATGGCTTCTCGGTTTTTTTGCTACTTTTGCAACTAAATTAACGTGAAAAAGAAATGCCGACGAAAAGAAAGAAAGATACGAGGAAAAAGTCTTTTAAGGAAATAATGGATCCAGAGAAAATCTTCAGTGAAAGGTTTAATTTTATCACCGGACTATTATTATTGGTGACAGCTATTTTTATAATCATCGCATTTGTATCATACCTAAACACGGGTGCGGCAGACCAAAGCTTAGTTACGGAACTGCGTCCGGGTGAAATTGAAAATGCCAAGAGGAGCTTTCAAAACTCCTGTGGTTCAGTCGGAGCTGTTTTGTCTTATTTTCTCATCTCCCGTTGCTTTGGATTCGCGGCATTTGTTATTCCTGTTTTCATCATTTTATGCGGACTTAAATTGATGAGGGCAATCAACAATCTTAATTTGTGGAAATGGTTTTTCGCCCTTTCCATAGTAACAATATGGAGCTCTATTACTTTCTCTGAATTTCTGACACCTATTCTGGGAGATTTGATTTTCAACCCTGGCGGCGATCACGGATTGTTTATGACAAATTGGATTGAAAACATCATCGGAACTCCTGGCCTAATAGTCGTACTTGCAATGGTTGCCATTATTTTCCTGACTTTTATCAGTTCAGAAACGATTGTTTTTGTCAGAAAGATGCTAAATCCATTGGGATACATTTCTAAGGTGAAATTTACTATTACAAATAAGGATAATACCGAAAAAGACCATACGGAGCCTACGATGATGGAGACACTTCCCGATCCGGAGGTTTTTGATGATCCTGCCCCTCAAGTGGTTGAATTCACTGAGAACGGAACGATAATTCATGCCCCGGCAGCCGTAGATAATCCTGATGATGTTGAAATGACCATCGAGGTTGGGGGAGAAGGAGAGAAAGCCCAAGGTACAACGGTATCGGAAAGTGCGGATATTAGCACTCCTATCAACCCCAAAGAGCCTTTTACAAGATATAAATACCCGACCCTTGACTTGCTGAAGAAATATGATAACGACGGCAAACCATACATTGACAGGGCTGAGCAAGAGGCTAATAAAAATCAGATTATAAAAGTGTTGAATTCTTTCGGGGTTCAAATCAGCGAAATTAAGGCGACAGTCGGCCCAACCATTACTTTATATGAAATAACTCCGGCAGAGGGAGTACGTATTTCCAGAATCCGCAATTTGGAAGATGACATTGCGTTAAGTCTGTCTGCACTTGGAATCAGAATCATTGCTCCGATACCAGGGAAAGGAACAATCGGTATTGAAGTTCCTAATGCCAAGGCTAATATCGTGTCTATGGAAAGCATCCTGAACTCACGCAAATTTCAGGAGTCACAAATGGAATTGCCTATTGCTTTGGGAAAAACTATCACCAATGAAGTATATATGGTGGATTTGGCAAAAATTCCTCATCTGTTGGTTGCTGGTGCTACCGGACAAGGAAAGTCGGTTGGCCTGAATGCGATTATTACATCTCTCCTTTATAAAAAACATCCCAATGAGTTGAAATTTGTACTTATCGACCCCAAGAAAGTTGAGTTTAGTGTTTATGCTCCCATTGCAAACCACTTTATGGCCTCGGTTGACGAAGATGACGAGCCTATCATTACAGACGTGAACAAAGTTGTACGTACATTGAAAAGTCTATGTACATTGATGGATGCACGTTATGACTTGTTGAAAATTGCAGGGACAAGAAACATCAAGGAATATAACAAGAAATATGTCAATCATCAGCTTGACCTCACCAAAGGACATGAGTATATGCCTTATATCGTTGTGGTCATCGACGAGTTTGGTGATTTGATTATGACAGCAGGGAAGGAGATAGAACTACCTATTGCACGTATAGCCCAGTTGGCACGTGCCGTAGGCATTCACATGGTCATTGCCACACAGCGTCCGACGACAAGCATCATTACTGGTAATATCAAGGCAAACTTCCCCGGACGCATGGCTTTTAAGGTAAGTGCCATGATTGACTCTCGTACTATACTTGACCGTCCGGGTGCACAACAACTTATAGGTAGAGGCGACATGCTTATTCTCAACGGTAGTGAACCTGTTCGTGTTCAATGTGCCTTTATTGACACTCCGGAAGTTGAGAACATCAATGAGTATATTCTCCAACAACCCGGACCTACCCAAGCAATGGAATTGCCGGAACCGATAGTGGAGGATATGGGGAACAACGGTGGAAACTTTGAGATAAACTCTCTTGATCCGCTCTTTGAAGAGGCTGCACGTCTCATCATTTTAAGCCAGCAAGGCTCAACGAGTATGATACAGAGAAAGTTTCAGATAGGTTACAACAGGGCAGGCAGGTTGATGGATCAATTTGAACATGCTGGAATTGTCGGCCCGGCACAGGGCAGCAAGCCCAGAGATGTCCTGATACAGGACGAAGCTAGCCTTGACAAGCTCATTGCACAACTAAAGGCATAAACCTCTTATCCCTTAAATTACAATGACGGAATAATCTACGGTATGGAAAAGTAGATTATTCCGTCATCATTTTCTTGACCTACATTGGGTTATCCTCTAATCATTGTCAGGAGCATTTTGAAGCGTTTCTTTGCATGAACGGAATGGGGGTGATTGGCTGGCATGATAAGCATGTCCCCTGCATGTGGATGAAAGGGTTGTCCGTCTATCCGTATTTCTGCTTCTCCTTCGATAATTTGTACTATTGCATCAAAAGGTGCACTATGTTCACTGAGCCCTTGCCCTTCGTCAAAAGCAAAAAGCGTAAGGCTTCCTCCTTGTGTATGTACAAACTCTTTAGATACTATTGCACCGTCGGCATAATCTATTGTACCACACAGATTAATTACATTGGTTTCCATTTTTCTCTTTTTTATTTAAGTTGATTGTATGATTGTCTTCAGTAATTCCTGATAACAAAAACGATGCCATAACTTATATAGGTAACAAATGTTGCCGTTGTCGGTTGATTCATGGGAGAAATTGGACGTTTATGTAAGTCAAATCTTATGTTTTTTGACAACAGAAAATGATACCATCATGTTTGTCGGAAGATGCCAAGACATCTGAGCAAAATCAGCACGGCCTCTAATGACCAAATTGGGTTTATTCCTTGGGAAGTAGAATGTTGTTGATATGCTGCTCACGATGTGTAATCCTCACTTCGACATTGAATTTGTCATGCAGATATTCTGCTAAATGCTGGGCACAATATACACTACGATGTTGTCCGCCGGTACAGCCAAATGAAAACATCAGGTCCGTAAATCCACGTTGTAAATATTTCTCGACATGGTGGTCTGCCATAGCATACACATGTTTGAGAAAGCCTAAGATTTCCCCGTCATCTTCCAAAAAACGAATAACAGGCTCATCAATCCCCGTCAACTGTTTGTATGGCTCGTATCGTCCGGGATTGTGTATGCTGCGACAATCAAAAACATATCCTCCTCCGTTGCCCGTTTCATCTTCTGGGACTCCATTGTGAAACGAAAAGCTGTAAACTCTAACTACGAGCGGACCTTTACCGTCATATTTTGAGAATGTTGCGGGGCCATCCATCGGGTGTGCTCCTTTAGGAGGACGAGAAGTTGTTTTATATCCATCTTTACGTTCCACGGCGGGGGGCGTTTCTTTTTGAAACATGGGCAAATCTACCATTTGTTTCAAGATGTTTATAAAGTATGGATAAGGAAAGATATCAAGTTTGAGTAATTCTCTCAAATTATCGATGGCAGCAGGAATGCTGTCCAAAAAATGTTTCTTACGTTCAAAATAACCTCGATAACCATAGGCGCCCAGCACTTGCAATGTGCGGAACAGCACGAAAAGGCTCAGACGTTTTACAAAGTGTCGCACAGAAGGAACTTCCGTATAGTTCTTTAATGCATGATAATATTCATACACCAACTCACGCCTTAGCTTGTTGGGATATTTGGCAGATGCCTGCCACAGGAAAGATGCGACATCATAATATACAGGCCCTTTTCTTCCGCCTTGGTAATCGATAAAGAAAGGTTTGCCTTCTTCACTCAGCATGACATTGCGTGCCTGAAAGTCACGATAAAGGAAACTGTCATTTCTTTCAGATGTAAGGTCTTTTGCCATCAGCCGAAAGTTAGCTTCGAGCTTTAATTCATGAAAATCGAGTTGGGTAGGCTTAAGAAAGCAATATTTGAAATAGTTGAGGTCGAAGAGTACATTTTCTTCATCAAACTCGGATTGTGGATAACATTTGTTCCAGTCCAAGCCTTGTGCGCCACGTATCTGCAAGTTGGGCAACTCATGTATGGTTCTAACCAGTAGTTCTTTTTCTTTAATGGTATAGCGTCCTCCGGCCTCCCTTCCATCTTTAAGGGCATCGAAGAGCGAAGTATTGCCCAAGTCAGTCTGAAGGTATCTTTGTTCGTCTTCGCTTACGGCCAACACCTTAGGTACAGCCAATTGGTAGAAGTTGAAGTGAGACGAAAGATAGATGAATGCACGATTTTCTTCCAGACTTGTTCCGATGACACCGATAACAGATGTGTCCTTTTCGTCAAACAGTCGATAATAGCTGCGGTTGCTGCCCTGCATGGCCATCTTCTCTGTCCGTACAGCTTCTTTGCCATTCCATTGATGGTATAGCTCTAATAGTTTTTTCATTGCCGTACTATTATTGCTTTTTGTTGTTTTCTCTTCTCTTCTTTTGTTCATATTGCACTATCAGCTGATCAACCAGAAGTATAAGCAGCATGATACCAAACGACATAAGCCACGAGCCAGTAATGTATATGAGGCCGGCAGATACGAATAAGAGTAGAAGGAAATGGCGAATATTAAACTTAAAACCTGTCATGCTGCAAAAGTAGACAATAATTCTGAATATTTCATTTGAAATAAGAGAAATCTTTTGGACGATACACATGGAATAGTTTTCTCCCTTTGTCTTTACCCAAGAGTTGTAGAATTACCTGCTATGATGATGTTGAAAAAACAACATGTCATGTTGGCAAGTAAACACAAGTGATAGAAGACTTTTGTTTGATAAAGTGAGCAAATGATAATCTTACATCTGCGGTTTTGTCATATGTCCTATTATTCTGTTTTTTCAAGTATCTTTTAATCTCTAATGCGCCATCAAAAAAATAATTGAAACCTTGCTTTTTTATATGCCGATAATTTGGAAAGATCCAAATATTTTTTACCTTTGCAGCATTGTTAAATTCAATTTCGTTTGTACTATGGATTGGGTCAAACACTTGTTTACTGAAACAACTTCTGTTGCACATATCGCTTTATTATATGCTTCAGTTATTGCAGTAGGTGTATACTTGGGTAAAATAAAGATTGCAGGAATCTCTTTGGGCGTCACTTTTGTGTTGTTCGCAGGAATCGTGGCTGGCCATTTTGGTTTTACAGCTCCCGTGGATATCCTTACCTTTGTTCAGGATTTTGGACTTATTCTCTTTGTTTTCATGATTGGTTTGCAGGTAGGACCAGGCTTTTTTGAGAATTTTCGGCAAGGTGGTGTCAAGCTGAACACATTGGCTGTAGCTATGATACTGCTCAACATCATTGTGATGTTTGTATGTTATATATCTTTCTTTGATACTTCTGCACCCCACACCTTGCCCATGATGATAGGAACGCTGTATGGAGCTGTCACCAATACCCCCGGTTTGGGAGCGGCCAATGAGGCTTTGTTGTCACTCCCGCACTTTGACAACAGAATACAAATTGCCTCCGGATATGCCTGTGCATACCCTCTTGGCGTCTTGGGTATTATCGGTGCAATGATTGCCATTAAATATTTCTGTCGGGTTAATTTCCAAAAGGAAGAAGACGATTTGGAAAGAGCAGAGGCAGACAATGCCCATGTCAAACCGCACCACATGCACTTGCTCGTGTCCAATTCATATTTGGCAGGCCGAACATTGGTTGAAATACATGATTTCCTTAAAAGAGACTTCGTTTGTTCACGCATATTGCACAAAGGACACGTGAGCATTCCAACCCGAGATACCGTTTTTGAACTTGGTGATCAAGTTTATATCGTATGTGCCGAGGCAGATGCGAAGGCTATTATGGCCTTTGTGGGACCGGAAGTTGAGGTGGAATGGGAAAAACAAGACCAGCCGTTGGTTAGCAAACGCATTCTGATAACACGCTCCTCCATCAATGGCAAGACATTGGGCAATATGCGTTTTGCCTCTGTCTATGGTGTCAATGTAACCAGAATAACTCGTCAGGGAATCGATTTGTTTGCAAGCAGCAACTTGAACCTGCAAGTAGGCGACCGTATCATGGTAGTAGGCCCTGAAGATGCTGTCAACAGAGTGGCAGACGCCATGGGTAACTCCATCAAGCGGTTGAATGCCCCTAATCTGGCAACCATATTTGTCGGCATACTGATAGGTATCATCTTTGGCAGTCTTCCCTTTACTATTCCCGGCATTCCCGCCCCATTAAAGCTGGGTATTGCCGGAGGGCCATTGATTATTGCAATCCTTATCGGACGCTTCGGATATAAAGTCCACTTGGTAACTTACACTACAACAAGTGCCAATATGATGCTACGCGAAATAGGGTTGGTACTTTTTCTCGCCAGTGTCGGTATCAAAGCCGGTGATGCTTTTCTTGATACGATACTGCAAGGTGACGGAATCAAATATATCTGTACGGGCTTCCTCATCACGGTAATACCCATATTGATTATTGGTACCATAACCCGGATGAAGTATAAATTCAACTACTTTACCATCATGGGTATGATATCTGGAGCTTATACAGACCCTCCAGCATTGGCGTACGCTAATTCGGTCTGTTCAAAAGATGCGCCTTCAATCGGTTATTCCACAGTATATCCTCTCAGTATGTTCCTGCGAATTTTCCTTGCTCAGCTCATCGTACTGCTCTTTTATACGGCATGACCAATGCTCATCATGAATATCATCTAATCAAAAAATCATGACAAAAAGATTTCTTGGATTGTTTTTTCTCTTTCTCTTTGCAGCTTTTGCGCATGGACAGGGAGCTAAGAACATCAAAATCAATGAAGTTCTCACCAACAATATATCCAACATTCAAGACGAATATGGCAACAGGTTGGCTTGGATAGAATTAGTAAACACTTCATTCTCAACCTACAATGTCCGTAACATGTATGTGACAACCGATCGGACTGTGTTGGATAAATCCATGCCTGTTCCTCAAAGAATTGGCAGGATGACACCTATTCCCAATCATGACAAGGCAACCGAACTTACGGGAAAACAGCATTTGCTGCTTTTCTTGAATAGCAATCCTGCAAAAGGAGTACGCCATCTGCAAGTGAGTGCCATTGCCGGACAAAAGACATGGGTGGCATTATATGATGGAAATGGAGTTGACTTGATTGACTCTGTTACAGTTCCGTCACTTCCTGCCAACACATCATATGCAAGGAAAAGTGATGGTAGTGCAGAATGGGTTGTCAAACCATCAGAAAACGTAACACCAGGCAATGATAATATCATTACAGTTACAGAAACAAAGGCCGCTAAATTAAAGAAAGACGATCCTTATGGATTTGGCATCACAGTGCTTTCTATGGGAATTGTTTTCTCTTGTCTGGCATTGCTTTATGTCTTCTTCACTGTTTTCGGATATTTTATGAAGAAAAAACAAGAGCGTAAAGAAGCGGAAGAAAAAGAAAGACGAAAGAGTAGGGACAAAGTGCTTGCAGAGCGTCTGAACAGAGTTAGAACAGTAGATACTTATGAAAAAGAAATATATATGGCCGTCATTGCAATGGCTATCAAACAATATGAAGATGATATTCACGACATAGAAAGCGGTATTATTACTATCATTCCCAAAAATACACACTGGACAAACTTAAAGCAATAAAGAAATATGAACAAATATCAATATACCGTCGAGGGAGTCGATTATAATGTAAAAATAGAAGAAGTAGAAAACGATGTTGCCAAAGTAACTGTGAATGGCAAAACTTTTGAGGTAAAACTGAAACAACCTCTTAAACCAACAAGTACACAGGCAAAACAACATGTTGAGGTTCCCAAACCTCAAACTCGGCAAGAAGTACACAATGAAGTGAAGTTGCAAGAGCCTACAGTTGTCATGGGCAAAGGCGAAAAAGTACATGCCCCTCTTCCCGGCACTATTACTGAAGTCAAAGTGAACATAGGTGATATGGTTAAGGAAGGCGATACGGTTGTAATACTCGAAGCAATGAAAATGCAGAATAATATCGAGGCAGAATCATCTGGTAAGGTTACGTCTATTTTGGTTAAACAAGGTGATTCGGTAATGGAAGGGGCTATACTTGTAACCATTGAGGGATAAACAATATGAGATTTTTTGATTTTATCATTGAGAATTTCAACGACTTTCTTACTTATACGGGATTTGCAAATGCTACCATCCCCAATTTGATTATGATTGTCGTCGGAGCCATTTTTATTTGGTTGGCCATCAAAAAAGACTTCGAGCCGTTGCTTCTTGTACCTATTGGGCTGGGTATCATACTTGGCAATATTCCTTTTAAGGCAGATGCAGGACTGGAAATAGGTTTATACGAAGACCATTCGGTGCTGAACATTTTTTATCAAGGTGTAAAACAAGGTTGGTATCCACCGCTAATATTCCTGGGAATAGGTGCTATGACCGACTTCTCCACTCTCATCAGCAATCCCAAACTTATCCTGATTGGTGCTGCTGCGCAGTTTGGTATCTTCGGAGCATACATGGTTGCTCTCGCACTTGGCTTTGAACCTAATCAGGCAGCAGGTATTGCCATTATTGGAGGAGCCGATGGACCTACCGCCATATTCCTTTCTTCAAAACTAAGTCCTAACCTTATGGGTGCCATTGCTGTTTGCGCATACTCCTATATGGCCTTGGTTCCTGTTATTCAACCACCACTCATGAGGTTGCTGACAACCAAGAAAGAAAGACTTATCCACATGAAACCCACTCGTTACGTCAGTCAAACGGAGCGAATTTTATTCCCTATTATAGGACTGTTGCTTACCACTTTCATCGTACCTTCAGGCTTGCCCTTGTTAGGAATGTTGTTCTTTGGCAATTTGCTCAAGGAAAGTGGAAAGACCACGCGTTTGGCAAAAACATCAGGAGCTGCTCTCAATGACATTGTTGTTATTCTGCTTGGTTTGACCGTAGGCTGTTCTACACAGGCCAGTGAATTTCTTACGATAAACACCATTAAGATTTTCTTCTTGGGAGCTATGGCCTTTATCATTGCTTCTGCAAGTGGTATCTTGTTTGTAAAATTCATGAATCTGTTTCTCTCCAAGGAAAACAAGATTAATCCGCTCATTGGTAACGCAGGTGTATCTGCTGTTCCCATGAGTGCTCGTATATCCAATAATGTGGGCTTGGAGTACGACCGTCATAATTTCCTGCTCATGCACGCCATGGGGCCCAATGTAGCCGGAGTGATTGGTTCGGCAGTTGCTGCAGGTGCTTTGTTGGGCTTTTTCAGTTGAAAAAGCTGAGATGAAATATAAGGAAATAATCAAATATAATGGTGTCATCGGGTGAATATCCCTCTTACTGGGAAACCTCGGACACCATTATATGTTTATGCGGATTTCGTTGGAAAACGATGTCATGCATTATTCTTGTTGGCAATAATGACGCCTAACAAGATGAGTGCACAGCCTATCCATGAAAGGATGGTCATCCTTTCATTAAGAAACAACCAACTTGTGAGAATTGTAGCAATAGGACTGATGTAGTTATAATTGGCGGCAACAACGGCACCGAGTTTTTTTGTGACAACACTCCACAAAGCAAAGCATGCAAAAGAAGCTATTAAACCAAGGAAAAGTAAATTGAACAGTACTCCCGGCTCAAATATTCTTGACAAATCAAACTGCCATGGCATAAAGATAAAGAGTGGCACTGTTGTGAGCATTCCATATGCAAAGACCTTACGGGTTATGAATACTGGACTATACTTATTTCCGCATTTCATCAAGAGAAAGCAATACAAACCAAAGCAGAAAGAAGAAACGATTGCAAGGAAGTCTCCGATAGGATTAACCTTCAGGCCGCCAACCTGTCCTCCAAAGATAACGATACCTACGCCAACAATTGCAAGTAAAGTACCGATGAGCAATGTCTTCTCAAGTTTCATACCTTTGGTAAATGTCAAAGTTATGAGTGCTGTGAAGAGGGGAGAAGCAGAGATAATAAAACTAACATTATTAGCCATCGTGTATTGCAGGGCATAGTTCTCTGAAATGAAATAGAGAGAACCTCCGGTTATACCCAACAACATCATCCATAATTCATCTCGCCAGTTGTCCGCCCATAACTTGCGAGGAGAGATGAAAAGAATGGAAAGATAAGCAATAATCATTCTTGCAAAGAAAATCTCATCTTCACGCATTCCGTATTGCAAAAGGATTTTCGTGTTGACAAGAGTTGTTCCCCAAATGATGACGATGAGTAGGGCAATGAAGTGATAAAACAATCTTCCTTTTTCGTTTTTCTTTTGACCGTGATTGTCTATACTATAGTTGCTGATAGATGACATAGATAACGCTGATTATAAATATCGTAATTTTATGCAAAAGTAGTGTTTTTCTTTTGAATAACGAAATTATATCACGTTTTTTATCAAATCTAACATAAAACAGGTTGATAGTTAACTCCAACACTAACAACATACGCTATTTCAGAATGAGCTTTGTTTCATATGAAAGTGATACCAGATACTGGTAGCGTCCGTACCAACGCTTGGTACGGACGCTACCACTGCTTGGTACTCATGCTACCAACCATTGGTACGATGAACTTAATGAGTTGCTTTAGTCAAAGATTTTGTTAGTTGTTAGACAAAACAACAAAAAGCCACCAACCCATTATGGCCGATGGCGTAATAATTTATGTCAAGTTCAAATGTAAATTGTGTTATTATATGGTTTATACGCTTTGCCGACTTATGACAGAACCACTGGCTTGATGCGTTGCCAAGACAAGAACTTCTGCAATTTGAACGTGGGGTGGGGCAGAAGCTGCATAATACGCAACATCTGCAATGTCTTCGCCCGTAAGCGGTTTGATTCCTTTATATACATTCTCAGCACGCTGTTCGTCCCCATGAAACCTTGTAATACTGAAATTTGTTTCCACCAGTCCCGGCTTGATTGTTGTCACACGGACGGCAGTGTCTGCCAAATCTATCCGCAAGCCATCACCCAATGTTTTCACCGCAGCTTTTGTTGCACAATACACATTGCCGTTGGCGTAGGCCGCATCGCCTGCCACCGAACCAATGTTGATGACATGTCCACTGTTATTTTTGACCATTCTCGGTACAACAAGGCGTGTCATGGTCAGCAAGCCCTTGATGTTTGTGTCTATCATGGTTTCCCAGTCTTCCCAGCTTCCTTCATATTCTTTGTCAAGTCCCAAGGCCAGTCCTGCATTATTAACTAACACATCAATCTTCTGCCACTTACCTTTGAGTGATTCTATTGCTTCTGTAGCATGCTGACGGTTTCTGACATCAAAGCACAAGGTCACGACTTCTGCGCCCGCTTCTTCCAGTTCGCTCTTCAGTTGGCTGAGCTTTTCTTCCCTGCGCCCCGTCACAATCAGGTCATATCCTCCACTGGCAAAACGCTGTGCGCAGGCTTTTCCTATTCCGCTTGTTACTCCTGTGATCAATGCGATTTTCTTTTCCATAATTTTTGTAGTCGGTTTATTGATTTTGCATACTAAGCAATATTTGTATAATTCGTTCTGCTGTTCGTCCGTCCCATCGGTCTGGCAGACTGCATTTCTTCCATTCTCCGGAAATCATTTCCTTTACAGCAAGTCGTAATTTCTCAGCATCTTCTCCCACAAGCACATTTGAGCCCAATCTGACAGTTTCAATATGTTCGGTATAGCTGTTGAGCGTAATACAAGGAATACCATTGAATGTTGCTTCCTCTGCCACATTGCCGGAGTCTGTCACAATACCTTTGGCATGACAGGTAAGGTATCCGAATTCCAAGTAAGAAAGGGGATGGACGATGAAGATATGGTTTGCAGGCGCATGTTGTTGCATCCATTCGTCTACCACCTCTTTAGCTTCCTTGCGCAATGGTGCAATAATAGGGATGCCATTAGAGGCTTCTGACAAACTTGTCAGCATCTTCTTCATATTCTCCTTGTTATCAATGAGGGCTTTTCGGTTGAGTGTAAAGACGATGTAACCGCCTTTCTTAAGATGGAGAGAATCAAATATTGCAGGTTGCTTCAGGCGAAAGTGGTTGAAACGGAGCGTATCCATCAGAATGTTTCCAACCAAATATATTTTATTCAGGCTGGCACCTTCACGGCAAACAACGCTAAACGAACCGTCACCGGCTGTGAACAACAAGTCGGAAAGTCCGTCAATAACCAAACGATTGATTTCCTTGGGCATATTGATGTCAAAAGAACGTGTCCCAGCCACCAAATGCGCGAGCGTGATGCCTTGCTTCTTGGTGACAATGGCTGTCGCCATTGTCGATGCCAAATCGTCTACGACAATAACAACATCGGTAGGGTTTTCAGCGAGATATTTCTCAAATTCTCCCATCACTCGTCCTGTAAGTTCGTTTAAGCTGGCACATTCTACACCGAGATATACATCGGGACGAGAAATTTGCAAATCCTCAAACAAAGATGGTTCTATGCTTGTGTCATGCTCAGTGCCTGTATAGACGAGTTTCTTGTTGATATCCTCGCCTCTTTCTCTTGCATTGGCTACTGCCCTGATAATGGGGGCAACCTTCATGAAGTTAGGCCTTGCCCCCACTACGATACATATATTCATGGTATGATTGTTTGAAAAGGTGAAAAGAACTGCTTCCTTCTCATCTTTCATTGATTATTCTGATTTGAAAAGATCTTTGATTCCCCCGATGCTTCCCATGAGATTGGTTGCCTCGTAAGGTAGGTAAACTGTCTTTGCCTTGTCGCCTTTTGCCAGTTCTTCCATCATGGCAATATACTTTTGTGCCAACAGATAGTTAGCTGGATTGGTGCTCTTGCCCACAGCTTCCGTAATCTTTTCTATGGCAATGGCTTCAGCTTCGGCCTTTCTGATACGTGCTTGTGCCTCACCTTCCGCACGCAGAATTTCCTGTTGTTTGGCAGCTTCGGCACGGTTGATGGTAGCAGCTTTTTCACCTTCCGATTGCAGGATTTGCGACTGTTTGTCGCCTTCGCTGGTCAAGATTGCCGCACGTTTGTTACGTTCTGCCTGCATTTGTTTTTCCATGGCGGTAAGTACACTTTCGGGAGGAGTGATATCTTGCAACTCGACACGATTAACCTTGATACCCCATTTATTTGTAGCATCGTCGAGTACGGCACGCAACTTTGTGTTAATGGTGTCTCGGCTGGTCAGTGTCTGGTCGAGTTCTAACTCGCCGATGATATTACGTAAAGTTGTTTGTGTCAGTTTTTCAATGGCATTGGGCAGGTTATTGATTTCATAGACGGCCTTGAATGGATCTATGATTTGGAAATAGAGCAACGCATTGATTTGCATCTGAATATTGTCTTTGGTAATCACATTCTGTCGGTCGAAGTCGTAAACTTGTTCCCTAAGGTCAATCTTTCCAGAATAGAGATAGCGGCCGCGTGTCATGGTAATGAATATCTTGGGGCGGTCGATAAAAGGAATGATAATGTTGATGCCCGGTTTCAGGGTAGCATAATATTTACCAAGACGTTCAATAATTTGGGTTTCCGATTGCGGAATGATGACCAATGTCTTCTTGATAAACACGAGAGCCAAGACGACAAGGGCAATAAGCACATAGGTTGTTGTTGTCATATCTGTTATAATTTAAGTTTGTTGGGTTATCAATTCATGTTTCTCTCTACGGTGAGGATGATGCTGTCACGGTCAATAATTGTCACCTTTGCACCTTTTTCTATACTTTTTCCGTCACGGCTGACAGCTTTCCAATCGTCTCCATCTATAGCCACACGTCCAAAACCGTTTTCTTCAATGGTTTCGCTCACGATGCCTATCCGTCCCATGATAGCCTCTACATTGCTCACACGTTGGTCTTCGTTTCGGTGAAGCAGCCGTAGGGCGGATGGTCGGATAAACAAAATGCTTAACAACGAACAAACCGTGAAGATAATAATTTGTGCTGTCAGATCTAATCCGAGTGCCGAAGCAACCGATGTGGCAAGTGCTCCGATGGCAAAACAGAGAAGAAACAAATCGCCGAATGCCAATTCTACGATAAGGCATAAAATACTAACAAACAACCAGATGAGCCAGATGTTTTCTGAAAAATATTCTATCATATCAAAGATTATTGATGGTTTTGTGTCGTAAAAGTAAGCATTTTTGCTGAATTTCGCAATGTTTCTGTATGTTTTTTGCCATGCAAACGCTAAACACCAAATTCATTTGGACTTGGCATATATATAATCATGGTATAATATCTGTTAGCAAGGGGCAATGTGAATGTCACCCCCAATTGTTCATTAGAGACCATGCTGATTTTGTTTGAAGGTAAGCAGTATAAAAGAAGTGCCACATAGTCTTTTGACCATGTGGCACATGAACTTGGCATTTCAATTGAAATGTAGTGACTCAAAGCCCTTATCTTATGTTTTATATCATAATATATGTCTGTGTTATGACATACACTTATTTTACTATAACCTTGCGAGTTTTGCCGTCTATGGTCTTCACGAGGTTTATACCACGTTGCAAAGTGTTAATGCGGCGACCATCGAGCGTGTACACAGCCGAGACTTCCGTCTCTGGGCAAATTGTCCTACTGTCGACGCTGGTCGGGTTTCCGATAGTGATTTCCTCTTTTACCACTTCACCGTTCAGTGCAACACCCAACTGCGTTTCATCAAAGGCAGCTCCTGAAGGAGAAATAATCTCGCAGCCTACGAGTGTGAGGGAGGCAAGATCGCAGATGGAACCTCTCGTTCCCTTGGCACGTACAGTGGCGTTGTCAATAGTAAGATGTTCACCGAGCAGTCCGTTATACCCTGCAATACCAAATATTCCTGTAACGGTCAGGTCGCAACGGCTGATGGTCAAGATTGCGCCGTTTAAGTAGAAACCACAGTTTTTCTCCGATGTACATGTGAGTTTGCCCGAATTTTGCCCGTCAATAACGGTGGGTTCTGAACATGCAAAAGCAGCACCGCTTGTTGTCAAAATATTGTTACCTTTTAACACGATAGTCAGGTTTTCAACATCTTCGTTCCATACGGCGTTTCCCTCCTTGTTCTCTATCACAGTATTATCAAGTGTGAGCGTCTTTGTAGAAGGGTCGTAGGTTATGATACCTCCCTTGATAGCAGAGAAGCCGTTTGATGCTGAAATATTTGTATAATTGTCGGGAGTTACTTCAATGTTACCTATTTGTAAACCGTAGTTCTCTGTTTGGGTAGGCGTGATAATGATTTCTTCTTTTACCAATGCTCCATCTTTGGCAATACCTTTCAATGTTGCTTCAAATGCCGCACCTGTGGGAGAGGTAATCTGGCATCCCGTGAGTGTGAGCATGGCAATGTCACAAACAGAACCTTCAATGCCATTACCCTTGGCACGTACAGTGGCGTTATCTACGGTGATATGCGTTTTGCTGTCATTGGTTTCTCCTGAAATGCCCCATTGCCCCGTGGCTGTCACTTCGCAACGGCTGATGGTCAGTGCAGCTTGAATCATGATAATGCCACAACCTGCTTGTGATGTGCAGGTGAGTTTGCCCGAATCTTGTCCGTCAATGACGGTAGTTGTCTCACACATGAGGGCTTCCCAGCCACTTGTCAGCTTGTTGTTGCCTTTCAACACAATGGTCAGTCCCTCAATGCTTTCATTCTTGATGGCATTTCCTATTTCAGCCTCAATGACGACATTGTCTATCGTAAGCTTTTTTGCAGAAGGATCATAAGTTACTGTTCCATCCTTAATGGTCGTAAACCCGTTTGATGCCGATATGTCCGTGTAGTTGGCAGAGGTAACTTCCACACCACCGACTTTGAAGCCATACTTCTCCTGAGCGTTTGCGTTCGCTGTACACAGCACTGCCATAAGGGCAATGAAGAAACATTTGAGTTTAGATGTTTTCATAAATTTGTTGTTCAATGATTAGATGACGGGCGACAATTGATTATTATTGTGAATGCGCCTCTCCTGTGCCGTGCCGACCCTTAACAGCTTTGGATTGTGCGCTTGGCTTTACGTTTGATAGTTGTAACGATAACACTTGTGCTGTTTATGTTATGCAAACTTAACTTTGTATCATCGGTGCTGCAAAGATACGGCATTAATTGCTAATTTACATGTCATAGTCGTTAAAAGTTAGCGTAATGCTATGAAAAGTATCAATAAGCAACTTACCTGAGTCGATATGGCAGACATTACAGAATGCGTTACATTATTAAATTAAGAATATCGCAACTTTCCGATGCCAGTGCTTGTAGCCAAGAATCAAGAAAATGGGGAGACATCCGTAAACAGGATGTCTCCCCACTGTGAGATAGTGTTGGTTGGGGGGTTACTTTACCAAAACTTTGATAGTTTCTCCATTTACCTTTACGAGATAAAGACCTGGCGTTACCTTGGTGGCGACTTCTTTTATGTTGTTGTGTGAAGCGATGCTTACGCCGTTGATACCACATATTTCTATGCGACTGTATTCGGTATTCTTCACTATGATGTGTCCGTCTTTCACCTCAATATTAGCTTTTATGCCGGTTACGTCTTCTATGCCTGTGCTCATATCCGTAATGTAGTCGGCTGTCTTGCCTTCCCATTCACCAGTGAGGTGTGCGTTTTCGGGTGTTGTCGTATCAAACTTGAAGTGCATGATGCCGTTGCCTTTATCAGTTACGGTAATCGTTCCGCTGGCAGCCAGTCCGAGTTGACTTAGTTCTGTATCCTCGTTGTAAATGCTCAGACACGTACCAATGGGATAGTAGAAACCTTCTTCAACTTCCATCATATATCCGCCAAGGAAAGTATATTCTTCCAAACCGATGTTTATGGCATCTTCCATACTGTAAAACTTATATACGCCAGCCAGTTCGGATATATTCATTGGATAAGAGTCGGGAACGATGAACTCTACACTAAACAACTCGCCGGCACCGGCGATAAATCCATCTGCGTCAAGCGGTACATTGTAAAAGGCTATCGAATAGTTGCCATTAGTATATCTGCCCGAAGCATTGGGAATGTTCATGGTGTATTCTCCGGCAGGAATCGGTGTATAAAGGTCACCCTGTACCTTGCTCTCATACTCCATCAGTCCTTCGTATGTAATATGGAGAGGCTTTCTCAGAACCACTTCCTGAGTTTCGGGGTTGATGAGAATCAATGAAAGGTCGGCCGTAATGGTATATTTGTTGTCTTCGTCCTTATTGATGGTAATGCTTCCACCCTCGGTTTTATAGATGTTTCCTTTGAGCAGGGGATTGCTGGGGTCAGTCGAATCTATCCATGCATCGATAAAATCGGTATCTCCGCTGTAGAAAGTATTAGGTTCTTTGTCTGCGTTATAGGAGAAGGTGCCTGTGGGCAACATGGGGTTGTCTGGCTCTTCGGACGGCGTTCCGCTATTGATTAGTATGCGCAACATTTGTCCTTCACCATAAGGGAGACCTGACGTGTTGTCTATTCCCGCATTGGAAAGGAACAACAGATGACATTCGCCACCTGTGCCAAACAAGTCTCCATAATACCATGAGAGTGCACCAGTGGCCACTACATTGGTAAAATCGTTTGCTTTCTTGATTTCGTTGCTGCCTGCCATCTTGGCTGGCTTCACAACATTAGATGCAATGGAAGTCTTGCGTTCCATCTTCATGTTGTCAATGATTTGTGCTCCATTGTAAAGACGCACCTGTGCACTTACCCATAATGTAGCAATGAAGGCAAGAGCAACCGAAAGTAGTTTTCTTTTCATAAAAATACTTGATAATGTTGAGTAATACCTTTGAATTGTTTGTAAAATGCGATAATGTTACCTATCGTTTTCGGTGGCAAATGTAAATATTATTTATTGATATGGCAATAATTAAACATGTGTTTTTGAAGAATTTATTGTTATTTTGCATTTCTAATTGGAAAGGGCACATTTCATCAGATATAATTTTGCTTGTTGCAACCAAGTATGTCATAAGTGTCTTATTAGAGTTATCGACTAAATATACTTTAGCGGGGCACGACTTATTCTTTAGTCGATGTTAACATTTTGGTTTACAGCGATGAGGACAGACAACAGTCTAAAGCAGAAGAGTATGCACTGTGTGACAGAGATATTATATAAAAGGAAAGAGACACTTCACTCTCATAAAATGTCTCTTTCTCATTGAAGAAGCCTGTGTATTAGAACCAAAGTGAAGCCGAGTCGTGATCTTCGCGTTCTCCGTAGAGGCGCAGGTTATATTCTTCTAAAGCCTCTTGGGGAGTAATGCCATAAACCAATGCGATGCCGTCGATGATTTTCTTCTCGAAATCAAGCAACTGATCATAAGTCACCTCTTTACCAGATTCCCATTTGTCATCTTCCGCACGGCTGTAAATAACATATACGGGAATATTCATTTCTAAATCCCAATGGTCGTTTGCATTCTGTGCCGGTGTTGGGTTGTAGTATGGAGAGGTTTCTCCCTTGTCGTTGAACTTAGACTTTCTGGCGTGCATCAACTTAATCTTCATGGTCATTTTCTTGTAAGGTCTCAGGAAGTTGAACCATCCTTTGAAACCGATGGGATTCTCTTTGCCTGTAAGTTGCGTGCCTTCGTCTTTCAAGGTCTTGTTCCATGGTGTGGTATCCATGTAGGTATAGTTGAAAATATTGGGCGTTTCGTCGTCGCCAAGTTCAGTAGCACCAGAAGCAAAGGGCTGCACATCTTTGGCAATGAAGAAATGTTGATGTATCTTGTCTTGGCCGTTTTCAATAAACTGTCCGGTTATTTCTTTGCCTTTTTTGTCATAATATTTAATCCACAGGCCATAGGCAGATGCTATTTCCTGCGAACCAGATGTAACAACAAACTTATCGGCACATCCTTCTTCTGGCATCCAGCCCTTACCTTTTACATAAACATACGTGATAGTCTGAACGGCTTTCATGTGTTTAGAACCCTTGAATTCAGGGTCTTGATGAAACTTAACGCCGTGAAAGTGTCCGCTTGCCAAAGTAAGTACTGCCTTGGCTGGGTCGTCGTGCATAGCATCTTCCGTCTCATCATGAGGTTCAGAAGGGTCATTGTTACAAGAAGTGAATAAAACACTTGTGCCTAACAGGAAAAGTCCCAAGGCAAACAAACGGTAAATACTTTTTTTGTTCATGTTGTTTTGAATTTAATTGGTTATTAAAGAGTTAAAAACTAAATATTGCTGTCATCTTGATATTACGTCCCAAATCGTGAGCATAGTATCGGTAACGATTGGTGTATTCTTTATAAACAGTGTCGAAGATGTTATCTGCCTGAACAGATAAGGAAAGACTTTGATTGCCGAGAGGCATCTTGCAACCGGCACTAAGTCCGCAAAGCGAGTAAGCGTCTGGAGTATAGTCTATCAGGTCTGTTTCCGGGTCGAAGCGTTTTTGTTTTCCTACATATTTGTGATT
This sequence comes from Prevotella sp., assembly GCA_034183335.1. Taxonomy (GTDB): domain Bacteria; phylum Bacteroidota; class Bacteroidia; order Bacteroidales; family Bacteroidaceae; genus Prevotella. The sequence continues at coordinate 137,387 of JAXFLJ010000044.1, forward strand.
TATCTCCACAAATACCCCCTGAAAACGATGGAGTCTGTCCCATGTATATTTTAGAGAATGGTTGAATCTGAAAGACGGGATGCCAGGTAAGTATCTATGCGTGTACGTCTCGTTTGCCCATACCATGCCTGCCATGGCTCTATACTCCATCTGACGAATGGGTTTGACAGTCAGCTCAGCATCTACGCCACGGAAGAAAGCATTGAGCTGGCGATAGACAAAGACCGGATATGCTCCGGAGATGACTGTCATGAATTGTCTGGTTGGTTCATCATAAATAAAATGATTGACCCACTGAAGATAGCCTTCAACAGAAAAGGAGAACTTCTCTTGACTCCATTCTGCACCGGCAATCCATTTGAGACTACGTTCAGATTGCATAGTCGAGTCACCGATGATATATATGCTTGAAGCATGGTCAAGTCCGTTGCTGTATAGTTCGTGAACATTCGGAGCGCGCCATGCAATTCCAACGTTAGACTTGAGTGAAAGCTGCTCAACGGGTTTGTATAGCACGCCCGCATTATACACGAAGTTGTTGAAATGTCTCTTGCTGCCGTAAGCCGTACTGTAAATGTCCATTCCACGTGAGTTGGTCATTTGATAGTCATAACGCAAACCGGCATTGAAAAACAGTCGGTTCTGTGAAGCATAGTTCTGAATGAGATATATGCCAAAATTATCTTGTGTGTAGTTGGGTATAATTGGAACGACTCCTGTTCCGGGCACATTCTGGTTGTTCATGTTACCTAAAAAAAATCCTGCCTCGGTACTCCAATTACCATAACTATTCTGCCATGTGAAATCAAGCTGGGAGGTCTGAAGACGCAAACTGAGAGACGGAGTGGACGAACGGTTGTTTCGACGCTGGTGAAACTCATCTCGCAAGTCGTGCTGAAAGGCATATTGCAAAGACAGTTTGCTGCCGTTGTTCAGAAAGTAATATGCATTTAGCTTGAGAAGATGGTGTGTTACATCCTGATATGGATAGTCTATATGTCGACTGAAAGGGTAGGTTTCCACAGGCCGTCCATACTTCAGACGTTCTTTCAAAAGATCAATGTTACCAAGATGGGCACTGTACATCACGCCCAATAATGTGTGATAGAAACTATAATAAAGTTCAGCCCCGTGAGTCCTTTTTTTCCAGCCAACCGCAGCCGACAAAGCCTTTTCTCTCATTCCTGTGTTGTTCAGCAGATAATCGGGGGTAGAACGGTCTCCGGCATTGGCATAGGTTGCTTGCAATCGCCATGCCCAGTCGTCACGGCTTAGCAGTCGTCCCTCTGCAAAACCTGTAAAACCATAGCGCAGGCCATTACTGTTGAACGATGTTACGAGACTGCCATGCAATCCTTTTTTCCCATACGGCAAGGGGCGTGGCTGTAGAAGAATAACGCCCCCCATAGCATCCGAACCGTATTTGACAGATTCCGAACCTTTAATGACACTTACACGCTCAGCAGTATTCATATCCAACTCTGGTGCATGGTCGTCTCCCCATTGTTGTCCCTGCTGTCTTACACCATTGTTGATAATTAGAATGCGATTGCTGTGCATGCCCTGAATAACCGGCTTAGCAATGGTTGCACCATTTTGAATGGACGAGATACCTTTGATTTTTTCCAAAGTGGCGGCAAGCGTACTGCCAAACGCATTCTTCAAGTCGCTGGCCTGTATCTCTTCGGTCACACGACTTTGAATGTGTTGGCGTGAAAGACCGTATACCGTAACATCCTTGATGGCTACAATCGTATCTTGCGAAAATGCAGGAAGAATGCCACAAAGTGCGATGAGTACACAGAAATATAATGTACTTGTTCTTCTCATTTTGTTTTATCTTGTGAGATGTTGGGGGAACTATTTGTCAGTGGGGCATTGCCCGACAATCTCTCAAGGCGAACCTACTTGGAACAAGAGCCTTGCGACATGTCAAGTCCATGTTAAATTTACAGAGGCCATGACATGAAAAGATACATAGAAACAGGGCATGCTTTACCTGCCGTCCCAAATCTCTGGCTCTTTTCGCTTTCGAGAACTAAAAGCAATACCGGTTTAGACAAAAGTCCCGGATTTGATAATATATAATATGTATCCATGCTTTCCACGATTACAGTCTGTCTCTTTCTCAAGGATGAAGCAATTCTTCATCTTGTTTACGCAACACCTACAAGATGCACGTACAACAGACTAAAATATGAGGAAAGATAAAATCAGGCTTGTACTGGAGGTGAATGTGCGTTTACCGATGTAATGGGACGGTAAACAGTAAGCTCTGTTATCAGATAACGTGTAATAACAGACGTTGTAATTTGTGGAATAAAAGTGAAGTCCTCTACAACATCCGCCTTCTGCAAGGCAAAATCACAGATACTACAAAAGGACTGTAGTTTTGCATGTCCGGAAACGTGTCTGTCTGCCTCGTTATCCACACGATGCAAGCAGGTATCTTTGACCACAAGAACCGACATGAACACCATTAACAGCATCCATGCATTAATAATTCTTATTGTCTTATTTCTTCTCATGTCAATTGTTCTGTAAAATAGGAACAGAATTGAATAGTTAGATGTTGATATCCTTCTTACGTTGGCTGCAAATGTAATAAAAGTAATGTAAACACCAAACCATCCGAGGATTTATTTAGGTGCATTTTGTAAAATACAACATTTTACTTTTGATTTTTCAAAAAAACTTGCAGTTGCTGATAGGTATATGATAGTTTTTTTGCACTTATCAGTAGGTATTCGTAAATGCAATATCAATATTTTGATGCTTGTTATCGGGTTAATGTATCAAGAAAAAAGCAGAATTGAGACAGCATTGTATATAAGTAAGGCAACTGTATGAAACTCTAAAGCGATTGATAATGATACAGAAGTAAAGGCTATAAATTTTCTTTTTACATATTATAAAGCTTGGTTGTTAGTTTGCTCCTCACTTAAATGTCTGATGGGTGATAGGATAAGATTTGCAATGCCCATAAATAGGCATTGCAAATTTATAATTGAAGAAATATGCTTCATTTACTTTAAATGTAACAGTTCGATTGAGGCATTATGCTGTAAAGTTATGAAATTCGTCACTTTATCTAATTTCAAAATTATCAGCATTTAATTTTTCAAATCCACAATAAGGGATGAGACATTTGGGAATACGTATTCCATCGTCTTCTTGAAAGTTCTCAATAATTGCTGCTACAATACGAGGTAAAGCCAATGCCGAACCATTAAGGGTATGGCATAATTCTATCTTTTTATCTTCAGAATGGCGATAGCGACATTTAAGACGGTTAGCCTGATAACTCTCAAAGTTTGACACCGAACTTACTTCCAACCATCGTTGCTGTGCTGCACTCCATACTTCAAAATCATAGCAAAGTGCTGAGGTGAAACTCATATCACCTCCACAAAGTTGTAGGATGCGGTAAGGAAGTTCCAACTTTTGAAGCAACCCTTCAACGTGTTGCAACATTTCTTGCAGGGATTGGTAAGAATGTTCCGGCTTATCGATGCGTACGATTTCTACTTTGTCAAACTGATGTAAGCGATTCAAACCTCTCACGTCTTTTCCGTATGAGCCAGCTTCACGACGGAAGCAGGCAGAATATGCACAATATTTGATGGGTAAGTCGTGTTCGTCTAAGATAACGTCTCTGAATACATTGGTAACAGGAACTTCTGCTGTTGGAATAAGGTAGAGATTATCCATGCCCACATGGTACATCTGTCCTTCTTTGTCTGGCAATTGTCCGGTACCGTAACCACTTTCTTCATTGACGAGTAGAGGAGGTTGAATTTCTAAATAACCGTTTTTCCGAGCTTCATCGAGGAAGAAGTACTCTAACGCTCGTTGCAAACGTGCCATTTTTCCTATGTAAACAGGAAATCCAGCACCAGTTATTTTAACGCCGAGATCAAAGTCAATCAGCCCGTATTTCTTGCATAAATCCCAATGACACAGAGTGCCGTCTGATAGTAAAGGTTTTACCCCGGCTTCTTTGATGACAACATTATCGGAAGAATCTTTTCCTTCTGGCACACTGTCATGGGGCATATTGGGAATTTGGCACAGCAGCTCTGTAAGTTTCTGTTCGGCAGACTCCATTGTCTCTTGCAGGGTTTTGTCTTTTTGTTTGAGTGCTGCAACTTCTTTTTTTATGCCCTCAACCTGTTCGTGTTTACCTTCTTTCATCAATAGGCCAATCTGTGAAGACATTTTTTTTGCCTCTTGTTTAATACGATCGAGCTGTTGTTGTGCTTCACGTCTGCATTTATCCACGGCCAAGACTTCATCTATGGCTTTGCGGGCATTGACAAAGTTTTTCTTTTCCAAACCACGAATAACCCGTTCGGTTTCCTCACTTATGAGTTTTAGTGTCAGCATATTTTTTGTTTTTATTCTTGATGTTTATTCTTTCTGTTTATGTGAATGTTTCGCCGTTTTTTGTTCTTGCCATAATGGAACAAATATAGCGACATTCGTTTGTTGAAAGACAAAATTATATATTTTGCATTGTATTTCCAAGAAAACCTTTGTTTTTTAGGATAAATGATTTAAATCTCAAAATAAATAGCTATTTTTGCAGTCATATTTTATTCATTATGACTAAAAAGGAAGATACAAATATTGAGAAGCAAAGCTTGAACTTTATAGAGCAAATTGTAGAAAAAGATTTAGCCGAAGGGAAAAATAATGGACGGATTCAAACTCGATTTCCACCAGAACCCAATGGATATCTTCATATAGGACATGCAAAAGCAATTTGTATGGATTTCGGAATTGCAGAGAAGTATAATGGGATTTGTAATCTGCGTTTTGATGATACCAATCCAACAAAAGAAAATAACGAGTACGTAGAAAACATCCTTAATGATATTAAATGGCTTGGATTTCAATGGGGTAATATATACTATGCATCGGATTACTTCGGCCAGTTGTGGGATTTTGCCAAATGGTTAATTGAAAAAGGGTTAGCTTATATCGATGAACAAACATCTGAGCAAATTGCAGAACAAAAGGGAACACCGACAGAAGCGGGTAAAAATTCGCCCTATCGTAATCGCCCCATAGAGGAAAGTCTGAAGCTTTTTGAACAAATGAATACACCTTCAGCTGTTGAAGGTTCTATGGTGCTTCGTGCGAAAATGGATATGGCAAATCCCAACATGCACTTTCGTGATCCAATTATTTATCGAATCATTCATACGCCGCACCATCGTACAGGAACGCAGTGGCATGCTTATCCCATGTATGATTTTGCACATGGTCAAAGTGACTACTTTGAAGGGGTAACACATTCTATATGTACTTTAGAATTTGTTCCGCATCGTCCTTTGTATGATAAGTTTATAGATTTGCTTCAAGAAAAAGATAATCAAACAGAATATCGTCCGAGACAGTACGAATTCAATCGACTTAACCTTACATATTCAGTCATGAGTAAACGGAAGTTACTAGCTCTGGTGGAAGAAAATAAGGTAAATGGATGGGATGATCCACGCATGCCTACGCTTAGTGGAATGCGTCGTAGGGGATATTCGCCTGAAGGAATTAGAAAATTTATAGATTCAATCGGATACACAAAGTTTGATGCTCTAAATGATATGGCATTACTTGAAGCAGCCATTCGTGATGATTTGAATACACGAGCTATACGTGTGTCGGCTGTCTTGAACCCTGTAAAACTTATTATTACCAATTATCCAGAAGGAAAGACGGAGGAAATGGTGGCCGTTAATAATCCTGAAGCGGAAATAGAAGAAACTCATACCATTACTTTTTCGAGAACATTGTGGATGGAAAGAGATGACTTCATGGAAGATGCTCCTAAGAAGTTTTTCCGAATGTCACCAGGAAAGGAAGTTAGACTTAAAAATGCTTACATTGTTAAATGTACTGGCTGCAAGAAGAATGAGAAGGGGGAAATAGAAGAAATTTATGCTGAATATGATCCTGAAAGTAAAAGTGGGCGAGAAGGAGCAAGCCGTAAAGTAAAAGGCACGCTCCATTGGCTATCAGTTGAACATTGCCAGAAAGCTGAGGTAAGAATATACGACAGACTGTTTAGTATAGAAAATACTTCAGCAGATGAAAGAGATTTTAGGGAACAGCTTAACCCCAATTCTTTGCAGATCCTTAAGGAATGCTATGTTGAATCTTTTGCTGCTTGTATGAAAGCAGGGGATTATCTCCAATTTCAGCGTATTGGTTATTTTATGGCCGATGTAGACTCTAAAGAAAGTCATCCTGTATTCAATAAAACTGTTGGACTGAAAGACAGTTGGGCGAAGATTAACAAGTAAATGTTTCTTGAAAAATGAGTTGGTTAACAGTTTTTTTGGAAAATCTTAATTACGGAACAATTACTTTTCTCATGATGCTTGAAAGCACGGTGATTCCAGTTCCGTCTGAATTGGTTGTTTCTCCTGCTGCCTATCATGCTGCAGGTGGCAATCTTAATATGGTTCTCGTAATTGTGTTTGCAACGATTGGTGCTGATTTGGGAGCATCAATTAACTATGTAGCAGGATACTATTTGGGGCGTCCCATTATTTATAAGTTTGCAAATAGCCGATGGGGTAAGATGTGTTTGCTTAACCAAGAGAAGGTGGAGAAGAGCGAAAAGTATTTTTATGACCACGGTATGGTTGCCACGATTAGTGGCCGACTGCTTCCGGGCATTCGTCATTTGATTTCCATTCCAGCAGGATTGGCAAAGATGAATTATTGGAAGTTCTTGCTTTATACAACGATTGGTGCTGGTATCTGGAATTGTATATTGGCTGCCCTCGGATGGTATTTGCATACGATAGTACCAGAAGAACAACTGGTTGATAAACTCCACGAATATAGTGATTATATGAAGTGGGGATTCATAGCCTTGTTGGTTATAGCAATTATTTTCTTTTTGGGTAGATACTTCATAAAAAAGAAGGCAAGGAGTGGAAAAGAATAATTGATGTTCTAATTTCTTGTCTGAATTTAAGCATGTAAAAGAATAATAGGCTGATATGACCCAAACAATACTTCTGATTTGTGTCTCTTTTGCAGTGAGTTGTATCTGTGGCTTTATCTTTATTCCACAGATACTGAACTTCTGTAAGATAAAGAAGCTCTATGATATTCCCAATGAACGTAAGATACATAAGAATGCTGTACCTCGCCTGGGAGGAATTAGTTTTCTTCCCAGCATGTTTGTTGCCTTCTTGATAGCTCTTTTCATGTGGGAAAATCTTACGGGCTATAAACAGATTACGCTGAATCTATGGTCATGTTTCTTTCTGGTATGCTTGTTGTTGATTTATGGAGTTGGCCTGATAGACGATTTGATTGGTCTGGGAGCTAAAACAAAATTTGTCGTTCAGATTATTGCTGCGACACTCATCCCTTTCTCCGGATTATATATCAACAATCTTTACGGCCTTTTCGGTATATATGAAATACCTTCTTATATAGGAATGCCACTGACCATTTTCATTATTGTTTTTATTGACAATGCAATGAATCTCATAGATGGAATAGATGGATTGGCGGGCGGACTGGCATTACTTTCTCTCTTAGGATTTTTGTACTGTTTTTTCCGTGAAGGCCTATGGCTTTATTCTATGCTTATTGCTGGCTTGATGGGAGTTCTTGTTCCTTATCTATATTTCAACTTGTTTGGGAAGATTGAGGATAATCGTAAAATATTCATGGGAGACTCCGGTAGTTTAACATTGGGTTTTATCCTTGGTTTTCTATTTGTAAAGTTTGCTATGCATAATCCCAATGTGATGCCTTTTCGTAAAGATAGTTTATTACTGTCGTTTACGCTCTTGATAGTCCCTTTATTTGATGTTGTAAGGGTTATCTTCGTTAGAATGCAGAGAAGGCAACCGCTTTTTTCTGCTGACAAGAACCATATACATCATATTTTGATGAAAACAGGGCTCACACAGTACCAGTCACTTTTTATTATATTGTCGATTGCCGTTTCGTATGCAATTGTCAACATGTTCCTATATATAATTGTAGATATTCCTTTTACTATTATATTTATTTTGGACATCTTGTTCTATGTCTATTTGCACTTTTATATTACCAAGCGTGCCAAGAAGTAATGTTAGGACTTGCTATAATGCTATGACGAAGAGCCGATGTTATATTGAGCTTCAGAGTTAGTAAAGAGTACATGTAAAGATACTCTCATATAAATAAAGAAACTTGATATTGCTTTTCAAATTTTGCTTTATCTCCAATCTGTTGAACCCAAATCGGTCATTAGACCGCTAACACTACATTTCCCACTAAAAATGATGCTTACCGACTGATTACGGTCGATTGCCGGCATCTTCTCTGCCGTTCTTCCTCGGCGTAGCCCGCTACGCCTTTGGCAAAAGCGG
>JAXFLJ010000045.1:0-22816 GCA_034183335.1 Prevotella sp.
GCAGAACATTCCTCACTGGGATAAGTTCGTGCGGAGATTGGCTGATGCGAAATACAGGGTGTATGTGACGGGCAGCAATGCGAAGATGCTGAGCAAAGAGGTGGCAACTACGCTGGGCGGACGGTTCTTTATCTATGATGCGTACCCATATTCATTCAAAGAGTATCTGGCAGCGCAGCAGGTGGAACTGAAGGAGCATTGGGAGTATGACACGATTCAGAGAAGTGAGGTGAAGCGGCATCTGAATGAGTACTTCTATTACGGCGGTCTGCCAGAGATCCAGTCGTTTAAGAACAAGCGGGCTATGCTTTCAAGTCTTTACCAGAAAATTTATTTGGGTGATATCTGTGCCCGAAACAACATTAAGAACGACAGGGTGCTGAACATCTTGATCAAGAAGATGGCAGAGAGCGTGAAGCAACCGCTGTCGTATAATAGGCTGAAGAATGTGATTGTAGCAACTGGGTCGCCCATCAGTGTGCCTACTACGATAGACTATGCGGGTTATGCCGCTGACAGTTGGCTGATACTGCCCATGGAGAATGAGGTGGGGAAGCTGACGGAGAAGGAAACACAGAAGAAATACTACTTCATAGACAACGGACTGCTGAACCTATTCCTGATGAATTCAGAGACTTCGCTGCTAGAGAATATGGTGGCGGTGGAACTATTCAGACGATACGGCAAGGAGAATGTGTATTATCTGAATGCTGACAAGGAGATAGACTTTATAGTGCCTGACAAGAAGCTGGCCATCCAGGTGTCGTATAGCATCAAGGAGGAGTCGACCTACAACAGAGAGGTGTCGCCACTGGCGAAATATGCTAAGGCGCACGAGAACTGGAAGTGCCTGCTGATTACGTATGATGAAGAGGGCACGGAAGAGGAAATACCCGTGGTTCCGGTTTGGAAGTGGCTGATGTGGGTGTGAGGACATCTAAAGGATGCTGGAAGCATGGAATTACGGAGCTACGGATAGACGGAAGTACGGAACACACTATGTGGGAGTTACGGAATTACAGATTAACGGATCTACAGACTTTTATGGAATAAAAAGATATGGCTTCTAAAACCAGATATACAGAAGAGTTCAAGAAAAAAGTCGTTGAAGAATATAAGAAAGGAGACCTGTCTCTTGAAGAAATAGCAACGAAATATGGGCTGCCACCAGCCCTATTGCAAGACTGGGTAAATAAGGATGATGTAAATAACATCTTCATTAGCTATGTAGAAAGGCCTGAAGAAAAGATATCTATCTTTACCAAGGTTAAAACAGCATGTGTCATCGCTTTCCAAAATCTCAAAGCGTATGGCTGGTTGTTGGCAGGATGCTTACCCTTACTTATATGCCTTACAACCTTCATAAAACGTAATAAGATGGTAGTGGAATCAGAGATGAATGAGAACCTGAATTCTACTGAAGTCAAGATGGATTCACTGATAACGATCAATAACGAATTGAAAGGGGAGATAGGAAAATTGGGCGTGACTTTGGAAAAAATTGACAATGAACTTAAGATGAACATAACCCCCAATATAACAATCAATAACGACAATCGAAGATTCAGCCATAGAGCAAGGAATACAACGAATAAGAACCAAAAGGTTGTAAAGACAGAGGAGAAAAAAGAGATAATAAATAATGAATCAAAGGCAACGATGCCAATAGACACGTGTTGTTGTCGTTGCCCCAAAGATACAATCAAATGAAATTCGATTTCCTATATCATACATATACGCTGACCATTACTGTATTTGCTGCAGTGTTTGGTATGGCATATCCGCTCATATTGCAAGCCATTGAGAGGATTGACCAGAAATACACTTCGTCTGTCCTATCTACTGATTTACGAAAACGTTGGCAGTTTAAGGCATTTAATTATCTTATCTTTGTCTGCATTGCTTGTGTTGGTATATTAGCTTACGTACTAGAATGCGTTGATAACGAATGGTGGAAATATGGAGTTGTGTCTGCTGCCGTTTTCTTTATACTCTTATTGATGATAGACGTGGTTCTTCTTGTACAGCAAATCATTGACTATTATTCACCTAAGAATTTGCTCCGGTTGCTAAAGAAAAATGCGAAGAAGAGGGATGCTGATGCTCTGCTTGATTTGGCAAAGTTTGCAGCTAAGACGGATGATTTCATGTTGCATGTGAATAGTCTTTCAGAAATAGCATCTCTGTTTTATGAAGAGCAACAAAAAGCCCCCAAAGATAAGCCAGTGGAATACTCATCAGAATTATATGATATCTTGTCGAAAGTTGCAAAACGTGTTGGAGATCCGACTTTATTCGATGATAGATACAACTATATTGGTATATTGGCTACTGTTTATAACCATGGTTCGGAAGGAGGCTTGTCGTCAAACACATTGCAAAAGACATGGGAGATGGTGAACAGAGCAGCCAAGGCTGGTAATACAGGTTGGTTCAGAGATTACTGGACTTATGCAGACCAATACTATAGGTTTTACGAATTAAACGGAAGAACTCCATTGGGCGACAACAACCTCAAAGAGTTTTACCGATATCATGTGATGATGGGCGGTTTGCTTATCTACTTCAAACGATATGATTGGCTGACGCACATCATGCGTTTCAGTCAATCACAGCCGGAAAAGTTTGAACTAATCCCCGGTACATTAGGAAGGATTTTTGAAATGGTATGGCTCGTTGATGAATTAAACGAAAAGCCTTTCGGATTATACAAGAATTATCAGTATTTGGGATTAGAAGAAGGAGCTAAGATAGATGATGTTATTGCGGGCTATACATATCAGTATTTGGCACTCCTTATTATCAGGCTATGGACTTATAACGATTATAATATCAATTATTCCGATCCTTTTATTTTGCCAGCAGCGGATGAAGAGTTTGTTGAAAATAACGAAAGAATGATTAACAGAGTAGAGTGGATGAAGAAAAACGTTGAGCGCTGGTATAATAATGGACTGGTAACTGAATTCGGATTTAGTAATGTACCTGATGTTAATGTAGTCAAGAGTAAACTCGATGAGTATATAGTTATTCTAAAGCAGAAAATAATTGAGATAGATTCGCGTGATGAGGTTGATGGACATAAAGCGAAGGTGATAAGGGACGAAATGATTGTGCACAATGCTAACAGTTATTGCCCCATACCGATGAAGGAGAACGATGAAGTACTGGATGAGACACAGTTTAATACCACATCTACACCTATTATTGCAACAAACAGGATAGAAAAACCATATATCACAAAAGGTTTTAAGAAGGAACTCAGTAATTTCGGGGGCAGTTTGGTACATGGGCTGAATTTCAGGATGCTCAATGGATACCTTCGGGTTGCTTTTTCGATGATGCCGTTTTCGATTAGCTACAGTATAAACCAGAAAGACCTGTTAGAGGTGATTGATAGGCTAGAATTGCCGGAAGACTATGTTATTGTTGAAATAGGAAATGCACTGGAATTATATGAATTCAGGGACAAGATAACAGTTGAAGGTAATAATCGTATGTATAATGGGCATGAAATCCTGAGTCTTGGAATGGCAGATTCTTCTAATTGCTTATGGATATTGAGAGGATCTGAAGTACCTTTTATGGAGATTATTGAGAGTGCTTTTACAGGAGGTGGCTATACAGAGATTGATGCGAATAACCATCTATATAGTAATATTGATAATATAAAACCGCCTTATGATGTTCAACTTGCGCAAACAATAAAAGTATATGCTCCAAAGGATTATGGAAATACATGTCTGCTGAAAGTGATGTGTGATTATAGTGGAAATAAATATGAGTTGGATAAAGTAACGAATATCATTGAGGAAGAGGAAGTTGCTAAATGAAAGAAGTAATGTTTAACGGACGTAATATAATACCGAATTCTCAAGAGGAGCTTACCAAGGTCGTTTGTTTCTTGAATGAAAAAGCAGATGTTGGTGAATTTGAGTTCAGCGAGTCACCATCATACTGGGCCAAGCATGAGGGGATCATCAAACCATTAGGTTTGGGGCATGATGGTGCTGGCTATTATTTTGCCGTGTCTTTGGCTTTTATCGCGGTAAAGAAAGATGGAAATATTGTCTTTACTGAAAAAGATCATGTTTGGAGATGGGCGTGGTCGTTCCATCTTATTGCCGGCATAGCAGGATGGGATCCTGATTTTATGGTACGGGTGATACAATCCTTTGAAAGAAAGGAAGATGGCATTGGCGGGCTAATGAGCTGGGCCACACAAATATATGGTAACACATATTACGATGAAGCCGTTACTTTAATGTCTTTATTACCGCAATATCGAGTGAGCATTATGGCAGGTCTGATGGAGAACAATTTCGAACGCTATTATGCTGAATATCCGCCCGAGGATAATAAAGAGCTTTTCGCGCTGGCCTTTGTAAAAGCGAATTCATTGAAGCAGCATGAGGTGAACAAGGCATTCGATACAGCGATAAATCTTCCTTCGTTCACTTCAACCTCAGCAATGGCATTCTTCCTCTTTATACGCGGTAAGCTAAATGAAAAAAGAAAGGGTAAATGTGAAGAGATTATCCTTGATTTGATAAATGGCGATACAACACCCTATGATGTACCCCCTTTGTGCAATTGGATGTTTATGGAGCAGGAGGTAACAGCATTTGAAGAGAAGTGCATTTTGTCGTTGATAAAAGGTCTAAGAGGAGAGAAGAAAGAGGTATCACTCGATGCAATAGATAGTTCTATTGGGATTCATGTGAAAGAACCTGAGTTGCTAACTAAAATCTTTGTCTGTATAGCTGAGAACCTTCAACCTACCGATATATTAAGAATGGAAGGATGTCTTAGAAGTTTGCATGAACACAATGACTATTTTCAGAATATGGTATTGTCATTTGTGATGCACCCAAAGGGCATATACCGTATTGTGGGACGAAGACTTTGGGACGATTTTCATTTGGAGTCCTCGAGTTTTGATGCGCAAAAAGATTTGCCTGAAGAATATCAATGTCTGTTTGTTATTAGTATGCTTCAGGACTATGGGAATCCAGAAACTCGTTTGCCCAAATTACTTCCACTCATTGATAGTAAATATGAGCGTGTGAGAAATATACTTATGGGGCAATTGGGGCCATATTTGGATGACTATATGGGGCATGTTATTAATGCCTTAAATAAGCTGAAACTGGAGAGTAAGTATGTAGATGTCATTAAGCAATACTATGAACGAAGAGCGGATGCACTGGAAAAGAGACGAAGCATGAAAGAATTGTCACCCAGATATAGCCACATGTCTGAGTTTCAAGAAACGATGCGATTGCAGAAGGTGCACATGCAGGAACAGATGAGAGAAGCGGAAAAGGGACACAAAAACATTTTGAAAGATATTGCAAAGAATGTTGTTCTTGCCAGAGGCGGTGGTTGGCGTGATGAGAATGGAGTGGTACATCATTTGGCGCACATTAAGTTCTCAATGCCTTCTAGACAACTGGTGCAATCCATGACACCGATGGAACAGGAGGACTGGATAAATAAAGTTATTGAAGATTGGGATGTTAAAACAAGAAATAATTAAGCAATATATAGCCACCCTAAAAGAGGACAATGAGTTAGACTATATTTTCCCACTGCTCTTGAAGCAGATGGGCTATAGGATTTTGTTAACTCCAAAACAGTCTAAAGGCCAACCCCAATATGGTAGAGATGTGGTAGCAGCTAAGAATGTTGACGGGGTGGACACTCTTTTCCTTTTTGAACTTAAGGGGTTCAGTGCTAAAGATATTACCGATAGGACTCTATCTGCAAGAGATGGCATAATAGAGTCATTAAATGCATCTAAGAATACGAAGTACCGAGACGCTTCTATCTTAGGGTTATCAAAATGTCCGAGGAAATATGTCTTTGTACATAATGGTTATGCAGAAGCGAATGCACTCCTTACCCTTAATGATTATGTGGAAGAGAATTTCCCGGAAGGGAGTTTTGACAGATGGGATTTAGACAAGTTGACAACACTCTTCTCAGAGTATTTGTTTGATGAAACCCTCCTGACAGACGAGGAGAGTTACAGGTTATTTAAAAAGGTTCTTGTTTTGTTGGATGGTGAAGGAAATAATTTCAAAGATATTGTTTCATTGATAGACTTGCAGATCCAGAAAATAGATGGTAAGAAGACAGAGGGGAGGAGAGTTGTAATCAATCTGTTTGCTACACTGCGTTTAATAGCCTCTATGATTTATTTTTATTCAAAAGACTGTAATAACCTTCTACCTGCAAAATTCTGTATAGATACTATCTTGGTGAAAACATGGGCATGGATTCTTAAAGGAAAGAAAGAGAAAAAAGCTGCAATTATCAAGCATTTTTATAGTTTAGTATTACTACAAGTGCAGATTTATGAAGAGTATGTAAATAAGATTTTGTCTGTAGTAAGACTCAACAAGAGTATGTATGGATTTGAGTCTTCTGACACAGAATATATATTCTATCCGCTCAGATGCTTTGATTTTTTGGAGGATTTAACCTATTTCTTTTTCTTGACAGAGTCAATAGGTCGTCCAACACAGAAAGAAATAAGGAACAGACTTGATACGTTGAGATTAGTCATAGAAAAGAACACCGCTTGTACAATGCCATTATTGGATACGCATTCTATCCCTATTCAAATGGTATTCTTATATATTTATGACCGATCTAAAGGTAATAAGGAAGATGTGCATTTTCTCGGAAAATATCTGATGGATGTAGTTATAAACATGACTAAAAGATATCAAGATAAAAAAATGTGGCCGGAAATGACGGGGAATCGATTGGCTTTAGCGAGGAGCCTTTATGTAAAGGATGACGACTATTGCTGCGAATCATCACTTTTGCTAACTGTGATATTTGAACTAATTGCTTATTTGAATATACCACAGCTTTATACACCGCTTAATAAGACTGTTAAGGAATCTGGCGTTAATTTGCAGATTGCATTTCCCATTACGGATGAATTCGATATTGAACAGACTCTTTTTGAACATCACCTCTATGATGAAATAGCTGTTCAGACTGATATAAAACTTCCCGATACTCTTGATGGATTTCATAAGAATTATTCGAAAAAATACAGTTCGATAGCATATAGAACAGATGTCGCAGGATTTGAGTTTATGCGCGTACTGGCCCATAAGTATTATGAAACAGACTTGTTTCCAGATTTTCTGGGAAGGGCGTATTGTGTTGATTAGTCACAGTGGCATTCCCCCGTCTGTGAAGAATAAACAGATGAGGTACTTAAATTGAGCATCTGTTGTTAGGAAATTGAATTAATCCTGCTTTTGACCAGGAAAACGATACAAACTGCTCTACAAGGTGAACAAAATTCACTAAAAACACTCGTTTTAGTAACTTTTAATGGCCATCAGACCTATGGTCTGAGATAAATTGAGTAACTTTGTGGGCGAATAACAAACATAATGTAATGGCAAGTAACAAAGATCTCAATCGCCTGAAGGTGATACTGGCAGAGAAAAAGAAGTCCAATCTCTGGCTGTCCAAACAGTTAGGATGTGCGCCAACGACTGTTTCTAAGTGGTGTACCAACTCGTCACAACCCCCGTTGGAATCGCTGATGAAGATAACGAGACTTCTTGGCGTGGAATTTAAAGACCTTGTCAGGTATGAAGAGCTTGATAAAAATGAAGAGAAAGTTGATTCCCAGACTGAAACAGGGATGGACAGTAAACATCCTGAATTCTGACGTTCGAATTATAATACATTTTAATTTGTAAAAGATATGCAGATTCCTCAGTCGGACATATTGTCAACCAACGCTATGAATCGCGTGTTTGACACGACAACGGCAACGTACAAATTCTATTGGCTCTTAGCGTTGCTGGACATGTACGTCAAGGAGCAGAAGGATGAAATGCGGGCTCTCGATGTGGCGGCTCGGATGGTTGCCTACGCTTGGTACCCGACCCAGTATTTCCGATTGTCGTTTGGCAAGGGCGATTCCATGTCGAAGATTATTCCCGATGTGGCTCTGTTGACGGGCATAACGGTAGATGATAGGCTCGAAGACAAGAGTGAAGCCATCTCTAATGCCATCTCGGAGGACAGGGAGGTGAAGAAGAGGGTCAAGATTTTGTTGAATAATGTCCCTTTCCGCTTTCAGAAGCCTTGGATTGACACAACCGACGATTCCGAGATGCAACGTCGCAGCCAGTCGTTTGAGAATGATTGTCTGTATTCCCTGACGGGTAGTGGTGAAGGGCTTATGGTTACAATCAATCCGCGCTGGAGCAACTACCTAACAACCAATTATGAGGTGCTTCGCGATTTTGCTTTGTGGAATCTTACGTTGTTCTTGCAATCGAAGAATCCCAACGTGCCGAACATATCCGGCAAGTTGCTTCGTCCAGAAGAACGGGAACCGCTGACCAGACAGAAGAAGTTCTGGAACAAGGTCATCGAGATAGGCGGCCCCATCCGATGCATATATAAGGACACGCCGCTTGGAAGGAATGAATATGACCTCGACCACTTCATTCCGTGGAGCTTCGTGTCGCACAATCAGAACTGGAACCTGATTCCTGCCGACGGCTCGTTCAACTCCTCCAAGAGCAACCGCATCCCCGACCTCGACTACTATCTCCCCAAGATGGCGAAGGTGCAGCACAAGGCGTTGCGTCTGTATATCCCTCAAAGCGGGAAAAGGGACAACACTCTGGACGAGTACTATGCCTTGGGCTGTTCCCCGCAGGACTTGATGCAAATGTCCGACGAGCAGTTCCTGAACGTCTGCCGCAAGACTTTCTCCCCTCTTTGCCAAATGGCTGTCAACATGGGATTCCGAACCCTAAGCCCCCAATAACTATGGAACCAGAGAAGATAAACCATCCTTACCTCACGGCCATCAAGCGCACGGATTTCTCTGTGCCCACGCGATACCTCATTCAGCACAATCTGCTGAAGGGCAAGATTCTCGACTTCGGTTGTGGCTATGGTTTCGATACGGACGAACTGAAGAAACAGGGATACGACATCACGGGCTACGACTATTATTATCGCCCCGACTTTCCCGAGGGCAAGTTCGACACCATCTTCTGCAACTATGTGCTGAACGTCTTGGAACCATACGCGCAGGCCGAGGTGCTGATGAATGTCGCCAACCTGCTTTCCCCTAAGGGGACGGCCTACTTTGCGGTACGACGTGACCTGACGGAAGAAGGCTTCCGGCTCCATGCCATCCACAAGCAATACACGTACCAATGTAACGTAAAATTGCCGTACAAGAGCCTCATCAGCAACAAAAGCTACGAACTCTACCAGTACAACCATTTCAACAAGTTGCCGCGCGTGGAAGGCGAGAAGTGTCCTTTCTGCCGCCTTTCCCGCCGAGTGGAAATCATCTGCGAGACGGCTACCTGTGTGGCCTTCTACGATGGCTATCCCGTCTCGCCCGGTCATGCGCTTATCATCCCCAAAAGGCACGTCGCCTCTTACTTCGACCTGACCAACCACGAGCGCGAGGCCATGAATGTGGTACTGCAATATGTGAAGCAGAAAATTGATGAGCGTTTCCATCCCGATGGATATAATGTCGGAATTAACATAGGCGAAGCTGCTGGCCAGTCCGTATTCCATTGCCACATGCATGTTATCCCCCGATACAAAGGTGATGTGCCCAATCCCAAAGGCGGAGTGCGTGGTGTGATTCCCCAAAAGCAAAAGTACTAATATAGGTGTTTATCATGAACAACAATTTATTATATAGGTTGCTCAAAACGAAATTCGGGTACGATACTTTTCGACCGATGCAAGAGAAGATTATCTGCCATACCATTGATGGTGGTGACTCTCTTGTTCTAATGCCAACAGGCGGAGGCAAATCGCTCTGCTTTCAGATTTCTGCATTAGCAATGGACGGAATGGCAGTTATTGTCTCACCGCTCATCTCACTGATGAAGGACCAGGTGGAGGCACTGAAGGCAAACGGCATCGCGGCAGAGGCATTGAACAGCAGCAATGATGAGGGAAAGAACCGCGATATCATCAACCGATGCCTAGAGGGGAAAGTGAAACTGCTCTATATCTCACCGGAACGACTGGTGAGCGGTATGATGCACCTATTGCAGAAGACAAACGTATCGCTCTTTGCTATCGACGAGGCACATTGCATCTCCAGTTGGGGTCATGATTTCCGACCAGAGTACACACAATTGAGACTATTACGTGAATTGTTTCCAAGTGTTCCTATCATGGCGCTGACAGCTACGGCAGACAAGATAACCAAACAGGACATCCTGAAGCAGCTGAATATCGAGGACGCCCAGACGTTTATCGGTTTCTTTGACCGTCCGAATTTGAGTCTCGATGTAAAACGTGGCTATTCAGCTCGTGAGAAACTGCGTTCCATCGTGGAACTCATTCGTCATCATTCTGGTGAGAGTGGAATCATCTATTGTTTGGCTCGCAAGACGACGGAAGAGCTGGCGGAAAAGTTGAAAAAGGAAGGCATTGCGGCAGGTGTCTATCATGCCGGCTTGCCCAACTCGGAGCGCAACCGTGTGCAGGACGATTTTGTGGCAGATCGCGTGCAGGTGATTTGTGCTACCATCGCTTTTGGTATGGGTATCGACAAGAGCAATGTGCGGTTTGTGGTGCATTATAACTTACCCAAAAGCATCGAGAGTTTCTATCAGGAGATAGGGCGTGGCGGACGAGACGGACTGCCCTGCGAGACCGTGCTTTACTATAATTTAGGCGACATCATCACGCTACGGAAGTTTGCTGATGAGAGCGGACAACAGGAGATTAACCTTGAGAAACTGCAACGTATGCAGGAGTATGCAGAAGCACAGGTCTGTCGCCGTCGCATTTTGCTGAACTACTTTGGGGAGACAAGTGACAAGGGTTGCGGCAACTGCGATGTATGCCACACGCCACCACAGACGTTTGATGGCACAACCATCGTACAGAAAGCCTTGTCAGCAATCATACGTACGGGGGAAAACATTGGATTCACAACGGCTATTGACATTTTGCGAGGCAGCATGTCGCTCGACGTGGTTTCGCATCAATACAATCTCTTGAAGACCTTCGCGGTGGGACGTGACATTCCTCATCGTGATTGGCACGACTATTTGTTGCAGATGCTGCAGATGGGATTTATCGAGATTGCCTACAACGAGGATCGCCATATACATGTTACCGATTGGGGACGGGAGGCACTGTTCGGAAAGCATGCGGTGCAACTGGCATTTATCAGTCGTGAGGACTTTAGCGTGAAAGCACGGAGAAAGAGACAGCGTGAGGAGAGCTTAAGAACTATTGAGAATGCTGGCGCGAATGAAAACATGGAACTCTTCAACAAATTGAAAGAAGTCCGCAAGCGTATTGCTGATGAACACCGGTGGCCAGCATACGTTGTTCTGTCCGACCGCTCGCTGCATCATCTGGCAATAGAGCGTCCCACAACACTTGATGCCTTTGGTAATACCTTTGGCATTGGAGAGCACAAACGCGACAATTATGGAACTGCGTTTATAGAGGTTATCAAGGAATATGCTACCGACCAGGACAATCTCCCCCTCCCCGATGCGGCACCGGCTCCGATGACTGAAGAGTCTAAAGAAGAGAAAAAAAAGAAGCTCAAGAATCAGATTACGATACAAGGCACCAAGTATGAGATTGACCTTGACATCTGGAAATCGATAGAATGGCGAAAGGTATTGAAGGTAATCACTGAGAAAGCTTACTGGAATTATCAAGGACCGCTTGAAATCAACTTAAATGATTATGTTGCACCTTCCACAAAGCATTCTGACAGAATTATCGCTATACTGTGCCACCTTCTGAAAGAAGGCTATCGTATGAATGTTGATGAGCAAGCAGGTGTGGTAACTGTCCCACAGAAACATGATTACGACAAGAATGGGCAATTGGTTGAGCTACCTTCTGGCTCGTTCTTCGAGATTCTTTCCCGATTCCGTTTGTTCGTGATTCAGAACAAACATTATCCTTTCATGGATGGAGACCATGATGAGATTGCCCTGAGAAAATGGTATCGGGAGATTGGACATGGATTAGTGCCTATAACAGATGAGCAAAAGATATTGTTCGACAATCTGAGTGTTGAGTTTGCCGAGATGCCCAAACATAGAAATCAATTAATTAAAGATGTCGATATTCAGTAGGATATTGGGATTACAGTCTAAATCCGTAGACAAAACGGAATCAGGCTCTCCAGAAATTATACGCCTAGGAGAGTTTGAGAAGGAACTACGTAAACTGTTGGGTAAAGATGTCTATTTGGCTCGAAGTGACTACAAGCCATTATGTACTGACTATAAGGATTTGTATGAGCAATTCTCTACACTGAAGAAATCGAAGACTTTAGAGTATTTTTGCTCGCAGAATCATGTCGATGGGCAACAAATTGAGTCTTTCATTGAAACTTTTAAGGACCTGAGCAAGCAAGAAAGCACAGAAATAATCACTCTGCATAATAGGTCTTTCTTGGAAAAACATCTTGTGGCAGACAAAGCATATCTGGACAATGTGCTTAAAATGGTTGACCCAGCTATAAACCTTGATGATGAGCAGCGAAGAGTAGTTCTTTCTGAAGAAGACTACATGCTCGTGATAGCCGGTGCTGGTGCTGGCAAGACGACTACCGTAGCAGCGAAGGTGAAATATCTTGTCGAGAAGAAACATATACAGCCTGACCAGATTCTTGTTATCTCGTTTACAAATAAGGCTGTAGGGGAATTGCAATCAAAAATCAATAAAGCTTTGAAGATAAACTGTCCAGTAACTACATTCCACAAAACTGGTTATGCTATTCTTCGTCGTCAGGAAGAAGACAGGAAGTTGATAGTCGATGGAGGATTTATGTTCAACGTCATCAGTAACTATCTAAAAGGAAATATCCTTGAGAATCCGGAACTTGTTGACAAACTAATTCTGTTTTTTGGCAGTTACTTTGATGCGCCATACGAAGGAGAAGACCTAAATACATTCTTCAACTATATCGCTAAAGCAGACTTTTCTACTCTCCGTGGAAACATGAGCGAATATACAGAAGAAATCATCAACCAACGTACAGGACAAAGAATCACTATAGATCGTGAGATATTACGTTCTTCTCAAGAAGTGAGGATTGCCAACTTCTTGTATCTTAACAATATCGAGTATGTTTACGAAAAACCTTACCCCTACAATATTCAGTATTCTCACAAACCATATACTCCTGACTTTACAATAACGCAAGGTGACAAAGTTGCCTACATTGAGCATTTTGGAATTACTGAGGATGGTCGGAACAACAGGTATTCGGAAGAAGAATTAAAGCGATATAAGAAAGCCGTCAACGATAAGGTCCTCTTACATCGCAAACACAAGACCGACCTTATCTATACTTTCTCCAGCTATAAAGATGGGAGAGACCTCTTGGAGCATCTGAACGAAGAACTATTGAAGCATGGTTTTAAGCTGGAGGAACGTTCAGCTAAGGAAGTATTTGAAAAGATTGTTAACACGGAAGAAAACCGATATATCGCCAATCTTGTCAAACTAGTTTGCACTTTTATCCAGAATTTCAAAACCAATGGCTATACTTTCGACCATTTCGATAGTTTCAGATATAAGACGAATAATGTCAGAACCAGATTATTCCTTGACATCTGTGAGCAGTGTTATCATGAATACTCCAAGCGGTTGAAGGAAAAGAACGCGATTGACTTTGAGGACATGATAAACGACTCTGCCAAGATTATTCGCGAACAGGAAATTAATGGCAAGAAACTCGATTTCAAATACATCATTGTGGATGAGTACCAGGACATATCCCGACAGCGTTTCAATCTGACTAAAGAGCTAAGTAAATTGTGTAATGCCAAGATTATTGCCGTTGGAGACGACTGGCAGTCAATCTACGCCTATGCTGGTTCAGACATCACACTGTTTACCCATTTCAAAGAGGCATTCGGATATGGTTTGGAACTGAGTATCACCAAGACGTATCGTAATGCTCAGGAGGTTATTGATATTGCAGGTGGTTTTATTCAGAAGAACACTTCGCAAATCAAGAAGGCACTGATTTCTCCTAAACATATTGCAAACCCTGTTGTAATAGACACTTATACAGAAGAGGTTGACAGAAAACAATATGAGGGTAAAGGCGGAAAGTATTTCCTGATAGGTAAGACGGTCGAGAATATCATCAAGCATATTTATCAAGAGAATCCTCATTCTTCCATCCTCTTGTTAGGTCGATATGGCTTTGATGCCTACAACTTGGGGCGGTCGTCAGATTTCATCTATGACGAGAAATCGGGCAATTTGTATTCCAAGACCTTTAAAAACAAGCCCATAGAATTTATGACTGTTCATCGGGCTAAAGGACTTGGATATGACAACGTCATCATCATTAACGCTCGGAATGAAGTTTATGGATTTCCATCGCAAGTTCAGGAAGATCCAGTTCTGAAATTTGTAGTAAAGGATGACCATTCAATAGAGTATGCAGAAGAAAGAAGACTGTTCTATGTAGCACTGACAAGAACCAAGAATCGAGTCTATATTGTAACGCCACAAGAACATCCCTCGGAGTTTGTAGTGGAACTGTTAAACGACTACCCTAATATCAAAGTCATTGGAGATTTGGTTTTAGAAGATACGAGGGAGAACCTGACTGTCAACCATTGCCCGATTTGTGGCTATCCTCTTCAACTGAGATATAAGAAAGCATACGGATTAAAATTGTGGATTTGCTCAAATGAACCTGAAATTTGCGACTTCATGACCAACAATCTAAAAGGTGGCATTCTGCCAATTATGAAATGTGACAAATGCCGTGATGGCTTTATGATAGTCAAGGAAGGCAAAGGGCTTCCCTTCCTTGGTTGCACCAATTATAAGCCAGATAGAACTGGGTGCAATAACATGATATCGCAAGAGAATTATCGAAATCTGTACATCCATAAGTTTTGTCCACAAGACAAGACTGTTTATAGATATGAGATTACCGAGGAAGAGCCACTGATGGCGGCAGAGAACATTCTTACACAATATAGTAATAAAGCAACTTGAAAATACGCTAAAAATATATGACGCAAGATAATAAAGACCGACTGCTAAGACTGCTACTGCAAAATAGGGAGTTCGCCATTATTGCCAACACTTAGCATCGGATATTGACCAATACACTAAAGCTGTAATAGATGAAGTGGTTGATAAGGATGACTTGAAGCAGAAAATGGTCGATATTTTGTCGTTTGTGGCCGATAAAGGGGCAATCACAACGAAAAATATTGTGGTCCACTTTTGAAAAACCTAATTCGCCAATCGCAATTGGCGAATTAACCCACTAATAACTTCCATTTGATAGCGGTCAAAGAGAGGGCATAAACAATGATGCAATTGTAATTCGTCAGTTGCAACTGACGAATATAGCAAAGAGCATCAATTCTCAATGGTCGCTCGCAAAAATATGAAAATTCCGAGCGAATATGTGCGGTTTTCCGAGAGATGCGGAATGAGTAATTTGTGTAAGCCGTTGAAATACAAAGAGAAACATCGCTCGTGAAATTATGAAATTTGTGAGTGATTACGAGCGAATTTGCGAGCGACTATACATGATAGACTGATAATCAATTGAGTTTCGCTAGCAAATGTTTGGAGATTCTGAGCAGGAAAGAGACATATCCCCAAAGAATTAAAAACCAGATTGGTGATTTGCCAATCTGGTTTTTGAATGAGGTAGTTCAGCGTTTCTCGCCATATACTCTCTCACACACCTCGTTGATGCCATCTTTGAGGATGACGGAGTCCATCGTGTGAATGAGTGGGGCGTACTTTCGGTCTTGTTTCAAGACTGGCTTGATGATGTAGTACTCCTTGACTACGGCTTCAAGTTGGGCCTGTCTGTACCATGAGGCAGCAGCAAGTACTAGAGAGCATAAGGCAATGGAATAGGCGAAGCACTTCCACCATGAAGTCACCATATCACTCCAAACGTGACTCCAAAGCTGGCGTAGTCGACGGCGTTTCATGGGTTGCTTTTCTGTCTCTCCTGATGGGTGGCTTGGGTCCACATCAAGTTCGTTCTCTGGCACTTTATACACGGTGTCCTTTCTAAAGGTTATCGACTTACCTTGTGGAGTGCTGGTTGTGGATGGTGCATTGGGAAGTCGTGATATGGTTTCTTTGCCGAAAGCCTGCATCCACTTGGCCCATTCTTCATGAGCAATTGTCATTGCAGTCTGGTTGTTTTCCATATGCACAGAAGTATCGAAGATAGCCTGAATATGGACGGGTGAGCTTTCCACTGCATTTTGTAGAGCCTTCTCAACATGCTCTTTCAGGGCATTAGCCAACCTGACGTAATCAATTCCTGATAGGTCAGGCGGTTGGTTCGGCGTTCTCTGCATCTGGGCGAAAGATTGTTGCGTCTGGATGGACTCCTTTACGGGCTCAACTCGTTCAACAGTCACTTCGCCGTCTTTTTCATTGTAGGCCATCTTGATTCCGTGCTCCTCCGCAAGGGTGATGAGCATCTGAATCTCTGCCTTGTGGGACAGGTCGCTTTTACGAAGATAGCCAAGTGTGGCTGCATCATTATCTGCCACCTTCTGAGTTTTTTGTTTATTTGTAGCCATAGCTTATCGTTTACGTTTGAATTGGGGTTTATTAGAATGTGAGTAATTGAAGCAAAAGCGGTACTTCTCCTTGTCTTCATCGTCAAGGTCGCGCCAGCCACGGTTGTTACCGCCGCCACCTCCACCACCGATGGAGAGCGGCTGGGCGTATGGCATGAGCAACAGGTCACACAACAATTCAAGACCGACAAAGGAGGTCTTACCATCCTTAGAGTTTTCATGCTCCGCTTGGAAATCGGACTGGTATTCCAAGGACAGATGGGAGAACAGACCGTCAGTTGACGTATAACCGCCAGATGGTAGTTTCCCATTAGGAAACAACTTGTCGAAGTCTGGGTATGCCTTGTCGATGGCCTTGCAGCCCTGCCCGTCATTGATATAGTGGAGCTGCTGTCTGTAATCCTCATACCAATCACGCACATTGTCATGAGTTATCTGCTTCAGGTCTCCGAACTTCTCTGTAAGGGCAGAGAGTTTCAACTCATTGTCGAGCTGCCTTCCGCTGAACGTGTATTTCCCATCGGTGAAGACGATGCCCATCAGTTTGCCGTTGACGTTGTTGTAGTGGAAGCGCAGTTTCAAGCCCTCAGCTCGGAGTGCCTTGTCAAACTGTTGCCAGTCTGCAGACTGAGCCTTGCAACGCATCACCTTATCGTAGAACTTGTATTTCAGTTTCTCCCTGCCACGGAGTTTGTCTCTGTTGACGTTCATCTTGCCAGCGGAGATGTAGAGTCCGTACTTCTTTGTTAGATACTTGCAGATACGCGCATTGCGCTCCTTCTCATAGGCTGTGCTGATAACGTGCCCGTCTCTATCCACCATGGAACACATCATGTGAGCGTGGTCATGGTCGGTGTCATAGTGACGTGTCATGATGAACTCGGTATTCTTGATACCCACCATTTCCATGTGCTCTCGGACTATTTTACGTATCAGTTCGTTGGTCACTCTGTTGCCATCCTTCTTGTGGAAGGAGTAAGCATAGTGTCCCACAGGTTCGCGTATATTGTTGCTCCCCTTTGTAGCGTATGCCTCAAAGATTTGGGCAACAGTCTTGTTGTCCAAGAGCGGGATGCCCTCACTGTGCATGATGACCTTAGCCTGCTTGTCTTTGTCGTACTTTCCAGTGATGTAGTCGAGACATCCCTGGAAGTTTTGCCCATGTTTTATCTTGCAAATCATAGTTGTTCCTTTCGTTAATGGGTGATACGGTCGTCTGTTGTACTTATAGGCTCTGACAGGTCGCCACCGCGAAGTATTCTGCGGATAAGCTCAGTCAAAGAGATGATAAGTTGCTCAGCCTTGAAGCGTACGGAAACGAACCCTCCAGCATTGGCTTGATGCGCAATCTGGTTGGTATTGTTTGCCATGCCGCACACGTCTCTCAATTGCTCTATGTTCTCGTCGCTCATGTGCGCCTGAACAACGGCATCCAGCCCTGCCTCGTGCAGATAAACGTCATCAGGCTTGCCAGCCTGTTCCGCCTTATACTGGATGATATTCTCTTCCTCGTCGTTGTAGCTCACCTTGTGGTGATGGTTGCGACGTTCATATCTGGCAAGCTTCGGCCTCCCACCAACTCGGCGGGTGTCGATGCTGCCTTTATTATTGTTTGCGTTACTCATATGTAATTCTTTTTTTTACTGTTTGTGAAACAATCTAATGATACCTATTTATAAAGGTAGGGAAAGAATACGTTTTAAGGATAGCAAGTTTATGGCCTGGCTTGGTGGTGTGCGAAGCAACATCAGCGTGCCTGACACCATGCAGGGCAAAGCCCGTTGCATTAGAGGAAGCTACTGTACGTAGGCGTATAGTGGCTGACATGGTTTTTGGCGACCAAAAACACAAACTTGCTTCCTTAAAAAACGTCTTAATCATTCTGAACCAGATACTCGTTATCGGTATGTGGTTTCAAAGATTCTCCATACTCCTGACCCGCGAAGAGATCCAAAGCCATGACTCCGGCATAGTCTCGGTTATCGGAGTGCTCGTGAGTGTCCTCATAGGATGCGCCGATAGGATTAGAAGTTACAATCGGTGAAACTCTTTCGGTTGCCTCTGGAGTTGAAGAGTTGTCTGTGTCCGCAGGACTCTGACTGTCGAGGTCGGAAGTGACATCCGCTTTACCTTCATGGACATGACTGTTGTCATG
The DNA here is from genome assembly GCA_034183335.1 of Prevotella sp. Classification (GTDB taxonomy): domain Bacteria; phylum Bacteroidota; class Bacteroidia; order Bacteroidales; family Bacteroidaceae; genus Prevotella. Next base: position 18,766 of record JAXFLJ010000045.1, read on the forward strand.
GGTCGTGGCGTTGTGGTTGTCTGGCTGTCCATTGGGATGGTCTGCCAGATTACCATCAGTGCCGTTAGTCATGGTACTGCCATCAGGCAAGAGCCATGAGGTTATACAGGTCATGTCGGCAACAGTAGCCAGACGCGAGCGGTGCATACGGATGATGCCGTGTTGCTCCATCTTGCGCATGATAGCCTCGAACTTCTTGCGTCCGATTCCGAAATGAGCGCAGCAGGAATGGATAGAGCACTCCACCTGGCCCACTCCCAGCGTGATAAGATTGCCGTGCTTGGAGGTGGAACTGGGTGTAACGGACGTGTTCTTTATCAGTTGTCCGAGAATGGCAAAGTGGCTTGTGCCGTTTGTTGTATCGGAGAGAAAGTCTATTGCCTCGGAGGTAAGGCTAAGGTTTACCTTGTTATAAGGTAATGAAGTGGAACTTGTATTCATTTCATTTCTGATTTAAATTTGACATTGCTATGAAAAGAGGAAGGTTTGTTGTCTTGTCACCAGCGTCACTATCTGTTGAATTGGCCAACAGACAGTTGGAGCGAGTGACGACCCATAGTTGGGGATGGCTTGGGGCTTGTCCCAAGTTGTCCCTCGGTTGGGAAAACACTTCTTGTTTTTTTCTAAGCATCTTGTTTTTCTTTTTTTAATGAAATCTTTGGGACAAAGGGACAAGGGACAGTGGAATGCAATGAAGTCAGAATGGGAGTTCAGACTCTATGCTTTCTTCTTTCCTTTCTATTGAACCTTGCGTAGCATTACCAATCCTCACCCAAGGGTGCTTTGCCCGTCCCGTCTTGTCGCAGTAGGCTGGGTGCAAACCCTTGACCTTCTCTTGCTCGCTCCGTTCCCACCCATCTACCAGAGACATTAGTCGGTTGATGTACTGTGCGGTGTACTTGGCAGGATTTCGGCGTACCAAGTCGTTGGACAACTCTTCTATGATCTGTCGGGGACAAACCATGTTGAGCAGCACCTCAGGCTTGCTGTCGGGTGCAGATTCGGTATATGCCCCTTTCTGATAGGCAGCACGCATCGGGATGCTCCAAGTGGAGTAGGCTCTTGGCACCATGCGCTCCAGATAGAGACGGATGTCATCAAGGACGGGGTCATTGTGGATGCTTGAATGGTTCAGCTGCACGGCGTTTGCCTCTGCTTCCAGTTCGGGACTGAGATAGAGTTTGACACCCATCTTATAATAGGTGTAAGCCTCTGCCCATAACTGGTTCACCGCAGACTGCAATTGGGGTAGCCACGTAGAGACATGCCCGTTGCCATTCACTGTGATTACCCACCAACGGCGGTTCCCGTTGTCACCTTGAAGGAAATTGGTCTCATTGGTGGTGGCAGCAAAGACATTGTGCCGCAGAAACTCAACCACCTTGCGCCCGTAAGCGGGTCGCATAGAATCGCTCCTGCGACTTAGGAATGCCTTTGCCGCCTCTGCATCATTGGCCCTCTTCATGCCGTTGAGTTCACTTATCTCAATGATCCATCCGTTGGTGATGGTCTCCACCTTCTCCTTGTCGCCACTTGCGAAGGAGAAAGAGTCATTGAACCATTTGTCGCCAATGGTCTTGAAGAACGTGCTCTTGCCTATTCCCTGTGGCCCGGGCAGAGTAAGCACGTTGTCGAACTTGCAACCAGGCTCGAAGGCACGAGCCACTGCAGCCACAAACCACAACTTAGTCTGCTCTCTGACAAGGGGAGTGTCTTCCGCACCAAGGTAGTCGATGATGGCAGTCTCGATACGCGGCACGCCATCCCAGTCCTCCTTGCGGATAAACTCCTGGACGGGATTATAGCTGCGCTCTGAAGCTGTTGTCTTCAGCAACTCAAACACTTTGTTCTGGGTCAGGCGGAGTTGGTAGGTCTGCTCCAGATAGTCCTGGATCTTTCCTACCGACTCCTCATCCACCTTATTGCCGTTGACATTGAGGAACAACGGAGAGAAGGAGATGTCGTCCTGACAGAATGTGTCGAAGCGAATCTGGCTCAGGTTCTCATCGTGGGTGAAGATGGTCCTGTAGTTGCTGATACTCTTCGTCAGATTACCCTTGTCATCAAACGATAGGCTGTTTTTCCAATCGTTTTCCATACTATTTCTTAATAGATATGGTAGTGCCAGCTTCCTTGGCAAGGCTCAGGGCCAGTTCGGAATCAACGGTAATCTTTCGGTTCACCTGAATGATGGCAGCATCAATGACACCGCTCTTCTTGATACGATTGGCAGTAGGGATGCTACACCCGAAGATTTTGGCGATTCCAGCTATACCATATTCATAATGTTTCTCTGGCACCACCTCGGCAGGTACCTTTGCCGTTTGCTTTTCAGCATTTTGGAGGAGCAGGACGAATTCTTGTCCCGACATCATGCAGATGGGCTTCTCCAGCAATTGCTCTATTGTTACCAATTTTGTCATAAAACCAAATTCTTTTTTTGTGGTCTGCCAGTTGTACTTCCTGACGTTCCGATTAAACATTCTTTTTCGGTTCATGAACCATCTTTGAACTCCCGTGATTTGGAATTCGAAGGCAAAGGTAGTCTGTTTAATCTATGTAAGGAATTATGAGTGCTATACGCCAAAAACTGAGTAAGTTAAATTTGTATTGTTTTGAAACACAATTTAAGGATTGGACAAGGTAAGAGGCTGAAAAATAAGGGCTAACAGGCGTATTTGATACAGGGAATACCAAAAGAGCCGCAAAACTCAAAGGTGAGTCATGCGGCTCGAACTTTATCCTATCTAACGAAGGATTATAATAGAGGTATATCCGTTTTAGGAAACACCTCAATGTACAAGTGATTATGTCTGCTTGATAGGGAAAGGTGGGCTCAATCTTGTTTTCCCAACTGTTTTCCCGCCGAGATTCTGATACTCCGAGAAACCTTATTTACATGTCTTACTTAGACTGATATGATGCCAAGTTTATCAAAAAATCAGGGAGTTTTCAAAATCGCTGTGTTTTCCCATTGTTTTCCCAAAAAGAAAAATCAGCAACTTGAATTTCTTCTAAGTTGCTGATTCTCAGCGTGGACCAGCCTGGGCTTGAACCAGGGACCTCCAGATTATGAGTCTGTTGCTCTAACCAACTGAGCTACAAGTCCAATAGTGTCTTTTCGCAAAGACTTTTCGGGATGCAAAGGTAATGTTTTTCATGTAAATGTCCAAATGTTTTGCAGTAAAAATATGGCGAAGATTCTATTTTTATATGGCGTAGAGTCAACCAGCAAGTGCAAAATTATTTGATTATTCTGTAAAACTCTTGTTTTGGTGTTTTGAATTGTAGTTTTTCCCTTGGTCTTCTGTTTATTTTCTTCTGTATCATCATTATTCTTTTATCTGTAAATTCATCAAAATTGGCTGATTTTGGTATATACTGCCTGATGAGTTTATTGGTATTCTCAATGGCTCCTTTCTGCCATGAGGCATAGGGGTCTGCAAAATACACCGTTACTCCCAGGTCTTTTGTAATCTGCAAGTGTTCGGCAAACTCAGGCCCGTTATCCGTTGTGATGGTGTGCATATATCTCTTGTAGGGCAACAACAGCCTTCTCACTTCTTTGGCCAATGGCTTTGCCTTCTTTCCCTCTTTGAGCCTGGCCATAAAGAGCATATTGGTTGAACGCTCCACAATGGTGAGAATGGCATGGTTGTAGCTGTCAACGATAAGGTCCATTTCGAAGTCCCCGAACCTTTTTCCGTCGGCCTCTTCGGGTCGCTGATGAATACTGGTTCTGTTGGCAACGGGAAAAGCCCTTTTCCCTGGTCTTCTCCTGTATTTTAACCTGTGCCGGGTGTTGGCTGCCAGCATGCCTGTCGTATCAGCGTGGATAAGGTTATAGATGCTTTGATGGGATACGCGGATACCCTCCCGGGACAAGACGCCGGCAATTTGTCTGGGAGACCATTGCTCTTCAAGGATGTATTCCCTGATACGCCAGACCAAGACAGGGCAAAGGCGGGCATTGGCCGTGGTACGCCTGCGACGTGCCATGGCTTTCTGGTGAGCCTTGAACCAGATGTAGTTGCCGGAGGGACCGCTGTTA
>JAXFLJ010000046.1:0-20122 GCA_034183335.1 Prevotella sp.
CAAAACCGGCGCTGCTGCTTGTGTAATTGGAAAGAATTTCCGAAATTTGTGACTGTGTAAGTTCCATTTGTTTTTTGTTTTTATTATTCTTATTACAAAGATAAGAAAAAATGGACTTACACACTTTTTTAGGACACTACCTACATTGGTATCATGACTACCAATGTATGGTAGCAAACTTTCAGGGAAAAAGTTGAACTCCAATCGGCCATTAAACCCAAATCGGTCATTAGACCGCCAACACTACATTTTCCACTAAAAATGATGCTTACCGACTGATTACGGTCGATTGCCGGCATCTTCTCTGCCGTTTTTTCGACATAGTTCGCTACGCCTTTGGCAAAAGAGGCAGACAATCTGCTCGACATACGAACATAATCAGTACGGTCTCTAATGACCGAATTGGGTTAAAGATCGCGCTGATTCCGCTTGAATGTTGAACAGGCGGGCTGTCGATTTTGTCAAAACTCGAAAATAAACCCAAGCGACGGAACTATAGTAGAAAAGTTGGTTGTGAGTATCTTGGGAATAGCATTGCTCCCGTCAGCGGCAACAGGCCTGCCATCAGTAGTAAGGAAAGCTGTATTCTCTTCATTGCGCTCAAATGTAAACCTTGGCAAATATGGGGTCTTGTAGAGCAACACATTCTGAATATCAAGATAAAGAGCCAAGGCCGACTTCATGAAATTGAACTTCTTATCTATGCGTACATCCAATTGGTGAAAAGCTCGCATACGCTTCGTATTCAGCAACGTGTAATCGTAAACTCCCGTTCCTAATCTCAGGTAATTGGCTTGAGATGCGACCATGTCAAAGGGTGTGTATGGTTGTCCGCCAGCCACACGGTATTTTGCCCCTAACTCCCAATTTTGTCCAAACTTATAGCCCATTGTGGCAGCAACGACAAATCCATAATCCCATGTTGACGGTGCAAATTTTCCGTCAGAGTTGGAAAACTCTGACTTATACAGCGTTGCACTTGCAACATAAAAAAGCTTTTTCATGAGTTTCTTCTGCACGTAAGCCTCTACTCCGTAGACTCTTCCACGACCGGTAGAGATATATCGTTCACCACCGACAGCCTCATAGTCTGTCCCAACATTGGCAAACGACACACCTGTCTCCACAGACAAGGGGTAATGGCTGTAGGCTTTATAAAACCCTTCGAATGTAAACCGGAAATCGTTACGAGGCATCAACTGTACGCCCACGGTATAATGCAACGCACGAGTATAGTCCAAACTGCGGTTCGCATAGCCGCCGTCTCTGTCTTTATAGCCTAACATGGTGTACACGGGCAGCTTGTAATAGCTTCCTACGGATGCCGAAACGTCCCACAATTCGTTGATGCGGTACTTGACAGAAATGCGTGGGGAGACAGTACGTAAGGGATTCTTGCCTTTATCGGTAAAAGTATTGATGTCCGTGCGCATCCCGGCAGAGAGCAAAAACTTGTCTTGCATGAAGTATTTGGCTATTTGTGCGTAAGTCCCGAACTTGAAGAACCGAATGAGAGAATTGTTTCTCATGGTTGCATTTGTAGAAGTTATTGTTTGACCTGAAGGTATGGTTTCAAGTTTGAGCACGCTAAAAATGTCGGCATCGTACTCTACATGCTGCATGGAAAAGCCATAACCGTATTTCCATCCATGAACAAAGTGGCTGACATCCATCCGCAACTTATTCTCTGTCTCATGACTGCTCAGGGAGAAAAGTTTATCCCCTTTCTTCACTGCATTGTCCTCATATCGGTCTGCACCATTGAAAAAAGAATTACGGCTCAGTGCCACGGTGAGATAACCACGATTGAATACATGTTTGAAAGAGGCTCCCATCGTATAGCTCCATTGTTTAATGAGGGGATTGGCACGATTAAGATATACTGTATTGGCATCGGCTTTCTTTGATGTAGACAGCTGAAAGTGGTCTATCGTACCAAGACCGATGAAATTCAACTCATTCTTTCCGTCAAAGATATGATTTACTTTCACCTGAAAATCATAGTAATCAGGACGAATGGGAAGATCGAGCAACTTAAAAAGAAACTGCAAATATGAACGTCTTGCCGAAGCCATGAAAGTAGTTTGTTTACCTACAGGCCCTTCAGCCATCAATGCGGCCTCACTGCCGGACAAACGGAAATTGCCGCTCAACCTCTGCGGATTTCCATTTCTTTGCTTAATCACGATGGTAGATGCAAGCGCATTGTCATATCGCGCATCGAAAGCAGAGGAAGTAAGCTGCATGTCTTGCACGAAAGAAACGTTAATGACTCCGGTTGCACCGCCACTTGCCCCTTGTGTCTGGAAATGATTCAATATCGGAATCTCAATACCATCAAGATAATATACGTTCTCACTCGGCCCTCCTCCTCTCACAATGATGTCATTACGGTTTGGAGTTGTTCCTCCTGCCACGCCGGGCAACACCTGAATGACCTTTGACAAGTCGAAGTTTCCACCCGGATTTACTTTTATTTCTTCAGAGGTCAGCCTTTGAGTGGCCAATGGGGTTACCATATCCGTGGCTCGTGCCGTCAGGCTTTTCTTGACAATCACCTCACCTATTTGCACTGACTGCTCTTCCAATTCAATGAAAAAGACCTGCGTACTGCCAGAAGTCAGGCTGACATCAAACAACATTTTAGACTCATATCCCAAATAAGATGCCTGCAGTCGATAGGTACCCACTGGCATTTGAGCATCAAATCTGCCAAGAGAGTCTGTCGTATAGCTACATGTCTGCTTTCCTGTCAGGGTAATCACTGCCTTACAAAGTTTCTCATGGGTGTTTTTATCAACTACCGTACCTGTAATTCTGCCCATTGGCTGGGCGTGGCAAAGGCTAAAACAAACAACAGCTAAGGTTAAAAGGATGTATCTCATAACAGTTTTCAAAATTACATAATTAATTTCATATTCCGTCATTAAACCCAAGTTGATCATTAGAGACCGTACTGATTATGTTCGTATGTCAAGCAGATCGTCTGTCGGTTTTGGATTAACCCAGCATAATGCCCTTTGCCAACAAGTCCCCGATTTCAGGGATTCTGGCGAGAGGCCTTTCTCTTGGCGGACAGACACAGGGTCTGTTCGTTGTTTCCTGTCCGCAATTGTTTTTTTCGGACAGACACTGGGGGCTGTCCCTACATTTCGTTTAATCTTGCAGAACATGATTGTTCGCCATCGTTGTAGGGACAGACCTTGTGTCTGTCCGAAATATCTCGTATCTGTTCGTGGGCGATGGCATAACGGTTTGCGCCGAGTAAAACCGACAGATAAGCTACTGAAAAACGGACGAAAGCAGCCGGGAAACAACAACATCATCAAAGAACGTAGCATGGGCGGTCTAATGACCGATTGGGACTCAAACGAAATCAGTACGGTCTCTAATGATTGATTGGGAATAAACCTTGTGTATCAATCGTTCGTACTTCTTATTTTTTTTTCATAAGAAAATGGTAATCTAAAAATAGTCATGTTAACCACTAAAGACTATTTCTGACAAATACATGTATAGCCTCGGCAGGAGCAGAAGAGAGAGATGAGGAGATGGAACAATACCGACATGTTGTTGCTCTGTTAATTATTATTAACATATAGTTGCTTGTCGTGCCAGTCTGTTCGTTTTTTACTAATTTTGCGCAACATTATCACAAACTCATAAATACCAGAAAACATGAAACCAACACTTCTGTTACTGGCGGCAGGAATGGGAAGCCGCTATGGAGGACTGAAACAGCTGGACGGCGTAGGCCCCAACGGAGAGACAATCATGGACTATTCTATCTATGATGCCATCAAGGCGGGATTCGGCAAAATAGTATTCGTTATCAGAAAAGACTTCGAGGAAGACTTCCGCAAAAAGATACTCTCAAAGTATGAAGGACACATTGACGCCGAACTGGTGTTTCAGAGCCTCGATGCACTGCCCGAAGGTTTCACATGCCCCGAAGAACGGGTAAAGCCGTGGGGAACCAACCATGCCGTGATGATGGCGGCCAAAGTCATCCACGAGCCGTTCTGCGTCATCAACTGCGACGACTTCTATAACCGAGATGCCTTCATGGTCATCGGGAAGTATCTGTCTGAGCTGCCCGAAGGAGCCAAGAACCTGTATGCTATGGTAGGCTTCCGCATCGGCAACACACTGTCTGAAAACGGAACAGTGGCAAGAGGCATATGCACGGTAGATGACAAAGGAAGCCTGACAACAGTAGTGGAACGAACGGAAATCAAAAGGATAGACGGCAAAGTAAATTACAAGGACGAAAACGGAACATGGGTTCAGGTAGACGACAACACGCCTGTGTCGATGAATGTATGGGGATTTACGCCCGATTATTTCGACTATAGCGAAGCTTTCTTCAAGGAGTTTCTGTCGAGAGAGGAAAACCGAAACAGCCTCAAGAGTGAGTTTTATATCCCAATGATGGTCAACCAGCTCATACAAGAGCGCACGGCAACGGTCAGAGTGCTCGATACCACGAGCAAATGGTTTGGCGTGACATACGCAGCCGATCGTGAAGACACCGTGGAGCGTGTGCGCAAACTTATCGAAGAAGGTGTCTATCCCAACCACCTGTTCTGATGAATATAGATATATTGAATGAAAACGAACTGGCCGAACTTCAACGGCTGGTCAACAACGCCAGGCAGATCATCGTATGCTGCCACAAGAGTCCGGACGGAGATGCCATCGGTTCGTCTTTGGCATGGGCTGAATATCTACGCCACATAGGCAAGACGCCTTCTGTCATCATCCCCGACGCTTATCCTGACTTCTTGCAATGGCTGCCCAACACCGAACGCATTCTCCGCTACGACAAGCACAGGGTCAGAGCCAACGAACTGTTTGCCAAGGCCGACCTGATATTCTGTCTTGACTTCAACGCCACGAACCGCGTGGCAGACATGCGGGTGGCCCTGGAAAGCTCACCGGCACAGAGAATCATGTTTGACCACCATCTTGCACCCGACATGGAAACTGCCTTGCAAGTGTCGAGGCAACACCTAAGTTCGACCAGTGAATTGGTCTTCCGCATCGTGTGGCAACTGGGTGCATTCGAGCAGATGAATAAACATTTCGCTGTATCAGCGTACTGTGGCATGATGACCGACACGGGCGGCTTTACCTACAACTCGTCGAACAGCGAAATATTCTTTATCATCAGCCAGCTGCTCACCAAGGGATTCGACAAAGACAAGATATACCGCAATGTGTACAACAACTACAGCGACTGGTGCATCCGCTTTCGTGGCTATCTGATGTACAAGAAACTCAATTATTTTCCAGAGCAGCATGCTTCATACTTCACCATCACGAGAGAAGATATGCACCGATTCCATTTCATCAAGGGCGATGCCGAGGGAGTGTCAAACGAACCTTTGCGTATCAAGGGCATGCGCCTGTCCATCTCTATGCGTGAGGACACTGAGAAAGACAACCTTGTGTGGGTAAGCCTGCGCTCAGTAGACCACTATCATTGCAACGGAATAGCCGAGAAATTCTTCAACGGCGGAGGACATCCCAACGCAGCCGGTGGCTCGCTGCATTGCTCCATCGAGGAGGCAGAACAGATTGCACGCCGTGCCATCGACGATTTCAGTGCGACATACGGTAATCATTGATTGCGTCATACAAGGATTACACACTGACACAAGGGTGTTGTATAAAGGAACACGCCAAGGACATCAACTGAAAAAGGTGTATCCCAAATTTACTGTTCGCTAAACATAACGCATCTCTCCTAACTTGCAGAAACATGTAAGTTGGAAGAAATGCGTTATGTATACAATTGTCAACATTGAGACGTCATATTTCCAGTCTCACAAAAGATATTGCCAAACTGTATGTATCGTCAAACAGCGATACATCTTCATACATATATAAGGTTGACTTCCTAAAAAACAATGCGGCGCATACCGTCTTCATCTTCCGTAATCATCACCTTTGTGGTGTTGTTGGGAAGCAGTTCTTCTACCAACTCCGGCCACTCGATGAGACAAAGGCCGTCACCATAGAAATAGTCTTCGTAACCCATATCATAGACTTCCTCCAGTTTCTTTATGCGATAGAAGTCAAAATGATGAATCGTCTTGTAAGGAAAGGATGCGGATGCGGTGCCATCAGCCAAAGCAGGATTAACCCGATACTCATTGACGATGGCAAACGTGGGCGAAGTGACGACGTCTTCCACACCAACCACCTCGCACACGGCCTTGATAAAGGTAGTTTTCCCAGCCCCCATCTTTCCGTAAAAAGCAAAGACATTGCCCTCGGGCATCAGATTGATAAACTCACGGGCTGCCCTCTGTATCTGATCTATTGTACTTATTTTGATTTCCATATATTCTTCATTAATTGCATGAGCTGCACCCGTCTATCGCTTTCTGGGAGTAAGAGTAACAACGGGTATCACCATCTCTTCAAGCGAAATGCCCCCATGCTGGAAAGTGTCCTTGAAATAAGACACATAATAATTGTAGTTGTTGGGATAGGCAAAAAAGTCTGCATTGGTGGCAAAAACGTATGACGTGCTCAGATTGGGAGCAGGCAACTGTACCGACGCAGGATTCTTGACCACGAAAACTTCCTTGGGATTATAGCTCAGGTTCCTGCCCAATTTGTAACGCAAGTTGGTATTGGTGTTTCTGTCTCCAATGATTTTGACAGGCCGGTTGGCTCTGATACTGCCATGGTCGGTAGTGACGATAACTTTGCACGATGTCTGCGAAAGCTGCCTGAACAACTCAGACATGACGGAATGGCGAAACCAACTGGTGGTAATCGACCGATATGCACTCTCGTTGTTGGCAAGCTCACGAACCATCTTTGACTCGGTACGGGCATGAGAGAGCATGTCAATGAAGTTAAAAACCAATACATTCAAATCGTACCGCTCCAAGTTTTTCAACTGCTGTACAAGACTGTCTGCCGTACTCGAATTGTTGATTTTGTGATAAGAGAACGTGTCATGACGCCGATAGCGTTCTATCTGCGTCTGAATGAGTGGGCCCTCGTTGAGGTTTTTACCTTCCACCTCGTCTTCATCAACCCACAGTTCGGGAAACATTTCTGCAATCTGCGCAGGCATTAGACCGCTGAAAATAGCGTTCCGGGCATATTGTGTCGCCGTAGGAAGAATGCTCATATAAAGGTCTTCATCCATTTCATAAGTCTCTGCAAGTTCTCTCGACAACACTCGCCACTGATCATAACGCAAATTGTCTATTACAATGAGAAAAACCTTCTCTCCCTTATCAAGCAGTGGAAAAACTTTGTTCTTAAAAATCTCAGGACTCAGCAAAGGGCGGTCAGATTCTTCCTGCGGCCGCTTGCCTTCCATTCTATCTTTAATCCATCCCTCATAATGCGTCTTCACATACTTGGCAAAACCTATATTGGCCTCTTCTTTCTGTTTGTGCAGCATCTCTGTCATACCAGAATCGGTACTGGTCAATTCCAGCTCCCAATGAACCAGACGCTTATATACCTCCATCCAATCGCTGCTGTTGTTGCAACTCTCTATCTGACGGGAAATATCAAGAAAACTCTGCTGATATTCTGTTTGTGTCACTTCGGTGACAATCTCCTTGCGATGTATGTTCTTTTTAAGTGTAAGAAGTATCTGATTGGGATTAACAGGCTTGATCAGATAATCGGCAATCTTGGCACCAATCGCTTGATTCATGATGTTTTCCTCTTCACTCTTGGTTACCATCACTACCGGCGTGGCAGGTGAGAGTTCCTTGATTTTCTGCAAAGTTTCTAATCCTGACAGTCCGGGCATCATTTCATCAAGTAAAATCAAATCAAAACTTGATTGTGAAACCATGTCAATAGCATCCGTACCATTGCTTACGGTCACGACTTCGTAGCCTTTCTTCTCCAAAAAAAGAATATGGGCTTTGAGAAGTTCTATCTCATCATCCACCCACAGTAAAGTTCCATTTATCATCATATCAAAAACCTCCTAATTCATAATATTCATCTTCAATATCGTCTTCCTTGTCTTTGCGAGGTTGTGCAGGAGAACTTTGCGGTTTGTCAGACACCGGCCCCGCTTCATCATCAAACACAATTACAAATCCATTCTCCTCTGTTTCTGAAGGCTGAACAGGTTCTTCAACAACAGGTTCAGATTTCACATCCTCCTTTTTAGTTGAAGGCTCGGGAGTAGAAGGTTGCTTCTTCTCGCTCTTTTCTGTTTCGTCATCAAAAACAAACCCTGCCGGCTCATGATTCTCTTGAGGTTGCGGTTCCTCAGACTGTTGAACCTCTTTACTTTCAGGCTGTGATGTCTCTACCGGAACTTGCGACTGGACAACAGGTTGTTCATTCTCACTTTGCACGGCCTTCTGCTCGTCCTGACGACTGTCTGTCATCGTCTTCGGCTCCGTCTGCTTTGAATCATCTGTCACAGTCGTTGTATCTTGTACCTCTGTTTTCTTCTGTTCGTCTTCATCAAAGGTAATTCCCGTATCGTTGCCAACGGGCGACACCATATCTTCAAGGTTCAAACCTTCTTCCGTCTCAGTCTCTTTCAACGTATCTTCCTCTTTTGACGGGATTTCTTTCTCTCGCTCCATCGTCACCTCTTCGGGCTCTGTCAGCAAATAAAGTTTCGTAACCTTCAACGGTGCAAAATGTTTAGCATAGAATTTCTCATAGTCTTTATAACTATATTCTACCCCCAACAGCGGCCTGTTCTTCTCACTGATGATAATGCCACGTGCCTTATTAACCTGTCGGACAACATCAGGATTAGCATACAGTTGCTGTGCATAGAGATGAGCTTCATCAAAGTTACGGAATCCGGTGACAACCATCCGAGCCAAGCCCTCTACATCTTCGATAGCTATCTCAAAATTACGTACAATGTAGTTGGTAAAATTAAACTTAGCCAGTTCATAGAGCATTTGGTTCTCCTTGACGGAATCGGGATGATAAACCAGCATAAATGCAAAGTCAACATTGCGGTCAGCGATAAATTCTTTAACCGCCGTACTGTCTTCACTCTTAAGAGTTAAGGCACGCTTATCCCAAACATCACCGATATCGAAACGACCACCACGAAGCCTTCTTCCTTTTTCCACTCCGTTGATAATCATTCCCGCCATTTCACTAAGGCGACTGCCGGGATAGTCTTTAACAACCTTCCTCATATCTTCAAGGCAACCATCAGCATCATTGGCATTGAGCTTACTTAATCCGCCTATGAAGATAAATTTATCTCTATTGGCTCCCAAGGGGAATCGGGTGCTTGAAATATGGGAGTTACCTGAAACTTCCGATGAGCGTCCAGCCTTGAATGCTTCATAAGTGGCTGCGTAAAGAGAGTCTTCAATATGAACTCCATGTATTGCATTTTCCTTGAAAAATGGATCAGAAAGAAGTGTCGTCCACTGACTTTTCGGATAATCTGCTTTCAATTTTGCTACATAGGTATCGGCATAAGCATGTTCTCCCTTTCTGGAATATAACAGAAAAAGATGATAAAAAACATCGTCCATCTCTTCATATTGAGGATATGTATCGGTCAAACGGCGCAAGTGTTTCTCACTCAAAGTCAGATGGTCGAGTTTATCTTTGAAGATAACGCCTGCCTTATGAAGACTTTGCATAATAATGGCATTGCTCTCTTGCATCTGTTCTTCGGTAAAAGGAATCTGTGCTAAATAATACTCTCTCTTGTGAGGGTCATTTTGCGCACTGTCAACCACATTGTCAAGCGAATCTTGCAATGCTTCCATCCTTTCGATAGAATCTAATTGTTCAGGTGTCAGTTCTTTTTGAAATCCCAGTTCACCAACCACAGTTTTATTAACCCTTCGCCAGTCATCTACGTTTTCACGTTTTCCCCACAATTTCTGAAAAGCAGCCTTTCCTTGACTTACCGTTAAAGGATTATAGAAGTACCATACACCTTTCTTATCTGCTGTTGGCGTCTGCCTGAATCCCGACTCCGGGCTATCCATCCCACCGTTTTCTGCCATTTTCTTCTGTGCTTCGGCTTCTTGCTGCGCACGCCTCTCTTCTTTTTCTTTCTTCTTCAAGGCCTCTATCACTCGGTCTATGGCTTCGTTTCTTTCCTTTTCTGACATCTTGGCAAGAGCTTGCAGTGAGTCTTGAAGGTGAATGGCATCAGTAAACGGAACCAACTCGTCGAGAATAACAGAACGTTCTGAGAGTTGTTTATAATCTTTTCTGTCTTTATCGAGCAGTCCGATAGCCGTCCCATAACAACGCCCGGCATCACCGAATTTTTCCTTTATCCAATACAAATCGCCAAGTCGCAAAAGCAAGACACCCTTTTCTATACCATTGCGAGTACCTTTTTCATTGCCTTTTTCATATGCATCAATAGCACGCAACGTATCTCTTTGCGAAAGGTAGATGTTGCCCATGGCATAATAAACTTGGTCGAGATAGTCCTTATTATTGTCATTAACAGCCATCCGTTTAAGCCTACCGATAATGGCTTTGGCATCTTTTGCAGCCATCACTTCCGACATGGCAATACGGGCATTGAAATCCAATTCGTAAGGCGGATTTTGCCTGATAACCTTTTGAAACGCCTTATAGGCCTCATTGTTTTTTCCCAACAAAGCATACAGCTGCCCCAACAAATACCACTCGCGAGCTTTCTGCTTACGACGCATCTCGCTCTTGATTACTTTCTTCAAATAAGGGATGGCTGTCTCATATGCACCAGTCTTGATGTAATAGTTGGCAAGCGTATAATTCCATTCCTTTTGCGCACGGCGGTCAATAGAGTCTCTCTGCATGTTTCTGATGACATCTTCAGCATCATACATCCAGTCTTGCTCTATATAGCATTTCGCAAGCCACGCCCGTGCCCTTCCATAAATAGCAGGCTGATTTTGATAGAGACGACTCATATAAGCAAAAGTAGAGGCTGCGTCTTCAAATGCTCCTTGATGAAACTGTGCACGTCCCATTAACAACCAAGCCTTCCAAAGGAACGGATTATACTCACGGCGGCTCAACCATTCGATGTCTCTCGCTGTCTTCCGTCGGTTTTTGTTCCATTCGGGTCTTTTCTTGATGCTATGGAGTTTGATGGCCTTCTTGCTTTTTTCAATGGCACGGTCAAAATTGCCTTTGCCAATTGCTCTGCTCTGTTTGTTGCCCACAGTATAGAGTGGTATCAGTTCGGTGAAGTTGTCGCGGTTACCGTTTTCCTTTTCCAAAGAGCCTTCTATGTAGGCTACAGCACCATTATAATATGTATTATAACGGGCATTAAACGAATGCCACCAACGGCTCTGCGAGGTATTTTTCTGAGTAGAACAGGCTGTGACAACCACGACAATGATTGCCAAAACAAGAGGTATGAGTTTATGTATCTGACTTTGTTTCACTACTATTTAACTCTCTTGAAGGGTGATTTATTGTGTCTGTTCGTCGAAAAAGCCTTTTATCTCATTGCACATCCCCTATCCCTCGCGCATCATCAACACCTCGTCTTTCAGAACATCGGGCAAGGATATGTTACGAAGTGTCAGACTGCGACACCATCCGGCAACTTCTTCGACACGCATGGTGTGGAGCACTTCCGCAAACTCCTCTACCTCTTCATCGGTATAACTATCAGATGGCCTCCCGGCATAAGCATCAAGTTCCTCATCGTTGTAATACTCGATGTCTTTCGTTGCAGCTTCCATCATGCAAACTTGCTCACACTTTTCATTCTCTCCCGTACAGCTATCACATGATGACGACAGGTTTACAACAGGACTGTCATTTCCCCGACGAGAAGAAATCCATGCGAATAAGGCCACCAAAAGGGTGATGCCGACGAGTGAAAGGAGAAGATAGAGCATTTCGGATGTCTTGTATATTTATATTAATGTATATCAGGATACGGTAAAGCCAGCCTTTCTCAAATCGTCCCAAAAGCCAGGATAAGACTTGGAGACAACTTGCGGCTGTGCGATGGATACTTCGGGAAGAACCAATGATACAGGTGCAAACGACATGGCCATGCGGTGGTCTTCATAGGTATTGATGACAGGATGAATGTCTGCCTCGCAGCGTTCGCCGTCCCAGAGCAGCATGTCTTCGCCCTCTGCACGCAGCACGTAGCCTAACTTACACATTTCCTGCTTGAGTGCTTCCATGCGGTCGGTTTCCTTGATTCTGAGCGTAGACAAACCTTTGAAGCAAAACTTCACTCCGGCAAGACAGCAAGAAACGGCCAACGGCTGTGCTATGTCGGGTTGGTTGGCAAAGTCGTAGTCGAGACGTGGCATCGTGCGTCCGTTGCTTCGCAGCGTAACTGTGGTAGAAACCCCTTGCTGCGCAGTGGCAAACTTGGTCTTGACCCCCAGCAGACTAAACAAGTAACGTGCCACGGCATCTCCCTGCCGCGAACCATCAACGAGTCCTTCCATCCTGACCTCGGCATGAGGGTCTTGCGTGAGAGCCATGATTTCATACCAAAATGCGGCGGCACTCCAGTCGCTTTCCACCGTCATGGGGCGTGGTACATAAGGCTTGGGGGCAACCTTGAGCATGTCTGCCGATACCCATCCAGCCTCTGCCCCGTAGTCTTTCATCATACAAAGCGTCAAGTCAATGTATGGCCGCGACGTCAATCTCTCGGTAAGTTTCAGTTCCAGTCCCTTTTCAAGTGTGGGAGCAATCATCAGCAGTGCCGACACAAACTGCGAGCTGATGTTACCGGGCATTTCCAACATGTTGTCTGCCCTTAGTTTCCTTCCCGTAATCTTCAGAGGCGGATAACCTTCTTCTCCAAGATACTCGATGTCTGCTCCCAGCTTGCGCAATGCATCTACCAACAAGCCAACCGGCCGCTGTTTCATCCGTTCCGTGCCCGTAATGACATGCGTGCCGTCGGTCGCCGCCAAATAGGCCGTCAGAAAGCGCATTGCCGTACCGGCAGCCTTGATGTCAATGGTATCAGGCATGCGTTGCAACGCATCTATCATCACGACCGTATCGTCACAATCGGAAAGGTTCTCCGGGATAAATTCTCCTCCTGATATTGCAGAAATCAGCAGTGCCCTGTTGCTGATGCTTTTAGAAGCTGGCAGGCTCACCGTGGTATCGAGATGAACGGGGGCAACAATGGTGTATTGCATGGTGTGCTATGGTATATGATTTGGCAACAAAAGTACGCTAAATAATTATGACCTGCAAGAAAAGGGGCACTAATTTAGAGATAAATCCAAATCGGCCATTTGCCCGTTAAGACTTACCTTTTCGGATGATGATGCTTACTGACTGCTTTCATCCGCTTGTCGGCATCTTGTCTGCCGTTTTTTCTCGGCGTTACTCGCTACACTTTCTGCAAAACGACAATCCATCTACTCGCCATTCAATCGAAACCAGTACAGTCTCTCATAACCGATTGGGGAAAAAGTCAAGACTGATTTTGCTTGGCAGCTATGGTCAACGGTAATCTTACGGCTAAGACACATATATGCAGTATGGGCAGAAACGGATATGACTGTCGGAAGCTCGGCATGCGAGCATCGAACCTTGCAGCCAATAGGAAATAAAATTTCATCGGATTTGGTAAAGAAAGGTTGTCGTTCACTTGTTTTTGTTGTTCAAAAAGATGCCTTCAGGTAGACGAACAGGCATCTGTTTCGTTGATAACACAGCCTTGCGTATTTGCAGAAGCACAAAGTTCTTCCTCCCCACGAGGCGTGCTGAGGAAACGGTACAAACAAGTATTGTCATCATACCAATGGCTGGCACGGTTCGTACCAGTCATTGGTAGCCACATTACCAGCCGTTGGTACGGATGCTACCAATGTATGGTATCAAGTCAAAACTGTAGTAACCTGACGAAAATATGCCGCCACAGGGTTGCTTATCGTTGCTTTCCCAAAAAGCCGTACATCCGTGTACAAAAGGGTCTTGATACACGATTGCGTTGTTAGAATTTGTCGAACTTACCTTTTATATGGCAATTTAGAGTCACTCATAATTGAATGAACGATGAAAAACAGTGTGTACAGACGGTAGCAGCAAGTCTCTCGGAATAAAGTCTGCCCTAAAAACGAAAGCCCTTACTTGCCGAAAAATCTCACAGACCGAAACCTGACACTTCTTTTTACAGGCAAGCACAAGGTTCTTTCTCCGTTTTTTTCGTATCTTTGTCAAGACTATTCATCCATCGGAAAGAAACGTGCAAGTTGTATATCATAAGCGACAACCATCCACCAGATGGAAGCAAGTTTCACACCGAGACAACCCCCAATCCATATTACATATGCAAAAACCTGACAATAAAGCCGCCATACTACTGATGCTATCGGCCTGCATCTTGTTTTTCGGATGCAAACAGTCAACAAACCATCCGCCATATACAGACCGGCAGAGATTGATGCTCGACACGACCAACAATCACACACACAACATTGACTCGCTGCGCAAGGTAGTTCTTCACCACAAGAAATCAGGCAACCGTATGAAAGAAATGGCTGCTTACGCTGAACTGGGACATTGTTTCCAGACTCTAAGCCGTTATTCCGATGCCATCCTGGTACACCAAAAGCAACTGAAGATGGCACGTGAAGTTGCTGACACACTGATGATAGCAAGTGCCCTGAACGACCTCGGGGTGAACTGTCGAAGAATGGGACTCTACTACGAGGCACTCGACTATCATTCACGAGCCATCGAAATATGTGCCAACAAGAACGAGGAGGACAAAGAAAGACTAGACAAGTGTGAGGCCATCGGGCACAACGGAGTGGGCAACGTCTACATGAGCATTGGTCATTACAAAGAGGCCGACGTCATGCTGCGCAAGGCACTTGCCATTGAAACCAAACTGGGCAGTAATCTTGGCATGAACGTAAACTACTCTAACATCGGAATGTTATACGAGAGAAGGGAGATGCCCGATTCGGCATGGATTTACTTCCGGAAAGCATTTGAGCACAGTCGCAAGGCGAAATCGAAAACAGGACTGGCCTACTGCCACATGAACTTCGGACGGATGTACCAGAAAGAAAAAAAATATGAGAAAGCAATCAAGGAGTTCAACAAGTCGATGAACCTCATCCATCAAGACCGGGACAGATGGATATGGCTACAACCCTGCATCTCCATGGCAGGACTGCACGTTGAAACCAATAACCATAAAGAGGCAGAGAAATACTTAAGCATGGCTCTAAAAACAGCAGATAAAATCAACTCCAAAGAGTATCTGTCAAAAATCTATTCCCTCTACTCTACTTTATACAGCAATCAAGGCAATTACCCAAAAGCACTCGAGATGCACACAATAGCACACAAGACAGAAGACAGTTTGCTCAATGCAAAAACTCTGTTTGAGATAGAAAGGCTGCAGTACGACATCACACACTGGCAAAACAAGAGGATAATCGCAGAAACCAACCGGGAACTGTCCCTCGAACGACTCACCAAATGGTTGTTTGTGGCAGGATTCCTCATCATGCTCGCTTCACTGACCATACTCTGGCTCTTAACCCGCATCCGCCAACGCAACGTCCAAATGCAAAAGAATTTCGAGAACATGAGAGACCGCTTCTTCAACAATATTACACATGCTTTCAGAACACCGCTCACCGTCATACTTGGCGAGGGCGAGGAAATGACAAAGGCACAAGAAACCGACTTGGCGAAACAGCATGCCGCAGGAAAGATGATTCTTAGGCAAGGACACAGCTTGCTCCTACTGCTGAATCAGTTGCTGGACATCAGCAAGGTGAAATCGTCCGTGGAAGAGCCAGACTGGCGAACCGGCAACGTGGTGTCATTTCTGAACATGGTTATAGAAGAATGCCAACAACTGGTCAAGACGAAGCATATCACCATGAGCTTCATGCCCAAAGAACCCGAGATTATCGCCGACATAATACCCGGCTACCTGCACCAAATCATTTGCACACTTATCACCAATGCCACAAAATATACCGATGAATATGGCAACATCAGAATTGTATGCCACACAAAAGACAGCAAACTGGAAATCATCGTTGCAGACGACGGCATAGGAATTCCGTCAGAAACGCTGGAACATTTATTCGAACCTTTTCACCAAGCATATAACAGCTCCTCAAGCATCACTTCAGAAGCAGGAATGTATCTGGTGAAAATGCTCGCCACAGCCATGAAAGGAGAAGTAACAGTAGAGAGCATACCGAGAAAAGGCACAATATTCATACTTTCACTGCCACTCAAAAACAGTAAGGGCAAGTGGAAACCACTCGACGATGACATACGGGAAAAAACAAAAAAGAATATACCTGACTTTACAGAAAATGAAACGACCGCTTTTCCACCAGACTCAGAACCGAAAGATGATTTGCAGACACGCATCTTAATCATAGAAGATAATGCCGATGTGGCACACTATATCAGCAGGCAACTACCCGAACAATACCACCTCTTCTATGCCGCAAACGGCATTGACGGTTTAAGGAAAGCCAACGAACTGATGCCCGACATCGTTCTAACTGACCTTATGATACCAGGCATAGACGGCCTGGAATTATGCCGCAAGATTCGTTCGTCAGAATCAACCAACACCATACCTGTCATCATCATAGCCGCCAGGGCCACACAAGAAGATTTGGAAACAGGCTTGAAAGCTGGTGCCAATGCCTACCTGTTTATGCCTTTCAGCGGCAACGAGCTTCGAATCCGAATAGAATGGATACTGACAGAACGACGGATGTTACGTGAAAAATACTTATTGGTATCCCAAGAGATGAATGAAATCAACCCGCGAATATCTCAAAAAGACCGAGAGTTTATCACGCAATTTACCAATGCCATCTATGAACAGATACAAGAAGTGAACATCGACCCAGACCTTCTTGCACAAAAACTGTATATGAACAAACAAATGCTACGGCGGAAAATCAGCAACATTACTCATACCACACTTCCTAATTACATCTCAAAAATACGCGTTGACTATGCCAAACAGTTGCTCAAACGTTATCCGGAACTATCCATCAACGATGTAAGCATTCGTTGTGGTTTCTGTGATCATGCATACTTCAGTCGCACCTTCAAACAGATCATTGGCGTATCGCCCACACAATATAGAAAGAATCTGGAAATTATTTAGCAGTCGCCCCATTACGCACATACAACATCTGATGTATTAAATCAAAATCGGACATTAGACCGCTTAGGCTACATTTCCGACCAATGGTGCTGCTTCCCGGTTGCTTTCATCCGCTTGTCGGCATCTTGTCTGCCGTTTTTTCTCGGCGTTACTCGCTACACTTTCTGCAAAACGACAATCCATCTACTCGCCATTCAATCGAAACCAGTACAATCTCCAATAACCAACTGGGGTTAATATCATGCCATTTATTCAATAAATTTGCCTTTTAAGGAACGATGGTAAATCATGGACAAACCGTCAAGCCATGTTTATCTCCTCAAAGAGTTTCGCATCGTTTTACATATCTCAGATTTCATCAGCAACGGCAGAAGCATTGTCTGATTTTCAGATGTTTGCCTATAGTCAACAAAAAAATATCGACAGATGAAACATCATACTAAAAAGAGAGAAAGCATCTTGACTTTCTCTCTTTAATTGTAGCGGGACCCAGGATTGAACTGGGGACCTCATGATTATGAATCATGCGCTCTAACCAGCTGAGCTATCCCGCCAAAACAAGACTTTTCTGTTTTGCGGTTGCAAAGGTAATACATAGTTTTTAATTCTCCAAACAAATAACCGCTTTTTTAGTCGGCATTTCCTCCACGAATTGTTTACAGAGAAAGGCATGCTGTCATTTTCTCATAAAAATAAAGATAAACCCTATTTTTCATACACTATATGGCTGTTACATCCTCTCCGAAAAGAAAAAAGAATAAGAACAGAGTAAAAATCGTTTGAATCACATCATAATATGTGCAGTCCCATACCATGATGCCAGTTCACCAACAAAAGGATATAAAGTCTTGTTTTTCTACTTGAAAAATCATATCTTTGCCACATCCTGACACCATAAGACGCCAGCCGTTTGTCACAGAAAGCAATATGGGAAAAAGCTTCCCCTCATATCACAGCACAAGGGAAGACGAAAAGCGTTCTATCTTGGTAAAAGATTACAGGACTCACCGACAAAAACAAACAGACATGATGCGAACCAAGAGTTACTTATTAATATTAATGTTTCTTTTTTCCGTACAATCATTTTCACAAAGTGCAGATGAACGTATCGCAGCTCTTATTGGGCAGGCAGACTGGTTTGGTCTTGAAAAAGATTATCCATCGTTGAAAGACTCTGTCAAAACAGTTTTTCTCAAGGAAATATCTGAAACAATGATCGCATATTACTTCAACCGCCGAGATGATGCACTTGAGCATATCCACGAACTTCTGGCAAACCATAAGACCGAAATTGGCGTAGAAACTGCACTAAGGATGGAAATTCTTTCTTGCCAGATAGAAAAACTTAAGGGCAACTACGGGTTAACAGTCCAAAAAGCACAAAATATCATCAGCCAACTCAAGGAACAACATCCACACAAAGGTACATACGAAAGCCTGCGAAGTGCTGTCAGTTTCTTTGGGAAACTAAGCAACACCCCAGCTCCAAG
This sequence comes from Prevotella sp., assembly GCA_034183335.1. GTDB lineage: Bacteria > Bacteroidota > Bacteroidia > Bacteroidales > Bacteroidaceae > Prevotella. The sequence continues at coordinate 18,595 of JAXFLJ010000046.1, forward strand.
CATCAGCCGTCCAAACTGCGAAATATCCGTTCCTATAGAAATAGAAAAAATAACATTACCCGCCAATATCGAACCAAAGGGTTGGCGAGGAACACTTATTTTCATTCCGGTAACAATCAACGGAAAGACATATCGGTTTATTTTCGACACTGGAGCAGGCACGACCTACATGTCTGCACGTTTTGCCAAAGAAGTGGGGGTGCGAATTCTGAACGATTCGCTGCAAATCAGCGCAACAAATTCTGCCAAAAAGAATGCCATACTTGGTCAAGTAGGAACACTGGACAGCATGCAGATTGGCAACATAACATTCCGTTATCCTATGATTGCCATTGCCCCACCCAATACACTGGATAATTTCACGAAGATTGATGCTGTGTTGGGGATGGATTTCATCAATTTGTTGGATGAAATACGCATCTATCCCAAAGAGGGAAAAATGGTATTTCCTGTTTCTGCAACTCCCCTACCCGACTCAGGACGCAACCTGATGATTGATGAAAGAATGCTTATCATCAAGGCAAAAATAAACGATGAAACCGTTAAATTATTTTTTGACACAGGGCATACAACAGCCGGATTGTATTCGCAATACTACAAAGAACACAAATCGCAACTCAAATCTTTAGGCAAACGACAAAAGATGATCAGCGGAGGCGTCAATACCTACATCAAGAAAAACATCTTACGACTGCCTGCCTTTACAATAGAGATTGGCGAAGTACCCATAGAACTGCGAGACCTTACCGTAGATATCGGGAAAAATGTGCTTCAAACGACAAACAACATGGGAGTCATGGGAATGAGTATGGTAAATCAATTCAACTGCGTAACTATCAATTTGAGAGATATGTTCTTAAAACTTGAATAGCTTCAGGCATGTTCCACCCGCTCATCATCAAAGATTACGAAGCCTGCATCTGATTTTACCCGCACTTATCTTTCTGCCATTATCATATGATTTTACCTTTATGACAAAGCAAAGAAAAAAGCTTTGTGAATTAGGATGTTCTCTTTCGTCAATCTCAATTCGGTTATTAGACCACTGAAGTTTCGGTTTTCGACTAAATGGTATTGCTTCCCGACGGCTTTCGTTCGTTTGTCAGCAGCTTCTCCACCGTTTTTCTTCGGCGAAGCAGGCTACGCCTTCGACAAAAGCGACAGGCACGGGATATTCCGGACAGACACAGGGTCTGTCCGCCAAGGGAAAAGTTCCTTGCCAGAGTCCCTGAACTCAGGTACTTGCAGACAAAGGGCATGATGTTGGGTTAATTCAAAACCGACAACCAACCTGCTTGATATCCGAACAAAACCTGTACGGCCTTTAATGTTTAACTGGGGTTAAATTTTATCTGTTCTTTTAACTTCCTGTTTTTTCATCAACGAAGAGTTAACCAATATTCCCTCAAATGCTTGAAGAATTTTCGGCCGACCGTGTCCGTGTCCGAAAATAACGCCAAAAATCGAATTTGTAACTCATTGATAATCAACATCCACTTTTCGGAAGGTCAAAAAATAGGGCCAAAAA
>JAXFLJ010000047.1:0-99900 GCA_034183335.1 Prevotella sp.
TTTGAGTAAAGGACGTCATACTCCTTGCCGCCCAACTCCAATGTTGCTCTGAATGAACCCATAATGAAAATAGTTTAAGTTGTTGATAATGTTACGCGAGGTCCCTGATTCCAAAGCCAGAATAACATGGCGACAAAAAAAAGAGAAAACCTCAAACAACTTCCTGAAGTCTCCTCTGTGTACGGCTGAAAACAGTCTTGCCCTGGAAGGAAGAGGAAGAAATGCAATCTGTTGTCTATGGGGGCAAAAATAGAAAATGTTACGGTAAGGACAAAACAAACGCAGGAAAAAGCTTACGGCATTAACAATTATTATATATTAGGGTGCGAAATAGATTTCTGGAGATGAGGGAGGGTGGCAATGGGAGCACGGGAAAAAGACGGACAGCATAAAAATGCCCCAACTATCTTCGGCAAGTGCTGAGAAAAAGTGTGGATGTAGTCGAACGGGCTTTCGCCGTTTACCGAAAATGGCTATAGATGACGGATGGTACATCATAAACTGTTGTGCAAAATCACAGAGAGGTATGCCTTCCATAACAGGACAGGGAACGGCGACTGCCATTCCCTGTCTCTGTATGCAATTAACACTATCTTGCTTTAGAGCATCTGCTGTTTGGGGATAAAATAGTAGGTTGTTCCGGCAACGATAATTTTTTGGAGTCTATCTGCCTTGAACTGATCCTCAAGATTGACCAACTTCTTGTACATCATGCGGTAACAGTCATCCCACTTGGTGACTTTGCATTTTTTCATGCGCAAATCTTTTATCCTAACAATATTGTTCAGTGCATCAGAACTTGGTATTCCTGTTTTATGGTAGAATAAATCAGATATCGAAGACTTTTTAGACAAAACTTCTCTCCGATAATAGTCATTAACCTTTACGCATTGCTTATAGTATATATCACGCACGACCCCAAGCTCTTTCTTTCCAATTACCGTTGTGAAATAAGGCATGAGTTCACGATAACCTTCAAGCAAAACCTTCATTTCTTCTATGTCAAAAAGATAACCATCCACAGCTTCAGCAAGAGTAGAATCATCTAACTGAGTATTCATGTATAATACTTCACTGGTACTACACCGGTCAAGATCCGTCACGGATAGAGAAGCAGACTCGCATTGTCTGACAATATAATCGGAAGGTACTGCACGTTGAATCCCCAGCGTGTTGCCGTATTTAGAAAGTGATGTTATCAACTCCTTATTCCTGGATTCAACCTGTACAAAAAGAGTATCCAGGATTCGGGAAAAGCCCATGTTAGACAATTCACCATTGGTTTTTGGGAACAGGAGTCCACCTATAGCCACACTGTTATTGGGAACATCCAGAAGATAGGCATTTTCACCATCAGTACTCAAATCAGAAAAAAGGCTTGGTTTATCCCATGAAGGGTCGGCAACATAGCCTTTAATAAAGTCCATGTAGCTAGCAATATTATCATCCAGCAATTCCTTGGATTGAAGAATGAAATTCTGATTTCCTATATTATTTTTCCCCAAAAGCTGTACAAACAACATGCCAGCCGATCTTTTTGCTAATTTGGACCTGAGACTCGGAGTAAACGTAGGCATCTCATCTGTACCCAAGAGAATGAACAGATTATTTTCAAATTTCACGTATGGGGTATCGTCACAGATGCTGTTGAGGGCATCATGGAAACCTGCCCCGGAAGTATGTAAACCAGTTGTTCGATGCATAGTAATTTTTTCAAGAGCTAACAACCACTGTGAATAGTCTGAGGTACATTTCAATCGTCGATTACCTTTATCAGATATAGAGGTAAGAGAGAAACCTTTCCGAAATGAGGATGGGATTTTCATGTCAATACTCTGCAAAGTGCTGGCCAAGGGTCTAATTTTTTCCAGATCTTTTTCAAAAAACAGTAAGTGTACATTCAAATGGCGACTCCCATTAATCATACGTTTAATTTCTGAAATTGAAAAATTACCACCTTTAATATTCATAATCTTGCTGGCATCCATGTCCCAAACTGCAACCGGCAAATTCACAGTATGAAAAATTGGACTAGCTGCATTATCTCTATTACCATCTAAAGTAAACAAGAGATTAGACTGCAAGGGATAATATGAATACGATTTCTCACTTTCCAGTAGATACAGATGATTCTGCCCCACTTCGGCGATAAGATCACTTGGAATCCATCCCAAAACTTTTCTCGTAGGATTATTAAGTGCTGGTTTATCTGAAATCAGAACAGCCTGTTTGCTGTCGTCATATTTGTAGGCATAAACTATCTGCCCTAAAAGAACATTCTGTCCGTTCTTATCATGAAAAAATGGATCTTTAAAAACGGCCACCGTATCGGTCATACAATAAGGTGTAAGATTTAACAACCTATTGATAGAAGTTGCGCCAATGCGAAATTTAACAGGAGCATTATTTATCCCAGAAACAAAAGCATGTCCAAAATTCAACACTCTGTCTTTTGCAATCCATCCAATGAAAGATGTATTCCTTGAATCTTTGAGATGTCTCTTGCTGCCATGAAAAGCTGCCCACATACCTTTGGGCTTTCCCACAGCATCCTGCGATGCTGCAATAACCTTATAGAAACCATTTTTCTCATCTAACACATAAAATGGAGTTCCCATTTTATGCTCACCTAACACACGTTGCGCAAACGGATCTGCGTAGGTTTTATTTGCCTCTCTGTCCGAGTAAACAACAAGTAGATCCTTATTTTTTTGCAAAGAAGGATGGACTTTTTCTGTCGGACTATAGTTAAAGGTTCTTTTCCCTACACTATACAGTTTATCATATTTTTTTACTTGGCCATATACTCGAGTTTGCGGCATGGCTATCAAACATCCTAAAAGGATGCCTGACAGAATTTTACTGTTACTAATTAGTCTCATTTTCCTATATATCTTTGAGTTACTTGTATCTTGGTTATACGCTTTACATCATCTACTTTTACTTCATCTATAATAACACGCTTGCGTGTGTTGCTTTCAAAGAAATGAAGTCCCTGGCAATAATCAGGAAATACATTGTAACGCTCTCCATTGACCTCAACAGCTACATGGTCTGCATCATAATAGAAGTAAGTATTTTTAATATAATTCATATGGTCGTAATAGGTCGCCTTATCGGAAGCTTTAGCGTTAGCAATGGCCTGCAAGTGGCGCCTGATATCGTTTTGAACAAGGGCAACAGTATCCACAGTTTGCGGCTGCTCCATGATATCTTCTACCTTGGGAAGAATAATTATTTCATGTTCCACAGGTTTTTGTGTTGTATTGGTCTTCAACTTAATAACGTATTTTCCAGGTTTGTCATACCGATACACGACTTGCCGGTCAAAAGCATCAACAGTTCCACTTTCACCAAACTCCCAATACCAAGTGTCAATTCCATAGCCTTCTGCGGAAAAAACAAGGTCTTCACCCTCGTATCCCCGTGAAACACCATTGATTTTAGGAATAGAATCTACGGCAATTTTTTCTTTTACAACGGTAACCAGTATGGGTCTTCCCGCCACCTGCTTTCCATCAACATGCAGCGTAACAAGGTACTGACCAGCATTCCTGTACCTGTACCGAATATTCGGATGAGCCACGATGCTGTCGCCATTACCCATCTTCCATACAACCCTTTTTCCGGCTAATTCAATAGAGTCATTTACGATAAATCGTAACACTTCGTTAACTTCCAGCTGATGATTTTCATTAGAATCGAGGATATAGAAATCTACACTCCGCGGTTCTGATTTAGACGGAAGATAAAGTAGTAACACCAAGCCAGCAACAGCCAATGTTGAAGCGATTGCCAGCATAATTTTCTGTCGTTCATTCATAAATAATAAAGTTAAATTTTTGCTCTAATTTTTTCAAGATCTTGCTCAATGAGTTTGTTGTCACTAATAGTATAGCTCAAGTGTTCCCGGATATCAAAATACCTTTGCAGCGTTTTATATGCTTGTATGCCATACAGGTATTTCGGATTGCGGTCATGTTGTCTGTAGATGTCCTGCAGTTGAGATATTCTCGACTTAATTTCACTGGTACGCTGTACCTGCTGTATATCAAAGTTCAGCGAGTCGATGTCTTTCCTAAGCAGCTCTATATGCTCTATCATTCTCTTTTGGTCGGCCAAGACCATCTCAGAATCGTCAATTTCTTTTACAAGTTGACTAGTTTCTGGCGTGGGTACATACACAATATACTTACAAAGAATAATATACAATGACGCCACCGAAAATAGTAACAATAGGGTAAATTTCACCCATGTCCAAATTGTTTCGTCCTTTGTCATGTTATAAATATTAATTATTGAAACATTCTTCTGCCTTTCTGTAACTGTTCCAGATTATACGCACGTCGGCGACTTTCCTTGTCATATTGGTCAATTGCCTCTTGTGTTGCACGCATTTGGTCTAACAAAACCTTGTAAAGTGCAAAGTGCACCGTATCAGTCTCGGAATAACCAAAATCATCCTGCATTTTTTCTCTTTCCTGTGTGATGATGATTTGCAATTGCTTATGCTCATTAGGAGTTCTTTCCTTGGTTGTCAGACTACTCATTTTTCTGAACATCTCATCCATGCGGAAGTTATAATCTGCCTGCTTTCTAAAGATCTCATCGTACAAGGCCTTCTTTTCTTCCAACATCCCGATTCCTTTCCGTGCCGTGGTCAGTGTGCAAACACCGAAGAGCATGAATAGCAATAGCGTAAACAAAAACATCATACTAAATGACATCTTCGCCTGTCGTCGTTCTTTCTTGTTTTTTTCTTCCATTTTTATTGTGCTATGTTGAAGTTAAGATGTCTAACATCATATTCTTGATTAGTTGGCTATCTCCGTGCTATCCGGCTCTGCATGTTGTGCAGGTCTATACGGGAATTTCACGCCGATGCTTTCGAGGCGAGCTATAACCTGCTTTATTTCCTTATTTTTATTATTTCCACCATCAATTGCTACTTGAACCCAATATACAACATTAAAACCGTTTTTTCCAGTTTTCATAGGGTCTGCACCTTTGCCCCACAACCATAAAACAAAATCCCATTGATAGACTGTCGCTGATTTCGTTATTACTGTCTCAAAACCATTTTGCATTTTGTTGATGTCCGCCCCATGCTCCAAGAGATATTCAATTTTCTCCTTGTCATTATTCAAAGCGGCTGAAAAAATAGGTAGCGGGGCGCGATCGTCGTTCACATCGGCACCATGTTTGATTAATAGTTTTACAAATTTAATATTATAATCATCGTAGCAAGATATTTCAAGTGGCAAGCGAGGCTCCACATCATCAGGGGAAACCTCCCAAAGATTGGAAACAAAATTGGGGTCTGCTCCGTTTTCCAAAAGAAACTCCGTCATCGTGTAGTTGTTCTCCCATATCGCATACAGCAAATATGACATGCCGAACTTACCCGTAGAGTTAACATTCCAACCTCGTCTCATCATTTTTAGCAAGGTTTCCTTGTCCTTGTTGTGTATTGCTTCTATAATCGGATATTCCTCTTTACTGAAATATCCTGCGTATGGTACATTGCTGTTGAACATATTGCAAGAGTTTAATGCTATTAATAATATTATTGCTAAAAACTTTTTCATCACAGTGCCATTTTACAAATCATTGGTGATTATCGATGTACCCTGTTTCGCCTGCTCTGCTTCGATTGCTTTGATTGCTTTGAGCAATAAGAGCAGGTCGTGGCCACCTATGCAGTTTGCAATATGTATCATATCCAACATCGTCTTCTTGATTAATTATCCACCTCCATGCTGTCCTTTTGTGCAGGTCTATACGGGAATTTCACGCCGATGCTTTTGAGACGGACAATAACCTGCTTTATTTCCTTATTTTCATTATTTCTCATGTCAATGGCATCTTGCACCCACACCGCAACATTGTTTTCGTTTTTCCCCGTTTTCATAGGATCCGCACCTTTGTCCCACAACCATAAGACCATAGACCATTTGCCAGCTGTGGCTTGGTCTGTTATTACTGTCTCAAAACCATTTTGCATTTTGTTGATGTCCGCACCATGTTCCAAAAGATATTCTATCTTCTTCTTGTCATTATTCAAAGCAGCTGAAAAAACAGGTAGCGGGGCGCGATCGTCGTTCACATCGGCACCATGTTTGATTAACAGCTTTATAAATTTAATATTATGAAAGCATGCTGTCGAAAGAGGCAAACATGGCACTACATCATCAGGGGAAACCTCCCAAAGATTAGAGACAAAATTAGGGTCTGCTCCGTTTTCCAGAAGAAACTCCGTCATCGTGTAGTTGTCCTCCCATATCGCATACAGCAAATATGACATGCCGAACTTACCCGTGGAGTTTACATTCCATCCTTGCCCCATCATCTTTAGCAAGGTTTCCTTGTCCTTGTTGTGTATCGCCTCTATGATCGGATATTCCTCCTTACTGAAATATCCTGCGTATGGTACTTTGCTGTTGAACATATTGCAAGAGTTTAATGTTATCAATAATATTGCCAAAAACTTTTTCATATATTGTGATATCTTACAAGTCGTTAGTGATTATTGGCGTACCCTGTTTCGCCTGCTCTGCCTCAATGGCTTTGAGTAGCAACGGCAGGTCGTGTCCTGAGGCAAATCCAAACTCATCGGAGGTATGCAGCCGTATCCGTTCACCAGCAGAATTGGGCATCAGTGCAAGATTGTTGTTTCCCATATTCAGGAAATCCTGATTTGAATAATAAGTATGAACCTTTGAGATATCGGGGGTGTCTACTTTATACAGTTTATAAGTATTAGGATGCACGCCTGCGGGGTTGAACGCATAGGTCTCGCAGCCCGTCGCAGCACCACCTGCAGTTGCCAGACCGCCGCCAAGAGAGTGCCCTGTTATCGTTAAAGTTTTCCCTTTTGATCTTACCTTTCTATTTACATTTTTAGACAACTTAATTGCTTTCTCATACTGCTTACTTCCCAATCCGAGACCCTGTGTCAAGTTGTCGTCTATCCAATCCTTGCTCCAATCATGTACAATATCGTTCTCAGGGTGTTTCGGATCGCTGTATGTCCCACGGAAAGCAAGCACATAGTTGCCTTTCTTGTCCTTATACACATCAGAATTGAAGCCTATCTCTGGCTGTTTCAAATCATTTTTATTCAATCCTAATCTACTAAGTTCTTCATCATTCAGTTTTGTATATCCATCGAGTTTCTCGCTTTTTAATTTCTCCTTTTGCTCATCGCTCAACCCTTTGAGACTTTCTTCCATATCATAATCCTCATCAGGTTTGGCAATCGTGGTGCGGTTATAAGCGAAGAAGCTCAGGCACAGCATATCGGCAGCCATGGCATAGTTGGGCTTGATGATGGTAATGAGCCCTCCGAGTTTACAGTCGAGCGTAGCCCCTTCGAGTAGTGCACGCTTGCCACATATCCTGACCTTCGGATGTACTTTCGACCATTGGGAGAAGCTGGTAAGGAAGGCACAAAGATTAACGGCTTTCATTAGCATGCCACCGACTATTCCTCCCACTATTCCCATTGCTCCCGCACCGGCAAAGCCTCCCTTTACAATGCCTTTGGCAGCACCCTTGACGGCTCCCCAGACTCCTCCTTCCTCGTAACCTCTCATGCCACCAACAATGCCTCCAGCCAAGGCTCCAACGGCTGCACCGATTAAGCTTAGTCCTCCAAGATACAATCCAACGCACGCACCTATCAAAGTGCCTGCCGCCGTCAATTTCAAGCATACATAGCATTTGTCCATGCGGTCAGTTTCCGTGGCAAGCAACTTGCCGCTTGCACGCATCACGGTAGTCTGGCTTGTTACCTTGATGAGAGCCTGGTGAGCACCGCTGGTGCAAACTGTCATGTCTCCGTCTTGTATGTATTGTGAACTCATGTATGTTCCTCCGCAAGTTTAAATTCTATTTTGCTGATATAGACATAGTCCTCGCTTGCCTGTTCCCTGACACTTGTTATCGCCCTATCAAAAAAAGGCAGGTTAGACTCGGTACAGAAGTATTCGGTATCAACAGAACATTTGTAATCGAATGGCGCACCATTTGTCAACGGATGTACTTGCCTGAAGTAGTCGTTCCTGAAGCCCGCCATGTCGTCAAGCAATCCCTCACCACGCTCCATGAGGTATATGGTTCCGTCGGGCATGGTTTCTTTCTTGACTCGCACGATGGCAACATCCACATGATGGTTGGCATGGAGTATGGACAAGGGAGTAATGTGAAATGACTTACCACCGCCAAACCATGACCACAGCGTATAATAAAGCAGCGAGCTACGCATTTCACGCCCAAAATCACTCACGGCATCGCCAACAACATTGAGTAACTGCATGATAGACTGGTCAACACCAAAAGTAGAAATAACCTCGTTGCGACAACTCTTGTATCGGCTGGCTATCTCATTGTCATTGTGCACTTTCAGCTTGTCTTCCATGTCAAAACCAAATTCTACCCGATTTACTGATGTGTTGATGATATTCAAAAGTTGGTATATTTCGGCATCTGCTTGTCGTTGCACTTCAGGCTGCGGTAAAATATCAATAACGACATTTCCATTCTCGGCCTTTGAGACTTTCCATTGCTGCGAGGCTTCATTGTGCATACCGTCAATGCCATTCATATTGACATGGCTGATTTGTGTGATATTGTACACTCCCATTTCACATTCGTCTTATTCCCAAACACTTAACGATTTATGTCCGTTATCTGAGCGATTATCTCCTTTATCCTCACTGACGATGATATTGTCTCTCATCAGTCCGACATATTCGAGTTCGCTTATTTTCCGGAACAATCTCTCCAATGTAGTGATAAACTCCTGCAGTTTCAACAATGATTGCCTGATGTCTGTATGGCGATAAACAGTGCCCGCCACTTCCTCTGCCAGCCCCATGAACTCGGATGGCTTAACATTTATCCATTCATTATAATATTGAAGGAGGACCTCAAACTCTTTCTCAGGCATGGAGCGAAGTGCTGACAGGAGCATGTTAGCCAACCTGTTAACCAAACGAACCATATATACGGGTGGCATTTCATTAAGTTGATGCTCCATGTCAAAAATACTGTCGCTATAAAAATGCTGGATAACCTTACAGAGGGATAGGGTATTCTCTACCAGCGTATCGCGACGATGATCCCTGACATTCTTTCTGCAAATATGCAGGGAGTAATCATGAATAGATTTAATATATGAAGTCAGAAAGTCATTAAAAGAGACAAGGCTCTTGGAATAGCAAACCTTCTGTACAGGAGGTATGTATAGTTCATCTACGGCGAATCTATTGCCTTCTGCGATGCATTTACCAGCAATAATGCAATTACGTTCCATGAATACATTATTTAAACGTGAACCCAAGACAAACTGCAAATTAATTTCGGGCAACGCATAAGGATGATGGAGTGGAACCGTTTCCGTATCCGGTATGCCTACTGGCAATAACTTGTATGGATTGACTGAAAGAATGATATATAGAATCTGTTCTGTTGTAACATCTCCCTCAACATCACAAAGACGAGCAGTTGGTGTATAATCACCATAGAGAGACGGCGTATAGACGATATGGTATCCTTCTCTGGTCACCGCATTACAAGACTTCAGACACACATTGAATGTCTCGACAGAATCTCCCTTGACCTCTATCTTTATAGAATCTGGCGAATTGTCCATACTCTCACCAAAGCCATAATTATAATCTGTGAGATTTTCTTCGCGATTCATTCGCATTGTCTCCACCATATTATAATAAGTCTCAAAGAAATGCCGATTGGTCAACTTCAAACCGTTAACCCAATTGATTGGCAAGTGTTCAATCTTCTTCATGTTGTATGTGATTTATACTTTTTACCCGTTTAATATATATAATTTGATTTTTCTCTACCTTATTCTCCGCTCCCGTCTGTTGCGGATCCAATATCCTAATAAAGAGCGGGAAACTGAACCATTTGCTCGTGTAGAATATCCAACCACTTTCCGGATTATCCATTGTAATATCTATTTTTGCTTGGGGAAAACGTTTGTTCTGGTCTTCGACGAACCAATCAAACCAATCTCCAATAGAGATTCCATCAGCCATGCGGACGGAAAATGTAGTATAATTCGTATCACCTACATTTCTCTTTATTCTGACTCTGACAATTTTTGAATTGAAGTTATCAAACGTATCCCAATAATTGCGGTTAAAGCTACTATGATTAACTCTCCACAAGTCGTAGATGGGTGGCTGAATATCACGAAAGAGTTTAAAACTGATATGTACAAAATAAGGTATGGAAAACCACAAGACAGATGTCATAGCCCATATGGTATATGGAAGGCCTCCACTTGCCCAATCAAAAACAAGATAATAAATCCACATACCAATAGTACATGAAGCCAATAGGAGTAGTATCTCTAAAGTAGAATTATGCTCCCCATTATCTGTATGCGTAAAAACCTTTAATACTTTTAAGAATAGCAAGCCAAAAAGCAAATATGAAATGATTGTCAGAATCAAACCTCCCCACACAAACTCATTTCTCAACAAGCCGAAAAGAGAAGGGAAACCTAAACATAACCCAGCAAGCAGAGAAAAAACGATTACTTTCTTAATGCTAAGTTTCTGCTTGACTGATTTCAAAGAACCTATGATGATAATTAACACCGCAGAAACGATGGGGGCTAATAAATATTTAAGGAAAAACAATATTAATGGTTTCATGATATATCTAAGAATTATAAATTAGTATCATATCCTAAATAGTTCTGGCCTAAAATCAGCTCAGAATTAGTTGTATTCGTATAAATCACGTCTATATGTCTAGAGGATAACAGAAAGAAAGAAAGTATAAATTTAATGCTTTTCATCTTTTCTTTCAGTGTATGTTCGTTTATGGTTTTATCAAAGATTATTTTAACTTCCACATCATCCAATTCACTTACAATGGGGCCTTCCAGTCCAGAGTCGCTTCCCAAATGACAATCGCCTAAAACTTCATATGGCAGGTTATCAATACTGTGTTGCTTATATCTTAAGCTGACGCGTTGGCGCATGACTGTGTAAACGACCTTTTCCAATTCTGGGATATTCTCTTTTAAACTCTCCGATTGACACAAGAACAGAAAAAGACGATAACGTTCTCCGTCTGTCAGAAATGTTTGAGGTGGAAAGAATATGGCAGAAATTTTCTGTAAGATACTGTTTTTATAGGGATTATCAAACATTGAAAGATGTCGCTCAAATATATGAACGCTCTCCTTAAATATTTCCGTTTCAAAAAGAGAAAAAAAACGGATTGCTTCTCGTTCTTTTTTCTTGTTTTCTCGTATTGCTTCAACCACTTCCTTGTTGCTCATAGAAGGCGAACTAATAGAAATGGGATGGAAAAGAAATTCTGGTAATTGCTGATAGATGCCATTACGAGAAAGGTGAAGCACAGTCTTTTCATGTGAAGAGCCAGAATGTACATCTTTCTTCTGGACTTTCAACACATCACGTGAACGGATGCGACTATTCATCCCATGATTGATAACTATAAGATTATCAATTAACGGCTCTCCGCTGACAAATTGCAGTTCTCTGAAGAAAACCTCTGCAAGGAAATTCGTTGCCTTTCCTCTACAAAATTTTTCTATGTTACTTCTCTCTATCATGCGTGATTCCATTGCAGGCTTCCATCTTTATAATCGACAATGACATGATCACCAGGCTTAACAGTTTCTGAGACTAAAAGTTTAGATACCGTTTTCTTCAGATATGTTCTGACAACTCCAGCAATGGGGCGAGCACCATACTGTGGTGAGTAGCCTTTGCCTGTAAGATAGGTTATTGTCTCGGCAGACAAATCCAGTAAGACATTTTTTTGGTCAAGAAGTTGCTTCTGTAATTTGGAGAATTGAAGAAGAAATATTTCCTTAGCCACTGACTCCGTGATAGGAGAGAATGGAACAACCTCAGTAAGTCGACCGAGAAATTCTGGCCGAAAATATTTAGACATAACCTCAATGAGTTCGTTAGACTTCAGATGATGCCCCTCTTGTATCTGTTGTGCTATCCACTGACTACCTATATTTGAAGTGAAAATGATAATAGAATTAGAGAAGTTTCCCTCACGTCCTAACTTATCATGGATTTTTCCTTCATCCATCATTTGGAGAAATACATCATAGACACTATTATGAGCTTTCTCAATTTCATCAAACAAAACCACAGAGTAAGGTTTCTGGCGTATTTTCGTCACGAGCAGACCGCCTTCCTCATAACCGACATATCCCGGAGGAGCACCATATAATAAAGCAGCAGAATGCTCTTCCTTGAACTCTGACATATCAAAACGAATCATGGCAGAATCATCGTCAAAAAGCAGTTCGGCAAGCGATTTGGTTAACTCGGTCTTGCCAGTACCAGTCGGACCGAGGAAGAAAAAAGAACCTATGGGTTTCTTTGGGTCGCTAAGTCCACTGCGAGACTCTATGATAGCGTCAGCAAGTGTGGAGATGGCCTTGTCCTGTCCTTTAACCCGTTCTCTTAAGCGATTTTCGATACCCAACAGGCGGTCTTTTTCCTGAGCCTGAATCTTACCAATGGGAATACCAGTGTCATTGGCTACGATTGCCTCAACTTCCATAGGGGTAACAGTTTTGATACCTTCTTGAGATATTTCTTGAAGTTCATCCAATATCTTTCTTATCTTCTTTAGTTTATCTTCCTTGGCATCGTCGTCCGAAAGGGTAAAGTTATCCCTAATCTTCGATGTAAGAACGACACTGACTTTGCTGAATATGGTGTGATAGAACAAATATAAATCTCTGTCTACAATATCTTCTATAGGCTTATTACAATACTTGTTATATTCATCAACCAGTTGAGCAATGGTCTCCGGTGCATTCTTGTTGCTGAGCCGTACAGACGCAGTCGTACTGTCTATCAAATCCAAAGTAGAAGCTGGCTGGCTTTTCTCCTTGTAATATCTATTTGCCAAATTGTATGCACTGTCAATAGCCTCTTCTGTGATTAGAATGCTGTAATAAGCCTGCAAGGACATTCGATGCTCAAGCAATGCACTTTTTAAGATATGTTTTTCCAGTTCTTCCACGGGAATAACATCTAACTTACGTACAATAGAATGTTTTTCTATATGTTTCCTGTACATATCTGTAGATAAGGACATTAGCATCAGAACTGACCTTTCACTAATTTGAGAATCTAAGATATTGATGAGAGAAACGGCATTCGATGTGTTACCGCTCTCTAACAGTCTATGTAAGTCATCTATTATCAAAACCACCTTATCTTTCGCTTGATTCAGTTTCTGGAGAAGGGTTGAGATTTTCTGTCCAATTTCAATGTCTGACGAAGATTGTGCCAATACCTGTGACGTTTTAAGGCCAACCAATAAAGTCTGATTTATAAGTTCATCTTTATTTGTAGACACTTCATGGGCAAAAGCTTTTATCACCCCTGTCTTACCCACACCAGAGTCACCGACAATCAAAATTCCTTTTTTCTCAAAGCGTTCAAGGTTTTCGAGTATCATTCTGACTTCTTTTTCACGACCAATAATAGACTTACCTTCTTCCAAGATATCAGAACTTCTGAAATCAGATACATATTGGGCGGAAGCTGTCAAATCATGCTCGTTTCCTTGAAACAAAGGTGCATTGTTTGCATTGAAATTTTCTAGAATTTCTTCTTCCGTGATTCCCAACATTTCTATCTGCTGATGAGAATAGACGACACCATTCCTTACAATAGCAGTAAACACACACAAAGCATCAACAAAATCTGTACCAAGTTTAATCTTTGACCGCTCAGCTTCGTCAAGTACAAGTTTGACTTCTCCATCAGCAATAATATCAAGGAAGGAATCATTGGATGAAGAAACATACATTTCTTTGCGCATATCAAACCAGTCCATGATGTATGCCACATCTTTTTGCATGGAAATCAAAATTTCCCGAAGACCAGTTTGTTCCGTAATCATGGCTGTAGCAAGATGTGCGACTCCATACGACTGATGTTTGTCCTGCCGTGCCATTGCCTTGGCCAATTTGATAGCGGACAGCAAACTTGTACTGTAATTTTGTTCGTTCATTCGAAAAATATTTTATATGGAGTGTTACTTATAGAGCGTCGTGACAATTCCTTTTCAAGGAATAATGCTGTTTTAGTGTAATCCGTTGGATTAACATTAGCTCGTGAACGAATTTTTATTCTCACTTCTGTAGTACGAACAATGCCTTTGTGAACATCAGATGAAATCACAATACCGTCCTTAATGTCCACATCACTGACAATTGCCCCTACTTTGTGCATAATGAAACTACGCACATCTTCCTGGGTAACAATTCGCTCCTTACTCAACAATCCGTACCGCAAACTATTTATAAGTTCTTGTTCACTGTTGCGCATCCTGCCCCCTTTTGTTACAGTTTGAAAACAAAGGCCTGTAGTCTGCTGGTTTTGTTGATTTACAGAATTAAGCTGGTATAAAGGTGTTCTGTAATCCAATCCATTTGCAATTGCACCATTAGTAATCCAATAATTCAAATCAACGTCACTTGTACCTTTAAAAGGGTTCGTAAGCAAAAAAACTCTTGATTTGGCCTTCGCATGAACTGCATCATATACACTTTGTTCTATTTCATCTAACTTTTGAGAAATTTCATTTAGCTGCGAACTAAAAGTTGCAACGTCTATTGGTTGAAAAGCATTTATGTCTTCACGTATCAACTGCATAAGCCTAATGACAAGAGACCGGGCATTATCCGAATCAAATTTCTCCAAATGACCAAAATATAAGCTAAATGCGGCCTCGGGGAATTCTTCATAATGTTCGGTAATATCTGTATATTTCTTCCCTGTATCGTCTTGCAATTCCTCCATATTTAAGAAAAGCGAATCATTGTCGCATGAAATGGGGATAATGCTCCCCTGCCTAACAAAACTATGCTTTTTATTAACAATCTGACGATTGACAACAGGATACGTATTTGTTAATATGCGCATTCCCATGAAGTCTGCATTGGAAAACATATAGGGAAATGTCAGTTTTATCCAACAAAGCTTTTCATTATCTTGTTCTGTTTCGGCAACATTTTGTCTTTGAGGAAATATGGAGTTTTTCAGATTTTCCCTGTTTGTGTGTCCTGCAAAATCTATTGAGATGAAATGATCTGAGTAATAATCCGCAATTTCATTGAAGTAATGATACTTTTTGTCATCATCCAAATGAAATGACGGAGTACATATGTCCATCATATTCCCTTCCATATCATAGGCACTAACTTCTTTTACAAAAGAGACAAGCCGCTCATCTTCTGGAATAATACATAATATTAGCTTATCCAATTCCTGCAAAGTATTGTCAGTCGCCTCTATACCAATCCATATAGTACCCTCATCTTCATTTCCACCGGGAATCCGAGAGGGTATTTGCCGACCATCATCTGTATAAAGAACTGAATTCTGCCCACTAACCATGCACTTGACCCTTGCCATTGCCAAAGGGTAATTTGACAGAGGAGTAAAGTTTAAACGCACAAGTCCTTTCTCAAAAACCATCTTGTCAGTATAAAACGAGTCTTTTCCTGTCAATCTCCTACAGCTGCTATTGATAGGGTTAGCTGTCATAAGTGCATGAGCAGGAAAAGGAAGAGACCATTTTTGAGGAACAAGTAATCTTGATAGACGATGCAATATGGCTGTGTCAGAACTTTCTATTTCTTGGGACAAACGGCTGCTGTTATAGGAAAAGACATCCAACATCAAGTCTACCACAGGGTCAATTTGCCTTGGATCGGAAATCTCCCATAGATCCATCGCATACCTCTGGAGACGTTCTTTTATTTCTTGCTGGTGTTTATCTATCATCATTATTGTGTAAAAAGTTATTGAGAGATGGGACTAATATAAAGATATGTACCAAAATGAAAGGATTTCCCGTTAGAAATGAGTGTTCCTTTTATGTTAATCTTAACACGCCGTCGGGCATTCGAAAATTTATTCCGAATTTCTTCCTCAACCTCAGTAAGGGCAATCTGCACATGAATATCCTTTAAACGTCGTTCATAATCTGTAATGGTTTTCTCTAATGATTTGCTAACTTTTTCCTCCCAATCATTGTTAATGACCATTTGGTTGTATTCTAAGTCCCATATTACAGAGCCATAGTCATTTTTTCCCTCCATTTCACCATAGTGGGTTACAATCAACATCATGATGTGTTGGGCTATAGATTCTTCGTATGTGCATCGTTCCATTTGCCCTTTTAAAGCAGCAGAAAAATTAAGAGGCAATTTCAGATAATCCATATACACCTAAATATTTATGGCTGCAAAGATAATGTTTTTTGATGAAATATAAAACATTTCCATGGCTTTAAATTATTGATATAAAAGCTTTAATTGAAAATAAAAAACAAGAAACAACAATAGTATCCTTGGAAATACTTATTAGTATTTTTCGTGTCACTTTCTCATTATTCTGATTCGTCGAATATCTTTACTCCTAAATTAATTTCGAACTCACGTTGCCGTAAAACTGCCCAAGGAGTTAGAATCAGCCATAAGAACCATTACCACGGACAGCGGAACAGAGTTTGTCGCTCATGAGATTATAGCCAAACAGCTGAATACTACTGTATACTTCACACATCAATAATAAATATTCCTTATGTAAAAAAAGAACCATCGAAAAATAAATTTGCCAAGCCCCAAAATATATCAAAAAGAAAATATAACCTTGCACTTGTATATGGAATTCACCTACATGAACCGCTATAGGAAATGCACCTTTTATCCCAATTCGGTCATTAGAGACCGTACTGATTATGTTCGTATGTCGGGCAGATTGTCTGTCGCTTTTGCCAAAGGCGTAGCGGGCTACGCCGAGGAAGAACGGCAGAGAAGATGCCGGCAATCGACCGAAATCAGTCGGTAAGCATCATCCTTAGTGGGAAATGTAGTACTGGCGGTCTAATGACCGATTGGGATTTATTTATAAATAAAAAAATGCCACAAAGGTTATAGTATAAAAGACATTCAATAGGTTTCACCTAACAAATGTCCATTACACCAACTTATATTCGTTCATAATATAGAATAAGGTGGATGGGAAACAAATCTCACCCACCCACCTTTATATTTAGGGAATCATATATGTGTCCTGTTTACACTATTCCTGTTTGTATTGGCTCTCCCAGTTAGCTTCTTCAGGTTCCTCACCCTTTCGTCCTTCTAACTGGATAACAAAACTCTTGGCTGGGAAATAAGGAGTGATGTGAATATCAAGTAAAACACGATCTTTTTGATTGGGATCCTGCTCAATCCTTATTACCTTAAATTTCTCAATCAAGCGTGTCGGCCCTTGTATACTGTCGAGAAATTTTACAATCTGACTTCGCAAATCAGCCTCTGTCCGGGTAGTCCAATTTTCGAAAGCACGACGATTAAGAAAATCGAACAACACCTTGGAGATATAATCGAATACACGTACCACAGAGTAAGTTTGGAGTCCGAGATTATCGCCGTTAAAAAGAGTCTTGGCAGAGAATGCCATTACTTTACTATACTCGTTAACCATCGGTACAAGTCCCATGCGTTCCAATTCAGAGATTTCACTTTTCTTTAAATCAAAATGCACACTCTCCACCTCATTAAGGGCGCCGAATTTCTTTCCGGCCACAACCTGAGACATCAAAGTACTATAAACTTTTCCAGCTAACGCAGAAGAACCTGGCACATACAAATCTTCCTCTTCTCCAACTTCTGACACATGTTGGCGACCCAAAAGCCAGTTACATGTCATGACCACATTTGACTTGTATACATCTCCACCAGCATGGTCGGCATTAAAGAAGATGTCTACAACATCATCAGGTGTTTCCAAGTCCTGAAAATCAGTGAAGAGCATCACCTTGTTGTCATGGGCGATCTTTCCCCACTTGTCAAGCACGGCGTTCGAGCCAAGATAGCCGGGTATAATAAGGATAGAATAATTGCGACGCAAGTCCAGTCTGTCAAAGTTTTGTTTGAGTTCATTACCGATGTAATCAATGAACAAAGTATTATCCAAGTCTTTTAGCTGGGACATATCGGCATTGACAATGGTTACATTCTTGACTTTGCTACTCTCTGTGTTTTTATAAAAAAGAGCAACAGAACGATAAGCTTGCTCCAAATCATGTATACGATTCAATACAGTATTCAGATTTCTATTAAGCAATTCCTCAACACTCAATGCTTTTTCCTTGGCTTTGTCTCTCATCTGCTCAGCAGAATCTCCACTCTTCAACAACTCAAGCCATACATTGAGACGGTTTTCCAGCATCTTGCGTTCACCAGCCCATTGTTCGTCTGTAAGGAAAATATTACGACGCGCCTTTCGTGTAGGATTTAGGTTAGAGAAGCCATCTATGATGTTTTCAAGAAATGCAAATCCTCCATATTCTTTTAGTTTATCTAAAGAAGATGTTGAAGAAACTCCTTCTTTTCTGACAGTTGATTTGCTTGATGTTGCAACCTGTTGTTGCTCTTGGGGCTTTACATTATTTTCCATTATCTGCAACTTAAAAGGTTATTTCGTATCAGTGCTTTGAATTTCATCAAGGGAAGATTCCAGCATATCTATAATGGCTTGCCGGGTTTCTGGATTTCCCAATGCCTTTAGAAGTGCCTTGTTAGACGAAAGCTGTCGTGCAATCTTTGCATTTTGCTCCTTTTCAACATCAAGTTTGCTCAAAAAATCACTTTGCTCTTTGATACTATTGACATCAAAATCTCCTAGATTCTTAAAAGAAATGGTTTCGTTGACATCTTCACCTTTTTCATTCTGCATTTCAAGCTTTACAGATGGAGCAAAATGCTCAAAAACATCTTCAACTTTTTGCAGACCATAGACAGCTTCAGGACTGACAGGTGCATCATCTGTAAGTTTCTGTACTAACAGGGTTCGGTTGGAAGGTATGTCAGCAATTGACTCGTTGGCATCAATTTTTACCTCATTACCTCCAATTCCATAATCATAAATGGCCATATCGTTGTTTTTTAATTATTATATTCAACACTAATGAAAATAACGCATGCAAAGATAAAAAATATTTTGAGAATATTACCGCTTTTCTAAAAAATTATATTCATTCAATGATTTCAGTCATAAAAACACCTGTACTTTATGGAACTTTTGACAATTCACGGACTTCTGTGGAAAAATGGGAAAGAAACACCCTATGTCGAGGAAATACAAGGCAGAGTGCAAGATTACTTACTTCACATATGGACTTCCCTGTGGAATAACAAAGGTGCAGAGATACAACGAATTGAATTGAGAGGTTCAACAGAAAGTACAACAGAACCGTCAACATGATGACATCCATACCATCCTGGCAAGGCTGTTATCTTCCTGCTGGCTTTGGTGGCGATGGAGGAAACAAACACTACCTATAGCAGGTATATAATTTATGGAACACAAATAATATACAGACTACAAGATAAAGATAATAGAAAGATGAATTATCAGATAGACATGTGTGTACCAAAGTTCACATGATTATATACGGCAACTTCTGTTATCCTAAATAGAGGATGAATAATGATGCAGCAGCATACTTTCAATATCATTTTATTTTGCTTTTTCAGGAGAACGGCCTCGCTTGGACTTCTTGGCTTTCAAGTCATCATCTGTCAAAACTGTCACGCGCCGGTCGCTATTGTCTGATAAAACCTGCTGCACGATTTCACGGATTTGCAGCTTCAATTCATCAAGAAATTGTGCCGCATCATATTTTTGGTGTTCGATGTCACGCAATTTCTTTTCCCAAATACCTGTCAGTTCGCAGCTTTTAAGAAGTTCTTCACGAATGATATCGATGAGTTCGATACCCGTAGGCGTGGCGACAAGATTTTTTCGTTCCTTACGTATATAGTGCCTTTTGAAAAGAGTTTCGATAATGGCGGCTCGTGTTGACGGTCTTCCGATACCGTTTTCTTTCATTGCAGCACGCAATTCTTCGTTCTCCACAAACTTACCGGCCGTTTCCATTGCTCTCAACAAGGTAGCTTCGGTGTAGTATTTGGGTGGTGTGGTCTGCTTTTCGGTGAGTGTCGGTTCATGCGGGCCACTCTCACCCTTGACAAAAACAGGAATCTCACCAGTTATCTCCTTGCCTGTTTCGTCCTTGTTGTCCTCGTGAGTATCTTGCGGTTCTTTAGCTTCCACCACATGCCACCCTGCATCAATGATTTCTTTTCCTGTGGCTTTGAAATCGATGCCACCCTTGTCTGCATCTGTGGCAACCCCTGCTTCCGTTCCGTCTGCCTGCCGTTCAGTTTCTACCCGACCGGTTATTGTTGTAGTGGAGAAATGACAATCGGGATAGAAAACAGCTATAAAACGCCGTGCTATGAGGTCAAACACGTGGCGTTCCATATCGGTCAAGTGGGTAGGAACCATCCCCGTAGGGATGATGGCATGGTGATCGGTCACCTTGCTACTGTCGAAGACTTTCTTCGACTTGAGTAACGGTTTTCCGCCCAAAACCTTCACAAGCTCTGCATAGACGGCTTTCCCCTCGTTTTTCGTCTGATACAGGCCATTCATAATGGCCGGACACTTGGGGTAAATATCATCGCTGAGATAGCGTGTGTCCACACGTGGATAAGTGGTCAGCTTGCGTTCGTAAAGCGTTTGTATGGTGTTAAGGGTCATTTCGGCACTCATGGCAAACTTCTTGTTGCAGTCCACCTGCAACGAAGTCAGGTCATAGAGTTGCGGCGGGGCTTCCTTACCGTTTTTCTTTTCCACGTTCGTAACCGTAAACGGCCTTCCCTGAATCAGCACAAACGATTTTTCGCCTTCTTCCTTGCTCGTAAACTTTCCTTTAGTAGCCGTGAAAACCACATTGCGGTATATCGTAGAAAGCACCCAATAAGTCTCAGGTACGAAATGGTCAATCTCTTTCTGTCGGTTAACTATCAAAGCAAGCGTAGGTGTTTGTACACGTCCTATACTCAAAGGATGTCCGGGTTGTCCATATTTAATGGAATAAAGACGCGTGGCATTGATGCCGAGCAGCCAGTCGCCGATGGCTCTGGAAAGTCCGGCTAAGTATAAATGGTGATAGGCTTCCTGATCTTTGAGTTTGGCAAAACCTTCTTTCACGGCTTCATCAGTCATGGACGAAATCCACAAACGCTTCACCGGACACTTAGCTTGTGCCTTTTGCATCACCCAACGCTGGATAAGCTCACCCTCCTGCCCAGCGTCTCCGCAATTGATAATGCCATCGGCAGACTGCATGAGTTGCTCTATCACGGCAAACTGCTTTTTGATACCCTCATCGTCTTTCAGTCGGATGCCAAAGCGAGGGGGAATCATCGGCAGACTGCTCAAAGCCCATCTCTTCCAAAGAGGGGTATAGTCTTCTGGCATCTTCAGTTCGCAGAGGTGTCCGAATGTCCATGTCACCTGATAACCATTGCCCTCCATATATCCGTTCTTGGGCGTATTGGCTCCGATGATGCGAGCAATATCTTTTGCCACACTGGGTTTCTCGGCGATACACACTATCATGCGCCGACCTCCTCGATTATGTTTTCACTGATAAACCCCAATCGGCCATTCGACCGCTTAGCCTTACCTCTCCAGCCAATGATGTTGCTTCCCGACTGCTTTCGTTCGCTTGTCGACATCTTGTTTGCCGTTTTTCCCCGGTGTAGCTCGCTACACTTCCGAGAAAACGACAACTCATCTGCCCGACATTCAAACGACATCAGCATGGTCTCTAATAATCGATTTAAGATAAAACTTGTCTGAATAGTCATGTAGAGTTGTAAATTGCTTGGCTAAACCCATGCAAAGGTAAGCATAATTCTCAATGTACGGAAGCGAAGGAAAAGAAAAGAGGCAAACCAAAAAGGTCGACTTATGTCTTGTGCATTTGCCAAACACGGATAATCTTACGGCGAATGGCCACAAAATTGAACAAGGACGTGAAAAAGAAAAGCAGCAATCCGGCGATAAGAGACGGAGCAAAAGCTGACGGACTATAGCCCGGGTAAAGTTCGCCGAACTGCGGAAGGTAATAGTCACGGATGAAAAAAACAAGAACAAAGGAAGAGATGAGTACGATTGCATTAAGTCCGACGGCCAGCACATTGTAAAAAACGGCCACGCCACCAGGTGCATACCCAATAAGCAAAAGGCTGTCAATTTTGTCCGTATGTTTTTGCAGAAGCAGATAAATGCTGAGCAACAACACATAGAAAGACAAAAACGTAATGAGCAATCCCACTCCCATGACCACCATGGAAAGCAAGCGAAAGAATCCAACCGTGCGTGAAGCGTCGGCATCATTGGTTTCTGTGTCGTAACGCTGGGCGTGAAGAAAAGAGGCGATTCGTTCGTCTGCCGGATTGTTTACCTTGAGAATCAGACGCGAGGGCTGAGACAAACGGACAGGAGAAAGACTCCGGTTGGCTTCGTCCATGAACGACTGGGGAACAAGAATGGTATTAAGTCGACGAGAAAAGGCCACGACCTTACCCGTCATACGCCGCTGACCATGTGTGCCAGAAAGCAAAAGATGAAGATTGACCGCACCGACCAGTCCTTCAGAAATTGTCGGAAGCCCACGGCTGCCTGCAAACCCAAAGTTGTATAGATTGAGATAGGTACGCGGAAGGATGATTGGCAGCGTGTCACTCCCGCTTTTGTATTGCCACTTCGACAAATCTACATCGAGATATTCATCGGGAACAGACTCAAAGAACATCTCCGTAGAAAACTGCATCCCCATGCTTCCACCCCCAATTGTAGCAAATACATTAAATTGAGAAGGCGTAAATCTACCCACATCCTTTACAAAAGGTTGCTGCCTGAGAATATTTATCTCGCTTTCCTTAAAGACAGGAGCAACTCCTGACAAGGTGCGCAAGGCACTTACCTGCTTTACAATCACCACCTGCCCAGGCTTCATCAAGCCGTCATTGCCAGTCAACAATGGCAACACATCTGCCGAAAACTGTACCGATGTAAGCACAATGGTCATACCCAACAAGTTTGCCAAGACAAAACCTGCTAACTGAAAGGGGGTGAGATTGCGGCTCAACAAACGGCGGAGTAAACGGCGTGGTTTCATGAGCAATAAAAACAGGTGAAGGCCTGTTAAGCCTTCACCTCTTTATTATACCTCAAAATTAGATTTTATCTACTGTTGTCGTGTCTGCCTCTACAAGAGGAACATCATACGAATCTACGTCACCAGTGTTAGACTGAATGACATTGGCAAAACTATTGATACATGCATATAATAGTTCAAAGACGTTCTTGGTCTTATCTTTATTAACCAGTCGGACAACAAACTTGCGCGCGCCCTCATCATATCCTTCTACATAGTCAAACATCTTAGCCACTTCACGCATCGCAATTTTATCTGACGTATTACCCTTTTGAGCTATCTTGTTGAGCAACTTGAAGTCGAAACGGAGATAACACCGGCGACCTTTCACGTCTTGGAGTGTAAAGGGATGAGAAGCAGCAGCAAAATTTTGTCCGGGCATTCCCAAAGTCACAAAACTGATTTTATTCTTATATCCAAGGTTAAGCGATTGCTTTCCATCCGCATCCCAACCTAAAGGAATGGCATAACAACCAGGAGATGTTTCTTTTGCTTCAGGAGAAACGACACCAAATGCCTTACACATGTCGACAAGGGTAGCATCTTTTGTCTGAATCAAGAACGACAGATCAATTTTATCGGCAGCCTCATCAATGTCTGAAATGCCAAGTGCTCCATCGCCGTCAATAGAAGTAAGGGCTTTCTGCAACATCGTCATTGTTTCCTGCGGAATCTGCTTGACAAAAGGCATGCTCTTAAGATACTCATACAATTTGGCTCCATCGTAGTTAAAGAACAGTGCAAATCCGTCTTTAGACATATACTTCAGAAGGTCGCCCTTTATTTCTCGGGCTATTTCTTCATTCTTTTTCAGCTGCTTATCCCATTCAGACGAACTGGAAAGAATTTCCATAATGGCTTTAGACTCGCCTTTTTCCACTTCAAAATCTATCAGATATGCAATTTCGTCCATCTTCAGCCCTTCAGGCATCATGGTAGTCATCATAGCCATTTGAGGCATGGCCATAAGGCTGCCATAAGAAACCAGCATCTGTGCCACACCCTTTTTCTCACACATTTGCTTGAAGAAATCATTACCGGACATTGATTTCTCAACACCATCTTTCATCAGTTTCTTGAGTTCGGCAAGCCTCGCTTTGCTGTCTCCAGCCAATGTATCTCTCCATAACATGGCAAAGCAGTCATCATTAAAGACGAAATCCGCATCTCCATTGATGAGATAACGCACTCCCTCTTCTTCCTGAAGCTGCTCTACTCCCATTTCTTTGGAAAAATCATTAATCAACTCCTGAAACGCCTTTGCGTCTCCAATGCTTCCCACCAGACCGCCTGCTGGGGTCGGATAACTCTGTACATACACAAAGAGAGGGTCACGAAGGTCTATTCCCGATTTAGAGGGATCGTCAATAATTGCCTCTACCTTGGAATGAAGGGCTGTTGGAAGATTAGCAGATTTCAGTTCTTTTTTAAGTTCCGCCTTCAACTTTCCATCGTCATTTATTCCGCTTTTCTTGGCTATTTGTTTCACATCAAACCGCATAACTACAGTAGCATCAGCAGGAATCAGCTTCGCAGACTTGGGTTCTTTTGAGCACGAAGACAGCAGAAAAACTGCCATCAGAAGCATTAACACTAAAGAATGATTGATGATTTTCATAAAAATAAATTTTAATATTTAGTGCTTGCAAAAGTAAAGAATATTTTGAAAAAGAGGAAATGAATACATAGAAATTTCCCATTTCACACCAATCAACAGAATAAAAAAGCATAATATCACACACATGCCCGTTCCTCAAATAACAAGTTACATCCAATTACAGTTGATGGTTTCGTCTTTCATCAACTATTTGACAACGTTCTCTATCCTCCTCATGTTTTTCGCCCCTTCATAGAGTTATTTTTTCGCAATATGCAAAAATTGTGCCAGTTAACAATTCAGCCGTTAACCAGAGGGGGAAAAACGGTCGAAAAAAAATGACGAAATAGAAATGAAAAAACGGTTTTCGAGAGATAAAATGCCTGATTTTTACCCTCATTTTTGCAAGTGAACATCAATTGGGAGGCAAACGTTCATCAATTGGAGGGCAATTGATGAACGTTTGCAAGGTGAGTGTTCATCTTTTGCAAGCCGTTTTTGGGTCTTTTTGCCCCCTTTTTTCGACCTTCCGAAAAATGGATGCTGATTATCAACGAGTTACGAACTCAATTTTTGGCGTTATTTTCGGCCACGGGTAAGGTTGGTCGAAAATTCTTCATGTATGAGAGGGAATATTGGTTAACTCTTTGCTGACGAAAAACCGAAAAGTTAAAAACAAAACACTATTTAACAAAAACTTCTTCGGTACATTTACAGAACTATCATTTCTCGACTTTCATGAACTCCAATCAGCCATTAGAGACTGGTCTGCTTTCGTTCAGATATCAAGCAGATTGGTTGTCTGTTTTGTATTAACCCAGCATAATCCCCCCTTGCCGGCGAGCTCCCAAGTTCAGGAGCGCTGGCGAGGAGCTTTTCTCTTGGCGGACAGATACAGGGTCCGTCCCTACATTTTCGCGAAATTCTCGCCATTATTTTAATAACATTGTTGTGTCCCTACATCCTCACGAAATCCTCACCATTATTTAATAACATTGTTATGACGCCATTGTAGGGACAGACTCTGTGTCTGTCCGCACTCCTGTCTGTGTCCTCCCCATATCTTTCCGTGCCACCGTGCCTGTAGGTGCACAAAAAACGTAGCGGGCTACGCCGAGGAAAAACGGCGGAAAGGTTGCCGGCAAGCGGACGAGAGAAGGCGGGAAGCAGCACCATAAACCAAAAACGGTAAACCAAGCGGTCTAACGGCCGATTGGAGTTAAACCCAAATCGGTCATTAGACCGCCAAGGTTGCATTCCTCGCTGAAGATATTGCTTACCGACCGCTTTCGTCCGTTTGTCAGCAGATTTTCTGTCGGTTTTCCTCGGCGTAGCCCGCCACGCCTTCGGCAAAGCCGACAGACAATCTGCTCGACATCCGAACAAAATCAGAACGGTCTCTAATGACCGAATTGGGTTATAATAAAATCACCTATAGCCATGTCCAAAAAGCTTTCATCTTTTGTTATCGCCTTATTTGCGATTTTATGTATTGTTCTAAATAAAATGACATTTCACAACTGTAGTTTGGCAGAAAAGTATTATCTTTGCAGGCAACTCAAATCATATATCCTTATCAACAGAATGGGGCGTCTCTCTCAAACTTGGACTTTTATTGGTCGATTCAAATACATCATCACCATTGTCTTCGGAGTGGCTGTAGTTGGTTTTCTCGATGAAAACAGCCTAAAGAAGCGTTTGGAACACGACCTTACCATTAAAGACCTCCAAGAGGAAATCAATCGTTATCAAACTCTCTACTCACGAGATTCGGCCCAATTGGTTGAATTGAGAAACAACCCTCGTGCTATGTCAAAGATAGCCAGAGAACGATATTTTATGAAAGCCGACGATGAAGATATTTATGTATTGAGCGATGATGAGTCACAAAGAGAAGAACAAAATGAAAAAACTGAATAAGATTCAAAGCCTGTTGTTTCTTGCCGGAGGAATCCTCATGGTTATTGGAGCTGGCTTTTATGTGTTTCAACAATATCAGTCTGTTGCCTGTTGGATTTTCTTTGCAGGCGCACTTTTGTTTGCTTTCATGCAGATTATGCAACGTTATGAAGGCAATGACTTTGTCATCCGCCGCTTACGGCGCATCGTATTGTTTTCCGACACGCTCTTTGTCTTGTCCGGTTTTCTGATGATTGAGTCAGAGTATAAGTTTATCATGCCCTTATTCTCTGACCTCCACGCCTACATTCAGTACATCTATAACAAATGGATTATCACCCTGCTCATTGCAGCCATTCTACAGCTATATACAAACCATCGTCTTTCAAGCGAAATCAACAAAGAAAATAAACCCTAAAACGGCTCTGTTTGTATTAAATAGCATGAATTTATTTTCTCGGTTCGTCAATGTGTTGTACTTTTGTCCGTGCGAATCTGAGAATCATTTATGAAAAGAAGAGCTATCTATTTTTTAATTGTATCAGCCATACTAACCTCGTGTGCCAGTTCATACAACATTCAAGGGACGTCAAACCTCTCTAACCTTGACGGCCAGATGCTTTACTTGAAAGTTGTCACGAACCAAACCATTAAGAATCTGGACTCATGCGACGTTCTGCACGGACAATTCAAATTCGTCGGAACGATTGATTCCACCAAGATGGCAAACCTTTACATCAATGATGAAAACATGCTTCCGCTGGTGCTGGAAAGCGGCGATATTTCCATAGAAATCAGCCAAACACAACAAACTGTGAGTGGAACACCGCTCAACGATAAGCTCTTCGCTTTTCTCAAAAGCTACGACCAGTTGCAAAATCAGTCCTACGAACTGATACACAAGCATGATATTGCCATCATGGACGGCAGTAATATGGATGTGGTCAACCGACAATTAAGTGAAGAGTACATTCTTATCAACGAACGACTGGACAAGCTGATAACCTCGTTTATCACCGAAAACTTCGACAATGTACTGGGCCCGGGTGTCTTCATGATGGTTACAAACGACTATCCTTATCCGGTTCTCACACCTTGGATAGACGACATCATGAGCAAAGCAACTCCCACATTCAAACGAGATCCTTACGTTAGCGCATATATTGCAGAAGCACAGCGCATCCAAAACATCAAGAACGGATTGGAAGCACCTGTCGACGCTCCACGACATCCGCCATTGGCCGACGGCCCGATGCCGCCTACTCCGAACCAAATGGCTCAGCCGCCACATGGCAATCCTGCAAGACACGACACAAGACCTCTAACCACCAATTCCACAACTTCTCAACAATGAAGATTTTAATATCCGATGCAACCATTATCAATGAAAATCAGCAATTCAATGGTTCAATCATCATTGAAAATGATCGCATCACCGATATTCTTGAAAATATTTCTCCCCCGCATGTCTCTTATGATCAGACTGTAGATGCGAGGGGATGTTATGTCATACCGGGAGTCATCGACAGCCATGTGCATTTTCGCGAACCGGGACTCACCCACAAGGCAAACATCGAGAGTGAAAGCCGTGCCGCTGCTTTCGGAGGCGTCACGTCATATTTCGACATGCCGAACACATCTCCACAAACAACTTCACTTGAAGCCTTGGAGGAGAAATTTGTCTATGCCAAAGATACAAGCCACGTTAATTACTCGTTTTTTTTCGGGGCAACTAATAATAATATCGACATTTTTGACAAGCTCGACAAGCACCGTATTCCGGGTATCAAACTCTTTATGGGAGCCTCTACGGGCAACATGCTGGTCAACAAGCAGCAGTCACTCGAACGCATATTCTCTACGGCTTCGCTTCCCATCGTAACGCATTGTGAGGACACCGATGAAATAAGCCACAATATGGCAGAAGCCAAAAAGTACCTCGGAGAAGACCCACCCATTGCCATGCACCCCATCATCCGTTCTGAAAGAGCATGCCTTTCTTCTACACGACTGGCGGTAGAACTGGCCAAGAAGTACGGAACAAGGCTGCATGTGGCACATCTCTCCACAGCTGCCGAACTGCAATTGTTTGAAAATGCACCGCAAAATATTACGGCTGAAGCCGTCATTGCACACCTATTCTTCACCCACCACGACTATCATCGCCTCCACGCCCTTATCAAATGCAACCCATCTGTCAAAGGAACAGAAGACAGGGAAGCACTCAGGACAGCCTTGACCGACGGACGGATTACTACAGTAGCGACCGATCACGCACCCCATTTATGGAGAGAAAAACAAGGAGGGTGCAATAAGGCGGCTTCAGGTATGCCCATGATACAGTTTTCTTTGGCAGCCATGCTGGAACTGGTAGACCAAAACATCTTGTCGATAGAGCAAGCTGTCAACTTGCTATGCCATCATCCGGCATCACTGTTTGAAGTTTCGGAACGTGGATTTATCCGCAAGGGATACAAAGCAGACCTGACGATTGTACGCCCCAATATGCCATGGAAAGTAACGGACGACTGTATTCAGAGCCGATGCGGATGGAGTCCGATGCAAGGACATACGTTTAACTGGCGGGTGCAGCATACCTTTTGCAATGGTCGACACATTTATAATCAAGGCATCTTCGACACAGAAAGCCGTGGAGAAGCCATTTTGTTCAGAAGCTGATATTGCCCCATGATAGCCAGGTATCTTATATTCTTCATCCTGCTGATAGTACTTCCGGATATCTATATCTATTTGCGCTATCTGCACAAACGTTTTGCCCAGAAAAGGCACTTTACCTTTTTGTGGTGGATTCCGTCAGCATTTCTCTTGACTTACATGGCATGTCTCTGGGGAGAAAAAGACGCCGCCCCTGCCAATACATCTATTTTATATTGGTTTTTGTTTCTACTCGGACTGATATCCGTTCCCAAAGCAGCCTTTGCACTTTGTTCCTCAATCGGCTGGATGTGGTGCAGATGGCTGAAGAAGAAGCGCAATGCGGGTAACCTTATCGGCATTGTTATGGCTCTATTTTCCATCTATGCCCTTGTTTATGGCTCTACTGCAGGGTTTAGACAAATGGAAGTGAGAAACACAACCATCCGCCATGCCGACCTACCAACAGCTTTTGAGGGATACAAAATCGTATTGTTCTCTGACGTACATGCCGGTAGTTACTCCGGAGAAAGACAGAAGATATTGACCCAAGCCATCAAACTCATCAACGCCCAACATGCCGATGCTATCGTCTTTACGGGTGATTTGCAGAACATGCGCCCGCAAGAGCTCTACGAACACAGGCATCTGCTAAGCTCACTGCACGCAAAAGACGGTGTATTCTCTGTTCTCGGCAACCACGACTACGCAGATTATATTGAGGCTGACAGCATCGTAGAAGCTGCCAATATTGCAGAAATGTGCCGTTTGCAAAGGCAATTCGGCTGGAAGTTGCTCAACAATGAGCATCGAATTGTACGCCGTGGCAATGATTCTATTGTGATAGCAGGCATGGAAAACGATGGCGAAAAACCCGAATATGCCAAAGGTGACGTTGCCAAAACTCTTCGTGGAACAGGCAAGAATGCCTTTGTTGTCATGCTCCAACACGATCCTTCTTCGTGGAGACGCAAGATATTGCCGCAATCACAGGCACAACTGACCCTCAGCGGGCATACACACGGAGGACAGTTCTCTGTCTTCGGACTCTCTCCTGCTCGTTTCCGCTATTCCGAATCATCAGGATTGTATGAGCAGGGAGGACGCTACATATACGTAACCAACGGTCTCGGCGGAATGATTCCTTTCCGTTTTGGAGTTCCGGGAGAAATTGTTGTCATCACATTACAATCATCAGCCAAAACGAATTAGAACCTCTTTTGCAAGATATACTTTTAATTATGAAATACTTGTACCGTCTCTATCAGGCATTGATTGCCATTCCATTGGGCATCATCAGCACTTTTCTAACAGCCGTAACAACAACCATCGGTTGCGCGTTGGGCAACGGACACTTTTGGGGTTACTATCCCGGCAAATGCTGGGGATGGTTCCTAACTCGCATTTTCTTGTTGCCGGTAAGTGTCAGCGGACGAGAAAATCTGGAAAAAGGACGCTCGTATGTCTTTGTGGCCAACCATCAGGGAGCTTTCGACATTTTTCTGATTTACGGCTATCTTGGCCGAAACTTCAAGTGGATGATGAAGCAAAGCCTGCGCAAAATGCCTTTTGTGGGAACGGCCTGTGCCTATGCACACCATATCTTTGTGGATAAAAGCAATCCGTCCAAAGTGAAAGAGACTTATATGAAGGCCAGAAAGGTTCTCAAAGACGGCATGTCACTCATGGTATTTCCTGAGGGGGCACGCACCAAGACCGGCCGTATGGGGACTTTCCGGCGTGGTGCCTTTATGCTTGCCGATGAGCTGCAACTACCTATCGTGCCCATCACTATCAACGGTTCATTCAACGTACTGCCACGCAAACGCGACGGGAAATGGGTAACATGGCATCCGCTCAGCCTTACGATTCATCCTCCCATCAATCCGTCGGGCAAAGGAAACGATAACATGGCATACATCATGCAGGAGAGCCGGGCAGCCGTCATGAGCAGTCTTGCCCCTCAATACCGAACTGAAGAAAACCAACAAGAAATGGCAAAGGATAAAGACTGACTAAATTTATTGTGAGATAAAATACAGTTTACTTCCTGTTTTTTAGCAACATCAAGACAAAAGTAAAGGGAAACAATGAAATAATTGTTTGAGGTTTCAAATGGGATATAATTTACCCCCAATCGGCCATTAGAGCACTAATACGCCATTCCTCGCTAATGATGTTGCTTCCCACTTTCTCTCGTCCGCTTGTCGTCCGCTTTTCCGCCGTTTACTATGGAACTTTCTCTTGCTGCGGTTTGTACACATGTGCATCTGTCAGCCCGAAGTACTTGGCAGGAAGGGTGTGCACTACAAATCAACAACGGTTATCCCCGCCCCGCCAAACTGCACGTGCTCGTCTCGGAAAGCCGTTACATTGGGAACCGTTGAAAGATAGTCTCGGATGAGCTGGCGGAGGATGCCAGAGCCTGTACCGTGAAGTATGCGAACACGAGACATGCCGACGAGTATGGCATCGTCTATAAAATATGTCACGGCCATGAGTGCCTCGTCGCCTCTCATTCCCCGCACGTCGATGTCTTGCTTGAAGTTCAGTTTTTTCTTGTCGATGGTTTCGCGCGTCTGCCTTCCGGCGGATACCCCGGCTCCCGGCTCATCGTGTTTTCGGAGAGTCTCTGCCAGCTCCAGGCGCTCAGCCTTCATCTTTGTTTTCATATCTCCGAAGATGACGGTCGCCATATTTCCTTCCAGTGATTCTATGCGCCCAATGACGGTGAGGCCTTTGATACGCACGCTATCACCCGTTTGTATCTTTCTCGGCAATGCTTCCGAATAGCTTGCCGGGGCAACCGGCAATGAAGAATGGACTTCTTGCTTTTTCTTCTTTTGGCTTTCTTTCCTCTCCTTGCGTGCCATGATTTGCCGCATCTTTCTCTCAATCAAGTCGTGTTCTCCTGTCTCATTCGTTTTTTCCAAAGATTCCTTAAACATGCTAAGGTCTTTGCGTATGCGGCGCGCCTCCTCTTTCTCGGCTTGCTTCTCCCGTATCTCGCGAATGGCATTCTCAATCCTGCGGTTGCTTTCCTTCAACAGTTCTTCGGCCTCTTCCTTTGCCTTCCGCAATATGGCATTCTTGCTTTCTTGCAACTCCCTGATGTCTTGTTCATACCGGGCGATGCGTTTTTCAAGTTCTCTCTCCCTCTGATGGATGGCCTGTCGCTTGTTTTCCCAATATCGCTTGTCTCTGACAATATCCTGCAAGTATTTGTCGCTCTGTATATAATCAGCTCCGACGATGGAAGAGGCATCTTGGATAACCTCTTCGGGCAGACCTGTCTTTCGGGCAATCTCAACGGCAAAGGAACTGCCAGGCTGGCCAATCTGCAACTGAAACATGGCACGCATCTCATGTCTGTCGTACAACATGGCTCCGTTTTCTACCAAAGGATGCTCGTCGGCAAAATGTTTCAGGTTTTGATAATGGGTGGTAATGACTCCAAACGCCTTGCGCTTGCAGAACTGCCTTAAGACAGCTTCTGCCATAGCTCCTCCGATCAGTGGCTCTGTTCCGCTTCCGAATTCGTCTATCAACAGCAACGACTTCTCGTTTGCATGTTTCATCATCTGCTTCATGTTGAGCAAGTGACTCGAATACGTACTAAGATCATTTTCTATACTCTGTTCGTCTCCGATGTCTATCATGATATTCTTGAACAGTCCTACTACAGAATTTTCCTTCATCGTGACGGACAATCCGCACTGAACCATATATTGCAGCAAACCCACCGTCTTCAGACACACCGACTTGCCGCCTGCATTGGGGCCGGAAATTATCAGGATGCGCTTATCCGCAGTCAGGACAATGTCGAGCGGGACGACCTTTTTACCTTGCTTCTCCAGCGATTTCTGCAACAAAGGATGAATCGCCTGTATCCAGTCTATGTGAGAAGTATCTGTAACGCAAGGCTCCATGGCCTTTGTTTCCATCGCCCACCTTGCCTTTGCCTGTATGAAGTCTATATCAGCTAACAAACGGTATGAATGAAGGACGGAAGGTATCGAGGGTCTGATGAAGGCGGAGAACTCTACCAATATACGTATGATTTCTTTTCTCATGGCCGACTCCAATTCTCTGATTCGGTTGTTAGCCTCAACCACTTCGGCTGGTTCAACAAAGACCGTCTTGCCCGAAGCAGATTCATCATGGACAATTCCCTTGATTTTCCTTTTCAAAGCAGGTGCAACCGGGATGACCAAACGCCCGTCGCGGAGCGTAGGAGCAACATCTTTATCAACCAGACCTTCCCGCTGTGCTGCACGAAGAATCTTGTTTAATGCCCCCGAAACAGAGTTTTCGGCTTGCAGCATCTCCTTCTTGATAGCCGAAAGCTTGGGAGAAGCATCGTCTCTGATACGTCCATATTTATCAATTATCAAGTCTATCCTTTGTAAAATATCAGGAAAAGTCTCAATACCGACGGTAAGACGTTGCAAAGAAGGAAATTCATAGCAAACGCCCAATTCTTCATCTGCCCCTCCGTGATGACTGTTCAAAAAAAGAACAATTTGAGAAATCGTATCCAGCGAGCGACGTAAATCAAACATTTCTCCTTCTATCAAATAACTGCCTTCTAAGCGTATTCGGGCAATCGACTGACGAATATCAAAAAAATATTGGAGAGGAAAATTATCTTTTGTTTCCAATAAACGGCGAAACTCTCGCACCTGCTCCAATGATTCATTAATTTCTTCTGCCTTATCTGAGAAAGCCATATCCTCCACCCTACCTGTCCCCAAGGATGATAAGCAGTACTTACTCAATAGTTGTCTTATTTCATAAAAGCCTATCTTTGCCTCAAAATTATTCGGATAAATCATGATGCGAAGATACATTAAATATACAGAATGACAAAAAAGTCAACAGAAAACTTGCACCACTCAAATAAAAACCTTACCTTTGCACCGCTTTTAGACAACCAATCAAGCTTTTCAACAGGAGAGATGGTAGAGTGGTCGATTACAGCGGTCTTGAAAACCGCCGTACCGAGAGGTACCGGGGGTTCGAATCCCTCTCTCTCCGCATACAAGGGTGCAAATCAGCGTTTTAAGCGATTTACACCCTTTTCTACACCCAAAATAAATGTTTCGAAAAGATATATCGTAAGATTCCAAACTATATAGAAGCAATATGACAATTCTGCTATTGTGTTTTGAGGGGATAATAGTTATAAGATATATCAAAACTTTTCGATAGAACGATACTTTCCACTTTATATTTTGACGTAATAATAAAAAAAGCACTACCTTTGCAATACAAATTGCATTGTGTTTACCATGTAGTATTAGTATTGATTTCTAAATAAATATAATAAAAAGGTATATTAAGTATAAATATCCTTGACTCGACTGAAGTATCTGAACTAGCATCTCAAAATATCTTTAGGTCGGCCAAATCTCGGATATTCACGCCTCTTAGAGGGTGTGGATATAAAGATTGTTGCCTAAAGTGGGCTGTGCTAGGCCTTGATACCAATAATCCTCTCCACGCCCTCTTTCCTAAGGAAGAGAGGGCGTGTTTATGTCTATAAAATTTATAATGGCAGCAAATGAATTAAAGGAGGTCGAGTCTCTTCGTAAAAGTCTTGAGGAAAGCTTGACAAAACTTATCCAAAAAGTTGGCAAAGTAAGTATTGGCAAACTTGAGCAGTTTCCATTTGGTTGGAGAAAAGCAGCAAAAGGTCGTACCGTTTGGAGAATCATAGAGGAACTTATTACACAGAATCTTGAGGTTCACCATAATGAATTTGGAATCTCAAAAGTAACAGCTTCTGATTCTGAGGTTTCTGTATATGACATGAAATGTGAATTTGATGGTCACAGCCCTTTGTATATTAACATTAAGTCTGCTGTTCTAGGTGGAAAAAGAACAAAGGATGATATCTCGAAAGCTGAGGGCTTGATTAACTTCTACAACGAAGATCCTAATCATATTTTTATGATAGCTACCTTTCTCATTAAATTTAACAAGGATATGAGTATTGAACTTACTAAAGCTGTAGTTATGCCTATAGCTTGGATTCCAGATCTTTATGTAAACCCAAGTAATAATGGAAATCTTCAATCCTCATATGCAAAGGACTTAAATAAAGCTAAAAAAAGAACGAATGCGACTTTCATAGAAGAATTAAAGAAAGAAATACAAGTTGCAGAAGGCAAAAAAAAAGAAAGAAAAAAAAAGAAATAAAAAGGGACGGTCAAACGACCTTCCCTAAATTTTTAACAAAATCCTTTACCTTTGATTTACTTTGTTCAGATATTCCCGATGAATTGAAAACAATAATATCAATAATCTGAATAGCCCGTTCTTCTAATAAAGTACCTGATATAACATTTTTTGCAACTTCTTCCAATGTGTGCTTCTCATTTTCTGAAAACTCAATCATCGGAATCCTTGATACATATCCAGAAGTAACCATATTTGAACGTATTAGTACTCCTCTAACAAAGTATGTAACTAAACTACTGTTTAAATATGAAATTAGCCAATAAATATTTTCTTTTCCTGGGAAAATGGTAGCATTGACTCCAGATACTGCGTTTTTGGGTTTGTACACAGCACTAAATGGTAATCCCATAGATGAACATGCTATTCCCTCATCTCTTAAAAAGATTTTATTTCGAACCATAAAGTCTTTTGCTTTGAGCGATTCCTCCATATAATCATCAATTATATAAGCATCTGGTTTTGATTTAAACTTTCGTTTTGCGGGGTTTTTATAAAATGGTACGTTAAACCCTTCTTTAATCTCTTTTGATAGATACTTTTCATCATTTCCTGTAGATATGCAAGTAACACATTTGTATTGCTTACCCAAAGGTATGTTATATTTGAATAAATTAATAATATCTGGTTCTAAATCTATAATAAATTGATTAAGTTTAAGTTCCTTTCCTAACCTGATGTCATCAAGTGCACATGTTTTGAACTGATGGTTATTCAATCGCTCTTTAAACTCCTCAACACAATTAGGACGATTCATAATTTTTACATACCCTTGATATCTGCGTCCTTTTTGCAAGATTAGTAAACACGTTCTAACATCTGCTCCTTGTGACCAAAATAAATTATTGGGGCAAAGAAGTAACTGATGAATAGAACATTCTGTGAAAATTTGCTCTCTAAGTTTTGCATGGAGGGTAGCTGTCAAGAAAGAGTCTGATATTATAATTCCTATAAGACAGCCTTCCTTTGCTATACTTATCATAGCCGACAAAAACATTGAGTACATATTATAAGCACCTACTGGGAATGCCAATGATAACTTCCTTTTATTATCCTTAATATAGGAAACTTCGTGGCAGTTATAAGGTGGATTAGCTATAATGTAATCATACTCTTTACATTGCATAGGAAGGCTTTGTAATCTCCCAATATAAAACTCAAGAAAGTCTTTACACGTGAAGTTAGAATACTGATGTTCGCCATAATCTATTATGTCGAATGAATCAATATTCTTTTTTTTATTATAGAAATACTTTAACAGTTCCTCTTTTCCAGTGGCTGGGTCAAGCACATTTAATCCATACGGATTTATGCTTAACATTTCATTGGTTAAATATTCGGCAACAAAATGAGGGGTTGAATAATATCCAACCTCTCGTCTATCTATACCTTCTTGATTTATGAGAGTTTTTACTTTTCTTGCCATCTTATTTTACTAATTCTTTGGGTGAAATTTCAAGCAAGTCTGCCACTTTGAAGATGGTGGTGAGATTGGGTTGCTTGCGATTGCAGACATAGGCATTTGTGATGCTAAAACTCATGCCCAACTCTTTGGCAAGCCACGTTTGGGTGAAGCCTCGCTTCTTCAGGTGCTCTTTGATAAGGTTGCTATGCTCTTTTTTCTGTCCCATTGGATGATAGTTTATCCTGACATTGATTACAAAGTTATGAACTTATAATGAATAAAACGAAGAAAAACGGAACTTTCACGCTACAGGAAATAATTTTTCCAGTGAGAGGACACCAAAAGTAATCTCTTAAACAATCAATGATGATTAAAGAACAACGTGCTTTTGCCCGAAACTATTCACTTTTTGAATGCATGTTGAGCATTTTGACAGTCTTTGATTTCCTTGCATCTCCCTATACTTCCCGCTACATCCCTGCCTCTTGGAATAACATCAAAAGCCCTCTACTTTTGCATCGTCAGACCTGACTGAATGCCCTATGCGCAAGGGCGAGTTATTCATTTCAAAACAATTGGATTATGACGATAAACGAATTATTGGGCAAACCTGTTTGGCAGATGACCGGTGAAGAGTTGCTTTTCCTTGCACAACACGACAATATGTCCACAAGTGGAGAGATAGCGAAAACTTCTTCCTCCAAAGAAGAAAGACGATATGTGTATAGCTTGGCTGGAATTGCACGCCTTTTTGGATGTAGTCTGCCCACAGCTAACCGTATCAAGCAGAGTGGTAAAATCAATCGTGCCATTACGCAAGTGGGTCGCAAGATTATTGTTGATGCTGACCTTGCGCTGGAATTGGCAGGACGAAAGGAAGGAGAACGAGGATGAACACGACCAATTACGGAAACGGAACGTACAGAGAGGCAAACAGGAACCGACATCTTCACACGCAAATTGCTCTTCGTTGACGCAAGGACATGTGTTCATTGGAAGTTGTAGTGAATGTATTCCATAGTAATTGCTGGCTGTTATTTTGCTGTCTTGACAGTCTTTGAATCTGTGCCCGATAATCTTTGAACTTAAAGGGCACAGCCTTTGGAACCGCAGGATAAAGCATTTGGACTTATCAGAACCCAGTTGCAACACTCTTAAACCCAAATCGACCATTAAACCGCCAATGCCACATTCCTCGCTGATGATGTTGCTTACCGGCTGTTTCGTTCGCTTGTCGGCTTCTACATCTTGCACGGACGAAAGGTTGTGAAGAAGTAGGCAGAAGTCAAAACTAACCTGACAAAGCCCCCACTCGTGGGATATTGTGATATCCCACGAGTGCCCTATGAACATCCCCCACGAGTGGGGTACATTTTCTCCTACATATTACTGAAAATAAAAAATCACTACGGTTTGACCGATTAGGGTTGAATATCGGCAGCTTATCAGCGTGGCGTAACTATCTGGGCACGGATGATGCGTACATCTTCTAACGGGCGGTCGTTGGCGTCTGTTTCAACCTTTTCGATGCTTTCTACCACATCCATCCCTTCTGTTACTTCACCAAACACAGTATATTGTCCGTCCAGATGAGGAGTACCGCCTGTCTCTCTGTACACCTTGCGTATTTCGGGGGTGAGCTTGATGCTGCCATTGGTGCTTTGATCTATACGTTGCTGGATTTTATCAAGAATTTCGTCGTTGAACTTCTGTCCGCACACAATATAGAATTGACTCATGGATGAGACGCGTTGCGGGTTTACATGATCACCCTCTCGTGCGGCAGCCAGTGCACCGCGCTTATGGAAGCGTTCGGGGAAGCGTATTTCGGCAGGAATGGAATAACCCTCGGGCGAATCGCCAAGCATTTGTCCTGCAGTGGCATGACGGCTGGCAGAGTCGCCGCCCTGTATCATGAAACGGTTGATAACACGGTGAAAAAGGAGACCGTCATAGAACCCAGACTTGACAAGCTTGATAAAGTTGTCGCGATGGAGAGGAGTATCGTCATAAAGGGTAATACGGATGTTTCCCTTGTTTGTTTCAAGGAGAACCTGTGTCTGTCCTTTCACCTGTGCCGAAGCCATTAGGGAGAAGAAAAACATGCAGGCCATCAGGCAGATTCTGGTATTGCGTGTTGTCTGTCTTTTGACAAAAGAGGAAAGGATGATTTCGATGTTTCGCATATTCTTTTTGGTTATAAATGGTTTGTATAAACGCATAATCCCTTCTCTCATGAAAAGGAGAAGGGATTGTGCAATATTAATATGATTCTTCGTTTCTGATTTCTTCTTCGTCTATCTTTTTCTTGTCTATCGAACGCCATGCATAGAAGATGTATGCAATGACAAAGGGAACAAAGAGGGAGACAATGGCCATGGTGCGAAGTGTAAACTCGCTACTGCATGAGTTTTGTATGGTGAGCGAACTTTGCAAGTCGGCCGTAGAAGGATAGTAAGCTGTGTTATTCCATCCGGCGCAGAGAAGGAGTACAAGCACAACCAGGACAGTACCGATGCCGCCAAACCATATTCCTCGAATGTATCCTTTGCACAGAACGGTCTTGATGATGGAATAGAGCACCAAAGAGACACCAACAAGAAGTATCAAGAGCAAATACCACATGTCAAGCAGGTTGTTGAGGTATTTCATCGGCTCCATGAAGATAAGGCCAGTTGCAGGGTCATAGGCAAAACCGTCCTTGAGCAGGGTGCGTACAAGAAAGGCAACGAAAAGCACGAGGAAAGGTATTGCTGCAACCATCAACTGATGGCGGGCACGTCTTGAAATATGTTCGTAAGCTACATTATTAATAATATAGAGCGTGCCGAGAATGCGCGCAAGAAAAAATACGGCAAAGCCAAGTATCAGATTCCAAGGGTCAAGCAAGGCATCGAGGCCATGACTGGCATTTGCCCAATGGCTG
The DNA here is from genome assembly GCA_034183335.1 of Prevotella sp. GTDB lineage: Bacteria > Bacteroidota > Bacteroidia > Bacteroidales > Bacteroidaceae > Prevotella. Next base: position 39,862 of record JAXFLJ010000047.1, read on the forward strand.
ATGACGGGCTGCCCGAAGTTCATCAGGTTGGATTTTTCTACCACAAAATTAGAACCATTGAAAAAGGTTGCCACAGCACCGCCGAGCAAAAGCGGGCCTAAAATGCCATTGATAATTAAAAACCACTGGAATGTTCTTACACCAAGCAGATTGCCCAGCTTGTTCTGAAACTCGTAGCTCACCGCCTGCAATACAAACGAGAACAGAATTATCATCCACAGCCAGTAGGCTCCGCCAAAACTGGTGCTATAGAACAAGGGGAAGGAAGCAAAGAAGCCTCCGCCGAAAGTAACAAGAGTGGTAAAGGTAAACTCCCACTTCCGACCAGTTGAGTTAATGACTAACCTTCGTTCTTCAGCCGTTTTGCCGAGACTGAAAATCAGCGAGTTTGCACCCTGCACAAACATGAGAAACACCAGAAGAGCTCCCAAGAGTGAAACCAAGAGCCACCAATATTGTTGCAAAAATTCGTATGTCATGTCAGTAAAATTTAGAATGATTATTATTGATGTGTATCAGAATACTCAGGCCCTTTCTTGATTTGCTTGAACATGATGTTGAGTTCTACTGCAAGCAATGTGGTGAAGAGAGCTAAGAAAATGAAAAAAGTCAGCATGACAGAACCTGAACTGAGTTTGGATACAGCGACCCAAGTAGGCATCATATCTTGAATTGTCCACGGCTGACGGCCGAACTCTGCTACCAACCAGCCAGATTCACTAGCGACATATGACAGGGGGAACAAAATCATACCACACCACAAGAGCCAGCGTTGTTTGGCAATGTCTTTCTTATATACCATAAATAAAGAGACAAGGAAAAAGACAATGAACACTGTTCCTAAGCCAACCATGATACGGAAAGCGTAGAAGTTGAGCGGAATGGAAGGTACAATCTGGTCGGCAGATTTAATGTATCCGTATCCGAAATAAGGCATGTTTTCCTTGATGAGTTTGGCTTTTGCGTCAAGCGTAGCCTGTACCTCGCCCGTGATTTCCTTTCCTTTCAGTTCTTCTTTCATCTTACGATACTCGCCCAAGGTGGTAATCGCCTCTTTTCCCCTCTTGATTTTCTCATCGAGAGAAAGGGCTTTCTCACCATTAGGCATAGTATATCCGCCTTTGATAATATCGTTGATGCCCGGAACATATCCGTTCAAATCACGTGTGGCAAGCAACGAGAGCACCTTGGGCACCTCTATCTTCATGGGTGGCTCTTCACCCTTTGCATAATCTGGTTGGCTAAACGGATTGATAAGAGCAAACACGGTTAGTCCCTGTGCTTCGCCTCCGTCATAGAGCGCTTCCATCGCAGCCAGCTTCATGGGTTGGGTCTTGGCTACCATATAAGCCGAGTTGTCGCCAGTATATAAGGCCAACAGCGATGCAACCAAGCCGACGCCACTTCCAATCTTAATACTTTCTATTGCCAATTTGTGGTCGCGGTTGCGCAAGAGATAATAAGAACTGACGGCAACTGTAAAGATGGCACCTATAATCCATGAGGATGTAATCGTGTGACAGAACTTGTCTATGGCTACAGGAGAAAGAGCCACATCCATGAACGATACCATTTCGTTTCGCATCGTATCCGGATTAAACTCGCATCCTACGGGATATTGCATCCACGCATTGGCTACCAGAATCCACCATGCAGAAAGCGTGGCACCGATACCTGTCAGCCACGTTGAAGCCAAGTGCATTCCGGGAGAGACTTTCTTCCAGCCAAAAAACATGACGGCCACAAATGTAGACTCCAAAAAGAACGCAACTATTCCCTCTATGGCAAGCGGAGCACCAAAAATGTCGCCGACAAACCATGAATAGTTACTCCAATTGGTACCAAACTCAAACTCAAGAATGATACCAGTAGCAACACCCATGGCAAAATTGATACCAAAAAGCTTCTGCCAAAAGCGGGCAGCATCTTTCCAGAAGACCTTGCGTGTGCGGTAGTAACAAGTTTCAACAATACCCATCACAACGGCTAATCCCAATGTGAGTGGCACAAAGAGCCAGTGGTAGATGGCTGTCAAAGCAAATTGCGCTCTGGCCCAATCTACCATTTCTGGATCAATGTTCAAAAGTAAATCTTTCATAATTGATTAAGTTTATTTTGTATAATAATGAAATCGAAGAGAATTAAAGTGTTTACGAAGATGCCATCATGTAGCGAAATGGTTGTGTATCTTCTTTTTATAAAACTTCTGTAAGGCTTGATAAACATCAGGTAAAATCGTCTGAGAATGGTTTACAGCATGTGCATACCTATTATAAATTACTCTGACCGATTGATCATTTCAGAAGAAACATATCCTGCCTTGTTACCGTCTTTAGCATTTTCCTTTAGAAAATTTGGAAAGAAAAAGACCTTTAATATGGCAAACATGATGAAGAGCTTGATGAGAATAATTGTCCATAAAGTTTTTCCCAATCTCATGTTTCGAAATCCGTCAACATATAAGTCATATACTCTATAAAGGAAACTTGATTTATTCATGATTGAAAAAGGTGTCTAAAATACTTGGCAAATATACAAAATTATAATCGATATTGTCCTCTTTTTCCCTAAAAATATCATATTTGTTCTTCTTGGGGGCTTTATGAAAAGATTTGTTTTGCTGTTATTTCCAAAAGACTTACTTTTGTATTTCACTTGATGTAAATAATTTGTAGCGATGAAGATAATTAGAACGCACGTCATTTCAGGATTACTTATATTTATTGGTGTACCCTTATTTGGACAAGACATACTGACCTTGGAACAGTGCAGATCACTGGCTTTACAAAACAACAAACAACTACATGTCAGCAGGATGAAGAAAGAAGTTTCTGTCAACACTCGTAAGGCCATGCGAACAAAGTACTTACCAAAGATAGATGCGATAGGAAGCTATCAGTATTTCAGCAAAGAAACGTCTCTCTTGAACCGTGAACAAAAGGCTGCCCTTAGCAACTTAGGAACTCACTTAGGAACCAATGTTGCCCAAACTATTGCTGCTTTGACCCAACAGGGTGCGATTTCACCAGAAATGGCACAGCAATTAGGCGGTTTCTTAAGTACCATTGGCCAACCATTGGCACAGGCCGGAGACAAAATAGGCAGTCAACTCGTTGATGCCTTACGTACGGACACACGAAATATATGGGCTGGCTCGGTGATGGTTCAACAACCGCTTTACATGGGAGGTGCCATTATTGCGGCAAACCGTTTGGCCGATATCAATGAGAAGATGTCAGATCATTATATCGAGTTAAGCAGGCAAGCCATTCTTTACGACATAGAGAAAGCCTATTGGCTCGTTGTTTCACTCAGGCAAAAACAGAAACTGGCAGAAAGCTATCATGGCTTGGTAAAGAAACTCGATGAAGATGTATATAAAATGATAGCAGAAGGCATCGGAACACGTGCGGACGGATTAAGAGTTGACGTGAAAGTAAATGAGGCCGAAATGCAATTGACTCAAATTGGCAATGGCCTTTCATTGGCGAAGATGCTTCTCCTCCAGTTATGCGGTATGCCTTTGGATCGTGAGATTATTTTGGCAGATGAAGAAACAACCAATTTGACCTTGCCTCCTCGTCCTACAGAAAAGACGGACAAGACTTACCCGCTCGAATGGCGACCAGAAATCAACATTATGCAGAACGTTGTAGACATGAGTAAGGAAAAAGTTAAACTTGAAAGAGCACCCTATCTTCCGCAGGTTGTGCTGACCGGTGGGTACATGATTTCCAACCCCAATCTTTTCAATGGATTTGAACGCAAATTCTCTGGGATGTGGAATGTAGGGCTTATCGCCCGCATTCCATTATGGCATTGGATGGAAGGAAAGCATAAGATTAACGCGGCAAAGGCTACTTCACAAATAGCAGAAATGGAATTGAGCGATGCAAAAGAGAAGATTGAGTTGCAAATTTCACAAGAACGGTTCAAAGTCAACGAAGCAATGAAGAGGCTTTCGTTGGCAGAAAAAAATATCAATAGTGCCGAAGAGAATCTTCGCTGTGCGGATATTGGTTTCAAGGAAGGTGTCATGGAAGTAACCGACGTTATGGCTGCTCAGACAGCCTGGCAGCAGGCTTTATCGCAGAAAATAGATGCAGAAATTGATGTAAAACTTTCACAGGTGGCACTGGAAAAAGCATTGGGTATATTACAATAATCTTAAAGATATGACAGCAAAATCACAACACAACAACATACTGCTCGCCGTCATTGGATTTGTGGCAGTTATCATTATCGTAGCTACCATCGGATATTTTACCATCGGCAGGGAAGACGATATTATTCAAGGTGAAATGGAGGTGAGCGAATACAGGGTCTCATGTAAGTTGCCGGGACGTGTTGCAAAACTGAAGGTAAAGGAAGGAGATTACGTACAGGCAGGAGATACACTTGTTATTCTGGAAGCTCCCGAGGTTGCAGCACAAGAAAAAGCAGCAGCAGCCACACAGGGAGCAGCGGCAGCCATGAGCGAGATGGCTGACAACGGAGCAAGAACCGAACAGATACAAGGTGCATATCAACTTTACCAGCAAGCTATTGTTGCTCGAGATATCGCCAAGAAATCATACGATCGTGTGCAAAATCTTTTTAACCAAGGAGTCTTGAGTGCACAAAAATGCGATGAAGCCTTGGCAGCTTACGAGGCTCGGGAGGCACAGGTCAATGCTGCAAAGAGTCAATACGACATGGCTAAAAATGGAGCACGACGGGAAGAGCGTACAGCTGCCGCCAAGCAGGCATTGGCTGCAAGAAATGCAGCAGATGTCGTTCGCTCGCTTTTGAAAGAAACGGTTCAACTGGCAACGGCGGCAGGCGAAGTGAGCGAAATTTATCCCAAGGTAGGCGAACTGGTCGGCACAGGCTCCCCCATTATGAATATCTCTGTCATGAGTGATATGTGGGGAACTTTCAACGTTCGCGAAGATCAACTGAAAGGCCTGAAGATTGGCGATACGTTTACGGCATACTTGCCAGCTTTCGACAAGGAAATCAAAATGATCGTTTATTTCATCAAAAACCAAGGTTCGTATGCTGTATGGAAGGCAACGAAAGATAACGGACAATACGACTTGAAAACATTTGAGGTGAGGGCAAGACCAGTAAACAAGGTAGACGGCTTACGCCCCGGAATGTCACTCGTCATGAAAAAATAATGTGCATAGTTTTGGAAATGAACGGATGATTTGTCCATATTAGAAAGATGCTTAAACGTATTTATCATATTGCCTTACGAGAGTGCGGAATACTCAAGTCCAATCTTATCTATCTCTTTTGCATGATAATATTCCCTGTCTTTATCATCTTCTTTTTTACATCGTTGATGGAGAAAGGACAACCCACAGACATGCCCATCGGCGTGGTTGACCTTGATGCGTCATCTACTTCCCGGGCATTGGTTCGCCAGCTCGATGCCTTTCAGACATCCCGTGTCGTGGCACATTATCCCAATATTAACGAAGCACGTGCAGACATTCAGCGCAACAAGATATATGCTTTTCTCTATATACCACGTAGAACGGCCAGCGAGTTATTGTCCAACCGCCAGCCTAAAATTTCGCTTTACTACAGTTTAGCCTCCGTCACGTCGGGTTCTCTGTTGTACAGAGACCTGAAAACAATTGCCGTGTTAGGGTCGGCTGCTGTCAATAAGGCCAAACTGCGTGCCTACGGAAAGACCGAGGAAGAACAAATGGCTTATTTACGTCCGATTAACATCGACGTGCATCTTATCAACAATCCTGAAATCAGTTACAATGTTTACCTGAGCACCAGCCTTATCCCTGCGTGCATCCTATTGTTTATTTTCCTGATCACCGCCTATGCAATCGGTACAGAACTGAAATTTAGTCGTGCAAAAGAATGGCTGGCGATGTCCGATAACAATATCATCGTAGCCTTAATCGGGAAATTGCTTCCGCAAACCATCATTTTCACGACTATGATGCTGGCATATCAATATTACCTCTTTAATGTCCTGCAATTTCCTCATTCAGGCGGCCTCTATGTGGTAGTACTGCAAAGTGTACTCTCTGTGTTGGCGGCTCAAGGCTTTGGAATCTTTGTTTTTGGCTTGATACCGTCTTTGCGTATGTCCATGAGTATATGCTCTTTGTGGGCGGCATTGAGCTTCTCGGTCATGGGAGCCACTTTCCCTGTGTCGGCTATGGACGGAGAGATTCGGGCATTGGCGTTGTTATTTCCTATGCGGCATTATTTTCAGATTTACAGAATATGTATGTTCAATGGATTCCCCCTTTCCGATGCTTGGCTGCATGTCGGTGCACTGATAGCCTTTGCAGCCCTACCCTTGCTGGTGTTGCATCGTATCAAAAAAGCCATGTCAGAGTATGTCTATATACCTTAACCATATCATAATATAAAGGTATCGTATGAAGGATAAAGAAAGATTGAGCGATAGAATAGTCGAGGGAATCCGTGACATGTTCTACATCTGGGCAAAGGAAATGAAGATGACCGTAAAAGACGAGGGAGTCTTGATATTCTTCCTGCTGGTTCCGCTGGCATATCCCCTGCTGTATGGATGGATTTACAACAACGAAGTGGTGAGAGAAGTGCCTGTTGCTATTGTAGACAACTCTCGCACACAGCTATCTCGCACCTTTATCCGACAATATGATGCGTCTCCTCATGTCCGTGTGGCCTATCACTGCAACAATCTTGAGGAAGCCAAACAGCTCATGGGTGAGGAGAAAGTACACGGCATCTTATATTTTCCGTCTGATTTTTCTGCAAAATTGAACGAAGGCCGCCAGTCATCTGTCAGCATATATTGCGACATGAGCATTTTGCTTTACTACAAAAATATCTACCAAACGGCCGTAGAATTATCCTTAGAAACAGGTGATAAAGTCAAGATTACACATTCGGGCAACTACACTCAGCGCGACGACGAGCTGACACTCAAGCCTCTCGACTATGAGGAAGTACCCATTTTCAACCCCTATGGCGGCTATGCGGCCTTTCTCTTGCCCGGCGTTCTGGTACTCATTCTTCACCAGACACTCCTTCTCGGCATCGGCATGTCGGCTGGTACGGCACGAGAGAACAACCGCTATCGTGAACTGGTACCTATAAGCGGACATTACCGTGGCCTCTTTCGCATTGTCTTGGGCAAGTCATTATGTTACTGGATGATATATGCCGCAATGTCGGCCTATGTCTTGCTGCTTGTCCCCCACATCTTCCATCTTGTCAATCTCATAACCTTTCCTGCCTTCATAGGCTTGATTATGCCTTTCCTCTTGGCAACAATATTTTTCGGAATGATGATCTCTTGCGTTGTGCGCTATCGCGAGAATATTATGCTAATCATTGTCTTTACCTCCGTTCCGCTCCTTTTTCTTTCAGGCGTTTCGTGGCCACAGAGCAGCATGCCCGGCATGTGGCAGTCCGTGGCAGCACTTTTTCCATCTACCTATGGCATTCGCGGATATGTAAGACTCAGCACCATGGGAGCGACATTGACTGACATACAAGCCGAATGTCAGGCTTTATGGATACAGACCGCCGTCTATTTCCTTGCCGCTTGTGCCGTCTACCGTCATCAGATTATCCATGCACGACAGAACGCTGGAAAAACTCTGCGCAAGATGAAAGACAAGGCAACATTGGCCAAAGTGCATAAGATGACAGTAGACGACGAGTAATCCCAATCATTAGAGTTCGTTCTGAGTTTGTTCGAATGCTGAACAGATGGATTATCGTTTTTGCCGAAACACTCTGATGATAACATAACATGTTGCAACTTGCTTGAAAATTGGTATCTTTGCGTGGTCAAATACAACCGAATTGCGGAACTCAAGGCATTGGACAGAAAGACAATGAACAGTCGACTCAATGGCGAGTTGAGGCCGAGCGGTCTGACGGATTACTTTCAAATTCACGGACTGTTGATATCTCCGATGGCGCACGACGGGTTCAGAAGCCGGCTACATATGGAAGGGCTGAGAAATCACAGGAAGAAGAATGCGGAAAGCAGCAATTTTGCGGAGCAGATTGCCCACAAAACAGGTGGAGCTACTTCCCATCTGTCTCCCCTGTTTATAACGGAAATGACGGGATTCTCTTTGACATATCTCATTTTGCCGTTCCTTTCCCCGGTAGAGAGAGCAGTCCATAACAGCCTTCGGCAATGCCATGGTTCCGCAGGTTCTTGTGGAAATATTTAAGTCGGTTGAGGCTGATATTCTTGCGATTTAATTTGCATTTCCCGATTTATTTTTGTATCTTTGAAAGAAGAAGAAGAGATGATGTCAGTTATTTGTTTTTTCTCCATGATAATCACGTTAATTCTGATGCCGTTCCTTTTGAAGGATGCATCAATCGTCGAGAAGATATACTTCTTGTTTTTTGGGACTTTCCTGACCCCCATCATAGGGATACCCCTGTACAAGATTTTAACAAGATAATACTGTCCTTTCCAGCATAATTGTCTGTTACTATTGGAGAACATCCGGCTGCTGCGAGAGGACAGTTGTGATTTGCTTAAAAATTGGTATCTTTGCGTAGTCAAACACAACCCGCCTGATGCTATTGGCATCGCCGGAGCTGGTTGTGATTTGCTTAAAAATTGGTATCTTTGCGTAGTCAAACACAACCCGAATAGTCTCCGGAGAATCCCTGCTTGTGTTGTGATTTGCTTAAAAATTGGTATCTTTGCGTAGTCAAACACAACGGGCAGGACGGACGGCAGCGTGCTGTTTCCGTTGTGATTTGCTTAAAAATTGGTATCTTTGCGTAGTCAAACACAACACTCGAATGCGAATGTCGGTTCGCGTCTGGGGTTGTGATTTGCTTAAAAATTGGTATCTTTGCGTAGTCAAACACAACGCAAAGCGTGCTTGCTCCTCGGCAGTCATTGGTTGTGATTTGCTTAAAAATTGGTATCTTTGCGTAGTCAAACACAACGGGCTTACCATCTTTGCCTGTGCGCTCCTGGTTGTGATTTGCTTAAAAATTGGTATCTTTGCGTAGTCAAACACAACAGGACGAAGTCAAATTATTAAGTTTGTTTAGTTGTGATTTGCTTAAAAATTGGTATCTTTGCGTAGTCAAACACAACCATTTGTCGCTTGGTGACGAACTGTCGGACGTTGTGATTTGCTTAAAAATTGGTATCTTTGCGTAGTCAAACACAACTGCCCCTGATGGTTCTTCCCCCCATCCCTGGTTGTGATTTGCTTAAAAATTGGTATCTTTGCGTAGTCAAACACAACATTCTCACCTTGAAAACCGTCCACTCATCTGTTGTGATTTGCTTAAAAATTGGTATCTTTGCGTAGTCAAACACAACCCAAGCACAAACGGGCTAAGCTCGCACTGTGTTGTGATTTGCTTAAAAATTGGTATCTTTGCGTAGTCAAACACAACAGTCCGAAGGAGATTGCGGCGAAGACCTACGTTGTGATTTGCTTAAAAATTGGTATCTTTGCGTAGTCAAACACAACTAGAGATAGTTCCGCTGGCGTGTGTGCCTGGTTGTGATTTGCTTAAAAATTGGTATCTTTGCGTAGTCAAACACAACACGGTCGACGCCCTGCACTGGCATTCCGTGTTGTGATTTGCTTAAAAATTGGTATCTTTGCGTAGTCAAACACAACAGGAAGTACCGCCGCCGGAACCGATTGCGGGTTGTGATTTGCTTAAAAATTGGTATCTTTGCGTAGTCAAACACAACCTTCCTCGTCACCGAATCCATGTCCCGCTGTTGTGATTTGCTTAAAAATTGGTATCTTTGCGTAGTCAAACACAACTGACTATCGGTATTTAGCTATTAGTCAGACTGTTGTAAAGATAATCAGAAATAAAAAAACGACTATGCAAAAATGGAATCTTACATTATCTTTGTAAGATTCCATTTTCTATTATACAATTATTATTTGGATAAGATATTACAGTTAACGTGAGTTCGATATAAGAAAAACCTCTAAAAGTTGTAGAAGAAAACGCCGAGGAAAAACGGAGGACAAGATGCCGTCAAGCGAACGAAAGCAGTCGGGAAGCAACATCATCAGTAAGCAAAAGGAAACATTAGCGGTCTGATGGCTGATTGGGGTTAAATATCCTTTCTGTCATTAACACTTCGGCTTCTCATCGACAAGAAGTTAACCAATATTCCCTCAAATGCTTGAAGAATTTTCGACCAACCTTGACTGTGGCCGAAAATAACGCCAAAAATCGGATTCGTAACTCACTGATAATCACCATCTATTTTTCGGAAGGTTGATAAATGGGGGCAAAAAGGGCAAAAAACGGCTTGCAAAAGGTAAACACTCACCTTGCAAACGTTCATCAATTGGAGGGCAATTGATGAACGTTTGCCTCCCAATTGATGCTCACTTGCAAAAACGAGGGTGAAAAACGGGCTTTTTACCCCTCGAAAACCGTTTATCCGTTTCTATTTCGTCATTTTTCATCGACCGTTTCTTTCTCTTTGGTTAACCGCCCAACTGTTAACTGGCACAGTTTTTGCACATCGGAAAAATACCGTCTTGTTCTTTTTAGAACAACTCGAGCTGTTGCCCTGGCGCATTAGGCTTTTGAGGCTTAGCCCCATAAAAAAGCTGTATATTTGCAAACTGTTTATCTGTAATACATAATATTCCGACTTTACCAAACTGGGGTAATAAATTACGCACCCTCCTCATATGAACCTCTGCGTTTTCCATACTTCCACAATGTCGGACATAAATAGAAAACTGAAACATTGTAAAACCATCACGTTGTAGTGCCTTACGAAAATCAGTATATGCTCTCTTATCCCTCTTTGTTTCTGTGGGTAGATCAAAGAATACTAATATCCACATAACTCGATACTCGCTGAACCTGTCAAAAGAAACCATAATATTACATCACTGGATAGGCTATGCGTCGTAGTTCGCCTGAAAAACATTTGTAAAGAGATGCTGTCGTCTGTAAGGCCGCAACCATAAGTGGACTACGTTTACCATCAATGACAACATCCATCGTTGGAATGCTCAACAGCATCATTTTAATTTCTTTGGTGATTTCGCTGTAATCATCAACCCTATTCATGATGTTAATTACCAAGTCATCAACATAAGGACGAAACGGCTCCATAATATCATCTGCCAAGCAATAAGCATTATAACGGTTGTGATGGTGAATGCCAAATGTCGGAAGCATTCCACTGATTACCAATGAACGTGCAATAACAGCACGGAGAATAGCATAACCATAGTTTAACAATGAATTAGGAGCAACTCCTTCTCTGTCTCTTACAAAATCAGGAATATCCTTGAACAGGTTTTTCCAATAATAAGCAGCTGCACGTGCCTCCATATTATCAGTATCACCGCTTTTCACTTCTGATGACCAAATACACATACAGCTTGTTTCAACTTCTGAATGCTTACGCAAGACATTCTCTTGATTCAGAATCTTTTGTTTGATGGTTTGCTGCCACAATTGTTTTCGAAGAGGAATAGAAGCATTCAACTGATGACGAAAACGCTCGCTTTGAGTAGTATTGCCACATAAAGGGAGCAACAAACCTACCGGCATACTGCGACTATCACAGGTAATTACCGCACAGCTATTATCTAACAAAGCCTCTAGAACGCCCGATGTGATGGTTATACGCTTATGCTCAAGCACAACCACTCCGATATCTTCTATCGGAATGGTGCGCTCAGATTCTTTCTTAAATTCAGAATTAAGTTCGTCACAACTTTCAATTTCTGGCAATTTAAGCACCAATTGTCTGTTGCGTAGACTTAGGTAAATTGGATTACTAAAGCAAAGTGTTTTCTTGATCATTGAATATCATCGTATTACTTGAATAATATTTCCTAAACGGTCTACCTCCAATTTCCAGCAGACATCTTTTATCATCTCACCAGTGATCGCTTTCCCAATTTTATTCTTTGCCTCAAATTCAACCTTATTATATATAATATTTGCAATTCTATTAGGCAGAAAATGGCATTCTTTTCCTGTTGCACTCACCATTTTATAGATTCTTTCTTTATTAATATTTACAGCATCAGACAATCGTTCTTCCTCTGTAGGAACATACACCAAATCATTGGGAGAGAGATAAAACTTCAATTTATTACCGTCCTTATCCTTTTCCGGAACCGGTGACATTGCTTGTTTTAATCGTTCTGCCACTTCATTCAATGGAACTGTTTCAAAAGAACGTTTTCCTTCACAATCCTCATAAATGGCAAAATATAGATTTGTTCCTTTCTGTGCTTCAACGTATTTGCTTTGTTTATTTCCAGTCTGTCCTACCTGATATTTAGCTCCCATTGGTTCAAACAATCTCACTTTCAAGATAGGCTGATGCATCTTGCCATCATTATAATCACAAATGTTACGATTCATCTCCACAATACCTTCTGGTGTAAAGGCCACTTTGGGGTCACCACCTTTAGCCTCTAAATAATTGAGAAGAATTTTTTGAATGCCCGTGTCAGTGATAATCCCTATACGTTTTTTATCAAATGTGTCATCAAGCGGTTTTCGTGTCGCAACCAAGGGCTCTTTTTCATCGCTCATCGTCCAAACCTCCACCTTGCTTACATCCTGCCGGTTCCATCTGTAATCAAGACTTTTGAAATGTGCCAACAATTGTTTCTTATTAAACTTTTTGTCAACCATTTCATTAATATATAGCCTCAATTCTTTGTTGCAAATAGAAACAACATTTTCCAAGGCTTTACTTAGTGCAACGGTTTCCTTGCGCCTCAAATTAACATGTCCAAAAACCGTCTCCTTGTGCAAAGGCTTTCTTATTGCCCAAAGTTCATTACCTTTTTGTGATTTGGAGATTTTCTTACCTCGTTCATCGTAGCCCTCATAATAATTTGTTGCTTTGTTAATGACCCGAACATAATTTTTGAAACTTACAATAATATTATCGAGTGCCTGATGAACATCTTGTGTAAAGGTTGGCCAGGGTTTGTTAATCACCCTATTTTTGCTACACAAAAGTCGGCGCAAGTCTTCACGTCTCTTTGTATCTTTTGCGCTCTCGTTATTCAAATAGCTGATGATATTGCGAGAAGCGCTGGCTATCACCAACGCATCCATGGCATGATGCCTGTGATCAATACGTTTCTTTTGGTAGCCTTTTTGTAATTCCATTGGCATTGATGTCTGAAAAACACGTTTTCCTTCTTTATTTTCCCAATGTCCGAAAATGTCCGAGTTGGTCAGACGGTTCAAACGTTCATAACGTGGATAAACCAACGTATTCCATACATCATTGAGTCCCCAGTCTTTTTTTAGTCTGTCAGTGATTCCGCCAGTACAGGGGATGACATTTTTTGATGTTGCTTCCTGTTCATTATCTTCTCTTACGATATTAGAAAGCAATGCTTTTACTACCTTGCTAATATAACGCGTATCATTAATCTGACGTTCTAAGAACTTTTCTGGAATATCTTCCATCATGAGTTTTGACTTCTTCGTATTGTTTCCAGAAAAATGTTCATTAACGAACCTTGTGTACTCTTCTTCCGAAAAAATGGTGACATCACCTATCGCTGTGCAATGAACGATTTGTCCTCCATGCTTCTTGATAAATTCATAACCCAGCATATTAGTTTTGAGGGCATTGACTTCAGACTCACAAATAACTTTGTTGCTGAAAGAATCATCAAAGAAACGACTCTGCGGAATAATATGTTCTATCTGATAAGCCGCCGTAAACAGCTTGCTCAACGAAATGGGACGCCCTGTGTAAGGTGAGCAATACTTCTGATCCAGCCATAGTCTATATCGTTTAAGCTCCTCTTGTGAGGGCTGTGCCGCCTGAGATAATTTTATAATATCGTCATATTCCTTATCTTCAGAAGACAAAGCCTGCAATGCTCCTTCCTCATATATACGCAAAATATCCTGTTGCATGGGTGAATAAGGACGTACATTTTCTATACTTGCGTCATTCTTCATTTCCTGCAGGAGATATTTGATTCTGAGATTGGTGTTTTCGTTCCGCAAGATACCTTGTGTTTGTCTCTTACGTTGGTCTGCCGTACTTTTCATACTACGCCCCAACTCCACATGGATTTCATCAATGCTGCCATTTTCTTTCCAAATATCATGAACCGTGCGGAGTGTCTCAAGAATACATTGTTCGACGATAGGATTACGAAGAGAATGCTGCTTGAATCCTTTGATATAAGCCATCAGGGCATCAGGAGATGTCCATCGCTGCACACCGTCTACTTCCGAGTGGCGACCATATATAACATAACAAGCCAACCAGACAGGCAATCCTTGAAAGTCATCCCATGATTCGAGACGATATTTTGTACCCATTCTCCCCATTATATTCTGGTCTATGTTCCCATTCATGATGTCTTGCATGCGTGAGCACATGGCTTCATCCTTGTCGTCAGCACTCCACAACGCACCCATTCGCATTACCTTCAACAGCTTTTTGATTGCTTTTTCTGAGTAAGCACCATACTGTTTTTCAAAAGGTTTAATCTTTCGGAAAACCTCGACAAATTCTTCACCCCTATTCAGCTTGCGCAATGCGTTCTCCAGTTCTTGTTTGTCTTCTACGGAATAGAGCAAATGCCACAATTTATATAGCTTTTCGGAAGTATCAATGGCTGTTTCAGACAGTCCGGCCTTACCCAATGCACGCAAAATCTCATACCTGGTTTCATTACAAGGATATTCCTTATCTTCCACGTAATTCCACCTAATGGGATACTTGCTGTCTTTTCCCTTGGGCTTTTTCACTCCGAAATAGTCTTTGAAGAGTGTCTCCTGTTTGATTGACTTGAGATTATTGAGATACAGGAATAGAGAAGCGTAGGCATCTCTGTCTTTCAAATATTGCGTCGTTACCTCCTCATTCATCTCATCGAAGATGCGCAAATTGTGTATAAACTGCCATAATCTGAATTCCTGAAAATACGGATTAGACTTGGCTATACACTTAATTCCTTGCTTTTTGATTTCACCCGTAGCTTTATCTACATAGGAATAACTTTCATAAGGACACTCACTGATAAGCGATTTTTTACTTTTAAGTGGACGCTGGTAAAACAACAGGTCATCCAACAATAAATATACAAAATCTTTTTTCAACAGACTGTTACGGTGTGCTTCGTTCTTTGCATACAATTCCCGTACACAATTCTCCAATATAGTCTTGTTACGCAACTCTGCATGAAACTCCATTTGTTTTGTCAAAATAGCCCGAAGTTCGTTCTTATAATATTTGCGTTCAATAGTTCTGACAAAGTTTCCCTTTATCTTGTCTGCCGGTTCTTTCAGCAAATGGCTGTAAATAAATGCGCCAACTGTCTCTCGTGACAACTCAAGTTCATACTCAGTACGCTTCTTTCTCAATCCCCAGTCATCTTCACCCGGAGCGCGGAAAGATCGCTTAACATTACCCTCTTTATCTGTCTTCAGTGTTACGCCATCTTTTTCATACTCCGTCGTGACGATAAACTGTCTTTTCTTTCCCACCCAATTATCAAGCGGTACATTACTCGAACGGGGATAAATCCATCCGTTTTCAAGATGAACATGATACCAAATTTTATCACCCTGTTTTCTATCTGTTGCCTCCACGCCCACAACCATCAGCTCATGGAATTCTTCTTTCTTGGTTGGGTTCTCCTCTTCTTCTTCCCCACGTAGCTGATAGTAGCCTCGTTTCTGATTGAAATTAAGTAGAATCCAAGCCAGTTCCTCTTTAGCGATGGCCTGTGTCAGTGCCTTTTTGCGCAAAAAATACAAAGTCCAGTCAAGCGGAATACGTCTTCCATCTGCAACTAACGATGGTTGATGCTGGGCAAAATCTGCCAGCATTTCACGAAAAGAATCCATAAAGATGAACTCCCATTTTCCATCAAGCGTTTTACGCCATGCCAACTTAGGCTCGTCATCTGCAAGAAACTTCCCGTAGGTAGCACCTTGTTTTTTATCCCATCCCAAAGCCTTGTCGTAATGTTCGGGCAAATAACCAAGCACATGCAATACCCGATGCAATCTTTCACGTCGAAGCAAGCTACGTTCTCTGATTCTGCGTATACCACGAAAATTAGTTCTGACAGCTGTCTGCGACTCTGTAACGCCACTGTCAAACTTACCCAACACATCTTGACTCATTGGTATTATTCTGCTACCAAGCTTTATCTTGTTAACATAGTTACCATTCTCATCCATAGAGACTAAAGCCCAACCAATACTATTGGTTCCCAAGTCTAAACCCAAAATGTTTTTCATTTTATCTTAATTATTTTGTTGTTTCTCGAAAAAAAGAATTACCTTTGCACTACAATTTTTAAGCAAATCACAATAAGGATTATTCCGTTGTGAAAACATTTAAGGCGGGGCGACTCGCCTTTTTCTTGTTTACCCACTTTATAATCAACTCATTTATAGCTTTCACACAAAGTTAGAATTGCATACAAATATACATAATAATTCCCAAATAACAGAATATTCTTGTACAGAATTTAGCATAAAAATTAGCACATAGCTGTTTAGTAAAGAATGACAGAAGCTGACATCACTGCACTATAACACAACAATAAGACAAGCTGAACACAATTACAAAAGACTAATTTCTCACATAATCGGCCGCACTTTTGACGTAAACACATCATTTTTTCATCCCAACCAAAATATGACAAAAGAAAACATTTGATTGATTTGCTTGAATCTAAATCGGTCATTTGACGCCGTAGCTATTTTGTCTGATTGTTGAGCAGATGGTTTTCCGCATAAAATCAACAAGATTGCCGTCTTTGGGGAAGAGCTTTTAACCCAATTCGGTCATTAGAGACCGTACTGATTATGTTCGTATGTCGAGCAGATTGTCTGCCGTTTTTGCCAAAGGCATAGCGGGCTATGCCGAGGAAGAACGGCAGAGAAGATGCCGGCAATCGAACGAAATCAGTCGGTAAGCATCATTCTTAGTGGGAAATGTAGTGTTGGCGGTCTAATGACCGATTTGGGTTAAATGAATAACTTACATATACATAATACCGTATGCCAATCGTACCAATGGCTGGTACGAACCGTACCAACCGTTGGTACGGCTGCTACCAGTGCTTGGTACGGTCACTACCAAACATTGGTAGTAACAGAGTTGGAGCACATCCACCCAAATGTTCCTTGATAAAAAGAAGACCATAATACCTAAATTACAGAACAAAATGAAGTAATTGGTGTCTTTGCCATAGTCCAATACCTTATGGTGTGAGCATCGTTCCGAGCGAAAAAAAACAATACCTTTTCAATGATTGTTGTCTCCTTCAGGTAAAACGGCGTCAGAATTAACGTGATGACGAAGGAGAAAAAATAAATAATTGACATTATATTCTCTTCTTTTTTCTTTTTACATAGACACGAAATTAATTCGGGAAATGCAGGTAAATCTGCAAATCAAGAGGATTATTATAAGCAATCAATAAAACAGTTCAAGCTGACGTATTGTCATCCATAGCATTCCAAACAAAAACACATTTGGGAAATTCCCCAAATGTGTTTCAAATATGATAAATTAAGATGTCACCTACTCCTTTGAATAAGAGATAGGCAAAGAGACATCATTCCATAGTTTCAACAGGCTTATCTGCCTCAAGTGCTTTCTTTGCAAGATCGTTGTTCGGATCAATTACGAGCAACTTCTCAAAATATGGTTTAGCTGTATTGAGGTCATTCTTTGAACTCCAGTAAATATAACCTATATTCTTATAGGCCGTTGCAAGATAACCTACTTCATCAGCATCCTTGTCTGATTTGTTCTCCAGTTCTTCTATCACTCTTTGATAGAAAGGAATGGCCTTATCATCCATTTCTGCCATAAAAGCTGAGTTGGCCTGCTGCAAGCGTGCCCAACTTGAAATCTGAGGGAACTTGCTGGCAAGATTGTCATAGACTTCAACCGCCTTGGCAAAATTTGCTTCCTTATCAACTCCTTTCTTCACCTTAGCCATATAAATATCAGCCAATTTTGTATAATCAGAAAGCTTTGCATTTGGGTCAAGACTCAGAAACTTCTGTGTATATTCAAGAGCTTTGTCCTCATCACCCATACCCATATACGCTTCGGAGATCAATTGATAGGGTTTGAAGTTCTTATTATCCAAGGCAAGAGCGCTTTCATATTGGGTAATAGCTTCCGTATAGCGTTTCAGACCAGACAACGCCTGACCATAATATATAATATCACCTGCATTCTTCTTATCACCTTCTTTGGCAAGAAGACGATTTCCGTAGTCCAATGCGTCGTCAAATTTTTTCACACCGATAGCATTGACAAGCGCAAGACGAAGGAATGAGACATTCTCCGGATACTTGCGAATACCAACTTTTGCAGCCTCTAACCCCTCAGCCTTCTTGTCTGTATAAATAGCTGTCATTGCATATTCCACAAGATAGTTCTCATCAAGCTTATCTATATTACTCTTCAGATAATATTCCATAGCCTTGTCATAACTTCCCATCGTGTAGTAAGAATGAGCAGCTTCTGCCTCTACGGGGAAATCAGGCACATTCTTTCTCAGTTCGTTAAGAGCTCTTTCGGTTTCCTCTGGGCTTACCTTACGGTTGACATTAGCGTATCTCATATAGCCATACGGATTCTTAGGATCAAGTATCATTGCCTGTTGATACCACATCGCAGCTTCTCCACCATCATCCTTCATAGCTCCAATATCTCCTTTGAGGATATAAGCATTACCATAATTTCTATTTACTTTCAATGCCATATCTGCATACATGGTAGCCTTGTCATAATTTCTGATACTTAGATAAGCATTAGCCAACTCAACAAGCGCTTCCGGATTCTTCTTAAAGACCTTGCTATAATTCTTAATCAGATCTTTTCCTGCGTTAGGATTATTGGGTTCAGCCTTGAGAACCTTTTCAATAGGCTGAATCATTTCCTTGTAATCAACAGTTTGAGCCATCAAAGGCGATGCCGTAGAACCAAAGAGCAACGCCCCAACTAACAGATATTTGAAATTCTTCATGTTGTTTTCTTTGTTTAGTTATATATCAGTTATTATGCGTAGTGTCTAAATTCCTGCACATCAAAAGTGCTTAATTCTTATTTACCTTTACTTTCTTAATTGTAATATCACCCCTGCAAGGCAATAATCCCGACTTAAAGATAATCAACTGGCCTTTAGGATTTGTGATATAATGAGCAAAACTCCACGGAAGAGCCTTTTGAGGATCAACCACAATAGCATATATCGTACGCACAAACGGATAACGACCATCAAGCAAATAAGCCTGATATGGCTGCCAACTATTGCGTGGCGTAGCTTTATCGAGTGTCGTTATACGCATTACGTTAATATTCTTCTTAAATGTAGTATTGGTGGAATCCCGACGGTCATTGAGCCAATTAGAACCAATCACTCCAATAGCATTGGGCGTCTTGTCTACATAATCAATAACCTCCTTGCTGGTTTTGGCAGCAACAATATTAGGACTATTAATTGGTTTTCCACCAAGGATAGAATCTACAACATAATGTAATGTGGCAGACTGTTTGTTGTCAAAGACAACTTCAATATTCCCTTTGTTTGACGAGGGATATAATTCATTCCATTTTGTTACCTGACCGCTCATAATTCGTCTTACATCAGCAACCGTCATACATGTATCTGTATTGTTCTTGTTGACTATCAATGCCAAACCATCATAAGCAATAGGATAAACCTCGGGTATTTGTCTCTTGGTTTTAAGGTATGCCACCTCACTGGGACGCAAAGCCCTCGAAGTAATGAAGAGGCAGGTTTTGAGGTCTTTAATCATTTGAAGACCTTCAATGTTGTTGGTATAAATAGGTTTCAAATGAGCTTCGGGATACTCAAACTCAAACTGTTCCCGAAGTTCTTCAACAATAGGACTGAAACTTTCATCAGCCGCAAAAGAGATTGTTCCTGATGTACGAGTATCAGTTCTTCCATTTCTTGAAGAACCTTTATTGCAGGAAGCTAAGACGCTCCCTGCAATAAAGACACTCAATATAGAGTATAAAAACGTTCTATTCATTGATTACTGAAGTTTGAACACAACTGGTACATTGTACTTCACACGCACCGCTTGTCCGTTTTGTTTACCAGGAGTCCACTTCGGCATGGACTTAACCACACGCGCAGCTTCCTTATCCAATGACGGGTCTACACCACGCACAACCTGTACGTTGCTGACAGAACCATCGCGTTCTACGACGAACTGTACAATAACCCTACCTTGGATACCATTGTCCTCGGCAATTGGCGGATACTTGGTGTTTGACGCAAGCCAAGATCTCAATGCGCTTTCGCCTCCGGGGAATAATGGTGCAACCTCTACGATATCGAAAATCTTGTTGACCTCTTGTTTAACTTCCTCTTTCGGGGGAGTATTCACTGCAATGTCATTTCTGATTGCTTCGATAGTACGGTCTTTAGTACCTTCCTGGTCTTTTACGCCTACAGCAACCTTATCATCAAGCTTGTCCATTTGCTTTACCAAGTTCTCCTCTTTCACCAATTCATCTTTCTTGATGACGGGAGCGGTAAACTTCTGGGTTTCGCGCACCTCAGGTATTTCCTTCTTTTGTTCAACCTTAGGTTGTACGACAGGCTTATCCTCTTTCTTCTCTTTCAGTTCCTTCTGCAACTTGGCAAGTTCCTGTGCTTCCATAAAAGCAATTCTTTCTTCTTCCAACTTTTGCTGACGAACTTTATAAGCAAGAAAGCCTCCGACGAGAAGTGCAGTAATGAGCAAGATGATAATGGACTTGATGTTGCGTGAAGAAGTTTGCTTACGCATTGCATATGCACCGTAAGTCTGGTTCTTATTGGCAAACACCAGATCGACCCATTTGGGATCAATTAAATCTATTTTAGCCATTTCCTAATTGTTTAAATTGTTAACTGGAACATCATTTACAGAGCTATTCCTTTTGCAGTAAGAAGCTTGCTGTCATCAGAAGAGATCTTATCAATGACATACGTTCCAATACTCAGAATCTGCATTTCATCAAGTGCGTCAACCATATTCTTATAAGAAGAATTGTCTGTCGGTTTGATGACAATCGTAAGTGTTTCAACCTTTCCATCTGCCAATTCACCCGCTTTAATCTTACTGAGTTCCTTGGAGAAAATACTGTCAGGCCACTCTTTCGGCTTTTCAGCCCGTTTCAACTTAAGTTCCTTCACAGCCAATTCAATTCTTTTCACGGGAGTTGTTCCGTCTGCTACTGCATGGTTTCTCAATACATCGCGAATACTTCCTTTTCCGCTTCCCCATGTAGTTTCTTTCAACCAATTGGGGTTATTATATTGAGGGATACCCTGTCCATAGTAAACTTTGTTTCCCGCTGCAAGATAGATGGTAACCGTTGTTGATTCCTTTGCCTCGCTCTTATCTTCCTCTTGCGTATTCTGATCGTTGCTTGGCATGGTCAACTCCATGGTTTGCGGTTTGCTCAAAGTAGTACACAACATAAAGAAGGTAATCAAGAGCATAAGCATATCCACCATCGGCGTGAAATCGACGCGTACGTTTATCTTTTTCTGCTTGCTTCCGCTATCAGAATTCGATGATTGGGGCATATCCATATTATCTTTCCTCCTCTTTCTTTAGCTGTGTTATCATATAATAATGACTTTCGTCCATATCTTGGAGTTCACTCATGACTTTCTTAACAGTCTTGTAGGGTGTTGAAGCATCAGCTTTCAAGGCAATCTTAATGTCTTGATTTACTTCGCGTGCTGCATTAACCCATTGTTGGAATTCACTCATTCCACCATTAATACTATCAAGAGGAATTCCTCCTTCAGTAGAGAGGTATTTCGCTCTGTTGGCTGCCGACATCGAAAGATACTCACCCAGTTTCTTCAAAGGCACTCCGAAAGCGGCTTCCGCCTTAAAAGTTTCAACTTGCTTTTTATTCAAGTTTGAAACCATCGATTCGAGAGTCCTGCCCAACTGATCAGTATTATCAATGCTCATGAACACCCGTCCTTCTCCGGTAGGTTTACCGGTTCTGTCTTTTTCTGGACTAACCAGGATTGTGAGGACACCGTTTTCTGGCACTTTGATTTCTGAGACAGATCCCGGAGTGACCACCTTCACCGGCTCGTTCTTAACGAACGTAGACGTAACCATGAAGAAAGTCAACAGAAGGACCATGACGTCAGACATCGGTGTCATGTCAATCCACGTGTCGTTCTTCTTAACTTTTACTTTACCCATAACGATAATCTTTTAAAGGGGTTAGCAAAAATTAAGCCTCGTCTGTGTGATTTGCTTCGTATGTCTGAGCAATTGAGTATCCTACTTCATCGAGAGCAAATGTCAGTTTGTCCACCTTGTTAGTATAGTAGCTGTATGAAACCACGGCTACCCAAGATGTACCGATACCGAATGCCGTATTAATCAAGGCCTCAGAGATACCTTGTGAAAGTGCAGCAGAGTCAGCACCACCACCGGCAGAAAGAGCCGAGAACGAACGGATCATACCCACAACCGTACCGAGAAGACCTGTAAGAGTACCAAGTGTTACAATACTTGCGATGATAGGCAAGTTCATTGTAAGCGTAGGCATTTCAAGCTGAGAAGCTTCTTCGTGTGCCTGCTGAATCTTAGCTACCTTTTGAGCCTTCTTAATACCTGTGGTATTTTGCATTTCTCTGTATGCATTCAAAGAAGCAGAAACCACATTAGCTACAGAACCTCTTTGGTTGTCGCAAAGCTGCTGTGCCTTAGCAAAGTCGTTGGCGTTAAGCGCGGCTTTGATGTTTACAACGAACTTAGCGAGCGAACCTCTTCCCGAAGCAGTGTTCATAGCGAACCAACGTTCTATAGACATAGCAACTACGGTGAGCAACAAAGAGTGGATAACCGGTACGATGACACCACCGTGGAAGATAGTACCCCAAACATTGATAGCCGTTGCCTTGGTTGCATCAGAGAAGTTAGCTTCTCTTCCGAACCATGTGTAGAACAATGTGAATGCGATAATGAAGCAGACGATGATAATCCAGAATGCACCTCTTACTCCTTGGAAGCCCTGATTATTCTTCTTAGGGCTTGCAGCTGGTTTTGTTGTTGTTGCCATAATTGTTTTTTGATTAAAAAATTTTTGGTTATTAATAAATTTAAGTTATTGTTTCTGCTTGATTTTGTTTATTATTTTACGTATCTTGACCTGTCATTTCGGCCTTCTTCTCATGTCCATGAGTTGAAACGTGCTCGCAAAGATAACAAATTAGATACAACTATCTTTCTGTTTAAGGAGTTTTAACGGAGCTTTTTTGAAATTCATTCATTCCATAATTATTACACCGTGCGTTTCTTATTCCTAATTCACATACCATTACCAAGTAACCTGATATTTCCACTACAGATACATGGATTGGCCATATGATTTCATTGCAAAAGTAAAACTTTTTATTCATTCTAACGATAAAAAGCCCAATTTATTTCCACCCACATCATGTTTTTTTATGCAATACTCCATGCAAATGGTATATTTACACTCTACTTTCATAGACCTTAATATATATTATGGTATAAAGACGAAAGCAATTAGAGTCCCAACAGGCGTACAGACAACACACAATTAAGATGCCATCCCATGCCTTTATACCCATATCTCACATTTTTACAGGAAACAAAGGGCAA
The DNA here is from genome assembly GCA_034183335.1 of Prevotella sp. Taxonomy (GTDB): domain Bacteria; phylum Bacteroidota; class Bacteroidia; order Bacteroidales; family Bacteroidaceae; genus Prevotella. Next base: position 63,526 of record JAXFLJ010000047.1, read on the forward strand.
TTATTCTGAGGCGAACCCTTCATCTCAAGAAAAAGAGCATATATTGCTTAGTCTTTTACTCTTTCACCGACAAAGAATCAATCGACATCTACACACATATATTTGCCACTCTTGCCTACCCTCTTCAATTATCTGTCGAAATACAACCAACTGTCCCCATTCATCGCAAACCAGCTTTCAAAAGAGACATACATAAGTAGTGCAGGGCATCTCAAGTCTATCTTGAGATGCCCTGCACTACTTTATTCAACATTGTTGGGTGCCCGAAGGGACTCGAACCCTCGACATTCAGAACCACAATCTGACGCTCTAACCAACTGAACTACGGGCACCGTATATCGCTCTCCTCCTGAAAGCGGGTGCAAAGATACGCAATTTGTTTTATATTGCCAAATCTTTTGCTATGATTTTACTCGAATCGGATAGGAATTATCCTGCCCATCCTTCCCTCTTTTCATTATTGCTTTGCGGCAGGCTGCTGCTGTGCTGGTGCTTGTTGTTGGGCACCTTGTGCAGGAGCTTGCTGTTGCTGGCTGGCACCAAAGTTTTGTTGTGTCCTTGGGTTAGCCAACGGATTCTCCGTCGTTTTTTCCATTGCACTTTGTTGTGTTGAAGCAGTGGGTGCAGTATAGGCACAAGCTACACTCAATACAACGAGAGAAACGGCGAGTCCCCATGTGATTTTTTCCACCAAATCGGTGGTTTTCCTGACACCGGCAAGTGCATTAGCCGATGAGAAGTTAGACGAAAGACCGCCTCCTTTTGACTCTTGAATCAGCACGATGCCAATCATCAACAATGCGGCGAACACAATAATGATTACGAATAGTGTGTACATTTTTTCTTGTTTTATTTATTTTGACTATTAATTATCAACTTTTCAAGGAATCGAATTTGGTCTGCAAAGTAAGCATTTTTTTTTGGATATATCAAATTTAATCGCTTAATAATTTCCAAAGCCTTGGAATATCTGCCCTGTTTGATATAAATTCGAGCCAAGGTCTCGGTAAAAAAACCTTCTGAAAAATTATCCTCTTCACCATTGGCGGTTTCTTCTTCAAGGTCGGGAATATGCTCCGGCGAAGATCTCAGTTCTATTTTCCCACCTTTTTTATTAATGAAGTCATCAATAAGAGTTTGTCCTTTCATTTGCGGAGCAGGGTCTTTCGACTTCTCTTTTTCTTCGCTTTCTATCAGATAAGCCACATAGTCGATTGTCGCATCGGCTGGTGTAGGCTTGATTCTTTTCTCTGTTTCTTCTTTTTCGGGCAACGATTCAAGGAAATTATCAATAAGGGCTATTGAACGGCTTTCCGTTTTCCTCTCTCCTTGTGCAGTGTTTGCCGACAATTTTTCATTTTTTTTGAGAGAATAGTGTCCAGCCTCCACGAGGTTGAAAATTACCCTTCTGTCGGTAATATATACGGCAGCATTGCGCAACTCTTCGTCAAAAGAGGGGTCGTGCAAGAGATAAAGATTTTGCAAAAGCAAAAGACGCGCTGTCTGATAATAAGGGTGCAAAGCCACCAATGAGCGCAGGTTGTAAAGCGTCTCCTTGCTCATCATCTCAGGATGCAATATCAATTGTGAGAGATTAATCATGTTATCAGACTTATAATTCCTATTTCCTTACCAGTTGGCCACAGTTGCGTTGAAAATCTGATCGGTGATTTCCTTAACCATTTGCGTAACCAACTCTTCTTGAACAGCATTGAGCGGGCGTGTCGTTTCGTAGGTTGCAGCCGCCGTGAATTGCCTCTCAAAATCCTGCTGATGGTTAGTATTATTGGTGAAGCGGACATTTACCGTCATCGAAAGTTCTGTCTGGGCAGAAAAACCTTCGCTCGACACACTTTTGTTTCGTTGTTGGTACTGTATGATTTCACCCTCTATCTTCAGGTCACCATTGCGTCTTACTTGTTCCAAGCGTGTATGATTGGCAAAAACATCTTTCAGTTGGCTGTTAAAGATAACCTGCATCGGCCCCCAAACATACGCCGAACGAATTGGAAAATCTGCTATTTGAATGGTCTTAATCTTATTGTAGTCGATGCTGGCACCATTAAATTTGTAGGAAACTTGACACGAAACGAAGAGCAAAGGCAAGACAACCGCTATCAACAAGATACCCTTTCGGCATGCTGTCGACTTTAAGGCACGATACGCTTTTCGGCTTCTTTCTGTCAATATGGAGATGAGTTGTGTCATTTTTTTACTGCCCATGCCGATTAATCTTCTTTTTTATCCAGTCCGTATTGCTTAAGTTTACGGTACAATGTACGGTCAGATATTCCCAACTCCAATGCTGCCCGTTTGCGGTTTCCACCATTGCGTTCAAGTGCTTTCATAACCATTTGCCGTCCCAAATCGCTCAAGTTAAGCGTTTCCGTTTCAGAGATTTCTTCTGCTTCTGCCTCTTCCACCCGATGAGTAGCAGGTGTGGAGATAGCAGGCAGTTGCTGACTGATTTCTGCAACTTTGGCATTGATGGTCTGTGCATCATCCAGTTGTTTTCTCAGACTGTTCATATCACGTCTCAAGTCACTAACATTGCCACGCAATTCGTAGAGAATTTTGTATAGAATCTCTCGCTCGCTTTCATAAGAATGAGTCCCCCCGGTATTGATGGGAATAAGCTGTGTGCTGTCAGGGTCGGCCGGAATGAAATGCCGGAGCGTCTCCACATCTATCTGCCTGTTCTCACTCAAAACAGACATTTGTTCTGTAATGTTTTTTAATTGCCGAACATTTCCCGGCCATTTATAGCGGAGAAGCATCTGTTTTGCCTCTTCTGTGAGGGTAATTTTGGGCGTATGGTATTTCTCCGCCATCTGCATGGCAAACAAACGAAACAACAATGCAATGTCCTCTCCACGTTCCCTGAGTGGCGGTATCTGAATAGGAATAGTATTAAGACGGTAATACAAGTCTTCACGAAAACGTCCTTCACTGATGGCCTTTTGCATATTCACGTTTGTGGCAGCCACAATGCGAACATCCGTCTTCATGATTTGCTGTCCTCCCACACGTATATATTCTCCCGTTTCGAGTACTCTTAGCAAACGGGCTTGCGTGGCAAGAGGCAACTCCCCTACTTCATCGAGAAATATCGTACCCTTGTTGGCAACGCCGAAGTAACCTTCACTCTCCCCGATAGCCCCCGTAAACGAACCTTTTTCATGTCCAAACAGTTCACTGTCTATAGTTCCTTCTGGTATAGAACCGCAGTTAATGGCGAAATACTTCTCACGCCGACGCGGAGAGTTGTCGTGAATCACGCGCGGAATGATTTCCTTTCCCACGCCGCTTTCACCCATAATCAACACGCTTAAGTCTGTGGATGCCACCTGCATGGCCACGTCGAGCGCACGATTTAGTCCATCGCAGTTGCCTACGATGTTATATCTTTGTTTTATTTTCTGTAATTCCGTCTCGTTCATTGGGTGACAAAATTACGTATTTTTTATGAGATGACTGCAATATTGGCATGCTATTTTTTTGACAATGGATTTGCATCTCGTGCAAGAAACATACAGAATCATCATCAGGAAGCCTTCAAAAGAAGATGACGAAAACGCTGATACTTTGCAACATGATAGCAAGAAAACAAGTCAAAATCAAAAGAACCTAACAATGATTGCCGACGACGAGGCTACAAATTTATTCTGTATTTTTCATCTACTTATCAGTCATTAAACCGCTAAGACTTACCTTTTCGGCTGATGATTTTGCTCTCCGTCTGCTTATCGGCATCTTGCCTGTCGTTATCCTTGGGCGCAACCCGCTACGCTTTCAACAAAACGACAACCCATCTGTTCATCATTCAAACAAAATCAGTATGGTTTCTGATGACCGATTGGAATTAAACACCTGAAGGAATAATCCCAACTCTGTTACTACCAATGGTTGGTAGTGTCCGTCCCAAGCACTGGTAGCGACACTACCAATCATTGGTACGGTTCGTACCAGTCGTTGGTACGATTGTCATACGACACCTTGGATGAATCATGCGACAACTTAAGCCGGATTCGGTGAGGAAATATGCAACCACAAGAACTCGTTCTCCACATTCAATCATGTGAACGAAACGAATGGGTTTTAGTCCATCTACTGACTCGTGCAACGAGATTTCACATGAAAAACACTCATCCGTAAAGTTTTGCATGCGTTTATACCGTCCGTCCCTTTTTGTCCCATTTAATCAACAAAAGTCCTATAGCCGTCCAAATCAGTTCACGGATACGAACGATAAGAGCCACAAAAATACTGTCACTAACGGTCATAGACAGGGCTGTTATTGACATCATGAAGCCGCCCTCGCGTCCACCTATCTGCAAAGGCATGAAGAACAAGAGATTGGCAAAAAGTGTCGTAAAGGCTATGATGAGAATACATGCTCCGTAGTCTACACTCGGATAGAGCACAAGGAGGATGAAATAGACTTCAAGTGCAGATAGAATGCGACACACAAGTTCAGAAATAACCGCAGTGAAAAATGTCTTTGGGGATTGTTTGTGTAAAGCTGCTATCTGTTTATCTATCTCATCAAGGCGAGCTTTGTTGCGGTTGATAAACTCCGTTGCCCATTTGCTAATCCACGGAAAGTGCCGAAGCAAGTTCAAGGCACGGTTGGCCAGTCCTTTCCGATAGCCCGAAATGAAGAACCATACACCCAAACAGCAAAACAATCCGGTAGCAACGAGGATACTTCCCATGAAAAAGTTGAGCGGACGGGTGAGCAAATAGAGGGCAATAGAGAACAACCAAAACCAGAAATGGCTGAAAATGTGAGTCATGGCAAACAGTATCACCGATGAAGAAGCACGTTCCGAGCCTATCTTTGGCGACAATTCCATGATGCGATAAGGCTCCCCCCCCATCAAACCGCCTGGTGTAGCATAATTCAGGGCAAAGCCAGATACCGTTATTTTATACAGCCATGCAAATGAAACAGGCTTTTTCTTCCTTTCCGTTTGAGACTTTCCATCTTCTGTTTGTTCTTCTCCGCTTGCCTCTCTGTTTGTCTGTGAACCCGACGCCTTTATTATAATGTACCATGTAAAGGTGTTGAACAGGTACAGGAACAGCCACAAGGCCACTACGGCAAAAAACCAATAACCAGCCCTCCGCAGACCATTCCATACTTCTGCAAAGTCAAGTTGCGAGAGCATCAGGGCCAACAAGGCAAGCCCGAAAAAGAAAAATCCATTCTGATATTTCTTCTTCATCTGTCGTTTCTTTACTTGATGTTAGTCTTTGTTTTCCTGTTTCTTCGGCACATTAAACCTTGCCTTCTCGCTGTCATCCCGTCTTTCGTGATACAGTTTCTTCAAAGGATTGGCCATTGGCTCGTCGTATTGGATGCGATGACGGAAGTTGTCGATGGCAATATAGATTGCTTTGCGGAGCAAGTTCTCGTCAGAGACATTCTTTCCTGCCTTGTCATGCGGCGCATTGATGTGCAAAGCCGTTCGGACAATCGGCAAACCCGCCGTCACTTCAAGTCCCTGCTCATCAGAGAGCAACTTGAACGGAACATTGGCTTGCTCGTCATACATGGCCAATATGCCGTCAAAAGCATTGTAGACATGATTACCAAAGAAGTCATCGGCAGCATAAGGTCCGAATGTATTGATGTGTTTCTCACTCAGTTCGGCAATGGCCGGAACAATGATTTCTTTCTCTTCACGGCCTTGGAATCCACCTTGTCCGTCATCAGGATTGAGCGCCAGTACTGCAATGCGTGGATTAGACACGAAAAAATCACGTTTGAGCGTCTGGAAAAGGGTCGTAGCTCTCTCTACTATCACCTCCTTGGTGATGTGCGAAGGAACATCGGCCAAAGGCATGTCATCTGTTGCAAGGGCTATTCTCAAGCCATTGTAGACCAATATCTTCATGGCTTTTCCCTTTTGATTGACCGCAAACGAAATGAAATCAGTTTGAGAAGCATAATTGAAATGCTCGCCCTTCATGGTCGAAATATTTGCAGGCAATGTCACCAACACATCGTACAAACCGGCATGATAATCCACCATAGCTTGTTCGAGAGCCTTGGCAGCAGCCCGACCAGCCTCTTTTGATACTTGCCCCAAGTCTACTTTCATTTCCTCTTCCATAGCAGTGAGCAGGTTTAGCTTCCCCTCTTGCGCTTCCTCTGCTTTGGAGATGATGGTGAAATTAGCGTCCAACTCAAGTGCTTTGCGATGGTATGCGGCCACCTTTGGCGAACCGTAGATGATGGGAGTGCAAAGGTCGAACATCATGGGGTCTTCAAATGCCTTGAAGATGAGTTCATACCCAATACCGTTTGTGTCTCCGTGGGTTAGTGCCACACGTATTTTTCTGTTTTCTGTCATTGTATAAGTTCTTTATATATTGTTTTGTCACCTCCCTGCAAGATGCCTGTCACGCTTCTTTGGGCGACTTTTGGGTTTCTTTTCGTTTATCAGCCTTATGCGGCTTGATGGTGTAGAGCGATGCTTCCAATGCCCTTGTCGTGTTTCTTTTTTTTGATTCGGGGGCGTAAACAAAGGTCAGGATAAAAGTCTTTGTGGATTTTCCATGCAGCATTCTCACCACCATCGGCCCTCCCATGGCATCCCCCCGCATCTCCCATAGCCCTCGCCCTATGGTCACGACCTGCCCTCTTTCCATACTCCTATGCCATTTCAGGCTTTTATTTGCAACACGCATAAACATCATATCGGTTTCTCCCTTGATGTTTTTATGCAGCACACTGTCTATCATATCCGTGTCATTGCCGTGCAGAGGTACAGTAAACACGCACAGGTTTTGCATGCCAGCTACAGAGTTGTTGGACAACCATACGAAGTTTTTTGCCTTTTTCATTGCCGTCAGCTCTACAGGAATTCTCATGTCGATGCCAAACATCTGCCTGATAATTCGCTCTGCCTTCAACTGATGAGCCTCTTCAAGTTGTCTGATACGGCGGTTTATTTCCGCTCTGGTCAACAGGTCTCGCAGCATCTTGCCACCGTTTTGCAGCATGGTTTTCTCCATATCGCCTGCCGAAGGGCTGTTGATGTATGCTATCATTTGCGGACGTGCGTAGCGGTCTTTCTCATACCGTATGCGCGTTTGGCTATATTTGCGTCCGTCAATGTCAACCATGACAATGTTACGAGCCAACTTGGCCGTCTTGGTAAACTGTCCCCGGGCAATCGGCGAGATGTCAAACGAGGGTTCCGACTGAGGCAAACCCTCCATGTCGGCGTCCAATTCACGATAAACAATGCCGTCTGTATCATTCACGAGCAGAACTTCGTAAGGTCTTCCGCCGCTTCTGGGTTGTAAAGGAGAACCTTCGTTGCAAGCTGTAAGTATCAATATGATGAGTCCAAACAGACATTTTGCGTTCATCGTTGCAGCTTCTTTGAAGTGGAAAGCAGGCCGCAAGCAGCGAAAATGTCTTGCCCACGACTGGCTCGAATAGTAGTAAAGACTCCGTTTCGGGTCAGTTCATCCCTCATCATTTCCATTTTTTCTTCACTTGCCCCACGTAGGTTTACATCGGGAATAGGATGAAAACGAATCAAATTGATTCTGCACTCCAAGCCCTTGAGCAACCGGATGAGAGCATTAACATGTGCCTTTGTATCATTCAGGCCACCAAAAACGATATATTCAAAAGAAAGTCTGCGCTGGTGCAGGAAGTCGTATTGGCTCACCAACTCCACTATCTCTGCAATCGGCATGGCTCTCTCGGCTGGCATCAGCATGGCTCTTTCTTCGGCAAACGGTGTATGCAAGGAAATGGCCAAATGACAATCGCTTTCTTCTATAAAGCGTTTCAGCTTGGATTTCACCCCTACCGAGCTAACCGTTATTCGTTTGGGACTCCATGCATAGCCCTCCTGAGAGGTCAGAATGCCGGTTGCTTGCAGCACACTGTCCAAATTATCCATCGGCTCTCCCTGTCCCATGAAAACTACGTTGGTCAGCTTTTCTCTTTCAGGTAGACTGTAAATCTGGTTCAAAATGTCAGTGGCAGTCAGGTTTCCTTCAAATCCCTGCTTGCCCGTCTGGCAGAAAAGGCAGTTCATCTTACAACCCACCTGAGACGAAACACACAGTGTTGCACGGTCTCCGTCGGGTATATAGACCGTCTCTACTGACTTTCCGTCTTGCGTTGGGAAAAGATATTTGATGGTTCCGTCTGCTGAATGCTGGCTTTCTATTGGCGGCTGGCATCCTATTTCGTAATGCTCTGCAAGTAGTTCACGGTTGTTTTTCGAGATATTTGTCATCTCGTCTATGCTCGTCACATGTCGTTTATAGAGCCATTCGGCTATTTGTTTGCCTGTAAAAGCAGGCATACCCAACGCTGTTGCCACGCCTTTCAGCCTGTCAAGGTTCATTCCCAGCAAAGGTGTTGTTCTGCTCTCCATTTGTCTATAAGTCATCGTAACGAATATGCAAATGTATACAAAAAAAACGAATCAGCCAACCTCTTGCCCCAAAGAAATCCTTTTTGAACAGCAAGAAGCTATTTTTTGCCATAAAGCCAAATGCCATTGGGGGCGTACAGCATCTTCGCAACAAGCTGTATGGACTACTGTCTTCTCCTGTCGGACAAGGGAAGAAAAATCAAAAAGAGACAAACAAAAAATCAAAGTAATGTTTCTTTTTTGACGAGAAGCCCATTTTTGGCACGTCTTTTGCTATATGGTAGGGTATAAACTCTATTTAATTATGAAAACAGGAAATATAGGGGTTACTACCGAGAACATTTTCCCCGTCATCAAAAAGTTCTTATATTCAGACCATGAAATTTTCCTTCGGGAAATGGTTTCCAATGCCATCGATGCCACGCAAAAGCTGAAGACACTTGCAGAGAAGGGCGACTTCAAGGGAGAAGTGGGCAATCTGACCGTCCGTATCTCACTTGATGAGAAAGCCGGAACATTGACCATCAGCGATCAAGGTATCGGAATGACCGAAGAAGAAATAGAGAAATACATCAATCAGATAGCATTTTCAGGCGTAAACGACTTCCTCGACAAGTATAAAGACAATGCCAATGCCATCATCGGACACTTTGGTTTGGGCTTCTATTCCGCTTTCATGGTAAGCAAAAGAGTAGAAATCATCACCAAAAGCTACCGGGATGATGCGCAAGCAGTGAAATGGAGCTGCGACGGAAGTCCTGAGTACAGCATCGAACCAGTTGAAAAAGCCGACAGAGGAAGCGACATCGTACTCCATATTGATGATGATTGCAAGGAGTTTCTTGACAAACACAAGATAGAAAGTTTGCTCGGCAAGTACTGCAAATTTATGCCCGTACCTGTTGCATTCGGCAAAAAGACTGAGTGGAAAGAAGGCAAACAGGTAGAAACGGAGGAAGACAACATCATCAACAGCGTTGAACCTCTGTGGACAAAGGCACCAAGTACGCTCAAGGATGAGGATTACAAGCAGTTCTACCGCACACTTTACCCCATGCAGATGGACGAACCGCTCTTCTGGATACACCTGAATGTAGACTATCCGTTTAACCTTACGGGTATACTTTATTTCCCGCGAATCCACTCCAACATCGACTTGCATCGCAACCGCATCCAACTCTATTGCAATCAGGTGTACGTCACCGATCAGGTAGAGGGCATCGTGCCGGAGTTTCTGACATTGTTGCATGGCTTGATAGACAGCCCCGATATTCCGCTTAACGTCAGCCGCTCATACCTGCAAAGTGATGCCAACGTGAAGAAAATTTCTTCTTACATCACGAAGAAAGTATCCGACCGCCTCAATTCCTTGTTCAAGGAGGATAGGAAAGACTATGAATCGAAGTGGGACCATCTTAAGATATTCATTCATTACGGCATGCTCTCGCAGGAAGATTTCTACGATCGTGCCAAGGATTTTGCCCTCTTGAAAGATGTTGACGGAAAGTATTTTACCTATGAAGAGTACCAGCAGCTCATCAAAGACAACCAAACCGACAAGGATGGCAACATCATTTATCTGTATGCCAACAATAAAGAGGAGCAGTATGCTTACATCGAGGCAGCCAAGGAGAAAGGTTACAGCGTGTTGTTGCTTGACGGAGACCTAGACACACCACTTGTTTCGATGCTTGAACAGAAGTTGGAGAAAAGTCGTTTTACACGTGTCGATGCCGATGTTATCGACCACTTGATAATTAAGGAAGACAACAAAGACAGTGAAATACCAACAGAGGAACGCGACAATTTGTCAGAAGCCTTTACATCACAACTGCCAAAGATAGACAAAACAGAGTTTATGGTATCGGTAAGCGGGCTGGGTGAAGCGGCATTCCCTGTTATCGTGACCCAGAGCGAATACATGAGAAGGATGAAAGACATGAGCCGCTTCCAAAGCGGTATGAACTTCTATGCCCAAATGCCCGATACTTTCAGCATGGTGTTGAACCACGATCATCCGCTCATCAAGAAGATTATCGGAGACGTCAACGGAAAATGCAGCGAACAGCTGAAGCCTGTTGATGCCGAAATCAAAGGCAAAGAAGCCCGTCTGGCAGCAGTAAGACAGTTGCAGGAGAAGAAGAAAGCGGATGAAATCACGCAGGAAGAGAAAGACGAGATGAGCCGTTTGCAAGACGAAATTAAGCAACAACGTGACAACCGCCGTGACATCTTGGCGACATATGCAAAAGAAAATCCGCTTGTACACCAGCTCATCGACTTGGCGTTGCTTCAAAACGGAATGCTCAAAGGAGCTGCTCTTGATGCTTTCCTAAAGCGTTCAGTCGAACTGATGTAGGCAGAAAAACAAAGGCACATACCTTCAATTCGACTGTGCAAGCACTTGCATGAGGTGTCATTTGCTTTGTAAACAGATTGGTTTTGAACACAATGTACCTTATGCTCAACAAAAGAACTGTCCGTCATTGACATGATGTCGATGACGGACAGTTTATTTGGTATCCCTAACAAAATACAAGATGACATCCAAAAGAATTTTCTTTTTACGACGTAAGAGGTCATACCATGCAAGAAGCAATAAACTTTCAGGCTTTTCCCAGTTAAAAAACTACCATTCCTTTTTTCTTTCCGCCATTTTCACCAACCAATATTTGTCTGTTGATTAATCATCTAATTAACGTGAATTCGATGAATTCAAAAAAACGAACTGTGTATCAATAGTCCTTGGATATAGATGCACGGCTTTCTCGGAAAACAGCGATAAACAGCCCAATGGCGGCATATAACCATGAGAATGATACTGCATGGAATAAATACCAGTCGTTGGTACGACGTGTACCAATGGCCGGTACGCTCCGTACCAGTGCTTGGTAGCGTGAGTACCAATGGTTGGTACGATGACGAAACCTTTCCGTACTGTTTCCCAAAAACGTCCCGTGGGGGGTGCAACCTGTGCTTTCTGTAATTTCAAATCGTTCATCAGAAACTGTGTTTCTTCGCTAATCAATAAATTTACAAACACTTATAATTCACCGAACTCAGGTTAATTATCAATGAAATATTGCCTTTGCATGTCGAATAAATTCTCTGTTGACATCATTAGGATTTTCGGAATAAATTTAGATTGGTGTTACATGAAAGAATGAAAGTACAAACTTCATGTACTGCATCTCGAACATTCATCAAATCACAGATAAGCAGGTAGAGCCTGAAGACATACCATCAACAAGTGAACAACTATGGAATGACATCATGCCAAAAAGTAGATAATGCTTTGAAAGACGACAATCCAACGAATAAATATTCGCACAGAACGCATAAAAAAGCCTTCAGTGGCATGCGAACTGATTAGGAACAAGAAGCTGTTATTATTGCTCTCACTATCAAAGAAATAAAAAAAAACGAAAAGGAAAGACACTTATCCATCCTTTTTTTGTAACTTTGCGCTCTTAATACATGACATGTAAGCAAATAAAATGGCAGAAACAAAACAGATAAAAACCGCCTTGGTATCGGTTTTTCATAAAGAAGGATTGAACGACTTGCTTGCCAAACTTCACGCAGAGGGCGTCGCATTCCTTTCCACTGGAGGTACGAAAGAGTTTATTGAATCGCTGGGTTATCCGTGCAAAGCCGTAGAAGACGTGACATCTTATCCCTCTATTCTCGGCGGACGGGTAAAGACTTTGCACCCAAAAATATTCGGAGGCATACTGGCTCGCAGAGATGAAGCCGGAGACAGAGAACAAATGACACGGTACGAAATCGGAGAAATCGACCTCGTAGTGGTAGATTTGTATCCTTTCGAGCAGACTGTCGCCGATGAAAAGGCAACCGAGCAAGACATCATCGAGAAGATAGACATTGGTGGTATATCGCTGATTAGGGCGGCGGCAAAGAACTTCAACGATGTGGTTATCGTGCCGAGTAAGTCAGAATATAAACTTCTGCTGGACATTTTGAATAAGAACGGCGCCAAAACTACCCTCGAAGACAGACGCAACTTTGCTCTGCGTGCTTTTGAAGTGAGCAGTCATTATGACTCTGCCATTGCCGGATGGTTTGGCGGAAAACACTAACAAAGGCCTGCAAACCAGATATTTGCCTTTCGGAAAGCGCAAAACGGTGGTTCACCAAACAAAGCCAAATAGCATGAAAGTCCGTCGGGCAACCAACAGAAAACAAAGAAATTATAGCTATAACAGAAACAAGTAGACATGGGATTTTTCTCTTTTATACAAGAAATTGCGATGGATCTTGGCACAGCCAACACCATTATCATCAGCGGCGACAAGATAGTGGTAGACGAGCCATCAGTTGTTGCGCTGGACAGGCGCACGGACAAGATGATAGCCGTGGGCGAAAAGGCCAAGATGATGTATGAAAAGACACACGACAATATCCGCACCATCCGTCCGCTTCGTGATGGAGTAATCGCTGATTTTACGGCGTGTGAGCAGATGATGCGTGGTTTAATCAAGATGGTTCATACAGGAAGTCGCTTTTATTCTCCGTCGTTGAGGATGGTGATTGGCGTTCCTTCAGGAAGTACGGAAGTGGAACTGAGAGCCGTTAGAGACAGTGCAGAACATGCAGACGGCCGCGATGTGTACCTCATTTTTGAACCGATGGCCGCTGCTATTGGTATCGGCATCGACGTAGAAGCACCCGAAGGCAACATGATTGTTGACATTGGTGGCGGTACGACGGAAATTGCCGTTATCTCATTGGGTGGTATCGTGTCCAACAACTCAATCAAAGTAGCCGGAGACGACTTGACGGCTGACATTCAGGAATACATGAACCGTCAGCACAACGTGAAAGTCAGCGAGCGCATGGCTGAACGAATCAAAATCAATGTGGGTTCTGCTCTGACCGACTTGGGCGAAAATGCTCCTGAAGACTATATCGTTCACGGCCCCAACCGCATAACGGCTTTGCCGATGGAAGTGCCTGTATGCTATCAGGAGATAGCCCATTGTCTGGACAAAACCGTGGCAAGAATTGAGACTGCTGTGCTTTCCGCCCTTGAAAATACACCTCCTGAACTGTATGCTGACATTGTACACAACGGCATTTACCTCACCGGAGGAGGAGCTTTGCTGCGTGGACTGGACAAGAGATTGACCGACAAGATCAACATTCAGTTCCGAATAGCTGAAGATCCGTTACACTGTGTGGCCAAGGGAGCGGGCATTGCCCTGAAAAATATCGACCGTTTCTCATTCTTGATGAGATAAGCTCCGGCTCTGATAAAGCCTGTTTGCATCGTCGGCTTCACCCCCAAGGGGCGAAAAGGTGATGCAAACAACGATGTATAAACGGAAACATGGTAACCAAACATGCGCAACCTGTTAGAATTTTTAGCCAAATACAACTATTGGTTCGTCTTCGTTGCACTCGAAGTCGTCAGTTTGGTGTTGCTGTTTCAGCATAACAGCTATCAAGGAAGCGTATGGTTTTCGTCAGCAAACTATGTGGCTGGCAGTCTGCATGAGGTCAATGCAAGCATTGAATCGTATTTTAATCTAAGCCGACTCAACAAACAACTGACGGCAAGGAACCTGCAACTGGAACAACAGTTAAGGTTGCTGGAAGGCCGCTTGACAGACGACAAGGCCGAAAAAGACACTGCCGCCTACCGAAAAGGGCAGATGCCCCTGCTCAATCAGTTCAAACTGATACCTGCAAAGGTCGTAGACAACTACATCAATCGTTCTGACAATCTCATAACGATTGATAAAGGAGAAGCTGACGGAGTAAGAAAAGACATGGGAGTAGCCTGTGGCATGGGAGTAGTCGGCATTGTCTATCTGACATCACAACATTATTCCGTGGTCATTCCGTTGCTTAACATGAAGTCGAATTTAAGCTGTTCTATCAAGGGGAGAGGATATTTTGGCTATTTGCATTGGAAAAATCCTCCTTCAGATATTGCTTATCTGGACGACATTCCACGTCATGCAAGGTTCAGAAAAGGTGACGAAATCGTGACAAGCGGCTTTTCGTCAGTCTTTCCTCCGGGGATACTTGTGGGAAAAGTCATCAATATCTTCAATTCTCCCGATGGACTTTCGTATCGCCTTCAAATACGCTTGTCGACAGATTTCGGCAGGCTCAGGGATGTATGTGTGATTGATGACGCTTCTATCGCTGAACGCCTGGAATTGCTCAGAACTGCACAAGACTCCATCAAACCGCAACAGAACAACCAGAAGAAATGAGAAAGGAAACTGTATGAAGCCTGATTTCTTTAAGCGCATTGGTCTTTTTGTCTTCATCTGTTTAGTGCAGGCACTATTTTTGAATCACATTCACCTGTTCGATTGTGCCACACCGCTGCTTTATGTTTACTTTACCATGCTCTTCCGACGCAATTATGCCCGATGGGCAATGCTTGTATGGAGTTTTCTCTTGGGTTTGGCGATGGACACGATGAATAACACACCAGGCGTTGCGTCGGCTTCCATGACCTTTATTGCATTCATCCAGCCTGCAATTTTTAGCTTGTTTATCCAGCGAGACAGTCCCGATGACATGAAGCCAACGGTACGTTCACTGGGCATTATTTCCTATTTCTGCTATGCTTCGATACTTATCGTAGTTTATTGTATCGTGTTTTTCTCTCTGGAAGCCTTCAATTTCTTCAACTGGTTGCAATGGTTGAAGTGTGTGGGAGGCAGTTCGGTGCTCACGTTGGCACTTGTCTTCGTCATTGAAAGCGTAAGGAGCAAGAAATTGTCATGAAAGACTACGAACTTGAGAAACGACAGTATGTCATTGCCGGCGTAACCATTACCATCGTAGTAATCTACATCATACGGCTGTTTACGCTTCAAATCATGAGCGATGACTACAAAAAGAATGCCGACTCAAATGCCTTTCAAAAAAAGATAGAGTTCCCTTCAAGAGGCGTTATAACAGACCGAAACGGCAAATTGCTCGTCTACAACCAGCCATCTTATGACATTATGGTCGTAATGAACGAAGAGAGCGGACGTCTGGATACAACGGAATTTTGCAATGCGTTGAATATTACCAAGGAGTATTTTATCAAACGGATGGCAGACATCAAAGACCGAAGCAAGAATCCGGGGTATTCACGTTACACGCAACAGTTGTTTATGAGTCAGCTCTCCGACCGCGAGTTTAGCGTCTTTCAGGAAAAGATGTTCCGCTTTCCGGGCTTTTACATTCAGAAAAGAAGCATTCGGCAATATGAATATCCATACGCAGCACACATTTTAGGTGATGTTGCCGAGACATCCCTTGTCGACATAGAGAAAGACGACTATTATCAACCGGGCGACTATATCGGCAAATTGGGTGTCGAACGACAGTATGAGAAAGAACTGAGAGGAACGAAAGGAGTACAGATACTACTGCGTGATGCTCACGGACGCATACAAGGAAGTTATCAAAATGGCAAGTTTGACACGCGTCCAGTACCCGGCAAGGATTTGACTTTAAGCATCGACCTCGACTTGCAAGCCCTGGGCGAACGTCTGATGGAAGGAAAGGTGGGAAGCATTGTTGCCATTGAGCCTGCCACGGGCGAAGTATTGTGCATGGTCTCCTCGCCGACCTACGACCCAAGACTGATGATTGGAAGACAAAGGGGCAAAAACCATATAGCCCTTTCACGCAACAGATTGAAGCCCTTGCTGAACCGTTCGATTATGGGGCAATATCCTCCGGGGTCTACTTTCAAGACATCGCAGGCCCTCACATTCCTTTCAGAGGGAATTGTCACTGGCGGAACGATGTTCCCTTGTCCACGCGGCTTCAATTTCAGAAGTCTCCATGTGGGTTGCCACGGCCATGCAGCACCTATCAATTTAGTACCAGCCCTTGGTACATCATGCAATGCCTACTTCTGTTGGGGACTGTACTACATGTTCAACAACCGCAAACGATACAAGAACACGCAAACCGCCATGAACGTATGGCGTGACTATATGGTCAGCATGGGCTTCGGCTATCCTCTGGGCATTGACCTTCCGGGAGAGAAGAGAGGCTTGATTCCCAATGCTGAGTACTATGACAAGGCATACAAAAAGAGCTGGAACGGACTGACTGTCATCAGTATCTCCATCGGGCAGGGGGAAGTCAACCTCACTCCCTTGCAGATTGCCAACCTCGGTGCTACCATTGCCAACCGCGGTTACTATATCGTGCCACATGTGGTGAAACACATCAAGGGACAGAAACTTGACACTTTGTACACCCGTCGACACTATACCAAGGCCAACCGTGCGGCATACGAAATGGTCGTGGAGGGAATGCGACGCGCCGTGACAGGAGGAACCTGCAGCTCGGCCAACCGTGGTGACTATGCAGTTTGCGGCAAGACAGGAACAGCACAGAACAAAGGACAAGACCATTCCATATTCATGGGTTTTGCTCCGATGGAAAGTCCGAAGATAGCCATTGCCGTATATGTAGAAAACGGAGGGTTCGGCGCAGACATGGCTGTCCCCATCGGCTCGCTCATGATGGAACAATTCATTCACGGCAAACTTTCCGCCGGCTCAGCCGGACGGGCTTCCACCATGCAAAAGAAACATTTGTATTATGGTAATGCAGACAGATAGGAAACAACCCGGCGTGCTACGTTCGCTTGACTGGTGGACGATTGCCATCTATATTGCCTTGCTCGTCTTTGGATGGGTAAGCGTATGCGGTGCCGGCTATTCGTATGGCGATGCCGACATTTTCAGCCTCGACACCCGCTCCGGCATGCAAATTGTGTGGATTGGAACGTCCATCTGTCTGGGATTTGTCCTCTTGTTGCTCGACGACCGTATTTACGACACCTTCGCCTACGTTATATTTGCCGTACTATTGCTGCTGCTTTTTGCCACCATCTTCAATCCCCATGAAATCAAGGGTTCACGTTCATGGCTCGTCTTAGGCCCTTTACGTTTGCAGCCGGCCGAGTTCGCCAAGTTTGCCACAGCCCTTGCCGTAAGCAAGTTTATGAGTACATATGGCTTCACTATTCACAGTTGGAAGCATTTCTTTGCAGCATGTGCCATCGTGTTGTTACCCATGTTATTCATCGTCATGCAGAAAGAGACAGGTTCTGCACTGGTCTATCTGGCCTTTTTCCTCATGTTCTATCGTGAGGGAATGACCGGAAGCGTCCTTTTTACGGGAGTGGCCATGATTGTATATTTCGTCGTAGGCATCCGCTTTGAGGATGTCATGCTTTGGGATACACCTACATCGTCAGGGCAATTCATCGTTCTGCTGCTTGTACAACTCTTTTCTTCGGCTTTGGTTTATATCTATTGCCACGATAAGAAGCAGGCTATTCGCATTGCCCTTTATACTTTTGGCATCAGCATTCTTGCCCTTCTGTTTTCCAAATTTGTCATTCCCTTTGATACGATATGGATTCAGGTTGCCTTGTGCGTTGCCCTGATATTCTACCTTTTGTATCAGGGTATGGGCAGGCGTGTCAAGAGTTACCTGCTCATTGCTGCTTTCACATTGGGTTCGGTCTTGTTTTTCTTTTCTGCCAGCTATGTACTCAATGAGGTCATGGGTGCACACCAACGCGTCCGTATCAACGTACTTCTTGGGTTGGAAGAAGACTTATCGGGCGCAGGATACAATGTCCACCAAAGTGAGATAGCCATTGGTTCGGGCGGACTGGCGGGCAAAGGTTTTCTCAACGGCACACAGACGAAACTCAAGTTTGTACCCGAACAAGACACAGACTTTATCTTCTGCACCGTGGGAGAGGAAGAAGG
This sequence comes from Prevotella sp., assembly GCA_034183335.1. Lineage (GTDB taxonomy): Bacteria > Bacteroidota > Bacteroidia > Bacteroidales > Bacteroidaceae > Prevotella. Next base: position 81,716 of record JAXFLJ010000047.1, read on the forward strand.
CTTCGTCGGTGCTGCCGGAGTGCTGCTCCTTTTCCTTGCCCTTATCTTACGATTAATTAAACTTGCCGAGCGTCAACCTTTCCGTTTCGGACGCATCTATGGATATTGTGTACTCAGCATCTTCCTCTTCCACGTCTTCATCAATGTGGGCATGGTGCTTGGCCTTACACCAGTCATCGGCATCCCCCTGCCGTTTTTCAGCTATGGCGGCTCCTCGCTATGGGGCTTTACTATTCTTCTATTTATCTTTCTGCGCATCGACGCCGGACGTAATCTGGTACGAACGTAGCGCACCAATTGCATGTTTCCTTTATAGATATAGTATTGAGGAACAAAGAAATACGAACAACTATCACTGCATTCGCAGGAGAAAAGTGGCAGAATGATTTCGTATGACAGACAACTTTTGTATGTTTCTGATGCCATGATGGCAATATATACACTGAGGGAAATGTAGCCTTGGCAGCCTGATGGCCAATCGGAGGGTATCAAGAAGTCGCTTTTAGGCAAATGCACTGGCACTTGTTGCCGTGGGAAACATGACCTTTCATTTCCACAGAAACCACAGGTTCCACTTCAATCCAAATCGGTCATTAGACCGCCAAGGTTGCATTCCTCGCTGAAGATATTGCTTCCCGACCGCTTTCGTCCGTTTGTCGGCAGATTCTCTGTCGGTTTTCCTCGGCGTAGCCCGCCACGCCTTCGGCAAAGCCGACAGACGATCTGCTTGACATACGAACAAAATCAGAACGGTCTCTAATGACCGAATTGGGTTAAACAAGGCATTCTGAAGAAACAGTACGAAAAGGAGTCACCATCGTACCAACGTTTGGTACGGCACGTACCAAGCATTGGTAGCCACAGTACCAGTCGTTGGTACGGATGCTACCAATGCCCGGTATCAAATCAATGCCATATCAGCCTGATGAATATATGCCACCACAGGGCTGCTGACAGCTGCCTTTCCCAAAATCCGTGCATCAATATACAAAAGGGGCTTGCTACATGTCTTGCTTTTTTGAATTCGCCGGTACTCATGTCAATTTGGTAACGATGCTTAACTGTCAGGAAATAACTTGTCTACAATTTAATTTTTCTTTCCCTTTATGTAAGCGATGAATACGGATAGATGCAGGCAAACTACAGCTCTTGAAAGAATATCATTATTTGCGAAAGTTGGTTGGTGATGTTCCGAGATGCTTCTGAACAAACCGACTGAAGTATGCGGACGAAGAAAAGCCGAACATATCGGAAATCTTTGTAAAGGATATTTCTTTTTGTTGGAGTAAACGGCGGATATGAATGACCGCAAAACGTGTAATCCAGTAATTGGCTGTTTTCCCACTCACCGATTTACAAACTTCAGAGAGATATTTTGGGGTGACACATAATTCGTTGGCATAATAACTTACTTCACGATTCTTTATGTAGTCTCCACGTTCTAATATTTGCATGAAACGCGCGATTATGTCGGCATCTTGGAAGGGAATGTTTGCAAGTCCATTATGGGATGCATGTACATCGAAGAAGTTCAAAATCATCATTTGAGTAGCACATGCTATCATCTCATCATAAAACAGATGGCCATCATTTTTCAAACATCTTTCCAATAAAAGGAAATTGTGTCTCATCCGGTCAAACTGCTCTTTTTCCATTTGCATTACCGGACAAGAATACAAAGCTAATGAACCCTTGATTCCATAATTGCTTCGAGGAGTACATCTTTCAAGGAAAACGGGTGAAGCATATATACATATGGCCTCAAAATCATCTGATGCAGCTTTCCGCTCAAACAATCTTTGCGCAATAATAATCATTCCCTCACCGCGGCTTAGCGTAAATGGTCGTCCGTCAAAATAAAAATCATAACAACCACGGATGCAGAGAATGTGTGCTACATGACGGGGATATACATCCGTTCCGAGACTATTCAGATGGTGTTCTGCTGCCAGATCGTATATTTCGGCTGCCATTTCTTCTTTCAATAATACTGTGATGGCAAATATAGTGATTTCATTTTGAAAGTGAAAATATACAATGAAAAACATCACGACAGTGTGCCGTGATGTTATACTTTCCCTCTTATGAGGAACAAAATCTGCAAGAGAGCTCTCTGTTTTATCTTGGTACAAAACCCATAAACATCTTTACCGTTTCCGGATGATGATGACTTGCCATAATAACCGGCTCTTTTGTGTCCAGCTTTACAATCTCGTTCATATCCGAATCAGACAATTCAAAATCAAAGATATTGATATTTTGCCCCATTCGTTCCCGACGGATAGACTTGGGAATGACAATAACATCACGCTGGGTCAGATACCTCAGTGCCACTTGAGCTGCCGTTTTATTGTATTTCTTTCCGATAGACGACAAGGTCTCGTTATCGAAAAGGCCGTTTCTTCCTTCAGCCAAAGGCCCCCATGACATGTGACGCACACCTAAATCGTCCATATATTTGCGCGCTTCGATTTGCTGGGTGAACACGTGTGTTTCCACTTGGTTTACTGCCGGAATAATATCCATGAAATGACAAAGGTCTATAAGGTGGTCAGGATAGAAATTGCTTACTCCTATGGCACGAACCTTTCCCGCTTGCAAAGCATCTTGCAAGGCACGGTAAGCATTGTACCGATCGCCGAACGGCTGGTGCAACAACATAAGGTCAATATATTCCGTGTCCAGTTTGCAAAGGCTATCGTCAATACTTTGAGCAGCATTGGCACCTTCATAATTTGACATCCAAATCTTATCAACAAGGAAAATATCCTCTCGCCTGACATCGCTTTTCTTGATTGCAGCACCCACACCCTCTTCATTGCCGTAGGCCTGAGCCGTATCTATCATCCTGTAACCAGCATCAAGCGCATCGCATACACATCGCTCTGCTTCCGATGGGGTTACCTGAAACACTCCGTATCCTATTTTAGGCATTGTTACTCCATTGTTCAATCTTATCGTTTCCATATCCATTTATGATGATGATTATTGGTGTTATGGTGCAAAGATAATCTGAAACGTAGCAATACACTTTACACAAAAGTCGGTTTTAATATTACTTTTTAGATAATCGCATGGCTTTCCATCCTGTTACCAAACGCAAGAAGTCTTCTCCATGACCATATTTCTTCGGGTTCAACCAATTGTAAATTGTAATAATACACCCATCATCTTTTTCTGTAAAATTGTACACAATAACCGACTTTTGTGTAAAGGTCGCAACGGTCTGTAGAAGTACTTTTGCAGATATAGACAAAATATTACGATATGATGAAAAAAATGATGACCATCATTGCAGCCCTTCTGCTGATAGTGGGTTGCAAAGGAAACACCAAGGAGGAACAAAACATGCAAGCAAACAGTAACAAACAGAAAAAAATTCTTGTTGCCTATTTTTCTTATTCGGGCACAACAAAGCATTACGCAGAGAAAATTGCGAAAATGGCTGATGCGGACATCTTTCGTATAGAGGCTGCGCAACCCTACACAGAAGAAGATGTTGACTGGAGTAACCCCAAGGCTCGTGTAAATGTGGAAATGAAAGACAATCCCAATTCACGCCCTGGCATAGCTCGTAACGTAGACAAGATGGAAAATTATGATGTGGTTTTCCTCGGTTTTCCCATTTGGTGGTATATTGCACCCAATATCATCAATACCTTTCTCGAAACACATAACCTAAAAGGGAAAACTATTATCCCCTTCTTTACTTCTGCGGAAAGTGGTCCGGGAGAAACTGACAAACATCTTCGCAAATCCATTAATTATGAAGTGACATGGAAACCTGCTGTACGTGTCAAAGGCATGGATGACAAACAACTACAGGAATGGGTTGAGAAGAACTTGCAATAAGCATGAATAAATTGTGAGACAAGAAAAAACATTCCTTATTAGAGCAATAACAAATAATCTATAAATATAAAAATGGATTTAAGAGAAGTAGAGGATAAGTCAGCAAAGATACGAAAGGCTTATCAGAAATTAGAACAGAAATACCATGGTTCGATATGGTCGATAGAAGAAGATGCCTTAGCTTTCCTTACGGATGCTGGTATTGTAGGACGTTTAGTTATGTCTCAACAGGGTCGTTGGCCAAGTGAGAATGAAAAAGATTTACCCTCGAAAATAGGAGAATGCGTGTGGTGGCTGGCTGTTCTATCAAAGAGAATGAAGCTTGATTTCAATCAGTGTGTGGAATCTTTTCTGTCAGAGAAACAAGAATTGTTGGATCTTTAACCCAAATCGGTCATTAGACCGCCAACACTACATTACTCACTGAAGATGATGCTTACCGACTGATTACGGTCGATTGCCAGCATCTTCTCTGCCGTTCTTCCTCGGCGTAGCCCGCTACGCCTTTGGCAAAAGAGGCAGACAAGCTGCTCGACATACGAACATAATCAGTACGGTCTCTAATGACCGAATTGGGTTAAACGACATCTTATCCACGTCTTTCGGTAGTGTAATTTCAACTGTGTCTGCGAAAAATGTAGGGACAGACCCTGTGTCTGTCCGTTATCCAGTGTTCCCCATTCGTCATTGTTATGTTGTTTTCGGACAGACACGGGATCTGTCCCTACACATTGGGAACGTTTAGATACACAAAGCCAACCTGATTTGAACAAAGAAAAACAGCATCCAACGGTATTGCCGGTCGGATGCTGTCATATATAATTGAATTAAAAGGATTATCTTGGCTCGTCTGCATAGTGATAGTTCACTACAATTGCTTCTTGAGTATGCTTTATCCACAGGTCACGTATATTTTCAAAATCGAGCAACCCCTTCAAAACCATCGTTTCGTTGTTGCAGGTATAATTGCTCGCTGCAAAGAATTTCTTCCAACTGGTGTTCTCCATCTCTCCGTTCTCCCCGTTCAGGTTAAACTCGGCATCGTCGCCGGCCATGTCAATATAGGTGTGATTTCCCGCAATAGACATGAGCGGAATACAATATACCGTTCCGCCGTTGATACCGTTGGCCTTCATACGTTGTAGCACGTTGGTCTTAAAGTTGTTGGGAGTGTCGACAGTTCCGACATAATAATGCTTGCTGATTTGTTGCAGAGCCTGCTCCAACAAAGTGTATCTCATGTTGGCATGATAAGCTTCGTCTTCATTGGCATTACCATGTCCCATTAAGGTTACTGCCCCCTTAGCTGCCAACGTGCCGAATTCAGCATGCAAAGCCTTAGCCAAATTGTTCACATCTTCTGTTGCATTGGCCAACAAGGGTTTGCCGAGGCGCAACACAAGACGGCCGTTTTCAGGATTAAGATAGCTGTCGTCAAGGGCACCCTTGGCATTGTTGGCAAAATCTTTCATCGTACTCACCATACGGCCGTACTCCTCTCCCGGGATGATTTGCAGCGACTGAACAATGATTTCATTATATTGCACACGACCGAAAGCCTCAAGCCAGTATTCGGGTGCATAATAGTTGCGCTTCGCAGTGTTCTGTCCTGCGGCTGCCCGCTTGATACATATCCTTGAAGTAAACGCCAAATGCACATCATACATGGGGAAAGCCTCCTTATATGCCTTAATGGTTGCATCGTAAGAATCGAACGCCTGTTGCCATGTCGAACCGAAAGCTACGAGCAAGATAACCTTGTAGTGCTTCTTCTGTGCCTTTACAATACTGTCTACTTCCTGTTGATGGCGTACTTCATTGGAAACAGAATTTCTTTTGTCATTGATGTTGTTGGCCATAGAGCTTGAACTGATGATGAATGCCATCATGATGGCCGTTACAACGCAGATAATTCTTTTCATTGTTATTCTTAAACTTGAGTTGATTTATATTACATTGTATGCAATTTCATTTTCAGACAGTATCACCCCGTAATCTTTTCTCTTTCGTCCGCGGAGATATTCAGGCAGCTCTGTCTTGCGATAACCAATCTACTCAACATCCGAACATAATCACCACGATTTCTAATGTTCGATTGGGATTTGATGACAAGCGACAAAGTGTTTGAATTACGAAAACCGACATCCGTCTGTATTACAGAACGGATGTCGGCGGTCGATTATTATATATGAAAAGAATTATTCGGGATTCTTCGTGTGATAGTAGTCTACCACTACGGCATTCTTGGTGTGCTGCATCCACAGGTCGCGGATATCAACAAAGTCAAGCAAACCCTTCAACACCATCGTCTCGTTGTTGCAGATGTAGTTGTTTCCGGCAAAGAATTTCTTCCAGCTGGTGTCTTCCATTTCCCCATTTTCCTTGTTCAGGTTAAACTCGGCATCATCGCCGGCCATGTCGTTGTGGGTATGGTCACCGGCAATAGACATGAGCGGAACACAATATACCGTTCCATCATTGACCCCGTTAGCCTTCATGCGTTGCAACACGTTAGTCTTAAAGTTATTGGGCATATCAACGGTTCCTACATAATAGTTCTTGTTGAGTTTCTGCAAAGCCTCTTCCAACTGCGTATAACGCACATTGGCACTATAAGTATCATACTCTTCGGGATTACCATGCCCCATTAAAGCTACGGTTCCTTTGGCTGCCAATTGACTGAAGTTGGCATGCAGAGCTTTCGCCAGATTGTTTACGTCATCTGTTGCACTGGCCATCAGAGGCAAACCGATGCGCAGTACGAGACGCCCTTTTTCAGGATTGAGATAGTCATCATCGAGGTCACCTTTGGCATTATTGGCAAAATCTTTCACAGCATTTACCACACGACCATATTCCTCTCCAGGAATAACTTGCAACGACTGAACGATTATTTCGGCGTATTGTACACGACCGAAAGCCTCAAGCCAATATTCGGGTGCATAGAAGTTGCGTTTACCCGTGTGTTGTCCGGCTGCCGCGCGGTTGATACAGATAACCGAGGAGAACGAAAGATACACATCGTATTCAGGGAAAGCCTTCTTGTAGGCTTCAACAGTTGCGTCGAAAGAGTCGAACGCCTGTTGCCATGTCGAACCGAAAGCAACAAGCAAGATAGCCTTGTTACTCTTTTTCTGTGACCTTACGGTGTTGTCAACCTCACGCTGATAGCGTTCTACGTTGGAAATAGGTCCATCGTCGTCATCACTGTTACAGGAAACGAAACCTGCACTGATGATAAGTGCTGCCATGGCAGTCATCATCATGTTAATCATTTTCTTCATCATTGTACTTGTTGTTTAATTGATAATTATGGTTGTTCTTTACTTTCTTTCCCTGATTGAATCGTATTGAAAACGATGCGTATATCGTTGTACCCGGCGTTGTCGTACCGAGATGAAGACCGTGGGGCGTGCGGTCTACATAGTTAAAGATGTTGTCAATGCCCGCTTCCACGCGATAAGAAAATTTCTTGCTGCTGCCTAAATCGTGTGTAGATGAAATTCTCCAGATATGATACCCCTTGCCGTTGCCATTGATTTGGTAATAACGCTTGCTGCTCATGCGTCCGTAAAGGCCAACACCCAGCTTATAATTCTCGCCGAATGAATGGTTCCAGATGGCGAATACATTTCCTTTATGGTGCGCCATACCGTCTATGACAACCTCATGCAGGCGGTCGTGGTTGGCGTCATAAAGGTTGCCTTTTGTATCAAGATAGCTGTATCCGAGTCCAAATGCAAACTCCTTGACAGAATATCGTGCTGTGACATCCACCCCATAGGTCTCCGCACTTTCCAAGTTCTTGTATTGTCTTACCTTGACAGGGTCGTATAATATAATGTATTCACCCGGCGTTTGCGTCTTGGGTATTGTCACGAGGGTTATCATGTCTTTCAACTTGTTGTAATAACCTGTTACGGTTATTGATAAACCGCTGTATGTATATTCGCCACTGAGAGAATAGTAGTTTGATGTTTGCGGCCGGAGACTCGTGTTACCAAGAAACAGATAGGCTCCGTTCATCTCACGCACATACTTGTAATGCAACTCTTTCGGTGACGGAGTCTTGAACCCCTGACTCCATGTGGAACGCAATCGAAAAGCTCCCAGGCTCAGCATCGCAGACACTTTCGGTGTCAGTTTCCAGCCAAACTGCTGATTATTGTTCAAGCGCAAGCCCACGGTTACATACAAAGGCTGAAGCCATGCAAATTCATCTTGTGCATAGAGTGCGATGGTGTGATCAGTAGCTTTTTCGTTGACAACCCTCATGGGAGCATTCAGCCAGTCGTAACGCCACTCCAATCCTGCGCTGAAACGGTTATCATAAGGAAGCGAAAAAACACCTTTCAGGGCGGTCATGGTGCGCTGCTGGTCGCTTTGCAGCTGTTGCTGTCCTGCAAAATAGGGGAAATAATGGGTCAACTTGCCGTCAATCTTTCCATCGGTCAATGTCGTAGCGGTAAAATGGTAGTAATAGGCGTGCCGGTTCCAGTCGATGTCTAGTGAAAGGAAATCGGTCTTGTTAAGACTGTACTTTCCGCCGACAGCCGCCGAGTAATTGCGATAAAGCATGTCAAAAGTCTTCACATCAGTCGAAGGATACTTTCCGCTGGGTCGGTATATACGCTTGCGATGAAAGCTGCCTTCGGCGTAGAACTCCATGTTATCAGTCGGATTGTAGGTCAGCCGCTCCCCTATTTGCCAAGCGGTATTGCGGTTTACGGTCTTGTTGCGTGAATCATATATCGGAAATTCTGTTTGTTTCGGGTCTTCCATGCTTGTGTTTTGCCATCCGTCACTATGCTGCAAACGGAAGTTTGTCCAAGAATTGAATTTACCGAGTTTGACACCGAAGCCGTTGTGTTGCCTTATTTCGCCATAGCTTCCTATACGGGTAGTGTTCTCCGCCAGAAGTCCTTCATCGTGTTTCTTCGTAATGATGTTTATCACTCCTGCAATGGCGTCACTGCCGTAAAGCGCAGATGATGCCCCCTTGACGATTTCTATTCTCTCAATATTTTGCGAGTCGATGAGTGAAAGGTCATTCTCTCCACCCACATCGCCATGTATGCGCTTGCCGTTGATGAGGATAAGTATGTAGTTATTTCCCAGTCCGTTAAGTTGCAAATGGCTACCCATATCGTCTTCGTTAAAGGAAAACGATGCCGACAGTCCCGAAAGAATGTCTTCTATACTTCTTCCGGCATAATTGCGAAGCATTTTCCCGCTGATGACTTCTGTCTGCACAGGTGCATTCTTCAACAAATGAGGCGTTCCTGTTCCGGTAACCACCACCTCTGCAATGCTGTCTTCCCTGATGATTTCTTGCGCCTGTAATGTCATAGAGAGACATAAGGCCGACCATAAAATGATACTTCTTGTGTTCATAATTGCTTTTGGTATGCCGGACACATGTCTACCTGCATAGGAGCAAATGGCAGAATTAACTGACCATCAGGTAAAATGAGATTTCGTAAAGTCACTTTTGCCTCTGTTCCTGGAGACTTTGTGCCGAATGGCGGTTATCAGATAGGTCTTCTGGCTTTCCTCAGTCTGTCTTGCCTTCCCAACTTTTGTGAGGTTGTTTCATATAGTTTTCTTCTATATACAAAGAGAAAAAACGGGATGAAACCAAACCCTATCAGTCAGTGACGTTATACAAACAGACCTTTGTTTATGAGGATTACAGCTGCAGGTACAGCTCCGGTGTCGCACCGGATTCCCTTTCGTCGAAATGCATCATACACTCCGATTGTCTGATTTTCCGCTGCAAAATTAAACATAAATTTTAAGATAAAGATTGGCTGATGGCATATTTTTACCTAATTTTGTCTCGAAATGAAAACAAAACCTCAATTCCTGCTTGCCGCCCCTTATTCGGGGTCAGGCAAAACCACGGTAGCTCGTGGTCTGATGGCACTGTTTACGGAACGTGGAATGGCTGTGCAGCCCTTTAAGTGCGGCCCCGATTATATCGACACGAAGATGCACGGCGATGTCTGCGGCCGTCCCTCGGTCAATCTCGACACCTTTATGGCCTCGCAAGCTCATGTTCGTGAGTTGTATCTGCGCTATTCTTCCGATGCAGATGTATGTGTAGTAGAGGGCATGATGGGGCTGTTTGACGGCTATCATCGTGACAACGGCTCATCGGCCGAAGTGGCAAAGATACTCCAGTTGCCAGTTGTTCTGGTGGTAGACGCCCGTTCTGCAGCCTATTCCATGAAGCCGTTGCTGTATGGTTTCCTACATTTTGACAAACAGATATGCATTGCCGGTATTATATTTAATAAGGTAGGCTCCGAAAAACACTATGCCATTCTTAAGGAAGTGTGTAACGAACTGGGCGTAGAAAGCTTTGGCTATATTCCCAAAAATCCCTCATTGGAACAAGACAGCCGATATTTGGGACTGGATTTCAGCCGAAAGACCGAAATAAGTCCTTTGGTTTCGCTCTTGGACGAACATATCGACTGGCAGCGTTTACTAACTGCCACCCATTGTAACTGTCATGAGCTGCCGGCAGAACATCCAGCACCTTCACGCACACAGGGCACTATTGCCGTGGCACGCAATGCCGAGTCTTTCTCTTTTTTCTATCAAGAACATCTCGATAAGTTGCAGACAATGAGTGAGGTTGTTTTCTTCGACCCTGAAAAAGACGAATCCATACCTGCCGATACAACTTTGCTGTATCTGCCGGGAGGCTATCCCGAAAAGCATGCTGAGATACTGGCACGTGCCGAAAAGGCAAAAAAGGCAATCTGTTCTTACGCAGAAAAAGGTGGCAGAGTGCTGGCAGAATGTGGGGGGATGATATATCTTTGCCGCTCTTTAATAACCGACGAGGAGACATATGACATGGCGGGCGTTTTACCGTATCACATAACTGCACGCAAAACAGACCGTAAACTTTCACTCGGTTATCGTCAGGCAGAGTATCGGGGATTGCCCCTACGGGGACACGAGTTTCACTATACTCGTTTTGCCGACCCACAGCCACCGTCAATACTGCAAATGTTCGATGCCCGAAAACAACCGGTTCACACACCGTTTTTCAGATACAAAAATGTGATAGCTGGCTATACGCATTTGTATTGGGGAGAAATAGAGTTAGACAAACTATTTGAATAATAACATGAAACAGATATATACCAAAGGAGGAGACGGCGGAGAGACAAGTCTTCGTGGAGGGATGAGAGTGCCCAAAGACCATCCTCGCATAGAAGCGAATGGAGAGATTGACCAGCTGAACGGACTTTTGGGTATTGTCCGTTCGATGATAGGGAATGAAGACAGCCGTAAGGAACTGCTCTTTACCGTTCAACGAGAACTGATGGTTGTCATGAGCCACATTGCAACACCACAGGGCGAAAGCAACCCGAAACCTTTGCATGTCGTAGAACTTACCCGACAAATGGAAACATTCATTGACTCCAACACCGCACCGGCAGCCTTTGTCATACCAGGCGATTCACTGCTGGGTTCTTACATTCACTTAGCCAGAAGTCAGGCACGCTGCGCCGAACGAAGACTTTGGACTTTATCACGCAAGGAACCGATAGAGGTTGGAATACTTGTTTTCATGAACCGTCTTTCAGATTATCTTTTTTCATTGGCCTTGTCCATTTGAACGTTCCCAATATGTAGGAATAAGACTCCGTGTCTATCCAAAAACAACAATAACAATGACGAACGTAGAACACAGGACAACGGACAGACACAGGATATGTTCCTACATTCTTCGCTGACACTGTTGCTTCCCGACGGCTTTCGTTTGCTTGTCGGCATCTTGTGTGTCGTTTTACCTCGACATTGTCCGCTATGCCTTCGGCAAAACCGACAGACAATCTACTCAACATCCGAACTAAACCATCACGGTCTCTTATGGCCGAATGGGGCTAAACCATGTCTTAGAAACTATAGAAAAGACCATCCGACAAACAGAAAAGTTCAAAATAATCCGACGCAGATAAAAGCAACAATCCCCGAAAGTACAAGCATTGACTTCGGGGATTGGAATAAGTGATGAAACAGAAATTAATCTTCTTCGGCCATTTCGGCTTCATGTTCCTTGATGAGATTTTGCTGAACATCGTTGGGAACAAGCTCGTAATTAGCAAACTTCGTGTTGAAAGAAGCACGTCCTCCTGTAAGAGAACTAAGTGAAATGGAATAGTTTGCCAACTCCTTGAGCGGTATCTTGGCCACCAACTTCTGATATCCGGCCTCGCTATCCATACCCATGATAATGGCACGGCGTCCCTGCAAGTCACTCATCACATCACCCATATAGTCGGCAGGCACCAGCACCTCAAGGTCGTAAATAGGTTCGAGAATCTTCGGTCCGGCTTCTCTGAATGCGATAGAGAACGCATTGCGTGCGGCCAACATGAACGAAAGTTCGTTGGAATCTACAGGGTGCATCTTGCCGTCGTAAACTATCACACGTACATCACGAGCATAGCTGCCAGTCAGCGGACCTTGCTCCATACGTTCCATGACACCTTTCAATATAGCAGGCATAAAACGGGCATCAATAGCTCCACCAACCACAGAGTTGAGGAACACGAGCTTTCCGCCCCATTCCAATTCTACTTCCTCGCGACTCTTGATGTTCATCTTGAACTCCTGACCATTAAATTTATATACAGTCGGGTCTGGCATGCCCTCCGTGTAAGGTTCAACGATGAGATGCACCTCGCCAAACTGTCCGGCTCCTCCCGACTGTTTCTTGTGTCGGTAGTCGGCTCTTGCGGTCTTGGTGATGGTCTCTCGATAAGGTATCTTCGGTTCTTCGTAGGTCACGGCTATTTTTTCGTTGTTTTCCATGCGCCATTTCAGCGTGCGCAGGTGGAACTCTCCCTGTCCGTGTACGATGGTTTGACGCAACTCTTTCGACTGTTCGATAACCCATGTGGGGTCTTCTTGTCGCATTCTCAGCAATGCGGCCATCATCTTTTCAGTATCAGCTTCGTTGTTAGCCTTGATGGCACGAGAGAACTTAGAGTTAGGATACTTGATGAAGTCAAAGGAATATTCGCAGTCTTTGCCGTTGAGCGTATTACCGGTTTTCACATCTTTGAGTTTCACGGTACATCCGATGTCTCCCGCCCTCAGTTCATCCACGGCAATGCGGTTTGCACCTGCACAGGCATAAATCTGTCCTATGCGTTCTTTCGAGCCTCTGTTGGCATTGGTCAGGTCGTCTCCGGCCTTGACTTTTCCGCTCATCACCTTGAAGTAAGACACTTCGCCGATATGCGGTTCCATACCGGTCTTGAAGAAATAGAGAGACTCCGGACCTTCAACATTGGGTGCAACATCTTCTCCTTTCGTATTCTTCACCTTGGGCATGTCGTCTACGAAAGGAACAACATTTCCCAAGAATTCCATCAGGCGGCGAACACCCATGTCCTTACCGGCACATACGCAGAACACGGGAAATATAGAACGTGTGACAAGCCCCTTACGGATGCCTTCACGCATTTCGTCTTCGGTAAGCGAATCTGCCTCGAAGAACTTCTCCATCAGACTCTCGTCGTTTTCCGCTGCAGCTTCCACCAATGCGCGATGCAGCTCCATCGCCTTGTCCATTTGGTCGGCCGGAATGTCTTCGATAATAGGCATTCCGCCCTCTGGTTTCCATGAATATTTCTTCATCAGCAACACGTCGATGACTGCGTTGAAGTCAGGGCCGGTGCCGATGGGATACTGCACGGGAACGCACTTTGAACCATAGACCTCTCGCATACTGGCCAACAGGTTGTCGAAGTCGCAATGATCCTTGTCGAGTTGGTTGACGAGGAATATCACCGGCTTACCGAACTTCTCGGTGTTGCGGAATGCATTCTGCGTGCCCACTTCCACTCCGTATTGCCCGTTGATGAGGATGACAGCCTGGTCGGTGACATTGAGCGCAGTAATAGAGCCGCCCACGAAGTCGTCCGAACCGGGACAGTCGATTATGTTGAGTTTTTTATTGTTCCATTCCACGTGGAAGACCGTCGGGAATACCGAATAGCCATACTCTTGTTCAACAGGGAAATAGTCGCTCACGGTGTTCTTCGCTTCCACCGAACCGCGGCGTTTGATGATACCGGCTCCGTAGAGCATACACTCGGCAAGGGTGGTCTTGCCGCTACCCGCACTGCCGATGAGTGCGATGTTTTTAATTTCATTGGTCTGATAGACTTTCATAAAAGGTATGTTTAATAGTTTATGATAGTATGATTGATTATGCCGCCTAAATTAGCGATTTTTCAACGAACAGCCAAAAGTTTAACCCGAAAATTGCGTGCCGCCGAAAACATCTTCGTAATTTTGCCATCTGAAAAGTTTAACTCATGGCAGGCATATACATCCACATTCCTTTCTGCGCAAGCCGTTGCATTTACTGCGCCTTCTATTCCACGACCCATACGAGGCTGCGTCGTGCGTATGCCGAGGCCGTATGTCGTGAGGCGGAATGGCGGAGCGACTATCTCGGGGCGGACGAAAAGGTGGAAACCATCTACTTTGGAGGCGGAACGCCCTCGCAGATGGAACCGGAGCTGCTGTCGGAAATTGTCGGGACTATACGCCGATGCTTTACGACGGCAGACGAAGTGGAGATGACCATCGAGTGCAATCCTGATGACGTGACACCCGAATGGGCCGAATCCATACGCCGCATAGGCTTCAACCGTGCGAGCATGGGGGCGCAGACGTTCTCAGACAGCCGCCTGCGCTTTATACAAAGACGCCATACTTCCGCTCAGACCGTCAGTGCCGTGAAGGTTCTGCGACACTCGGGCATGCGTAACATCAGCATTGACCTGATGTTTGGTTTTCCCGGACAGACGCTCGGAGAGTGGGCGGACGACATTGGCAATGCAATCCGTCTGGATGTGGAGCATATCTCGGCATACGGTCTGACTTACGAGGAAGGCACGCGGTTGCACAGGATGAGGGAGTGCGGTGAGGTGCAGGAAGCAGACGAGAACCTGTCGGCCATGATGTACGAAATGCTCATCGACCGTCTCGAACAGTCCGGATACGAACACTACGAACTGAGCAATTTTGCCCGCAGCGGCTTCCGTTCACGCCACAACTCTGCCTATTGGAAGTCTGTTCCCTACATCGGACTTGGTGCGGCGGCACATTCCTACGACGGAGAATCGAGACAATGGAACGTGGCCGATGCCGAAGGATATATCCGCATCATGCAGACAGAACGGCGAGAGGGACTTTTTGAAAGGGAAATGCTCGATAGGGATACACGCTACAACGACCTCGTTGCCACATCGTTGCGCACGTCTGAAGGAATCTCACTCTCTCAAATTGAGCGAGATTTCGGTTCTTCCCACCTCGATTATTTCCTTGCCAACGCCAAACGTGGCATTGAAAACAAACTGCTGAGGCACACTGCCGACCGCATCTGTCTCACCCGCAAAGCTCTCTTCATCAGCGACGGTGTGATATGCGACATGATGATGGTGACCAACGACTAAAGCCACGGGTTCGCAACAGGCCATACAAACCTCATTAAACCCAAATCGGTCATTAGGCCGCCAACACTTTATCTCCCACCTTTCCAATAAGAAAAAAAAGGCATTCCAAAGAAGCCTTGACACCCCCCTGAAAAAAGCGATGATGCTTTTCACTGATTGCAATATTGCTTTTTGCGGGAACCTTTATAACTGCCGAAAAAAAACTTGGTTGCATGCAAAAAACAGAGGAGCAACCATGCGGCCACTCCCCTCTTATGAAACAGAAATGACAGCGAGTGTTACCTCGTTGCCTGAAATGATGCAAGATTTTCGTACTTGCGCCTCATCAGCCGTTCATAGATGTTGAACAGCCACCAACGATGGCCTACCACAAAAACCAGCCCCATAGAAAGCATAACCAGAGAGGCGGCAAGTTCGCCGATAAAAGACTCCAGCACCGAAATGAGCACAATCGGAACACCATAGCCCAGTATGCCGATTACTATCTGCATGTAGTTGTTCTCCATACTTCCCTTGCCCATAAACTTGGTGTTGAGCGGCATCGTTACTTTATTGTAAATCGCCAGCTGAAAGAACACGCAGTAAGTGAAGCCAGCCGTAAAGACCATGAGCGAAACCAACAAAAGCAAACTACACTTGCCCATCACCACCATAGGCAGCATGAGCAGCAGGGGCAACAGCAACAGCGAAGCATAAAGGTAGTATTTGGCGCGCAGCAAAGAAACGATGTTCTCACGGTGCACCATCAGACACTCAATATAATTGCCCTCATAACACATCACCTTGACTATAAGAGACGTGCCGTAGATGGTAAAATTATATACTGTCCAAAACCTGACCATCACTATCTGGTCGTACACGGCCGTAAAAGACACCAGCAAACTCACTCCCAAGACGAGCAAGTTGGCAAATAAGAAGCCCTTGCGGATGTTCTTGTTGCGCATGATGCTCTTAATTTCCATTTTAAGATACTCACCCACGGTTCCCAGACGGTTCAGCGAATCAAGCTTGGTCACACTGCGCAGCTTAGTCACCTCTACCTTAGCCAACTCATTGTAGACCAAACGGAACTGCACACGCCTGTTGACCGCAATAAGCAACACGATGGCCGCCAGCACTCCCATATAGGCCAGCGGATGGAAAGAAACAAAAGATTCACCCCACGCACCGTAGAAACGGAAAAGGTGCATGATGTCCATCTTGTCACCAAGCAGCCACGGAGAGAAAACAACGGCAAAGAAACCCAACGGCAATATCCACCAGAGTACGTGGACATTTATCAGCGAACGCACCAGCATATAAAACAGTCCGTTGAACACCAACAAAAGGTAAAAGCCCAAAAGAAAGCCCAGCATCACGGTAAAGCCGAAACTGAAAACCACCGACATGATGGCGTATGGCAGAAAAAGGGCAAACCAAATGAACCGAACCGGACTTATCAAAGACAGGGTGATAAAGCTGTCGATGCACGAATACTTAGAAATGGGTTGCAAAACGTAGGGTTTCAACTGCTGGGCCGGAGTCTGCTGGGCAAAGAACCGTATATAGAAATCCACTGTCATGATAAACGGCAAAAAGCCATACATCAGTTCATAAGACGTAATCGTGCGGCTCCCGTTGGCCGCCATGGCCAGCATCACGCTCAGAAACATGAGATACAAAACACCAATAAACAGCACAATATAGCCCAATGCCTTGCTCCATCGGTTTTGTTCCAAAGCCGGATGACGCTTAGCCGCCAGCTTCTCATGCCTGCGCAGCATCTTCAGAACTTCAATCTTCTTCATCTCAAATCAATGATTTCTGCCTTGGGATAGTCTTTGGCATTAAACGTAAAGGTTGCGTCAGAAAGGTTCTTGGCTTTGAAATTGCGAATGGTAATGGTTGTCCATTTCCCCTTTTGCAACATTCTCACCTCCTTGGGAAGATAGCTGGACTTATTGATGGTAATATACATCTCTTGGATAGAACGCCCCTTGGTTGTAGCCTTCATATGAATGCGATAATCGCCCCCAGCCTCTTTCACCCCCAAATCATAACCGTTCTTGTACAGGACGATAAACTTATAAGGATTCATCTGCGCCTGCTGCGCATCGCTGGGATTAGCCACATTTACTTCACCCGACTTCGACAGGTATGTCCACTGGGTCTTTCCATTAAACCATGTAGCTCCTTTAGGGGTTTTGGCATAGAACTTGTTGCCCTTGACGGCTATCGTTCCCGAAACCGGTTCGTAACTGCTTCCCTGTATGGAAAAGTCGGCAGAAGCACCTCCCTTGCGTCCGACAATGGCTGCCGTTTTGTCAAGTATCTTCTTGGCTTGTGCCTGATTCTGGGCTTGAAGGCTGCACGCCAACAATAAAAGCCACCCTAATAAAAGAGATTTCTTCATCTTATACCTTATATTATATATAACATTCTACCGCTCTTTTCACAACACCCCGTCGTCTGACAGGATTATGCGAGGGAAAGAAGGACATCGACCACGATACCAACCCTTTCCGATGCGGTGATAAAAACACATGACTTACGTCTTGCCACAAGCTGACATTCCGACGATACAGCCACATTTCATCAGGCGGCAAAGATACACAAAAAACACGAAAACTGCTCATGTTTTACGCTTTTTACCCTTTTCAGTCCACCCGTTTGCCATATCGTCCATTCCATCTCATGTCACCAACTCACAGACTTCGGTAGTGTCCTAAAAAAGTGTGTAAGTCCATTTTTTCTTATCTTTGTAATAAGAATAATAAAAACAAAAAACAAATGGAACTTACACAGTCACAAATTTCGGAAATTCTTTCCAATTACACAAGCAGCAGCGCTGGTTTT
>JAXFLJ010000048.1:0-48638 GCA_034183335.1 Prevotella sp.
AACGGTAAGGGTGGAAGACGTGATGAAAATACCGCAGTCGCTGCTGGAGACACAGGTCAACTTTCCCGAACCCTTGCCGTCGATAACGGTAGACTTGTATATGGCAATGGGCGACCACTCCTGCACATTGATCTGATTCTCGCCCTTCAAGACGATGGTCAGACCGTCAATCCCTTCATTCAATATTCCGTTGCTCTTGTCATCGGTAACATCAAGGGTCACATTATCGAGCGTAAGGACTTTGTTCTCTGCATCATAAGTCAGCATACCATCCGTAACGACAGGAAAACCGTTTGCGGCTGAAATTTGCATACAGTTCGCTGAAGTTACATATTGGTCACCTATCATCAATGCGTATTTTTCAACCTCAACTGGTTTTATGACTATCTCTTCAGTAACAAGCACACCATTCAACGCTACCCCCTTTAGTTTACTGTCATATGAAGCATTTTTCGGACTATAGATTATACAGTTCATAAGGGTGAGCGAAGCCAATCCCTCCATCGTTGCATTGCCCGAAAGACTCTGGGCGACTACTGAAGAATTGACAATGGTAAGCTCTTCTCCAAGATTTCCGTTCACCCCAGAGATGCCCCATTTACCTTTTGCAGACACATCACAATCACGTATCACAAGTGATGTTTCGTTCAAGAAAATGCCACAATCACTGTTGGAAACACAGGTTAAAACTCCAGACCGTTGCCCGTCAATAACCGTTGGCTTGTAAACGGTAATCGGTGTCCATTCGGTTACTGTAATTTGACAATTTCCCTTGACAACAATAGTCATGTCGACAACAGCCGTATTAACAATTCCGTTATTGTTTTTGTCTGCAACTTCTATCCTTGCATTGTCGAGAGTGAGGATTCTATTCTCTGGATCATAGGTTATCTTGCCTTCCTTCAATGCCGTAAAGCCGCCCTCTGACGTAATATTTGAGTAATTGTCAGACGAAATCTCCTTTCCACCTATTGAAACACCATAGTTTCTCGCATTTGCATTAATTGTCCATAACACCGCCACGAGTGTCATAAGGACATAAATCTGTAATCGTCTTCTCATAAAATAATCGTTTAAGGAAATTATAAAAATATGTATAAACAACTCACACAGTATCAGCATTTAATATAAAATTCACACCACAAAGTTCCAACGTGTATCTTGAAATTGCTCAAAACAGAAAGACGGAATAACCGTCCAAGATACCATACCATTCCATTTCATCTTTTTGTGAAGCAAGTACCAAAGCTCTGTCAGCAAATCAACAACTATTAAACTTACATCCGCAAATATAGCAAAACAAAACATAAATACCAAATTATTCGACAGATTATTTCGTAAAATCATTCAAACGACAAAAACATAATCTAAAATTGAGAACAACAACAAAAAACAAATGACACCATAATTATATATAGTGACACGATACATCGAACTTGTGCAAATTTGAGACAAAGAGAAATCACATGCTATTCTTTTGTTTTTTAGACAATAAAAAAAAAAGACTATCGTTAAAAGAAATGATACATGGCAAACGAATCTATCAAGACACAAGAAAAGTCTACTAATACGCAAGAAGAAACGGAGGGTTATTCGCATGTCGTCAAGTATGCGGGTCTGTTTGGCGGAGTGCAGGGGTTGAATATTCTGATTGGAATCCTGCGCAACAAACTCGTTGCTACGATTCTCGGCCCAGCAGGCATGGGACTTATTTCACTCTTCAATTCCACCATTTCTTTTGTCTCCAATTCCACAAACCTCGGCATTTCGATGAGCGCAGTGAGGAATTTATCGGAGGCATTCGACCGCAAAGATGAAACAGAGATGCGGCGAATCGTAACCGTTGTGCGGTCATGGAGCCTGTTTACTGCTTTGCTTGGCTTGTTCATTTGCGCCATTCTTGCCCCAGTTCTCAATGACTTGACCTTCGACTGGGGCGACCACACCCTACATTTCGTGCTACTGTCGCCAGTGGTTGCACTGTTGGCTGTGACCGGTGGCGAAACAGCCATTTTGAAAGCCACCCGAAGATTACGTGGGTTGGCAACTATTTCGGTTTATCACGTGATGGCTTCATTGCTGATTTCCATCCCGCTCTACATTTTGTTTGGCGAAAAGGGTATCGTGCCTTCGCTCATCTTAGCCGCTCTTGCGCAGCTGCTACTTACCATCATATACTCCTACAAGTATTTTCCGCCAACATTGACATTCAATCGGCATACAATGCAAGAAGGAACTGGCATGGTAAAACTTGGCATAGCCTTTGTTTCGGCAGGCATTCTGGGAAGTGGCGCAGAGTTTTTGATACGCTCGTTCCTCAACAACAATGCCTCGCTGGAAATAGTTGGATTATACAGCGCAGGCTATATGATGACAATGACATATGCTGGCATGGTCTTCTCAGCAATGGAAACCGATTATTTTCCACGACTTTCCTCTGTCAACCAAAATACAGAACAGACGAACCTCACGGCCAACCGACAAATGGAAGTCTCGTTGTTACTCGTAGCCCCATTGCTTGTATTATTTACCATAGCCATGCCCATTCTTGTTCCGCTACTCTACTCCGGTAAGTTCACGCCTGTTATGGGAATGGTGCAAATTACGGTGCTGGCCATGTACCTGCGTGCCATTAAACTGCCGGTAGCCTATATTCCCCTTGCCAAAGGAGACTCACGTTCATACCTGTTGCTGGAAGCCATATACGACATCGTGCTGGTTGTCTTCATCATCATCGGGTATCAATGCTGGGGACTGACGGGATGCGGCATTGCCCTGCTGGGTGCCGGTGTAGTAGACATGATTCTTATCTTCTCTTATGCCCACTACCGATATGGATACATCATATCCGCCAATGTCAAGCGTTATTCCTGTATTCATCTGCCCATTGGCATATTGGCCTACCTCACGACATTCATCGACCATGCAGCGGTCTACTGGACAACAGGTTTGTTGCTGACGTTGCTCAGCGGCGGTGTGTCGTTGTCCATCCTCCGCAAGAAGACTTCCCTATGGGCATCTCTTTCCAACAAAATCAAGCGAAAGTTTGGCCATGACTAAAGTTTCCGTACTGATTGCCGTCTACAATGCCGAGAAACATCTTCACGAATGTCTCGACTCGCTGCTCGGCCAAACCCTGACCGATTTTGAAGCCATCTGTGTAGATGATGCCTCCACTGACAGTTCGGCAAAAATTTTGTCAGCATATGCCGAACAAGACAAAAGAATAAAAGTGATTTCTCTTTCACGCAACAGCGGTCAGGCAAAAGCCCGCAATACCGCACTGGCTGTGGCTAAGGGAGAATACATCTGTATGCTCGACAGCGATGACTGGTTTTCGTCCGATGCACTGGAAAGTGCCGTCAGCGTGTACGAACGTTTTCCGAATACCGACAGCGTATTGTTTACACTGACGATGTGTTACGGCGAAAAACACGAAAACTATCCGCAACCTCACTTCGACATGATGACAGGAGCGGAAGCGTTTGAAGCCAGTCTCACGTGGAAAGTTCACGGATTGTACATGGTGAGGTCAGAAATCCACAAATCTTTCCCCTACGACGACAGTTCACACGCATACAGCGATGACAACACGACACGCATACACTTCATTCAATCAAGAGAAGTACGCCCATGCACTGGCATATATTACTACCGACAGCATGCCGATTCGGTAACACACAAAATCAACGTACACCGCTTCGACTATCTCGCAGCCAACCAGAGCATGAAGCGGCAGATGCTGGACATGGGTGTTTCGCAAGACCTCATCAGCCTATACGAAAACGCCCGATGGCTCAATGTCATCGGGGTATATATGTTTTACTTCTTCCACCGTGGCCAGTTAGACAAGTCAGCACGACAACACGGACTTGCCGAAATTAAGCAGGCATGGGGCAGCATTGAAACACATCGTTTGGAAAAACGCAACAAACGGAAGTTCGGCTACATGCCGCTGCGTTGTTCATGGGTGTTCTTCCGTCTGCAAGAAGAGCTATACTTTACACTTCGCAGGCTCATTCGGGGTAGATAGCAGCCATCTGAGAGACCTTGTATTACATGTCTCGTCTCAAAACGCAGGCCTCTTCTTTCTCTTGCAGACATACCCTATCCTTTTATTCCTCAATCAGTCATGAGACTGCTAAGGTTTCCATTTTCGGTCAATAGTGTTGCTCCCTGACTGCTTTTGTCCTATTGCCGGCAGCTTCTCTGTCGTTTTCCCAGCATAATCCGCTACACCTTCAACAAAACCGCAGACAATCTGCTCAACATCTGAACAAAATCTGTACGGTCTCTCATGGGCGATTGGAGTTTACGGCAGACTTTGCCGTCTACTTCCTTTGCAGCAAATCGGGACGCAATCTGCGTGTGCGTTCGAGCGACTGCTCCATTTCCCATTCCCTGATTTTGGCCTCATGTCCGCTCAGCAAGACATCGGGTACTTTCCATCCCTTGTAGTCGGCTGGTCGGGTATAGACCGGGGCAGAGAGCATATCGTCCTGAAAACTGTCGGACAATGCGCTTTGTTCGTCGCCGATGACACCCGGAATGATTCTTACGATGGCATCAGCCATAACCGCCGCAGCCAGCTCTCCTCCTGTAAGTACATAATCGCCGATAGATATTTCACGCGTGATGAGATGATCTCTGATGCGTTGATCCACTCCCTTATAATGTCCGCACAGGATGATGATATTGCCCTTGAGCGAGAGTTCGTTGGCAATATGCTGGTCAAACTGCTCTCCGTCAGGCGTCGTAAAGATAACTTCATCATACGTCCGCTCGCTTTTCAAGACCTCGATACATCGGTCAATGGGTTCACATTGCATCACCATACCGGCAAATCCGCCATAAGGATAATCGTCAACCCTACGCCATTTGTCCGAGCTATAGTCACGCAGGTTGTGCAATTTGATTTCCGCCAGCCCTTTCTTCTGTGCCCTTGCCAAAATCGATTCGTGGACAAACCCCTCCAGCATCTCTGGCAACACGCTGATAATATCTATTCTCATAACGTCTGCAAAGTTACGATATAAAATCGAGACATTCTTGCTTTCGCTCCCGAAAGTTGCCTTGCGCCAAAGTACACATTGGTAATCAAACAGAGAACCCACGCCTTCCAAGAAAACTACCAAAGGCTGGTACTCTGGCTACCAAACACTGGTACTCCAACTACCAAACATCGGTAGGGTGGCTACCAAAGGCTGGTAGTGATGCTGCCATCAACATGCGTCGTTGCGTTAATCTTCCTAATTTCTTCTGTTTTTACATCGTTTTTATGTAAGTTTGTCGAAGAAAAGCGGCTCATCAACATGATGTGGCAAACAATTTATCGCCTGAAGACAATACAAAACATGACACACCATCAAGACATGGAACAAGATACTCTTTACAAAAGCCGAAGTGCCAAAGCCTGCATGGTGGCAGCCTACCACCTGTACAACGACCATTTCAAAACCATATTCAAAACACTATGGATGCCGGTAAGTCTCTATACCCTTTTGGTGGCATTGGCATCTGCCAGTGTCACATGGTGGCAGAAAGAATTGTCAGGTGATGGAAATATCATATCCGTAGCCGGGCTGACTTCTCTCCTACTGATGCTTCTGACGGTGTTGACCAGTCTTTTCATGCAAGCTCGTATTTTGTCTTTCCTCAATAAGAAAACAAGAAAATGGAATTTGAAACGTTGTGTCAGGCTAATGGCATACACTTTCATACTTGCCTTACCCACCGGTGCACTTTGTTTTGCCGCTGCATGGGGAGCCAGCCTTCTGTTAAAAGACAGCGGCTTCCAGCTATTAGCACCATTGCTTTTCCTTGTTATGACCTGGCTTATTGCCGTTTTTTGGGCCTATCCGTCCATGCGTTACCTGATGGAAGATGACAACGCCTTTGGGAAACAGCTGCCAGTCTCGTTCAAAAGAGGATGCAGATACAGTGGGCTGATATATTCCACCGTCTTTCTTTCTTCGATAATTCTCTCCGTTTTATCAGCTATCCCCCTGCTTCCTACCATTATTGTCATCACGGCACAATGGTCTTCACACAACGGAATCATTACGGGCGACCCTGCTGGCATGAATGCATCCTTTCCTGTATTTTACATCATAGCCCATATATTGAGTGCTTTCGTACTTACATTCCTTTCATTCTGGGCATTGTTCACACATTATTACCTGTATGGTGCCATAGAGGGCAACGAACAGGAAAGAAACGACAGGAAGCCATTTGTCAGTGAAACGAACAAGGATGAATTATCAACCCGATAGTATTACTGCATGACCGATACATTTCTGCACCATGTCGCCAAAGACATTCTGGCCAAATACGGTACCAATCTCTCACGCATTGCCGTGGTATTTCCCAACAAACGTGCATCGCTGTTTCTCAATCAAGAATTTGTAAAGCTGGCGGGAAAGCCAGTTTGGAGTCCGTCGTACACTACCATTTCACAACTCTTCGACCAACACTCATCCTTACAGCTTGCCGACCCTATCAGACTGATTTGCATCTTACACAAGGTTTTCTGCCAATGCACAGGCAAACGCGAGACGCTTGACCAGTTTTTCGGATGGGGACAAGTATTGCTGGCCGATTTCGATGACATCGACAAGAAGATGGCAGACGCCCACCAGATATTCCGCCATTTGGAAAACATTCACGAACTGGACGACATTTCCTATCTTACCGAGCCACAAAAGGAATCTATCAGACGATTCTACGGCACCTTTTCGGAGCTTGAAAATAGTGAATTACGGAAACGCTTCCTCGAGCTATGGCAGCGCATGGAAGACATATACATGCGTTTCAATCACGTGTTACGTGAGAAAGAGATTGCCTACGAGGGTGCCCTGCAAAGAGATGTGGCGGAAAACAGCGAACTGGATTTTCGTCATGAACACTATATCTTCGTAGGTTTCAACTTCCTTCAAGAGGTTGAAAAACGACTGTTCATGCGCCTTAAAGGTGAAGGGAAAGCCAAGTTTTACTGGGATTACGACCACTACTACATCTCATCTCAAGACAAGGAAGCCGGCACTTACATCTCCCGAAATCTTGACATGTTCCCCAATGAACTGGGAAATGATGATGAAAACATCTACGACAACATGGGGAGACACAAGGATATCAGGCTGATGAGTGCACCGACAGAGAACATTCAGGCAAGATATATCGGCGAATGGGTCAGGCAAGACGGAAGGATAGAGGCAGGAAATCGCAGTGCCGTAGTGCTATGTGACGAAAATTTGCTACAGAGCGTGATACATTCTCTGCCCCCCGAAGTCCGTGAAGTGAACATCACCACAGGCTATCCGCTTAAGCAAACTCCTGTTGCCGCACTTATTGCAGCATTAATTGAACTGCAAGGAACAGAATACAGGAAAGACACAAGCCGCTTTCGCTTCCGAAACGTTCAGATTGTATTGTGTCATCCGTACGCAAAATACATTTCGCAAAAGGCCGGACACCTGCTCAATGAACTTAAAACAAACCGCAGGCACTTCCCAACAAACGATGAATTATGCATTGACGAAGGGACAAGCCTGCTTTTCTCGGACATAACCGCTGCCTATCCCGACACGCATTTAGTACGCTGGATGACCGATATAATGAAACGGATTGCCACCAATGTAGCTGAAGAGGAGAACAAAGACCCGCTCTTACAAGAATCACTCTTTCGTATGTACACCCTCATGACACGTCTTTCAGACATTATCGCAGAAGAGAAAGTGGAGGCAGACAACATCACGCTGCGAAGATTTATCAACCAACTGATTGCCACAACTGCCATTCCTTTTCACGGAGAGCCGGCTCTCGGACTGCAAATCATGGGCGTACTCGAAACGAGAAACCTCGACTTCAAGCATCTCCTCATCCTGTCGTGCAACGAAGGCAACATGCCCAAAGGTGTGAACGACACTTCCTTTATCCCTCACAGCATCCGAAAGGCATATCATCTAACTACCGTAGACGACAAGAGCAGCGTCTACGCACACCATTTCTACAGGCTCATCCAACGGGCAGAAGACATCACCATCCTTTACAACAATGCTACCGACAAGGGTAAAACCGGACAAATGAGCCGCTTTTTGCTGCAACTCATGGTGGAAAGCGGACACAACATACAGAAATTCTCACTGCAGGCGGCTCTGCAACCCACACACGGCAAGCCGGCGGTCATCAAAAAAAACGAGACCATCTTACGCAAACTCGGCAGCATTCAGACACTTTCGCCCACGGCAATTATCAAATACCTGCGTTGTCCGCTACAATTCTTTTACAGCTATGTGGCAGAAATCAAAGAACCAGACAATACCGAGTCGGATGAGATGGACAACCGCATGTTTGGCAATATTTTCCATATCGCAGCACAATATATCTATGAAGATTTATGCAAAAAACGTAAAGACATTACTTCAGAAGACATACAATACTTGCTCGAGGCACACAAAATAGAGCAAATGGTCGATAAGGCTTTCCAAGAAGAACTTTTCCCACATGCCAAAGGACAGGCAATACGAGGCACGGAGATGTACAATGGCCTGCAGCTCATCAACAGAAAGGTTATCATTCAGTTTCTCGAACAATTGTTGCAAATAGACAAGAGACTGGCCCCATTCAAAATTTGCAGGCTGGAAGGGGATGTCAGGAAAGTCTACGAAATACAGACGGGAAACAAAATCAGGTCGCTCACCATCAAAGGAATCGTTGACAGAATGGATCAGGTAAACGGATGCATCCGTGTTATCGACTATAAGACGGGCAGCAAGAAAATAGAGAAAATTGCAACGCTCGAAAATGTTTTCGACCCAGACTTCCTTTCCAAGCACAGCGACTATTATCTCCAGACGCTCTTATACGCCAACATCGTTCGAGAATCGGCCGTATATAACCCCGAACGCTTGCCCGTTGCACCCGGAATATTGCAAATACAACATACGTCAGGAGAAAACTACAATCCTATCTTACCTTTAGACGGAAAGCCAATAGCCGATGTAGCCGACACAAAAGAGGAATTTGAACAGCGTCTTCTCCACTTGTTGGAAGAGATATTCAGTCCCGACAAGGACTTTTTGCCCACCGATAAAATCGAAAGATGCCAGCAATGCAGCTACTATCAATTGTGCAGGAGCAAGAGAAATCAACAAAAGGCTACGGCAACATCTGACTAAAGCGAGTCTGCCATAACAGTCCTCAGAGTGAAATCTACCTGTATCGGACATCTGCTTTTACTCATGCAAGCAGTCGTGCAAGACTGTCTGTTGGACAAAGCGCATCCATTTCAATCCGATACGACACATGCTCATTTCATGAAACGAAATGCTTATATTGGCAAAAAACACACAGAAAAAAGTGATTTTCAATACAGGCAACCTCCAAATAATGAGACCTTGAGAGATTTTTTTGAGCTGTGTAGGCACACAAAGAAAAGTACTTCAAAAAACAGGCGAAAATGTTTGGAGATAAAGCGAGAATCTATTATCTTTGCAAGCGTTATCCTGAAAACAATCTTTTTACCTTAAAAGGACTAATACCTATTGAAGATTCGAAGCGGTAGCCTGAGAAGGTCATCGCTTTTTTTTGCCCATACGTTTCGTACTCTCTTCCAAAACAGCATCCAAAATCTATTCATTTTGAATTGGACGGTGTTATCCCGATATTCAAACAAACAAAGCAGACGAAGCAAAAAAAAGAACCAAGAAAACATGACCCGAACTATATCATAGCACAATTACCTCTTGCTATGTTTCTAAGAAAGCGCAATGGGCTACGCCGAGCAAAAACGGCGGAGAAGATGTCGACAAGCGAATGAAAACAGACGAAAAGCAACATTGCCAACGAGCAATGTAACATTGTCGGTATAATGACCTATTTGGGTTCAACAAGCGACTGCAAATCGCCACAGTAGAGATAATCCCTACCTCATACAAAACTGTAATAAACTACGGCAAACTTCCGTCTCCTGCCCTTCCTTAGAGGCTTCTTCACGAGTGATACGTACACGAAACTCATGCTCTCCGGTCTGTTCCCGATAAAAGTGAAGGTAATTGCCAGCATAAGATTCGGCACAATACACCATCTCTATGCGACGCAAGGCAAATGTCTTATAGTAGTCCACAGGAAACAGGTTGAGCACATGCTCAATGTATTTCACACTGTTGACATGGCCATTGACATCAATATCACCGTAGGAAGCAACGATTGTAGCGATACGGTTGGACTGGCTTCCCATCTTCACGCGGCTGGGAATATCTATCGGGCAGGCAACTTCCGGACAAACATAGTCCATCAATGCGCCATCACGTACTTCAAAAAGATTGACAGGCTGACGACTATCGGTATCTATCATCGCCCACACCGAACGCCCATATCCACACACCCCCGAATTGACATCTTCAACCTTGAAGTTGCGATGGGTGAAATAACGCATCGCACTTTCTACCCATGTTTCTACGAAAAAGTCAGAATAAGCCGCCGGCATCTTTGTCATCTCCATGACCAAACGTGAAAGTACCCACGTTTTATTTTCAGCCTGAAGTCTCTGTAAACCGAAACCTCGGTCATGAGAATGAAAGTCGGCAGCATTGAGCAGATGGTTACCCAAGCTGCTCATAGACAAGCAACCGGTAAAGTCGCAACGAAAAGGCTCGGAGAGAAAGCCGTATCGTCCTATTTTATCGAGGGACTCCTTGCCCTGTTTTTCTGTATTCATCTTTACGTCATCATTGAATTACCAGACAAAAGTACACTTTTTTCCGTGAATATTCCAACGTTTATATTTATTTTACGAACATAGGATCAAGGGCATAAGAGTATGTTGCGAGGATGGCCAAATGAAGGGACAGAAAAGCAGGAAAGGCACTTAGTTCACTTTCATGATTTCCACATCGGCAACCAAAAGGAGAAAGGATGCAGCAAAAAAGAACTACAAACATACCCGGAAAGTTGAAATCATGAATGCAAAACCACAGACACAACTATCTTGAAAACAAATAAGGTGTATCCTGTTTTAGGATACACCTTATTATATATATAGGTAAGAACGACCCTGTATTATCTGTTGAGGTATTTCTTTCCATTCTTAACGACAACACCCTTATAGGTCTCGTTGACACGCTGGCCTGAAAGGTTGTAGATGTTCTTGTCTTTGTTTTCAATTGCTTCCATCTCATTGATGGCGTCTACGATGACCTCTTCAATCTTTGTCACGAAGATTTCATAGTATGTCTTGTAAATGGCACTGATACCAACCACATTGTATTTCTTGGCAGGATCGAGGTTTGTCAACTGTGTATTGACATCATCCAAGCGGAACTGGTTGTAAAGCTGAATGCTGTCACCAGCTTCATTGAAACCATAATAACGGTAGCTTACGGCGCCACTGCTATTGGTGTAAGAAACTGTCTTCGGTGTAAGATTTTCAACACGTACCAAATCGCAGAGCTTTTCGGTAGCTTCCTTGACGGTGCACACCACAGGCTGAGCCTCGGTACCATCTGTAAGTATCAGGTTATCAGCATTGGTTTCTGCATTCTTCACACCTTCCGGCATGTTGTTGATTTCATCATAAGTAAGTGCAATGGTACCATTAACATCCTGATTGGCCTTCATCTCAACGCCAATGTTGTAAAGTTCGATGGCACCTGAAGCGTCACGAACAAAGGTCATGGTGTTGTTATTGCTCGAAGTCCAGGTATAAAGAACCTTGGCATCGGCAAGTTTCAAGATGGCTTCCTTGCCTTTTTCCAAAGCCCTGAAAGCCGCAATATTATCTACTACGGGAAGTTCATTCTTCACAAATTCCTTCTCTGCTCTCAGGTTTGCAACTTCTTCGTAGGCCTTTACTGTAGCAGATGCCGTGAGAGTAAACGGAGCAGAATAAGCAATAGCACTGGTGTTGCCATCCGCAGAAGGGTCTGAGCCATCCAAAGTGTAGTAAACGGCATTGTCTGCATTAGATGGTGTAATCGTAACCGTCGTAGAACCAGTGAAAGGTGTTGTACCGCTGATAACCAATTCAGGTGTAACAGGAGTTCCGGTTTCCCATACTACGGTTACATTATTGATGTATTGCGCATTGGCTTTAGAGCGAAACGCCAGATACTGATAGTTTCCTTCAACGATAAGTGTCTTGTTTTCAGCAGTTGACTTGATAGACCCCAACAACGTTCCGGCCGTTTCTGTATTGTATAATTGGGCAGCTGACGTATAAGGAGTGTTGCTTCCGTAAATATCCAATGTTCTTTCCACAGAGGTCTTTTCATTCCATTCTACAGAGACAGAAACAAGTTTCCCTCCCGAAGCAGTTGTAACAACGCCTGAATTTTTGTCTCCACGAAGCTGGAGGAAAAGATTGGCACCTCCCGAAGCATTTCCTGCATATACAGCAGCAGAGGTGAATGTCTTGCCTTCAAAGTCTGCATAAGCAGTCGTAGAACCTGTCAAGCCCAGTCCCGTATGCGTAATCACATCAGTAACCTGTTGAGCCGAAGCATTTGTACCCATCACCGCACAAAGTACAATGAGCGAAAAACGTAATAATTTTCTCATGATTTTCCTGTTTTTGTTAATAATATAAATACCTATTTTCAGGTGCAAAGTTAGCCTTTTCTTTTGATTAAAACCAATTTTAGATGTTATATTTCCATTACAACCCCATTTATCCCAATTCGGTCATTAGAGGCCGCGATGATTTTGTTCGGATGTCGGGCAGATTGTCTGTCGGTTTTACAGAAATCACAACGAACCACACAAAAGAAAATGACAGATAAGATGCCGACAAGCAAACGAAAGCAGTCGGGAAACAACATCATCAGCGAGGAATGCAGCATTGGCAGCATAATGACCGATTTGGAGTTTATCATCCAAACACATAACCACACCCTCTAATCCAAAGGAAACGACATATAAGTTGATAACCGACAAACAATGCAAGATTTAGAAACATCGTACCCAGCATTCAACCATCGTCCGTTTTCATCCACCTATAAACAACCCACATGGGACTTACACCATAATAATATACAACGAAACGAAATCCATCCATACAATTATCCCCACTAAGCAACATGTAAGTTTAACATGAGGAACAAAGCAAGCCTAAAGAATAATGCCATAAGTCTGCCAACCGCTTTGCATGCCCTCAATCCTTCACTCCTGCCATGAGATGCAGGACAACGAATTTCGGCCAAAAAGACAACCAAGCTATTGGCAAACCACTGATTACTTGTCCTATATTCACACTCCACGCCAACAAAAAAGCTTAAATGAAAGCATTATTTAAGCAATTGTTTTGTCGGTTCAGAAAAAGTTTGTAATTTTGCACACTGTTTGGAATAGGTCTCAAGAACGAAAACAAAAAACAAAGATACAAATGTCGAAAATTTGTCAGATAACGGGAAAGAAAGCGCAAGTTGGAAACCATGTTTCTCACTCGAAACATCGTACCAAACGCACTTTTGACGTGAACTTGTTCACAAAGAAGTTCTATTATGTAGAAGAAGACTGTTGGATCAGTCTTAAACTCAGCGCAGCAGGTTTGCGTCTCATCAATAAAGTCGGACTTGATGCAGCTCTGAGAAGAGCTGTAGACAAAGGCTATGTGGACTGGAAAGACATTAAAGTGATAGGAGATTAATCGCATGGCATCAAAGAAAGCAAAAGGAAACAGAGTTCAGGTGATTCTTGAATGTACGGAAATGAAGAACAGCGGATTGCCCGGTACAAGCCGTTATGTTACGACCAAAAACCGTAAGAATACACCCGACCGTATGGAAATGAAGAAGTATAACCCAATCCTTAAGAAGATGACTCTTCATAAGGAGATAAAATAATGATACTGTAACATGGCAAAGAAAACCGTTGCAACCCTCCATGAAGGGTCAAAGGATGGACGCGCTTACACGAAGGTTATCAAAATGGTAAGAAGCCCTAAGACTGGTGCTTATGTCTTCGATGAGCAAATGGTTCCGAACGAAGCTGTAAAAGACTTCTTCAAGAACTAATTCCGTAACATAAACGAAAAAGCAATATTTCCTGAAGGAGAGGTTATTCTCTTGGAATGGAAGATTGCTTATCCAAACTTATAGCAGAAATCATAACAAACTTTGTAAGGACAACCGTTCTTGCAAAGTTTGTTTCGTATATAGACAAAAGACATCTTTCACAGGAAACATACAAGTCGCATACTACCATTAACCCAATTCGGTCATTAGAGACCGTACTGATTATGTTCGTATGTCGAGCAGATTGTCTACCGCTTTTGCCAAAGGCGTAGTGGGCTACGCCGAGGAAGAACGGCAGAGAATATGCCGGCAATCGACCGAAATCAGTCGGTAAGCATCATTTTTAGTGGGAAATGTAGTACTGGCGGTCTAATGACCGATTTGGAGTTAACCAACCATTCCATCCGAAAAACCAGCAACAATTATTCCCAATTGCCCCCAAAGCATGCACGACACCAAACTTTGAAGACAGACAAACCAATCTTTCAGACAAAAAGAGAGACATCTATCTTCCCTTTCTATAACCTATTTTGCTATTAAGTTTACAATAATAGCCTGTCAGACGCCTGCCCGAGCCACTATTCCAACGCCAATTCATACCACACAACAAAGCATATCAGACAACAAGAGTCCACAACGCATCATTCTACCAACAAGTGGTAGCCGTGATACCAAACATTGGTACTGACCGTACCAGACTTTGGTACTCGCAGTACCAACGACTGGTACTCCTTTCACAAGATATCAACATAACTCCTGCATATCACTTTCCATAGCAAAAACGGTCAGTGACCACGAAACAAATTTCGACATTCTCTATCATCGTCCCATGCATTTCATACAAAGGGAGTCGCTCTTGAGAACAATATAAAAAAGGGGAATGAAACAACTTTCATTCCCCTTTCAAGCTATCTATCAATCAATTGGCGTGCACATCGCCTTATGCCTCGCCTTTGTTTCCAATATTAAACGGTGCAACCGTGCGTGGTTGCTGGTTGGGTATTTGTATCTTGCCAAATTCAGATTCGTATCTAACCACATTCTCCTGAAGTGCCTGAATGAGTCTTTTTGCATGTTCCGGAGCTAAAATTACACGGCTGCGAACCGTGGCTTTAGGTACACCAGGAGCGAGTTGTGAAAAATCCAAGACAAACTCAGAACTTGAATGAGAGATAATTGCAAAGTTTGAATACACCCCTTGCGCAACTTCATTAGGCAAGTCAATTTGCAGTTGCTGACCCTGATTGTTGTTATTGTTTTCCATTGCTTCAAATTTTTGATGCACAAAGATAATATTTATTTTGGAAAGTGCAAAACATCTTCTTTGTTTATTTACACGAATAATCTCCAATCGGCCATTAAACCCAATTCGGTCATTAGAGACCGTACTGATTATGTTCGTATGTCGAGCAGATTGTCTGCCGCTTTTGCCAAAGGCGTAGCGGGCTATGCCGAGGAAGAACGGCAGAGAAGATGCCGGCAAGCGACCGAAATCAGTCGGTAAGCATCATTTTTAGTGGGAAATGTAGTGTTGGCGGTCTAATGACCGATTTGGGTTAAAACCATACTGATTACGCTTGTGCGATAAACTTACTAACCTAAAAACCTTGACAAGCAAAGCACCATGACATTTGCCAGCCACCTGATAAGGGACAGCACCATGACATCAAAACAAATTTTCTCCCCCATTCCAACCCTTCCATTCTATAACAAACAACATCCAAACCATTGCCGTAAAAAACGCCATATGACACAAAATAATACTGCAAAAGTTTGGAAATAAAAAAATAAAGATATACCTTTGCACCGCATTTAAGCGAAAGTGTGTCGTTCTTTGAGAACGGGTAAGGAAGTTTGGGTGAGTGGCTGAAACCAGCAGTTTGCTAAACTGCCGTGCGGGTAACCGTACCGGGGGTTCGAATCCCCCAGCTTCCGCACCGCAAGAACTTCACCAATAATTATAAATGGTCGATTCATCTAACGGTTAGGATACAAGATTCTCAATCTTGGCATAGGGGTTCGATTCCCCTATCGACTACTTTCGAATGCCTTGTAATTGAAGAATTACAAGGCATTCTTTCTTTTACCGCCCTCCCGTACACCAGTATTCAT
Organism: Prevotella sp.; assembly: GCA_034183335.1. Classification (GTDB taxonomy): domain Bacteria; phylum Bacteroidota; class Bacteroidia; order Bacteroidales; family Bacteroidaceae; genus Prevotella. Next base: position 16,122 of record JAXFLJ010000048.1, read on the forward strand.
TTCTAATCTTAACAAATGCTCACTTTAGGCTGCATCATGACAAGCCATTCATCCATATACAAAGAGCCTTAATATAATAAGGTATATATATAATTATGGTATATATGAGAAAACCAACCATCACCATCTGTCCAAACACAGAAATAATAACACCATTTCAATCACTGAAAGATATCCGCCAAGCGGTTACCGACATCCATACAAATAGCACCAAGTACGACACAAGTAGAAATAGTTCCCTGCGACAACTCATGCCAAACCACCGCAACATACGCCACAACAAGACCTCTTTTCACTCCGTATTCGCAATACTTCTACCGTCTTCAAGCAACTTATCCGAGCCCGTTTCATCCTCTACTTAGGCTCCATATACATTTAGCCCAAATCAGTCATTAAACCGCTAAGCCTGCAATTCCTCGCTGATGATATGCCTCCCGACCACTTTCGTTCGCTTGTCGGCATCTTCTCCGCCGTTTTTCTTGGCGTAGCCCGCTACGACTTCGACAAAACCGACAAACTATCTGCTTGACATCCGAACAAAATCAACACGGCCTCTCATGACCGATTTGAGTTTAATAAAAATATCATCAAAAATCATATTTTATCATACGAATAGGCTATTCTACCACCGAAAACTCTCCAAAACCTCATATTTTTCTCGTTTTCTTTGGAGGTATCAGTTTTTTTTCCTTACTTTGCACATTGTAGAAGATAATTAAACCTATTATAAATTAATTTGAGATGAAAAAGATTACTCTTTTATGCGCTGCCGCTGCAATGGCAGTTTCTGTATCAGCTCAGACTGTAACAGAGAGCAAAACATTTGACAACATTTACATTGGTATCAATGGTGGCGTTGCAACAAAGGCAACCGGACACAAATGGCTGAACGACCTCAACCCAAATGCTGGTCTTCGTATCGGCCGTTGGTTTACTCCCGTATTCGGTCTTGCTGTTGAAGGAAATGCATATTTCTCTAACAAGCCTTTCGGAACCAACCACACTTTTGTTCGCTACGTGAACACTTCTCTCCTCGGTACCGTTAACTTCAGCAACTGGTTTGGCCGTTATCTTGGCGAACCCCGTACTTTTGAAGTAGTGGGTGTATATGGTCTCGGATGGGGTCATGGCTTCGGCAATCCTTACAAAGAAGTTACCAATGCTGCAGGTGGTACAACCAAAGTTTCTACCGTTAGTGGACGTAACAACTTGACTTCAAAAGCGGCTTTGGACTTCGTGTTCAACTTGGGTAGCGCAAAAGCATGGCAATTCTATGTTGAACCTGCCGTTATCTGGGGCTTGAACGATGCTTATGGTAAAGAAAGTGGCATTCACTATGCTGCTCTTGGCCACAATGGTGTACAATACAACCTCAACCGTGCATTCGTTCAGCTGAACGCTGGTTTTGTTTACAAGTTCAAGAACTCTAACGGAACACACAACTTCACCATTGCTAAGCCTTACGACCAAGACGAAATCGACCGTCTGAACGGCATTATCAATGATCTCCGCAACCGTCCTGTTAAGGAAAAGATCGTAGAAAAGGTTGTTACGAAAGAAGTTCCTGTAGGTAAGGAAGTGAAAGTTGAGAACCTCGTGTTCGTAACCTTCGCTCAAGGCAAGTCTACTTTGACCAAAGAAGCTAAGAAAGCTCTTGACAGCGTGAAGGAAGGCGTACGTGTACAAATCGTAGGTACAGCTTCTCCTGAAGGTCCTGCAGCTCTCAACCAAAAACTCTCTCAGAACCGTGCAAACGCTGTTGCCGACTACCTGAAGGGTCGTGGAGTCATCGTTGACGAAGCAATTGGTAAGGGTGTTCAAGGCAATACTTCTAACCGTCTGGCTATCGTTTACGTGAAATAATCAGACAGAAGATAAATATAAGAAATCCCCGGTACTTATGTATCGGGGATTTTTATTGTATATAGCATTCTAATCTGAATGTTTTTACCGGTCAAAATAGAAAAAATGAAATGACAATAAACAACGACCTTATACCTACTATAGGATAGATACGAGGCTTATCTAAAAGAATTGAAGCCCCCAAAGTCTACAACATTGTCACAAACCCAGCTCGGTTATTAGATAGACAAGATTACATTTCCTGCTAATAATGTTACCCCTCTACTGCTTTTGTCAGCTTACCGACATTTTCTCTGTCGTTTTTCCTCTCCGCAGCACATCACGCTTTCAACAAAAACTACATCCCATCTAGTCACCATTCAAAGGAAATCAGCACTGCCCATAATGACCGATTGGTGATATAAACAGAAAGATACTCATGACAGATGATTTCATACGAACAAAACCAGTATAGCCTATAATGAGCGATTTAGGTTGTAAGTACGCTTTCAAAAAAGAACTTAAACACCATGCCAATGACAGGATTATAGAACAACTCTCATTTTTTTGTCGTATCTTTGCATAAAATTTGGTCGCATTCCACCCATCTGACATGACGTCTGTAGCAGATGTATTCAGACAACTATCAGACAAAAAGGAATCTTCAAAAAGATCAAGGTTTGCATCAGAATTTATTTAGCAAGAATCATTACACATAACAACAACATGACATTCATGAACAAAAAGTTTTACATTCGTACTTTTTTGCTGGCTTTTCTCGCCGCACTCATCACACAGAATATCGTTGCCAAAGGCAAGAAAATTCCTTATCCAGCCGAAAAAAGTTACCTTTACCGACTTACGCTGACGGATAAGAACGGAACACCATTTAGTCTTTCCAAACCCGAGAAATATTTATCCAAGAAGGCTATTGAACGTAGACGCAAACAAGGTTTAGGCATAGACTCCACCGATTTGCCACTATCCCCCAAGCATATCAGAACCGTTTCCAAGACCGGCGTTAAAATTGTAGGACAGAGCAAGTGGAACAACACCTTGTTAGTGCATGGAAACGATTCTGCCGCAATGGAACGCTTGATCAACCTTCCCTGTGTATCTGAAGTCAAAAAAGTGTGGCGTTCACCCGATTCCACAACCATTCAAAAGCGAGTGGCACATGAGATGACCCTTCAAACAGCCAAAGACATGAAACCATCCCATTATGGTATGGCTGACTTACAAATTGAATTGCTCAACGGAAAGAAACTTCATGAAGCAGGATTTAGGGGAGAAGGCATTACAATGGCCATCTTTGACGGCGGCTATATGAATGTAGATAAAATTCCAGCATTGAAGAATGTACGCATACTTGGTACACGCGATTTCGCCTTTCCACGCTGTGCTGACGTCTATGCAGAACCTGACCACGGCACATCGGTACTCTCGTGCATTGCAACCAATCAACCAGAAACCTATGTCGGTACAGCCCCTGCTGCTGACTTTTGGCTTGTCAGGTGCGAAGACGTACAGATTGAGAGTCTCGCCGAAGAAGATTTTTGGGCTATGGCAGCTGAATTTGCAGACTCAGTGGGCGTTGATGTCATCAATTCTTCACTGGGTTACACTTCATTCGATGACCCGACCATGAACCATCGTTATTCTGAAATGGACGGAAAAACGGCACTCAACTCACGCACAGCATCGCTTTTGGCAAACAAAGGAATTATTTTGGTCAATAGCGCAGGCAACTATGGCATGACAACTTGGAAGAAAATAAACTTCCCTTCAGATGCTTTCGACATCCTTTCCGTAGGTGCTCTGTCGCCAGACAAGGTTAATGCAAGGTTCAGTTCTATTGGCCCTACAAACGACGGACGTGTAAAGCCAGATGTGATGTCGCTCGGTGGCCCTTCACAAGTCATCAACGGCGATGGAAAAATTGCAGGGAAGAATGGCACTTCATTTGCAGCCCCCATCCTTGCAGGCATGGTCGCTTGCCTGAGACAAGCCCTTCCCAACCTCACGGCTAAGGAAATCATCGAATTGGTACGACAATCCGGAGACAACTACGACACTCCCAACAACATATTCGGTTATGGAATACCCGATTTCTGGGAAGCATACACGCGCGGTAAATGAGACAATCGGTAACACTTTTTGAACTCAACTCCCTTGTCAGGGAAACCATTGCCATTGCAATGCCCGACTCTTATTGGGTGGAAGCTGAACTGTCAGAAGCAAGAGAGTCGGGCGGACATTGCTACATGGAGTTGATTCAAAAAGACTTGTTCACCAACACGCCTATTGCAAAGGCTTCAGCTAAATGCTGGAAAAGCACATGGAGCAGGGTGAAACCCAACTTTGAGCAAGTAACCGGACATCCATTGCATGCCGGCATGAAAGTATTGCTCTGCGTAAATGCGCAATTTCACGAAAACTTTGGCTTCTCATGGATTGTCTCCGACATTGATCCCACCTTTACTTTAGGAGACATGGCACGCAAAAGGCAAGAAATCATCTTCCTTTTGAAGGAGCAAGGCGTGTTTGAACTCAACAAAGAACTAATCCTTTCGCCATTCACGCAGCGCATTGCGGTTATATCCAGCCAGTCTGCGGCAGGCTATGGCGATTTCCGTAAGCAGCTTTCGGAGAACAATTATGGCTTTGCCTTCCACATAGAGCTGTTTACCGCCATAATGCAGGGCGAACAAGTAGAGGAAAGTGTTGTTTCGGCACTCAACGAAATCTACGAAAGAGCCGATGACTTTGACTGTGTTGTCATCATCAGAGGAGGCGGTTCAACGAGCGACTTGAGTGGTTTTGACACACTTGCATTGGCCGAAAACGTGGCAAACTTTCCACTTCCGGTCATTACCGGAATAGGACACGATCGCGACGAGAGCATTCTTGACATGGTAGCTTTCCAACGGATGAAGACCCCAACGGCAGCAGCAGCGTTTCTGATAGACCGCCTAAAACAAACATCAGACCGCATTGAGCATGCCGAAAAGTCTATCATTACCATCGTACAAGGAAGATTGAAGGCAGAAAAACAAAAAATCCATCACATGGCAGAATTGATTCCACATATCTTTTCTGTAGCAAAAGCACAACAGGAAAAACACGTTGAAAGCCTATATACACGCCTATACACTGCCATTCGCCATCGTTTGTCAACTGAACACCATCACATAGAATTGCTTTCGGGGCGCATGCAACCTTCCATCAAACAATTATTGCTTGGGGAAAAACACCGGCTCGACCTGCTGACGCAACGTACTGAAGCCGCAGACCCCAATTTGCTTCTCAGACGCGGTTACAGTATCACCCTCAAAAACGGCCATACTGTGCGAGATCCGAAACAACTGCACCGCGGAGACGAAATCGAAACAAGGCTTGAAAAAGGAACAATCAAATCCATCATCTCATGAAAAAAGAAATCAAATACGAAGAAGCTATCCGCCAACTGGAAGACATCGTGAGGCAAATGGAGAGCGGACAGCTTGACATTGACTCTCTTTCCAAACAGCTAGCTACAGCTCAACAGCTCATCAAACTGTGCAAAACCAAGCTCACCAAGACCGATAACGAAATCAGCAAACTACTCGAAAAGAACGAAAAACAGTAAGTCTGAAACACGTTTGAAACCTCTTTGCAGGCTTTTGAAAAGCCCTTGGCGTTTTTTATTGGAAATAGTTGCACATTACCGATAAACTTCGTACATTTGCTGCACATTTTTATGAACAACACTTAATACACAAACGAATATGAAGAACTTAGATTGGGCATCACTGCCTTTCGGCTATGTCAAGGCCGATTACAACGTTCGTTGCTACTATCGCAACGGAAAATGGGGAGAAGTAGAAGTCAGCTCCGATGAGAATATCACCATGTCGGTAGCCGCAACCTGCCTGCATTACGGACAAGAAGGCTTTGAAGGCCTGAAAGCCTATCGTGGAAAAGACGGCAAGGTACGCATGTTCCGTGTAGAAGAAAATGCTGCCCGCATGCAATCTACAGCCAGAGGTCTCCTCATGCCTGAAGTTCCGACGGAACTTTTCGTGGAAATGTCCAAGAAGGTTGTTGCTCTCAACAAAGATTTCATTCCTCCATACGAGACTGGTGCAACACTTTACTTGCGTCCGTTGCTCATCGGTACAGGTGCACAGGTGGGTGTTCGTGCTGCCGAAGAATACCTTTTCCTGATTTTCGTAACCCCCGTAGGCCCTTACTTCAAGGGTGGATTCAAGTGCAATCCTTATGTAATCGTTCGCGAATACGACCGTGCGGCACCTTTAGGAACAGGTTGCTTCAAGGTGGGCGGCAACTATGCAGCCTCCATGAGAGCCAGTAAGTTTGCACACGACAACGGCTATGCTGCCGAATTTTACCTTGATGCTAAAGAGAAGAAATACATGGATGAGTGCGGTGCAGCCAACTTCTTCGGAATCAAAGACAACACCTATGTTACGCCGAAGTCTCCTTCCATCCTTCCAAGTATTACCAACCGCAGTTTGATGCAATTGGCAGAAGACCTTGGTTTGAAAGTAGAGCGTCGCCCGATTCCCGAAGAAGAACTCGAAACCTTTGAAGAGGCAGGAGCTTGCGGAACAGCAGCGGTCATCAGCCCGATTTCTTATATCGACGATTTGGACAACAAAAAGCGTTACACTTTCTCAAAAGACGGAGAGCCAGGCCCCATCTCCGCCAAGCTGTACAATCTTCTTCGTGGCATCCAATACGGTACGGAAGAGGACAAGCACGGCTGGATTACTTTTGTAGAAGTGTAAATCCAAGGATAAAAGAGGAAGTCAAGAGGTGTCAAACGTTTGATGACATTACGATATATCCGTTTCACGGAGACCTCAAGACTGAAGTAACAGAATAATTCATACGGTCAATGACCAAATGTTAATATGCGGAAGAAAGCCTTCATGGCTTTCTTCCGTTTCTTTTTTAGGTAAGACCCAGAAGCCCTTTGATTGTTATTTCTTCCATAAGTGGATAAAACCAAACCGCCACTAAACCCAAATCAGCCATGAGACCGCCCATGCCACATTCCCCACTGATGCTGTTGCTTTCCGACTGCTTTCGTCCGATTGTCAGCATCTTCTCCGCCGTTCTTCCTCTGCGTAGCCCGCTACGCCTTCGGCAAAAACGACAGATAATCTGCCCGACATTCAAACAAAATCAGCACGGAATCTCATAACTGAATTGGATTTAACCTCCCTTTTCTATCCAAAAATGAAACGACCAATCAAAAGAAGATAACCGCAAAGCATGTCCGCCAAGGCTTTTCTCGCTGAAAAAACATGCTATTTGTATTTTTCTCCGTACTTTTGCAGGCAAATAAAAGGCACATGGGCAAAGGAAAACTACAAAAGTTTGCGGAAATGGAGACATTCAAGAATGTATTCCAATACCCTTTTTCTGTTATTCAGCAAGTACCGTTCACCATGCAGGGACATTGGCGCGAAGAATATTTTCACAACGACAATCCTATCGTCCTCGAACTTGGATGCGGCAAGGGAGAATACACCGTGGGCTTGGCACGGCTCTTTCCACACATTAACTTCATAGGTGTAGACATCAAAGGGGCACGAATGCACAAGGGAGCAAAAGAGGCTTTGGAGCAAAAACTTGACAATGTGGCTTTCCTGCGTACCAATATTGAGTTCATAGACCGTTTTTTTGGCAAAGACGAAGTACAGGAGATATGGCTTACATTCAGTGATCCGCAGATGAAAAACGTACACAAACGGCTGTCAAGCACATTTTTTCTCGAACGCTACCGCCGCTTTCTCGTCAATGAAGGTATCATCCATCTCAAAACAGACTCAAACTTCCTGTTCACCTATACTCGGTTGATGGCTGAGAAGAATACCCTGCCCATCGACTTAATGACCGAAGACTTATATCACCATACGCCCGAAAAACTCATCGGCTCACCTTTGCTTACCATCCAGACATATTATGAAAGCCAGTGGATTGAACGGGGACTGAACATCAAGTACATGAAGTTCAGGCTTCCACACGCAAAAAAACTGGAAGAAAGCGAGGTGGAAATACCGCTCGATGATTACCGGAGCTACCGGCGAAACAAGCGCAGTGGACTTGAAACAGCCAAATAGCTGTCATCTGCCTGTCATCAAACCATTTACATTTCTCTTATCCTTCGGTCAAACTCTTTGGTCCCACCATTCTCCCCGAAAAGTTTCAATAGCAGCCGTTGGCGTATATTCGTAATGCTTTGGGGTGAACAATCCATGAGAACGGCTATTTCGGAAGGAAGAAAACGGAGCTTGATGAAGATACACACATTCATCTCCTTCTCTCCACCAATACCCCTTCTGTTGAGTTCGGCAATAAAACCTGACGCATTCTTTTCCATCAGCCGATAAATTTCCTGCCAGTCTTCATCGTCGGCCGACTTGCCCGATGCAGCCTTCCGATGCATTCTATACACCGTTTCGGCACTTAACATCGCTTGCTTTTTATCAGTCTCTTCAGCATCAAAACGGCTGTTCAGCTCTCGGATGACTTGCAAATAACCGCGCATTCTTTTCCTGTGATAGAGCCAGAAAATCAATATCGAAAGTGCAAGAAATACAACACCTCCTCCAAAAGCGAGCAGCCTTCGGTAGAAAATCTTGCGGTGACGCCCCTGTTCATGTTCAGTCTGCAAGCGTGCAATTTCCACCGTCTGCACCTCGTTATTCAGTTTCCGATACACCCGGTTGCCCCGTTCGCTCATATTGAAAGCCCTCCAATACTCGTGAGATGCCTCATAATACCGGGTGAGCTTTTCAAACGTTTCGATGAGCACGTGGTTATCATTGGTGTTGGTTGCCTCATACCACAGCTCGACAGCCTTGGCTATGTTGCCCTCTTTTTGGCAAATATCCCCCAGCAACATGACAGCATATTCGTTGGGAAATATTTTCAGCGCATTTCTGAAACATCCCTTAGCTTTCAGGTTTTCTCCATCTTGCAACCACCTAATTCCCATCAATGTCAGCAAGGCCGCCTTGTTTTCTCTGCCAACCCGATGAAGCAGGTCAACACATTTCTCTGCACAATACCTGACGCTATCTTTCTCTCCCATCTGCCGGTAAGCCTGTCCCAGCTTATACAAGGCCATGGCTTTCCATTCGTCATAGGCACATTCTTCCGCCCATTCCACAGCCCTTTTGTAATGTCTGACCATCAGCGAGCCGCAATTAGACATTTTGTTAAGCTCTCCCAAAGCCATGTTCAGGTCAAAATGCAATGTTGCGTCGTTGATGTTTTCAGCCAAATCCTCAGCTCCTTTCATCTTACCCACAGCCTGTTTCAGGTCAAAACAGTGCATCAACATGTTGCCATATTGCAACTTGGCCTTGGCCAACCGCACCCTGTCGCCCACCCTGTCGAAGTACATTTCGCACGCCTCCATATCCTCTCTTGTATCAAGATAGACGCCAGACTTATGCAGTGCGGTAACATATAGCAGCTGATGAAAAGCACGATCGTCCTCGCCACGCAGTTTCACCGCAGTTGTATCGTAAATCAGGGACATTGCCCGTTGAGGATGTTTGTCAACCATTTGCTCCGCTTTCAGCAACACCTGATTTGTCGGCCGTTCGGAAGAACAACCGACAAACAAGAGCATCAACATGACCCACACCAACGTATGTTTCACTGACTTTACAATCATCATACAATACTAAGAAAGCCGGAACACAATAGGTAAAACAAATCTCACCCTTACAGGCTTATTATTATGCTTTCCGGGTTCCCACCTCGGCATCATTTTCACCACTCGGATTGCTTCAGCATCCAACAACGGATGAACAGACCGTTGAATTTTCACATTGCTAATCGAGCCGTTTTTTTCTACAACAAATGCAACCAGCACACGCCCTTGCAGCTTTTCTTTCTCGGCATCCTTGGGATATTTGACATTATCTTTCAACCATGTAATCAATCCGGATGTCCCTCCGGGAAACGAGGGCATTACATCCACAACTTCATAAACGTTCTTATCAGATTGCGCATACATGCCGACCGACACCATCAATGCCATCAGCAACATCATCATTGTTTTCTTTCTCATTTTCATAACTTTTTTAATTAATAATACATTTACAGTCGACTGACGATACAAAAGTAGAAAAACAACTTGATAGAATACAAGAAAATCATTACACAAGTTTACACTTTCCCTATTTTTGTGTATCATCCTTTATTAAACCCAAATCGGTCATTAGACCGCCAACACTACATTTCCCACTAAAAATGATGCTTACCGACTGATTTCGGTCGATTGCCGGCATCTTCTCTGCCGTTCTTCCTCGGCGTAGCCCGCTACGCCTTTGGCAAAAGCGGCAGACAATCTGCTCAACATACGAACATACTCAGTAAGGTCTCTAATGACCGATTTGGGTTAAACGAACCAAATTCCGTCGAATTATAAGTGTTTGTAAATTTAGTGATTGCCGAAAATTCTTTTAGCTTTATAGCATTGAAATACAAACGATTACAGACAACTATCACTGCGATTACCGAAGATTAAGTTATTGAAATGTGCTGTATGACAGATGACTTTTACAAGTTTCTGATGTCATGATGGCAAAATATACGCCGAGAACTATGTAGACTTAGCAGTATAATGCCGACTGGAGTTTATCAGGAAGGTATTTTAGGCAAGTGCACTGGCATTTGTTGTCGTGGAAAACATACCCTTTCGTCTTTACAGAAACGACAGGTTCCACCCTCACAAGGCGTTATGAAGAAACAGTACGGAAAGGTTTTGCCATCGTACCAACGACTGGTACGGCTCGTACCAAGCATTGGTAGCCATAGTACCAGCCAATGGTACGGATGCTACCAATGCTTGGTATCAATTCCATGCAATATCATTCTATCAAAACTAATTCATCTTTTGATGGAACAATTTACAGAATCATTATAAGCACAAACTTCAACACATAATCCTCATAATCACTTTTTGAAATAAACAGAGCCTCCTTCGAGCTTATCGTTTAATTTCACTAAATCCATGGAGATTTAGTTTCACGTTACAACAGTAGTGACAACTAATGGTATCATCAAATACAACAATATGGAAACCAAAAACAAAGAAATGGCTTAACTTTAAATTTGAAGTGGTTGAATATTAAGCTCATTTCGTATAGCTAACATAACTTTTAATAGCACAAAACCGATACTTTCAAATATTCTTGTTATCTTTGCGATAATAATTTAGAACCTAATCAATACACGGTATGATAAAGAAATGGCTCACCCTAATCCTCTGTCTTGCGGTTGTACCCGTCTGTCTGTTCGCCGACAACTACAACTCGCTTTGGCTATCCTATGAAGCTGCTAAAGAACAAGACCTCCCGAAGACACAAATTGAAGTGCTTGACAAAATCATCCAAAAAGCAAGCACGGAGAAAGCATACGGTCATTTACTCAAAGCCGAACTATTACGGGTCAAGAGCCTGACAGATATTTCGCCCGATTCGCTCCATTCTGCGGTATCGAAACTCGAAGAGCAAGAGCAGAAGGCACGCCAAACAGATGCAGTCTTAGCCGCCATTTACCAGACGGCCTTGGGAAAGATATACCAATATAACCACGGAGAAGACGGAAACAACCAGCAAAAGGCAGCCGAATATTTCCGCCTTGCCATGGCAAATCCCGAACAACTGGCACTCCACAAGACAGCCGAATATCGCCCTTTCATCGAAATAGAGACGGACAGCAAATGGTTTGACTATGATCTTTTGCATGTCATTGGAATAGAAACTGGCAATTATGCTGCCATGAGCCGATATTACAATACAACGCGCTTACGTACGGCCGCCTGTCTTTCCGCTCTCTATCTTGCAAAAAAACAGTGCAAAGCATCCGAAAAAAAGATGTGTAAATCGTCTTTCATCAGAACGATCGACTCACTGCTAACCGTTTACGGAGACATACCCATTGCCGGAGAAATCGCCATTGCACGATACGAATTTATGGAAAAGGCACACGATGTCAAGGTGGAAGAAAAAATCAGGTATATCAATCATGCCCTCTCGAAGTGGGGTGAGTGGATTCACATGAACCGTTTGCGCAACGAGCTCAAGGAACTTACGCAGCCCTCGTTCACCGTTGAAATAGGCACAAAAAAGGGACTCCCCAACCAACCACGAACATTCAGGGTAAAAAACCTCCGCAACATTGGAGAACTGACCATGAAGATTACCCGCATCGGTATCGACGGAAGCAAAGAATATGACATAGACGACGACAAGGTATATGCCGAACTCAAGAAAAAGGCCATGCCGACCAATCGCATTACACAGACAAAACGCTATGTCGGACAGCCTGATTACAAGCTGCAAGAAGACTCTTTCCTTATTCCAGCACTGCCGGAAGGCATCTACCTCGTAGAGTTTTCAACCAACAACAAGGACATCAATGAAACCCGTGACCTCTTGTATATCAGCAATCTGCATGTCATCAGCGAACAGCTGCCCGGCAAACGCATCCGATATGCTGTGGTTAATGCCACTACCGGACAACCCATAAAAGGTGCCAACCTGCGTCTGACGTGGACAGAAGGCTATTACGATGAAAAGAAGTCGAAGACAGTAACAACCAACGAGAAGGGAGAGTATATCTTCCTCTACAACAAGACGAAACCCGAAGAAGTATGGCCAAGCACCATCAAAGATGTGTATTGCCCCAATTCTTCTCTATGGAACAGCTTCTATTATTCCAAATATGAGCAAAACATCATTTCCGGCGAACTCTTTACCGACCGCGCCATTTATCGTCCCGGGCAACAGGTAGAAGTTTCGTTGATGCTCCTCAACCGTCATCCCAACCATCAAATGGAGGTTATTGCCAACGAAAAAGCAACCATCGAACTGCGAGATGCCAATTACAAAATTATTGAAAAGCAAGAAGTAACAACCAATGCTTACGGAACAGCTTCGTGCCGATTCAAACTTCCGGTATCGGGATTGAACGGTCGCTATACCCTCCGTGTCGACAACCGTGCCAGCACATCGTTTTTGGTAGAAGAATACAAGCGTCCGACATTTGTCATCGAACTGCCCCAAGTCAATGAAAAGTACACAGTTGGAGACACCGTGGTGGTAAAGGGACGTGCGAAGACCTATTCCGGCGTTCCCGTGCAAGGAGCCAAAGTAGCCTATCGGGTCGTTAGAAAAGAGAGGTACGGATGGAGAAGATATGCTGAAACGTTCTCGGCAGCCAGCGAAGTCATGAACGGCGAGGCCGTGACAGATGCCGAAGGAGGCTTTGACGTGGAACTACCGATGGTCTTGCCCGATGAAGACGAGGAAGCAGAAAGCTACTACAAGATTCCAAGATTTTATCAATTCGTCGCCGAAGTAGATGTAACCGATGTAGGAGGCGAAACTCAACACGGCGAGCTGAGCTTGCCTTTAGGAACCAAACCGACAATGCTTGTCTGCAACTTGCCTGACAAAATTGAGCGCGACAGTCTGAAAACAATTATGTTTGAATGGAAAAACGCAGCCGGAAACCCCATCGCCGGAACAGTAAAATATACCATCAACGGACTATTACATACCTATACAGCCCGAACCAACGAAGCGGTTGAGTGGCCAGACGCCCTTCGCAACAGCCTAAAGACGGGAAAATACCATCTGAAAGCAGTTTGCGGACAAGACACGATAGAACAAGACTTTATAGTTTTTACCCTTAGCGACAAGCGTCCGTGTATCAAAACAAAAGACTGGTTTTACATCACTGCCAACCAGTTTCCAAGCAACGACAAGCCAATATATGTCCAAGTAGGAGCATCAGACCCCGACACACACATCTTTTATAGCATAATTGCAGGCAACCGCTTGCTTGAAAGTGGAGTGACAGAACTTGACAACGCTATCAATACACGAAGACTTGTCTACAAAGAAGAGTATGGTGACGGCCTGCTTCTTACTTACGCATGGGTGAAAGATGGCAAAATGTACAGCCACAACGTACAGATTGCCAAGCCAATGCCCGACAAACGCCTGTTGCTGACATGGAAAACATTCCGTGATAGGCTTACACCCGGACAAAAAGAGGAATGGACATTGAGCGTGAAATATCCTGACGGAAAGCCAGCCACGGCACAACTGATGGCAGTTTTGTTCGACAAGTCGCTCAACCAAATTGCTCCCCACAACTGGAATATCAACTTCTCGCTTTCTCCCTCTATTGCCAGCGGAGGATGGGAAGGCTTGAAATGGCCTGCTTTAACAACAGAAAGTTACGCCCATATAAAATATCTGGCTTCTCGGGATTTTCTTTTCAGCAGATTTGACATGGAATTGCCTGTCTATTATCCATACACACAAAGTTATGCTCTCGCCAACAAATTGACTCCGATGAAGGTAAGAGGGGCTGCAAGCATGAAGAAAGAAGCGGACAAAGCAGAACTGGAAAAAGAAGTAGAAACAGTAAACGTGGAAATGGCTGCCAATGACAGCCCGGCAGAAGAACCAGTGCAGAAAGGCGGTTCACAGTTGCGTGAGAATCTAAACGAGACCGCTTTCTTCTTTCCGGCACTGCAAACCAACGACAAAGGAGAAGTTTTGCTGAAGTTTACCTTGCCCGAAAGCATCACTACATGGCAGTTTATGGGACTGGCACACGACCAACAAGTCAATCACGGCTTGATGAAAAGCGAAGCTATTGCCCAAAAAGAAGTAATGATTCAGCCCAACATGCCGCGTTTCTTGCGCAAGGGAGATAAAGCCATGATAACCGCCAAACTATTAAATACGTCAGAAAAAGCCGTGAGTGGGACAGCTATCATGGAGTTGCTCAACCCCGAAACAGAGAAAATGGAATACAGAAAGCTCATTCCATTCAACATTCAGGCAGGAGAAACCGGCAGTGTATCATTTGACTTCTCACCCACGGGGGATATACCTTTATATATATGCAGGGTGACCGCAACAGGCAAGACATTCAGTGACGGAGAGCAACACTACCTCCCGATACTGCCCGCCCGAGAACTGGTAACTAACACTTACCCCTTCACACAGCATCAGGCAGGCAAACAAACCATAGACTTGACCAAACTGTTTGCCGTCAACGAAATGACCAACAAACTCACCATAGAGTACACCAACAATCCCGCATGGCTCATGATACAGACCTTGCCGACGTATGCCGTATCCGAATCGGATAACGTAATTGCACAGGCTACATCGTATTATGTCAATGCCATCGCCGCCAACATTCTCCGACAATCACCCGAAATCAAAACCGTCATAGACCAATGGCGCAGCGAGGAGGGCAAAGAAACAAGCCTGATGAGCGCAATGGAGAAAAATCAGGAACTCAAAAACGTGTTGCTTGAAGAAACTCCTTGGGTTAACGATGCAGAGAAAGAAGCATCGCAAAAGCGCAATCTTGTCAAATTCTTTGACGAAACCACGCTTGACATACGCCTGACTACAGCCATCAAGAAACTCAATGAACTGCAAAATCCTAACGGTTCATGGAGTTGGTGGAAAGGCATGAGGGGAAACATCCACATAACAACTGCCGTTTCAGAAACCCTGGTACGGCTGAACAAAATGACAGGGGTGCAGAAAGAGACACAAAAGATGCTTGACCAAGCCTTTGCATTCATGAGTTCGTATCTCATCGAAGAATACAACGAGATGAAAAAGGAAGAACAACAAGGGAAAAAACATTTCCGCCCGAGTGAAACAGTTATAAGAATACTCTACATCTCGGCTCTTGACGGTCGGAACTTATCATCCAAAGCCAATACGGCACGCACCTACATGATAGACCTTCTGTCCAAAAAGACAACAGAAATGACCATTTACGGAAAGGCTACGGCTGCCTTGATTCTTGCAAAAGACGGTAGGAGGGAGAAAGCCGCTACCTATTTGAAGAGCATAGAAGAATATACCGTGACATCAAAAGAGATGGGACGATACTTTGATACACCCAAAGCACAATACAGCTGGTTCGATTATCGCATACCAACACAGGTCGCAGCCATCGAAGCATTCAAGGAGCTGAAGCCTTCCGACAAACAAACGATAGATGAAATGCAACGATGGCTACTGCAAGAGAAACGTACCCAAAGCTGGGATACGCCCATCAACAGTGTCAATGCAGTCTACGCATTTCTTGACAACCGCATGGACAAACTTGAGACACATGCTCCGACGGTGTTGTCGGTCAATGGTCAGGCTCTCGACATTCCGCAGGCAACCGCCGGTTTAGGCTATGTCAAGACTTCCATGACAGGAAAAGACATGAAAACCTTTACTGCCAACAAGACAAGCGAGGGTACTTCATGGGGTGTTGTCTACGCACAGTTCATGCAAAAAGTCAGTGACATCGAAGCGGGAACATCCGGAATAACCGTGACACGTGAAATAATCGGAGGTCATCGTCCGTTAAAAGTAGGTGACCGGGTGAAAATCCGCATTACAATCAAGGCCGAACGAGATTATGACTTCGTGCAGGTTATCGACAAACGGGCAGCCTGTCTGGAACCCATCGGACAACTCAGCGGTTACAGGTGGGGTTATTACATCTCGCCGAAAGACTATACAACAAACTATTATTTCGACCAGATGCGCAAAGGAACGCACCAAATTGAAACCGAATATTACGTAGACCGTATAGGTTCATATGAAAGCGGAACTTGCACCGTGCAATGTGCATACGCTCCCGAATACACATCGAGGGCTCGGGCAATGGTTCTCGAAGTTGAATAAAAAGAGAAAAGAAAAAACATACCATAATATAATATAGGACAAAAGAATAATCAATGAATAAGAAACCTTTCTTTTTTGCGCTCGCAGCCATGACTTTCTGTTCGGCGCAGGCACAAAAGATAACAACCAAAAGTGAAATTATAGATTGTGGACAAATCGTTTTCCGTCAGCCCTATACTGCCAAATTTGACATGAAGAATGCAGACACGCGAACGTTGCACATCCATCAAGTGCGAACAAGTTGCGGATGTGCGGTGGCCGATTATCCACGCATCGGCATAGAAGGACAGCGAGACTTTCAAGTATATGTTACCTACGATGCCAAGCAAATGGGACATTTTGAAAAACAGATAGCAGTTTACAGTAATGGTTCTGACAAGCCTTTCATGCTGACCCTGCGTGGTGTCGTGGTAGACAAGGTACGCCATTATGAAGGAAAATATGACTTTACGCTGGGACTTTTGAATGCCGACAAAAACCATCTGGAGTTTGACGACATCAACAAGGGGGAACGCCCTTATCAGGAAATACACATACAGAATCTGTCAAGCCAGCCTGCCACCCCAGTAGTTATGCACTTGCCCAACTACCTGAAAGCAGAGGTATCGCCTTCGACCATCGCATCTGGCCATGCAGGAGTTGTCAGGATATGGCTGGACTCGAAACAACTGCGTAACTACGGACTGACTCAAACATCGGTATATTTAGGTGCTTTCCCCGGCGATAAAGTAAGCGAGGAAAAAGAAATCAGCATCTCTTCGGTATTATTGCCCGACTTCCGAGCGATAGACGAAGACCGACTGGCCACAGCCCCACAACTGCGCATGTCATCAGAGAGCCTCGACCTCGGTTCATTTGAAGGAAAAGACAAGAAAAGCGGAACAATCATTATTGAAAACACGGGGAAAGAAACCCTTGAGATTAATTCTCTCCAGATGTTTACAACAGGCTTGGAAATATCACTCAACAAGAAGAAACTCAAAGCTGGCGACAGTGCCAAACTCAAGATTACGGCAGATCGCAAGATGCTGAAAACAGCCAGAAGCAAGCCGAGAATACTCATGATAACCAACGACCCCAAGAAACCGAAGGTCGTCATTAATATCAATGTGCAATAAGGAGAGCTACTACCATTGCCTCCCATTCACGAACCAACATAAATACACTGTATGGAACATCCAGAAAACAATGAAAAATATAAAGGTTTAACCGTAAATTCGGGCGTGAAACAGCCCTCTATCGTCAACCCATATCTCAACCGGAAAAACTTCCGGAGGCGTGAAATGAGCGTCGGAGAGATGGTGGAAGGAATCCTGAAGGGCAACATCACCATACTCAGTCAGGCCGTCACGCTCGTAGAAAGTGTCAATCCAGCCCATCAAAGCAAAGCACAAGAGGTGATAGAGAAATGTCTGCCATATAGTGGCAAGTCCATCCGGGTGGGCATCAGCGGCGTACCCGGAGCAGGAAAGAGCACCTCCATCGACCAATTTGGCTGTCACTTGCTTGACAAACATGGTGGAAAACTGGCAGTATTGGCCATTGACCCCAGTTCAGAACGCACGAAGGGAAGTATCTTGGGTGATAAAACCCGCATGGAAAAACTTTCACTTCGCCGTGAGGCATTTATCCGTCCCAGTCCGACGGCAGGCTCTTTGGGAGGCGTGGCACGCAAGACCAGAGAATCGATTATCCTTTGTGAAGCCGCCGGATTTGACAAAGTATTTGTTGAAACGGTAGGTGTCGGACAGAGCGAAACCGCCTGCCACTCGATGGTAGACTTCTTTTTGCTCATTCAGTTGGCCGGAACAGGCGATGAACTGCAAGGTATCAAACGAGGAATCATGGAAATCAGTGACGGAATAGCCATCAACAAATGCGACGGCAACAACATAGAAAAATGTCATGCAGCCGCAACCAACTTCCGAAATGCCCTCCATTTCTTCCCAAAAGCCGAAAGCGGATGGACGCCCAAGGTTCTATGCTACAGCGGTTTTTATGGTACTGGCGTAGAAGAAGTATGGGACATGGTCTATGAATATATTGACTTTGTAAAGAAAAACGGATATTTTGAATACCGAAGAAATGAACAAAGCAAATACTGGATGTACGAAACAATCAATGAGACTCTTCGAAACAGCTTCTACAATGACGCTGCCATCGAGCAGAAAATGGTGGAAGCCGAACAAAAGGTCTTGCAAGGACAGCAGACTTCCTTTGCTGCTGCCAATGATTTATTAAACATGTATTTTGCAAAACTTAAATCGTAGACATATACCCAAGACTCCCCCATGATGATATGCTTCAAATTGAAATAGACAACGGAAGCGGTTTTTGCTTCGGCGTGACAACGGCCATCCAGAAGGCCGAAGAGGAACTAAGGGCAGGCAAGAAACTCTATTGCCTTGGAGACATCGTGCATAACAGCATGGAATGTGAGCGACTACGAGCCATGGGACTCATTACTATCAATCACGAAGAAATGGCTCAACTGCACAATGTAAAAGTTCTCTTGCGTGCCCATGGAGAACCACCCGAAACCTACGAGCTTGCCCGACGCAACCAAATAGAAATCATTGACGCAACCTGCCCCGTGGTATTACAGTTGCAAAAGCGCATCAAGAAACAGCACGAAAGCACAGCCGAACACATTGCTTCCCCACTCCATCTTCCCCAAGAAATGAGAGAGGGGGCACAAATTGTCATCTTCGGCAAAAGCGGCCATGCCGAAGTATTGGGACTGGTGGGACAGACCAAAGGGCGAGCCATCGTGGTTGAAAGTCTGGAAGACGTGAAGCAGCTTGACTTTGAACGAGACATTTATCTCTATTCGCAGACAACCAAATCGCTTGACGAATTCCATCACATCATAGAATACATACAGTCGCACATCAAGCAAGGAGCCATCTTCAAGAGCTTTGACACCATTTGCAGGCAGGTAGCCAACCGCATGCCCAACATCGCAACCTTTGCGGCTCGCCACGATGTCATTCTCTTTGTGAGCGGACGCAAGAGTTCCAATGGGAAAGTTCTTTACAATGAATGCAAGAGCATCAATGAGAGGAGCTATCAGATTGAGAATGCCGAAGAAATTGACATGCGATGGTTTGACAATGTACAGACCGTGGGAATCTGTGGGGCAACCTCCACTCCCAAATGGCTCATGGAACAGTGTCGGGAAAGAATCCTGAAAGAAATCGGATAGAGCATTGGCAGACTATTCAAAGGGTTCTCATGACAAGCCTGTAAAATGTCCTTACATGAAGAAAAAGGTCTGCAAACCGCATGTTTTTCAGCTAAAGAAGACGAAATGACCAAATATAAACTCACGAAACGGAAGGAAAACGACGCCGACTACTGCAAGCGCATTCCAACGGCATTGTTGGACGAACTGGGTAAAAAGATAAACAAAGTTGTCTTCAAACAGAAAAGATACAGAGAGAAAGGCTTCACCGCCCGACAACTGGCACAAGAACTGAACACGAACAGCCGATATGTCTCTGCCACACTGTGCATTAAGTTCAGGCAGAATTTCAAAGAACTCGTCAACCGGTGTCGTGTTGCAGAAGCCATGTCGATACTGACCGATGTACGATATGATGACTACAGGATGGAAGATGTGGCGGAAACAGTTGGCTTTTCATCACGTCAGACATTTTATGCGGGTTTTTATAAGGTAAACGGCATCAGTCCGAAAGAATACAAGAAACAATATTTTGCCCGCCTGCAAGCGGAAAAACAAATGGAAAAAGAAGAAAAATGACAAATTATCAACAACGACATACACTTCAGGCGGATGATAAATCCTTTGCATACAGCAATGAGAGATTTGCCGACACACAATTGTTGCGATACCGGCTGGAAGGTTTCGACCGCCTTTCCTTACGACAGAAGACCTACATTTATCATTTGGCAGAGGCTTCTCTATACGGTCGGGACATCCTTTTTGACCAAAATGGCAAACACAATTTGCGTATCAGGAAGATGCTGGAGACGATCTATCTGTATTTTAACGGCAACAAGGAAGAACCACAATGGCAAGCTCTCGAAACGTATCTGAAGCGAGTATGGTTTGCCAACGGCATTCACCATCATTACGGATGCGAGAAGTTTATACCTGAATTTACGGAAGATTATCTCAGGAAATGTCTTTACACAGTACCCTTGGATAAACTACCATTACAAGAGGGGGAAAGTCTTGAGTTATTTTGCAGCGAACTGTTTCCTGTGATTTTCGACCCGACCATCCTGTCCAAACGTGTCAATCAAGCCGCAGGTGAAGACCTTGTGCTTACCTCCGCCTGCAATTACTATGAAGGGGTAACGCAAGATGAGGTCGAGGATTTCTACCGGAAGAAAAAGGCTTCGGCATCTCATGAGTCGCCGTCGTGGGGCTTAAACTCCAAACTTGTCAAACAAGACGGACAACTTAGGGAACTGACATGGAAAGTGGGAGGCATGTATGACGCTGCCATCAAGAAAATCACGGAATGTCTGGAACGTGCAAAAGAGTTTGCAGAGAACGACTTGCAAAAGGAAATCATCGATCTGCTTGTTGACTACTATCATACCGGTGACCTCCACACATTCGACCGCTATTCCATCAAATGGGTGGAAGAACACCAGGGAGAGATAGATTTTATCAACGGATTTATCGAGGTCTATGGCGACCCGCTGGGACTGAAAGCCTCATGGGAATCCATAGTAGAGTACAAAGACACAGAGGCTACCAAGCGGACAAGCATCATCAGCGACAACGCACAGTGGTTTGAAGACCACTCTCCTATTGACAAGCGGTTCAAGAAGACTGCTGTAAGAGGTGTAACAGCTCGTGTGGTGCGGGCAGCCATGCTCGGAGGAGACGAATATCCTTCAACGGCCATTGGCATCAACCTGCCTAATGCCGAATGGATCAGAGCCAAGCACGGCAGCAAGAGTGTAACCATCAGCAACCTCACAGACGCTTACAGCAAGGCTGCACATGGCAACGGCTTTCGGGAGGAGTTTGTATCAGACCCGGAAATACTTGCACTCATTGAGCAATACGGCGACATTTGCGACAACCTTCATACCGATTTGCATGAATGCCTGGGACACGGAAGCGGCCAGCTACTGCCCTCTACCGACCCTGATGCCCTGAAAGCCTACGGAAGTACCATTGAAGAAGCACGCGCCGACTTGTTTGCGCTTTACTATCTGGCCGACCCGAAGATGACAGAGCTTGAACTTCTGCCCAGCCAAGAGGCATATCGTGCCAACTACTACACTTATATGATGAACGGATTGATGACACAGCTCACCCGCATACGACAGGGACATCAGATAGAAGAAGCACACATGCGCAACAGGGCACTCATTGCCCACTGGGCAAAAGAACACGGAAAAGGAATCGTTGAACTGGTCAGACGGGAGGGGAAGACATACGTGGAGATACACGATTACACCGAACTGCGCCATGTGTTTGCACGTCTGCTGGCCGAAATACAACGCATCAAGAGCGAGGGCGACCATGAGGCTGCCCGTCATCTGGTCGAAACCTATGCCGTAAAGGTGGATGAAAATTTGCACGCAGAAATCATCGAGCGGTACAACCGTCTCGATTTGGCACCCTACAAGGGCTTCATTAATCCCGTACTATTGCCCGAATATGATATGGAAGGACGTATCACCGATATCAAGGTCGACTACTCTGAGAGCTATTCCACACAAATGCTACGCTATTCCAAAGACTACGCAACATTATGAAAGAAGAAACAAAAGAGAAAGTACGCCTCATCAAGCAGGCATTTAGGTTCAGGATGAATGGTGTAACGGCTCATTCCATGCGCCAAAAGGGAGCTTCCTACAAACTCAACTGGGGCATCTCGCTCATCGACCTACGAGAAATGGCAAAGGAATACGGAAAAGACTACGACCTTGCCGTTGAATTATGGAAAGCCGATGTGAGAGAGTGCAAGATTCTTGCCACACTTATCATGCCGCCACAAGAGATGCTTCCAGAACTGGCCGACCTATGGATGGAAGAGACCCATGAGCAAGAACTGGCCGAGTTGGCAGCCTTTCATTTGTACCAACATCTTGATGATGCACCCCAAAGGGCATACAGATGGATTGCAGGAAACAACGAATTGGAACAAATCAGCGGCTACCTGATATTGGCCAGACTTTTCATGCGAGGACTGAAACCCGACCAGCGAGGCACCAACGAATACCTCGACCAAGCACAAACAGCCTTACATCATAAGTCTATGGCGGTAAGGCACGCCGCAACAACTTCTCTCAACAAATTTGCCGAACTGGGTGAAGAAGAGGAAATAGCCGTTGCCCATTTGCTGAAACGTCTATAAAAACAAGTAAAGTAAATAAAGAGACGTTTTCTTTATCATCTCATTTTTCATATATTTCCGAAACATATTCATCTAATAAGCGTGGAACCAATAGTCCATCTATCAGTTCCACGCATACATTAGAGGGTCGTTTTTAGGAGATTTATAATTTGTTTATCAACATGTTCAGTCTTCCCAAAGACTACGGCCTGCCCAACCTCTTTCATCCTCTTCATCAAGAAAACCTTGCTTGGCACCTATATCATCTTCCTCCCCTGGAATGATAGCATGATCAGGGTCATTGTCCACACCAATACTCCAAGTGTCCATCAAAACATTACCACTTATTTTGATAATTCCTATTTCAGGTTTGATATATGCATTTATTTTCATATCCATCTCCTTCATTTTATAATAACTTTCTTGCCATTGCGAATGTAAACACCCTTTTTCGGTTTGTTCACTCTAACACCATTTAGATTGTATAATGGTACTCTGTCACTCTCTAAAGAGAAGATATCAACAGGGTTATTGATATCTGTCACTGTATTGTCATCAAAGACGATACTGATTCCCTTTCCCGGACTTGCCGTATTTTCTTTCATACGGAAGTAGGCCTTGAAATAGGGGAAAGTGACACCATCCCTGAGTTGCACGAACTTGCCATAGCTTTTGCTGAAAGCATAGTATTGGTAACCAGATTCGTTGGTAATAGTCACATCTTCCACTGCACCGACCATGTGGTTGTCAGTCATTTGACTGTAACCCAATCCTTGAAGAGTTGTCATTGCGTGTCCCTGTTCTTCGTCCATCTGACAATAAGAATTGACGGAAACTGCCTCTTTGCTACGAATAAGTGCACCTACAAATGCAGGAATGTAGTAGTCATCCACACTATACGCCCTGACGAAAGGATTGACAGCATCGTAAGCATGTGTATAATCTATCGGAACATATGGCTTGACATCATTGTTGCCTTGCCCTTCTGGGTATTTTACATCAAATGGATAGCAGACACTGCCACCATTCTTGTGTGTAGCCTGGGGTATCTTGTGCGTGATACCGAGCATGTGGTTATCGATTTGCCACTTCTCTTGGTAGGCATTCACTTTACTCTGTTTCACATAGATATGCTGTCCATCTTTAAAAGGATAGTCATCTTTATATCCAAGTCTTTCCGAGCCGAGTTCTCCCGGAACATTACCCACAAAGTAGAGTCCTTCAATGCTGCTGCCTTTGAAAGCTTTCAGACCTATATAATCAATATCAGTCAACACGGTAATAACTTTCGCTTTTACTTCTGTTTCATAGGCAAAATCAAGAATACTGCTTACGACATAGTCTTTTTCAGGATGCTGTTTGTTGAACTTATCCGTATATGCTTTTTCCTTAGCTTTGTTCTGTATAATTACTGAAGTGCGAGGATTATAAAAGCCAATTACTCCCACGTTGTCTACCGATGTGGGAAAGAACTCCGTACCACGGTCATAGCCAGTTTCTGGAACGAACGAAGGATGAACTTCCTTGAACATATTGTTGTAATTTCTGATAACATTTTCGTTGGCAACATTCTCAAACCATGCCTTGCGCACAAATATAGTCACCTGTTTAGGATTCGTTGATTCGTAAAGAATCTCTCCTGTCAGTGCGGGCACCATATCCGTTCCCATGAAACTAAGCGACTTCAGGTTCTTGCAGAGTGCAAGCGAACGTCCTTTGATTTCCTTTATTGTTCTAGGGAATGTAATATTGGATACTTTACTGCTACCATAAAAGGCATATGGCGCAACTTCCTCGAAATAAGGAACCAGAGTGTATTTTGAGTCGGCCTTTCCTGCAGGAAAGACTACTAATATTTTTTTGCTTTTATCGGAAAGCATTCCATCTACTGTGCTGAATTTCTCATTAGAATCATCAACAATGAACTCCAAAAGTCCTTCGCAGAAGTTGAATGCGCCTGCTTTTATTTCTTTGACATTCTTGGGAATCGTAATTTGTGTAAGATTTGCGCAATGGTCGAAAGACAATTCTTCAATAAGGGTTACACTTTCAGGGAGTTTGATATGCTTGATACCGCTAGCGGCAAATGCACCTTTACCGATAGATGTCAGCGATGAAGGTTCTTCAAACTCCACAGTTTCCATTCCTTTAGTGTCTTTAAAGGCATTCATGGAGATGTAAGAAACGCTTTTCGGTATCTTAAACGTTGTCAATTTAACACAGTTTTCGAAGACTGAACTACTTATCTTCTGCAGTTGATTCTCTCCATCAAAAACGACAGTTGTAAGGTTTTTGGCATTCTGAAAGAGAATCGGAGACAGATTCTCCAGCAAAGAACCTGTGGCAAAATGCACATCCTTAAGTGTTTCCACATCTGCAAAAGCGGCATCTCCCAATTTCTTTACTGAAGCGGGAACGATGATTTTTTCCAACTTGGTATATTGAAAGGCATTTTCTCCCACCTCCTCAAGTTGGGAAACTGACAGGAAGTTGATTTCCTTCAACTTCTTGGCAGACTTAAAGGCGGCTTTTCCAATTTGCTTCAGAGATTGCGCAATGTTGATTTTCTCCAAATTCAACACATCAGTAAAAGCAGCGGCATCAATGTACACAGTACCTTCAGGCACTGTATATTCGCCTGTTTTTCCAGTAGGATAGAGAACAAGATGATCGGATGTGGGCTTCGTGAAAAGCACACCGTCTTTCTCTTGATATTTTACATTCTCTAGCGATACATTAAAAGCTGCAACTTTAGGACAGTTGGTAAATGCTCCTTCGCCTATCTTTTCTACATCCTTTCCGATGGTAACACTTTCCAAGGCACTGCATGAAGCAAACGCATTGACACCAATGATTTTCACCTGGTTTAAGTCGAGACTCTTCATAAAGCAATTGACAGCCGCATTCTTTTCTACCTCAATGATGCCATCGGGTACCTTCAGCTTATTTTCCGGTTCCACCAATTTGTCCCACTTAAAAGGTACATGTATCAATTTCGTACCAGTTTGATTACATAACAACCCTTCTTTGTCACAGAACTGTGTATTGCCTGATTCTACCTTGAAATGAGTTCCGGTACTACTGAAAGAGGGAAAATCGGCTTCATCAGAAATCTTGGTAACAGAAGAAGGTATTGTTATCTTTGTCATTTTCTTGCAATTGGAGAATGCCGATGGCATAACTTCTTCCACATTGGCAGGAACTGCGTATTCACCACTCTTACCTGCTGGTACATAAACCAACTTTTTTCCGTCATAAGATAGTAGCGAACCATCTGTATGTGCCTTATAATGGGTGTTGCCCGATTTCACCTCAAAACTTTTGAGATTTTCACAATTGGTAAAACATCCCTTGTTAACATTATCACAAGTTGCAGGAATAACAATTTTCTGTAACTTGGTACTCCTGAATGAACCTATGGAAAAGTTCTTGAAACCATCAGGAAATTCTATTTCAGTCACAGCATCTTCCGTCTTGGAACTCCAAGCCACACTGCCTACCACATTATACCACTCTCTATCATATCCCTCCGGGGTTTGCACTTTATTAGGAAGAACAACCCTGCCTGTGCCCCGTACTGTCAAGATTTCCACCTCATTGTTCGCCGGATTGGCCAAGTCTTTTTTTGATACCCTGTATGAAGAACCTTGATACTCAAAGACCGTACCAATGGTTTGTGCATATACATCTGTCGCCGATATAACCGCTGTCAGCAACAATAGTAATAAAATTTTTGTTTGCTTCATCTTTATCTGAATTTTAAAAATATGTTTGACGACTAAAAAGACTTTCATTGCATTCGCAATGCAATGGAAGTCTCTCTTAGCATTACTCTTGATTCTACGGCTCGGGTTCGGGCTTCGGTTTAGTATTTTTGTCTGTTCCTTTCCACTCCTCCCAGTACAAGTCGGCATCTGTGAGTGTGCGTGTCATCACACGGTTATGCCCACTCAGATAGCGAGTTTCGGGCAAAAAGCGCACATGTATGCCAGTTATCTGTGCAGCACTTACGTCTTCCTCCTTGTCTACACCATTCTTGGCAGCCGTAGAGGTGTAATAGAACGAGCCTATGCCATCGAGCTTCACCGAGCGTCCCTGCGCCATATAGTCAGCCATGACACTGCCCAATGCCGTCAGCACTGCGCGTACATCGGCTGGACTTACCGTTGATTCGGCGGCCAAACGCTTGGAAACCTGTTCTGTTGAAATCTGTTTACCCACAAGCACAGATTGCGGATACCATTTTCCGTTAATTTTCTTCTTGACTTTTTTGTAAAACATAATGATTAAAATTTGATTATTAAATGGCTTTGCAGATAAGCCTCTCTGAAATATTATTTATGAACTAAGGAAGTTGAGCTTATGAACTAAGGAAGTTCATCGTGTCAACTAAGGAAGTTCATGTTGTCTTTCTTTTCTTACGACTATTTGTCTGCTTGACAAGATTATTATTCCTATTGATTATATTGTTTGTCTTATAAAAGCATTTCACATATGTTTCATGACTGTGGCACATCTCTTTACTATCATACAGAAACAAGACCAACACCCTTTCTATAATGCCTTTTGGTGAATATTACCTCTTGGGAAGAGGTGTCTTTTTTTATGAAACTGCGGCAAAGGTAATCTATTTCTTCCACATTTACAAGCATTTCGCAGAATAATGTCTTTTTCTTGTAACATGTTTTTCATATCTTGTTTTTTCTATACTGGTGAAATGCTGTTTTGAATAAGCAATTGATTTATAAGTCAGTATCTCTTTTTTTACACCTCTTCCCAAGAGGTGTCTCCAAAATCTCCCTCAACAGCTTCCGATTGGCCTGTGCGACCTGACAATCATCAATTCCGCTAATATAGAAAAGCGTAGCCTTTGTGTCTGCATGCCCAAGTGCCTTAGAGATGACAGACAAGTCAATATTATTGCGATAGGCAAGACTTGCCCAAGTATGCCTCGCCGTATAAGAAGTGAGCCTCTCACTTACTCCTATTTTACAAGCAAGCGTCTTTAATAATCGATTGTATAGATTAATGGAGGCTGCATAAGAAACCCTGCAGGGATTATCGGCAGTAACCTTGTGTAATATAGGGAAAACATATTCCGATTGTTGCGTGGCGTACTTGTCAATGATGTCGAACATACATTTCTCTAGTCTTACCTTTACCAATCTACCTGTCTTACGGCGACAGTAGGTCAATATGCCATCTTTTATCTGAGAATGCTTCAGATGTGCAATGTCAACAAATGGCATTCCCATCGCATAAAATGAGAAGAGAAAAAGGTCTCTTGCCATTTCCAATCGTCTCATTTCAGCGTCATTTCCTCTTTTTACGCCGTTTTGTACTTCCATGTTGTCTCCCCGTTCCATATTTATTTTTCTCTGTAGGCTCGATTGTCTTGACTTTCTCCATACAAGATGCTTCTCGGCAAGAAACTCCACAGCCTGCAATTTTCTGATGTCTTCGACACTCACACTCCGCTTCATAGTTTTGTCATTACCAGTAAACACTTTTCTGAACGGTTTGCCATCTCTCACTCTCCGTCTCGCCACAGCCTTGTTATAGACAGCTCGCAGTGACCGCATGTAACAGGAAGACGTGTTGGGACATATTCCACTTGCATGTAGCCATCGTTCATATGCCAGTACCATATCAGCACTGATAACCGACAACAGAACATCTTTTTTCCCACAAAAACGGATGAACGACCGCACGGCCGTCCTGTAATTTTCAACCGTAGATGCGCTCACTCCCTTTTCTGCCATTGGCAAAAACATAAAAAGTGAACAAACATTCGGCTCTGCAATGTGCTGACTTTTACCTGAGAGTCGACCACGCCATAACTGAACTCCCTTTTTTCCTAAAATCGAAATGATATTAAATAACATACCTCATATAATTTAATTGTAACCAATCATGATGTTTTTTCTTTATCCATATTTCCATATACCTCATAATATATAATATAATATAGTAGAGTATTTTGATAATGTGCAAATATTGGACGGAAAGGGCGAAAATACATCGCCGTTCTTTTGAAATCACAACTTATTTCGTATTTTTGCATTACTGTAATGAAATAATCTGACAAAAACGATGATGAACAAACTGCTTGCTTTTGCCAAATGGTGCGGCCGTAAGATAAAAAGTTTCTTTCCTTGGTACATCTCTTTATACAAAGGGAAACGCAAGTCTGTCAAGGCACTTATTGCCTTCGCATCGCTTATAGTATTCACTGTTTTCTATTTCGCAGCGGTAGATCTCAACTTGTTTTGGCTCTTCGGAAAGTCACCCGGTTTCTTCGGGAAAGACGGCATCATGAATCCGCCCACTTACGAAGCCTCCGAACTGTATAGTGCGGACGGAGTGCTCATCGGCAAATATTTCAATGAAAACCGCACGCCGGTCAAGTTTGAAGAAGTCAATCCCATTTTTTGGAAAGCGTTGATTTCAACCGAAGACGAACGATTCTACAAGCACTGGGGCATAGACCCTCTCGGATTGTTCGGTGCGGCAAAAGATGCGGTACTGCGAAGGGATGCGAGAGGGGCTTCAACCATTACCCAACAGCTGGCCAAGAACATGTTCAGGGTGCGCACTCAGTATTCATCGGGGCTGCTGGGAAAGATTCCAGGTGTTAAGATTCTGGTCATGAAAAGCAAGGAATGGATACTTGCCACGAAACTCGAAATGGTGTACGACAAACAGGAAATTCTCACCATGTATGCCAATACGGTAGATTTCGGTTCGAATGCGTATGGCATAAAGACCGCTTGCAAGACTTATTTCGATACCACTCCCGATAAAATCACTGCAGATCAGGCCGCCATGCTCGTGGGAATGCTCAAGGCAACAACCCTGTACAACCCCATCAGCAACCCCGAAAATTGCCTGAAACGACGCAATGTTGTGTTGGCCAACATGGCATCACACGGCGAAATTACGCAAGAGGAATGCGACAGGCTCTCTGCATTGCCGCTCAACATCAAGTTCAGTGTAGAAAAAAATTACGACGGACAGGCGCAGTACTTCCGCGAAGCAGTGGCCGAACACCTGCGTGACTGGTGCAAAGAAAACGGCTACGACCTATATAATTCGGGACTGAAGATTTATACCACTGTTGACAGCCGCATGCAAAAGTATGCCGAAGAGGCGGTGACTCAACAGATGAAACAAATTCAGCAGCGGTTTAACAGCCACTGGGGAAATCAAGAGCCGTGGAGAGATGAAAACGGAAAGATTATTCCCAATTTCATCGAGAACATCGCCAAACGCCAGCCCTACTATAAATATCTGGAAGAGAAATACAACCACAATGCCGACTCTATCAACTACTATATGAACCGTCCGCATGAGGTGGAACTCTTCGATTACGAAAAAGGCACCATCAAGAAAGAGATGAGTACGATGGATTCCATCCGTTACATGGTACGTTTCATGCACTGTGCCTTCGTGGCGATGGAACCGCAGACAGGAGAAGTGAAAGCGTGGGTAGGCGACATCAACTTTAATTCGTGGAAATACGACAAGGTTACGGCCATGCGCCAGCCCGGTTCCACATTCAAGCTGTTTGTCTACACTGAAGCCATGAACCAAGGGTTGTCTCCATGTGACAAGCGTAGAGACGAGTATATCTCTATGCAGGTGTTTGACAAGAAAAAAAACATGGAAGTAACATGGACTCCCGGAAACGCCAACGGACGTTTCACCGGCGACTCCGTACCGTTGAAAGGAGCTTTTGCACGCAGCATCAACACCATTGCCGTGAGGCTGGGACAAGAAATGGGCATCAGCAACATCATCCGATGCGCCCAAGATATGGGCATACGGAGCGTGCTTGAGGCAGAACCGTCATTAGCCTTAGGCTCATCAGACGTCAACCTACTGGAATTGACCAACGCATATTCAACGGTAGCCAATAACGGTAAGCACCATGTTCCTGTATTAGTAACGCGTGTGCTCGACCGTGAGGGCAACGAGATATACAATGGCCCCACCGAGTCCAAACAGGTTATTCCCTACAAGAGTGCGTTCCTCATGCAGCAATTGCTCATCGGCGGATTAAGAGAGCCGGGAGGAACTTCCCAGTCACTCGGTGCATACATTGGCAACCATCACGACACAGACTTCGGCGGCAAGACAGGTACGTCAAACAATCATTCCGATGCTTGGTTTATGGCCGTCAGCCCCCGTTTGGTATGCGGCTCGTGGGTGGGCGGCGAATACCGAAGCATTCACTTCCGCACAGGAGCTTTGGGGCAAGGCAGCCGAACGGCACTGCCCGTCTGCGGACTATTCTTGCAACGTGTATTCGGAGATTCATCCTTCAAGAAATATCATGCAAGGTTCGACAAACCAAGTGCTGCCGAGGTGCCACCCAGTTTGTACAACTGCGCCAGCTATCGGGTAAGAGTAGACACTACACAGCGTGACAGTGTATCTGAGACGGAGGTCGTATTAGACGAAGACGGCAACCCGATACTCCCACCAACAGACAGAAACAGGGAATCAAACATTCCTGTTCCCGAACCTCGTACAGTGGAAGTGCGGATAGAAGATTTCTAAACAGAAAGAAAGTTTCCATCAACTTATCTTTTATCCCAAATCGTTCACCGATTTGGGATAAAATGTGTTTGACGCATTCAAATATACCCGCTTCGTGGAACTCGAGTCACAGCTTTCGGTGGAAATGATGCTCTTCCTGCAAGTATGCTGCTTCGGTCGTTGCACAGGGATAAGTTTCGTGGACAGCACCTGCATCCCCGTCTGCCATAACAGGCGTATCAGGTGCAACATGAAAAACAGACTCATGCCCTTGTATGACAAACTCCTGCAGAGAAAGAGGTCGGTCATGGAAACCATCAATGACAAGCTCAAGAACGTCGCTCAACTGGTACATTCCCGATACCGCAGCGTGTTCAATTTTGCAATGAACGCACTCTCGGCAATTGCGGCCTACTGTTTCTTCGACAAGAAGCCCTCAGTCAATATAGACTTCCGCATTGAAGACAAAGGAGGCCTGCTGACCATTTTATAACATAGCCGAAGCAGAATTGCATGGACAAGAAAGTCATCCCTGCCAATTGGCAGGGATAAGGGACTTGTATCCTTACGTCAAGAACAGAATATAAGGGGAACTTATCCCGAACTCAGGTTATCAAATATTTAAAAAAAATAACAAGAGAAGAGCTTATTGCAGGTTTCAAGTGTACTATTGAGCGAGAAAAGAAAATTGAAGAGCAACTCAAAAAGAGTTTGCTAATATGCGTAAACGTGGGGCAGAACTGAAAAGTGCGTTATGAAGTCGCTTGATAAATCTCAAAGAGGCATATTTTGTTTGGAATGTAGCTGATTATTACTATTTTCGCACGAAGCATGGATCCATCTATAAGATTAGGTTTCAGGATGATAATATCATTGGGGAGAGTGGATTCTATCAGTTTTTTATTGTAAGAGACCTTTGCAAAATTCAGAGTTGTTGTAAACAGGAATTTTTGTTGTAAAAAAGTCTCTGCTTTTGGCTGAGACAGAGGGGCGATACCCTTGAATTCCCTCCCCCGGAGCTCTGTCAAGTAGCTCCGGGGGAGGATTGT
>JAXFLJ010000049.1:0-3561 GCA_034183335.1 Prevotella sp.
TAGAGAATGTTGACGGACAGCTTGCTGTTATAAAGTAAACTTCATTTGGACTTTACAATTCTTGCATTTTGCCATCCATATTGTTTGGAGGGCAAATGTAATATGCACCTATCGGAAATCTGGCATAGCAAGAAAAACGACTGTCGCTTATCCCGAACTCAGGTATATAAATATGTACAGCAATGAAAAGAAAGAACATGACAAAGTTTGACAAGGCTGTTTCGGCAGCCTTTACAGGCCATCGCTTTTACAACTTCTCACAGCAGGAGGTCATAAGAGAGCGATTGACCAAAGCCATCCTCGAAGTTTACGAGCATGGCATCAGCAATTTTATTTCGGGATTCGCCATCGGTATTGACTTGATGGCAGCCCAAATTGTGCAGTCGCTGAAACCTTCCTGCCCAGGAATGACGCTTACCGCAGCCATTCCTTTCAGAGGTCAGGCAGATAGGTTCAAGCCCGGTGACAGGATGGTTTATGATGGATTGATGGCTTCAGCAGATGAGGTGATCATCCTTTCAGAATACTATTACACCCGATGTTTTCTTGACCGAGACGAGTTCATGGTTGAGAATGCGTCCCTTCTCATTGCTTTCTATGATGGGAGAGAGAAGGGTGGAACCTACTACACTTTCAAGAAAGCCAACAGCTTGGGCGTTCCGGTTGTGAATATATATTGAATAACTCGCTAAATATCAAGCTTATGAATGAATTTGTTGACATCATCGTTATCTACGTCGTTCTCCGTGCCATCCTCGCCTTCCTGGGCGCATGGTGGCATGGTGACGGACGCAACGATTTCAGACGAGACCGATAAAAGGATTGGTCTCAATAGTTTTGTGTACTATTACTCAATTTCCTATATGAGTATTATTCCAGTTTCCATCCGCAATCACCATGGTAAATCATCTGTCGGGTCATTCCACCATCTATGCAGATGTTCTCGCCTGTGATGAAACCTGCCTTTTTGGAACAGAGGAAAAGTACCATGTTGGCAATGTCGAGAGGATTGCCGACACGTCCTGCCGGTTGCTGATAGGCATCGGGACCCTCATATACTTTATAGTCCGTATCTATCCATCCAGGAGAGATGGAATTGACACGAGCCTTGCCTGCAAGACTGACGGCAAGGGCATGTGTGAGTGCTGCAATACCGCCCTTCGCTGCCGTATAGCTTTCTGTCTGAGGCTGACTCATGCGGTCGCGAGAAGATGAAATATTGACGATGGAAGCACCTTCTGCAAGATGATTCTTCAGGAGTTTCACCATGTAGAATGGCGCAGTTACACCAACTTTGAGCGCATACTCAAATTCTTCGTATGAGCATTCGTCAATGCCTTTCATCAGGGGTAGGGCATTGTTCACGATGAAATCTACCTTGCCGTATTTTTCGATTACCAGTTTCGTGAACTCCTCAATAGCATACTTGTTTGAGAGGTCGCCAACAAAATGATCAAGTCCTTCTTGCTTGTCGATGACTTCTACCAGAGCTCCTTGCTTTCTGAACTCTTCGGCAATACATTTGCCAATGCCTTGTGCGCCACCTGTCACGATGACTACTTTATCTTTGTATTCCATTATTTTCATTTGTTTTTC
This sequence comes from Prevotella sp., assembly GCA_034183335.1. Classification (GTDB taxonomy): domain Bacteria; phylum Bacteroidota; class Bacteroidia; order Bacteroidales; family Bacteroidaceae; genus Prevotella. The sequence continues at coordinate 1,597 of JAXFLJ010000049.1, forward strand.
AGATGAAACTCCTTCCTTGTCTTTGCCATTGCTTCCGTAGCCCTGTCATGGGTTTCTATCAGCTGTGGACTCTTGTGATATTGCACAATCTTGACTCCGACAGAGTTGTGCCTTTTCTTTTTCTCGATGCATTGAATGATCAAGTCCGGATTTGCCGACTTTGATGTTGGAGTCTTGTCGAAATTCTGAATATAGGCAGCGTTGGTCAGGAAGAGAATATCAGAACCTTCCGGGATTTCCTGCATTACCTTGATCATGAGGGTTAGCATCATTCGGAACTCCGTGGTGTGTAGGTCACTGATTACATCACGGCTGATGATGTTGCCATTGTTCTCAATTACAACGGCAGCACCACCAGCTCGCTCTTTATGGCCATAATCACATGAGCCACCTATCCAAACGTAATATGTAGAAGTATCTTGTGTCATAATTATTTTAACTCATAAAACTCCATAATATCCAGCATCTTGAATAAAGTGCCATTAATAGAAGAATGCCAGCTTTGATGAAAATGCCCATAACACCAATGAGTTACATGCAGCTGATTTTTTGTCAGAGTTTCATATAGGCGATTCATAACTTCACGTTCCTGCTGTATGTCTGATAACAGAGTTTTGTCGTTGCCTGTCCATTTGTCTAATCCTTCCTTGCTTAACAATTCGCAGAAGGATGGAGACGTATGTGTTATTACAATGTCAACCTTCTGTTCTGACAAAATCAATGTTAGTGCTTCATCATTATAAGTAGGCGATTCGTCCTTCCAATAGTATGATGGTGAAAAATCATCAACATCTTCCGTGTTGCCATAACGTTGCCGTTCTTGATGTTCTTTACTCCATGCTTCAAGCCTATATGTACGGTCAACCGATATGGCTCCTCCTACACAAAGAATCGAATGGTTGCAAGCGTTGATTACAGAATAGTCTGGAATCGCAATAAAGCGTTTGTACTTAAAACTTTTACCATCAAAATATGCTGGGTTGTCATGATTGCCTCTAATGAATACAATCCAATTATTGGCATCATTCATACGTTTGGCGTTTCTTTTCACCATATTGTCATAATAGCCTCTCTTGTCAAACCCAAATCCACAATCGCCAGCTACAATAACTAACGTGTTCTGCATTTGATATTGCACACAAATTTTGTTCACGAGGAGATTAAAGTCGCCGTGAATATCTCCAGAAACTACTACGTTATTGCATTCTGGAAACTGATATATATCGTATTTTCTGCTATTCATCTTTCATATTCTCCCAAAACGGAAGAAGTCTTTGCTGTAAGAACGCTATCACTTCGGTAAAAGACAATTTGTCAGTGTACGTTATTTTGCGCATGAAAGCAGTCCATCTGACCTGCATTTGCTGATTGCTGCCAAACTCTTTTCTGAAAAACATCGTGTTCTCATTATAAGGTGTGTGGCGATTTTCAAATGTATGTTTGATAGCTTCCTGTAATATTATAGGATTATACTTTTCATTCTGCAAGATTTTGTAGAGATCATAATAATCCTTCATTCGACTACTTTGGTCTGCAAGATCCACAATTGCGTGCATCTTTTCAGCAATAACTGTTTCAAGCGAGTAGGCCAGTATATTGGCACTCGGCAGATGTTCTAGCAATACTGGATAATCAAGATCTATTGGGGAAGGTGTTACCACGTCACCAAAACCAATATCCATTGTTAAAACCTGGGCAATAGTGTCCATCTTGACTGGAATGCTGAGCCTAATCCCATGATAGTCTTTGAACTCTGTTATATTTTGTGCAGTAATGTTCTCCGTGTCAAATATTACGCCATCTTCCTCGTAGGGCACAGAACATATTTCTCTGAACGCTGCAATTATAGAAGAGCCTTCGTTGCTGATATTATTGCCAAGGAAATCTATATCCAATGTTGGACGAGCCGCAAATTTTTCGTATGCATACATGAGTGCACCTCCCTTCAGATAAAAATTTCCTCTA
>JAXFLJ010000050.1:0-7473 GCA_034183335.1 Prevotella sp.
GTTGAACCCAAATCGGTCATTAGACCGCTAACACTACATTTCCCACTAAAAATGATGCTTACCGACTGATTACGGTCGATTGCCGGCATCTTCTCTGCCGTTCTTCCTCGGCGTAGCCCGCTACGCCTTTGGCAAAAGCGGTAGACAATCTGCTCGACATACGAACATAATCAGTACGGTCTCTAATGACCGAATTGGGTTGAACGGAAAGCAGCGACAAGCAGCCCATTGACAAGGTATAATCATGAGAACGCGACAGTATTGCATGGATACCAGACATTGGTAGCATCCGTACCAACGGCTGGTACTCTCCGTACCAGTGCTTGGTAGTGTGAGTACCAAACATTGGTACGATGACGAAACCTTTCCCTGCTGTTCCCAAAATACTTCGTGGAGAGGGAAGCTATGGTTTCTGTAGTCCCAAATCGAGACCTCTGCAAAGCCAACTCATTCTTTCCCAACTTGCTCATATCAAAAATTTCGAACTCCTTTATCGCATGAAACAGAAGCCATCCTACCCTGGTTCGGCCGACATGGTTCTCGGCCGGCGTAAGTTCAAGCAGGGTTTCTTCTTCTCAATAAACTTGATCATAGATTGGTATTCCATCCGGGATATAATCAGAATTGCCAATACCAAAGGCAATAAGTCAACGGGACGCCCGTGCGATGAAAGTCTTTGCTGTTCAACCCAGAGGTCATTAGACCGCCAGCACTACATTCTGATTACGGTCGATTGCTGGCATCTTCTCTGCCGTTCTTCCTCGGCGTAGCCCGCTATGCCTTTGGCAAAAGCGGCAGACAATCCGCTAGACAGACGAACATAATCAGTACGGTCTCTAATGACCGAGTTGGGTTAAAAACGTGCTGGTGATATTTGGATGTCGAGCAGATTGGGTTACCGTTTTCTCTCAACGTAGCTCACTACGTCTTTGAGAAAACGGTAAAGAAGAGCCACCAAACGAGCTGCACAATCAGCCAAAAAGGTTAGTCTTAGCGATTTTTAATGAACAATTTGAGTTTATCGTCTCTTATTACTTTTCTTGTTTGTAGGCTTATTCTTCGGCGTTGTTGTTGCGCTTGTTATTGGCTTGTAGTATTTCTGTGCTTCAGGCATCCATTTCTGAATGTTGGATATTCTGTTTGCATCAGATGGGTGTGAACTTAAAAATTCCGGGGTACCGCTTCCGGACTGAGCAGCCATTCGTTGCCAGAAACTTGTTGCTGCTTGCGGATTATACCCTGCCATTGCCGCGAAAATTAAACCCATGCGATCTGCTTCATGTTCATGCTTACGTGAGTAAGAAAGGTTTTGGAATTGAAATCCTGTTTGTGCTACCATTTCCCCAATAGAAATGGCTGATGAACTTACACCAACAGCCTGTGCAATCTGCCCCAATATTTGTGTACCCGATTGTTGTTTAAGTGCCTTACTCATCTGTTCGGCAGAGTGTCGAGCGACTGCATGTGCTATCTCGTGACCAAGGACAATTGCTAATGAGGCTTCGTCACGTGTAACAGGCAACAAACCTTCATAAACAACTATTTTGCCTCCTGGCATACAGAAAGCATTGATACCTTTATCCTGTACCAAGTTAAATTCCCAGTCATAGTTGTTGATTTCCTCTGTCATACCATTTTGTCTAAAATAGTTCTCAACAGCTGACGCAAGTTTTTTTCCCACTCGCTTAACCATTGCTGTTTGTTCGGTGTTGACAGATACCTTGGCGGTTTTCATATACTTGCTATATTCCTGTTTACTTAAACTTAGGATTTCTGAGTCGCTGACCATCAAACTCTGTTTTCTTCCCGTAAGAGGAACAGTTCTTGTCGTTCCGCATGAAAGTGCCAAAGACAATATCATTGCCGACAAAATAAAGTATGTTTTTTTCATTTTCATATTATAATTGGTTGATAAGGCAACAAGGGGATACCCGCAAAGGCACCCCCTTGTTTAATTAATAACTTTTTATTGTTTCGATGTTGAAAGATTATATGCCCATTTTTTTGCGAATATCCTTTGGAATTGCATTTTTATTAACCATATAGTCCATGGTATTAGCTGCAATAAAGGCTTTGGTCATGTACCATGTTCCTTTATATTCGCCAGTCTCACCCCATGAGTTCTTTACCATATAATATTCTTTTCCATTTTGGTCTTTTGCAATACCATAAATAAGCATACCATGGTCATCGGTCAATTCCCAGTTATCAAAACGTTCTTGGCGTTGTTCTTGTGTGGGGACGATTTCAGGAACAGTGCATCCGAGTGAATCGAGAAGACTTGTCTTCTGTGTCTTGGTCAGTTTCAACCAACGAGCCATGTCGCTGCCTGCGAGACTTTGCGCTGCTTTTGCGTCATACATGTATGCAAGTCCTTGACGAGTAAAGCCTTCTTCTGAGACGTCACCACCCCAAGCTACAGTGTAACCGTTTTGGATGGCATTGTCTATCACGCGCATCATATCATCCATCGGTAAGTTCCAAGAAAGGGGAGTGCGCCAGTTGTCTTGTACTTCTACAGCAAATCTTGTCCAAAAAGGATGGTGTGTGTAGCTGGTGATGGTAACATAGTCATCGAGATTGATACCAAGACTCTTTACAAATGTTTCGGGGGTATAGGTCTTTCCTTGATATTTGAAAGATTCCGGACATTTGCCGAGATAAGAGTCAATGATACCTTGCAACCCTTTCTTCCATTGGGTAGAAAGTTTTGGGCCTTTGTTTCTTGCCACAGCCTCAACATAAGGAGTCATCAAACTGAAGAACTCGTTGAAGTTATGCAAAGAGTCACCATAGAGGCTGCCAGGGAATGGCATGGCGTCTTCAGGACAAATACCGTAGTTTTTCAAACAATAGAGAACATCATAGGTTGCTCCACCTTGTGAAAATTGGCAATCACCATGTAGACGAACAACCTTCACTGCACGATCCATATAGGTCTTGTTGGCTACAAAAGACTCACAGAGGTCATAAGTCTTTCCTGTTGCCTTCAATATTTCTGCTTCAAAGTACGCCAGTGTTGCATATGCCCAACAAGTACCTGAACGGTTTTGGTCTTTGATACTGGTGATTTTGTTCTCTTTGATAGTTGTAAATACAGGTTTGTTTGCACCATTCTTTTTCTCTTGTGCGTTTGCTCCCAAAGCAATGATGGCAGCAATTGCAACTACAAATAGTTTTTTCATTTACTTGTTCTTGTGTTAAATTATTAATTGTTTTCCATGAATGTCTCAATATCTTTGGGATGATACGGTATCCTTTCTTCTCCGAGGAAGCAGCATCCATCCTTAGTAATGAGGACATCATCCTCTATACGTATTCCCCCAAAGTCTTTATATGTTTCTATTTTATCAAAGTTAAGAAACTCTGCACAATGTCCTTTGGCACGCCAATCATCAATTAAGGCTGGAATAAAATAGATTCCCGGTTCGTCTGTAACGACAAATCCTTCTTCAAGGCGGCGTCCTAAACGTAAACAATTTGTACCAAATTGTTCGAGGTTAGGTTGGGTTTCTTCGTCAAAGCCTACATATCTCTGGTCGAAACCCTCCATGTCATGCACATCCATTCCCATCATGTGCCCTAATCCGTGAGGAAGGAACATGGCGTGTGCCCCAGCTCTTACAGCCTCTTCTGTATCGCCTTTCATCAATCCAAGCTCTTTCAAGCGGTCTGTCATGCGTCTGCATACATTAAGATGTACATCCATGTATTTCACACCAGGTTTAGCCACTTCGAGTACATAATCATGGCATTCTTCCACAATAGAGTATATTTCCAGTTGTTTTTGTGTGAATTTACCATTAACGGGGAATGTACGCGTGTGATCTGAACAATAATGATTGATGGTTTCTGCTCCGCAGTCACAGAGGGCAAGCCTTCCAGATTCAAGAACAGCCATAGATGGATTGCCGTGCATGATTTCTCCGTGTTGCGAGAATATAGTAGCAAAGCTGTTCATGGCACCATACGAACGCGCCACTCCGTCAATCTGACCGCCGATATATTTCTCCGTCAATCCCGGCTTGGTAAGTCGCATAGCCGTTGTATGCATTTTATAGCCAATGGTTTGAGCACGTTCCAGTTCTTCAATTTCTTGCAACTCCTTTATCGAGCGCATCTTGACAACAGCCATAATGAGTTCCATTGAAGCTGCTTCTTTCTGCTTTGATGGATGTATTCCCAGCAGGTCATAAATCTGTATCTTTATATCATGACGGTAAGGAGGCAAAAAATGTATTTTACGTTGGCTGCTTTTGGCTTCGTCAATAATGTCTTGCAGCACTTTCATGGGAGCAGTTTGCATTACACCTACTTGTGAAGCCATGTCACTTACACTATCTACCGAGCCATACCATACAATGTCTTCGATGTCAATGTCGTTTCCGATGAGTATTTCCTTGTCGTTGTCGATATCGATGATTCCCACCAGTCCGTCACGTTTTTGTCCAAAGTAATAAAGGAATGTTGAGTCTTGCCTAAAAGGGTAGTAGGCATTTGCCGGATAATTGCAAGGAGACTCATTGTTGCCGAAAAGTACGATGAGACCATGATTCATCAGCTTTTTAAGCTCCGCACGACGGCGAATGTAAGTTTCTTTACTAAACATATTAGATTTTTTGTTTGTGTATATTTTTTGCAAAGATAATGCTTTCCAAGTTGATTTAGAATAATTGGCTACTTAAAAAACATGAAAAACCGACTTAAGCAACAAAAAGATAATGGCGGTAGTTTTGTTTTCTCTATTTTGTTCCTTTATCTAAAAAGTTAATGTAACACATTAGTCTGAATATAAATTTCCCCCAAATCAAATGAATGATTTCTCCGTCAATTCACGACATTGGCATAATACGCAGTGTTTTGCTTCTCTATAAGTCTCAAAAAAGATAAATGACATCGATACTTTATAAAGAAAAATAATTACCTTTGCCCTGTAAATCACAAATACCATGATTAATAAACAATTATTACAACCTGAAAGCATCGTTGTCGTTGGTGGTTCTAACAATACTCAGAAACCCGGCGGTGCTGTAGTCCGCAACCTGATGAGCGGAAATTATCAAGGAACTTTGCGTATCGTAAATCCCAAGGAAGACGAGGTGCAAGGTATTAAAGTGTACCACGATATACACGACATTCCACAGACAGATCTTGCCATTCTTGTAATTGCCGCAAAGTTTTGTCCTGAGACCGTTGAAGTCTTGGCAAGAGATAAGCAGGTAAAGGCATTTATCATCTTGTCTGCCGGATTTGGAGAAGAAACCCATGAAGGTGGCATACTTGAACAGCAAATACTCGATACCTGCCAAAAGTATGACGCAGCGCTTATTGGCCCCAACTGCATTGGACTGTTAAATGCGTGGCATCATAGTGTGTTTACAAAACCGATTCCGAAACTCGACCCCAAAGGAGCTGATTTCATCTCGGGTTCAGGAGCAACTGCCGTCTTCATTCTTGAGTCTGCCGTGTCCAAAGGTTTGCGGTTTAATTCCGTATGGAGTATAGGAAATGGCAAACAGATTGGCATCGAATCTGTTTTGGAATACATGGACGAGAATTTTGACCCAGAGAATGATTCCAAGGTCAAACTTCTTTATGTGGAAAATATTTCAGACCCAGACAAATTGCTTCGCCATGCAAGTTCATTGATTCGCAAAGGTTGTCGTATCGCAGCGATTAAGTCCGGCTCATCGGAAAGCGGCAGTCGTGCTGCATCTTCTCATACAGGAGCTATTGCCTCGAGTGATTCTGCGGTAGAAGCCTTGTTCAGGAAAGCAGGTATCGTGCGTTGCTATTCTCGTGAAGAACTGACTACCGTCGGATGTGTTTTCACCCTGCCTTCTATTAAAGGAAAGAATTGCGCTATTGTTACCCATGCCGGTGGCCCGGGCGTAATGCTGACAGATGCTTTGTCAAAAGGCGGCCTAAACGTACCGCCTTTGAAGGGAGCTGTTGCCGACGAATTGAAAGAGCAACTCTTTGCCGGTGCATCTACAGCCAACCCCATCGACATATTGGCAACGGGAACACCAGAACATCTCGGACTAGCAATTGACTATTGTGACAAGAAATTTGACGAGATAGATGCCATCATGGTCATCTTTGGCACTCCGGGGTTGGTAGAACTCTATGATGCATACGAAGTGTTGCATCAAAAGATGATAGAATGCAAGAAACCCATATATCCTATTTTGCCAAGTATTCATACCGCAGGCCCTGAAGTTGCGGAATTTTTGAGCAAAGGGCATGTGAATTTCAGCGATGAGGTTACGTTGGCAACTGCATTGACCCAGGTAATGAAGACGCCTTCTCCAGCCCAAACAGAGATGGAAGCCATTGATGTGGATGTAAAGAGAATACGACAGATTATTGATGGCATTAAGGAAAACGGCTATATCGCTCCTAAGCTTGTAAACGAATTGTTAGACAGTGCCGGCATTCCTACTGTTCCCGAATTTGTGAGCAGTTGCAGGGATGAAATCGTTGAATTTGCCAATCAATGCGGCTACCCGGTAGTAGCTAAGGTCGTGGGGCCAGTACACAAGAGCGATGTCGGAGGCGTAACATTGAACATCAGAGATGCAGAACATCTTGCATCAGAATTTGACAGGATGATGAAAATCAAAGACGCAACCGCCGTGATGGTGCAAAAGATGATAAAGGGAACAGAGCTTTTTGTCGGTGCGAAATACGAGCCTCGTTTCGGACACATCGTACTGTGTGGCTTGGGAGGTATCTTTGTAGAAGTGCTGAAAGACGTATCAAGCGGTCTGGCTCCTTTGTCTTTTGAAGAAGCCTATTCTATGATACAATCGCTTAAAGGCTATAAAATTGTAAAGGGTACACGTGGACAGAAAGGGCTTAATGAGCAGAAATATGCAGAAATTATAGTTCGTCTCTCCATCCTTCTTCGCCATGCTACAGAGATTAAGGAAATGGACATTAATCCATTGCTTGCAGACGAGAAAGATATTGTTGCAGTCGATGCCCGCATTCTTGTTGAAAAGTAACTTGTCTATTTGAAAATCCTATACGGGGCTTCTGTTTTATAAAATGGAAGCCCCGTATTTCTTTTGTTTGATTCCCAATCGGTCAACAAACCGCTACGATTACATTTCCTGTTGACAACCATACTTATCGGCTGATTTCATCCGGTTGCAAGCAGCTTGCTTGCTGTTTTTTCACGTAGTCCACTACGCTTTTTGACAAATCCAACAACCATTTGCCCGACATCCATACTTACGGTCTCTTATGAGCTATTCATACCAAAGCATTCTTCTTATAGAATATCTTGCGGACAATAGGGATTGGCATTACCTTTGTGCAGGAACGATAATGGTAGTGTCCTAAAAAAGTGTGTAAGTCCATTTTTTCTTATCTTTGTAATAAGAATAATAAAAACAAAAAACAAATGGAACTTACACAGTCACAAATTTCGGAAATTCTTTCCAATTACACAAGCAGCAGCGCTGG
>JAXFLJ010000051.1:0-16242 GCA_034183335.1 Prevotella sp.
GGTAGTGTCCTAAAAAGTGTGTAAGTTATCTTTCCTTTTTCTCTATTGTTGTTTCTTTTTTCTCTTTGTCCCATCTTTTAAACAGATGTATTTTTCTACTATATGTTGTTTTTGTTTCCTCCATTGCCACCGCCGCCAACAGAAAGACTACAGCTTGTGGCGATGGCATTGTTATATAATATCCAAAGATACCGAATAGTTGGATAAGGATAGGGGCAAAATCAGCCAGATCTCTTATCACCGAATTGGGTTAATATGGGATGAAAGATAATAGATTATGCCATTCTTGCCATCTACCTGATATTTTTCTTCTTTCTCGAGGAGGCTTAATACCGTTCATAACATCAATGTACTACCATTACCATGACATGTGACAGATTGAGCAAATAAAACAAAAAAGAGAAAGGGCGAACCAACATTGTTGATTCGCCCTCTTCATCATTAAAACATTAGTTTTCAAAACTTCTTGTAACCATAGGCAGCAGAACAACAGAGCTGCTCTTCAATGCGGATAAGCTGGTTATATTTGGCCATGCGGTCTGTACGGCTCAACGAACCGGTTTTAATCTGACCAGAGTTTGTGGCAACAGCAATATCTGCAATGGTCGTGTCTTCGGTTTCGCCCGAACGGTGAGAGGTTACCGTGGTGTAGCCATGACGATGTGCCATTTCGATAGCCTCAAGGGTTTCGGTCAGCGAACCAATCTGATTTACCTTAATAAGGATAGAGTTGGCCGCACCCATCTTGATACCCTTTTCAAGAAATTTCACGTTGGTGACAAACAAGTCATCACCAACCAGTTGACAACGGTCGCCGATAGCCTTGGTGAGCTTCACCCAGTTGTCCCAGTCGTTCTCGTCCAAACCGTCTTCAATAGAGTCGATAGGATATTTGGTAATCAGTTCCTCAAGATATTTGATTTGCTCTTCTGCCGTGAGTTTCTTGCCGTTTGGATCCTTGGGCATGCCATTCTTCAGCTGGCGATAGTCATAGAACCATTCACCATTTTCACATACAGCAAACTCACTGGCAGCACAGTCCATGGCAATCTTCACATCCTTGCCCGGCTCATAGCCAGCATCCTTAATAGATTGGATGATGGAGTCGAGTGCATCTTCTATACCATCGAACTTAGGAGCGAAACCGCCTTCGTCGCCCACAGCCGTAGAGAGACCGCGCTTTTTCAACAACTTGGCCAAAGCGTGGAATACCTCTGCACCCATGCGGATGGCCTCACGCTCGCTGCTTGCACCCACTGGACGAATCATGAACTCCTGAAAGGCAATCGGGGCATCGGAATGTGCACCACCATTGATAATATTCATCATCGGAACTGGCAAAGTGTAAGTGTTCACACCACCAATGTAACGATACAAAGGAAGGTTCAAGGCCTTGGCTGCTGTTTGTGCAACAGCCAGAGAAACACCGAGGATAGCATTGGCACCCAGTTTGCTCTTGGTGGGCGTACCGTCGAGTTCTATCATCTTATAGTCGATGATGCGCTGATTATATACACACTCGCCTTTCAAAGCCGGAGCGATTATATTATTGACATTCTCAACGGCTTTCAGGACACCTTTGCCAAGAAAGCGACCTTTGTCGCCGTCACGGAGTTCGAGTGCTTCGTTCTCTCCGGTCGATGCACCAGACGGAACACTTGCACGTCCCATTATCCCGTTTTCCAATGTTACTTCTACCTCAACTGTTGGATTACCTCTTGAGTCGATAATCTCTCTTGCATGAACTTTTTCAATTACCATGATTAATATTGTTATTTGATTGTAAAAAAGTGTACGAATTATATTGTATTGTGTGCAAAGATAACGCTTATTTTCAGAACCGTAAAATATCAACCTTTAATTATGCCTAATATCTTATGTATGTTGCACAGGGTGACAACATAACACTGGATGTTATGTCAGAATACCGGAATATCGGGCGGAGGAGGCCCCAAGGGATCATCGGAGAAAGAACGGTTCATACCCGACTCGAAAGTGTGTCCGTCGAAAGATGCCGGTGCGATATAGTTGTCCTCGGGATTGGCAAAGCGTGTGTATTCTCCCTTGAAAGTAAGTAGCACATCGCCCGTAGCACCTTTACGGTGTTTGGCAATGATGATTTGCGCCATACCTCGAAGGTCTCTTCCATTTTCATCGGCATACAGATGGTAATATTCAGGGCGGTGTACAAACAGTACCATGTCGGCATCTTGCTCAATGGCCCCTGATTCACGCAAGTCGCTCAGCTGTGGCCGTTTTCCATCTATCCCCTTTGTAGAATCACGTGTGTCCACGCTTCGGTTCAGTTGCGAGAGTGCGATGATGGGAATGTTAAGTTCTTTGGCCATTCCCTTGAGTGAACGGCTAATGGTAGATACTTCTTCCTGTCGGTTACCAAATTTCATTCCGTTTGCGTTCATGAGTTGCAGATAGTCTATCATGATGATTTTGACTCCCTTCTCCCTCACGAGACGTCTTGCTTTGGTACGCAACTCAAAGATGGAAAGGCCAGGAGTGTCATCCACATAAACGGGTGCACCCATGAGATTACGGATATTTTTGTCGAGCCGTCTCCATTCTTCATCATCCAGCTGTCCACTTAATATCTTACTTCCCATGATTTCGCATACGTTAGATATGAGTCGGTTGACAAGCTGCACATTATTCATTTCGAGCGAGAAGAATGCAATGGGCTGTCCGTGGTCTACAGCAATGTTTTTTGCAATAGAAAGCGCAAATGAGGTCTTTCCCATGGCTGGTCGTCCTGCAATGATGATAAGGTCGCTGGGCTGCCATCCCGAGGTAATATCGTCGAGTTTGGTAAATCCACTGGGTACACCAGTGAGTCCGTCTTTATTGCTGGCAGCCTTTTGAATAATTTCCATGGCATTGGTGATGACGGGATCTATCTGCGTATAATCCTGCCGCATGTTTTTCTGTGACAGTTCGAAGAGTGCACCCTCAGCTTCTTGCATAAGGCTATCTACATCCACCGTCTCGTCAAATGCTTTGGTCTCGATGACACTGGCAAAGGAAATGAGCTGGCGGGCAAGAAATTTCTGCTGCAAGATGTGTGCATGATACTCGATGTGTGCCGACGAGGCAACAAGCGAACTAATCTCGGCAATGTATGTAGGTCCTCCCACGTTCTCTAATTCATCGTCGCGCTTGAGTTGCTCTGTTACCGTCATGATGTCTACCGGCTTCTCGTTCATGTTGAGCGACTGAATAGCTCGGTATATTTTCTGGTTGCGTGGCTCATAGAATGTCTCTGGCCTGAGAATCTCACTCACGACCGAAAAGGCATCTTCATCTATCATCAATGCACCCAGGGTCACTTTCTCTATGTCGAGTGCCTGTGGTTGAAGATGTCCATAGGAAGTGTCGATAGTCGATGCCTTTCGCTTCTTCTGCCTACCGTTGTCTGTTTCTGCCATATACTTCTTTTTTGTGTTGCAAATTTACACTTTTTCCGACAATGAGACAAGAAATCTCTATCCAGCTTTTATCCTCAATCGGTTATTTGGATATCCCTGTGCAGTATGGCAGAGAGAAATCCTTTGGTATTTTTATTTGTAAGGAAGTCTTTTCGTGTTTTGAGTCACCGGGCTAAAAACAGGATATGTTTTATATTTTTCCTAATACATGTAGGAGTGGAAATCAATTCGTATCGTATTGCCTTGAGGAATTTTCTCCTCTCGGAGTTAATTAAGGCGTGTATCAAGCTCACGCGATTTGAGGTAAAATGGAAAATACTTTTCTTTGTTGTTGTATGAAGGTAGGGCAAACAACACAGTGGGAGAGGGCAGACTCTTATGTAAGAAAAAGCGGAGAGAAGTTTGTCTGTGAACCTCTCTCCGCAAAATATACAGTTATCGTTCAATCAATGAAAAATGATGTACCTATGTTATCATGTCAAGGAAGTATTGGTGTACCGAGGTATCCTCATTGAGTTCGGGATGGAAGGCCGTGGCTAATTGGTTGCCCTGTCGGGCTGCCACAATGCGTCCGTCAATTTCGGCTAATACCTCTACATCCTCTTCTACCTTATATATATAAGGCGCACGTATGAAGGTCATCGGGATGGGGCGAACAATGCCTTTCATCTGTCCCTTGGTGGCGAAACTGCCCAGTTGTCGGCCGTAGGCGTTTCGGCAAGCCGTCATATTCATTGTGCCAATGCGCTCTACATGTTCTTCGCCGACAATGTTTTCAGCCAGTAATATCAGGCCGGCACATGTGCCGAAGACGGGTAGACCTGCCTGTATGGCTTCACGTATGGGATGGAGGAGTTGCAGGTCGCACAGGAGCTTGAGCATTGTAGTGCTTTCGCCCCCTGGAATAATCAGTCCGTCTTTGGGTTGATTCCAGTCGGCACGCTGACGTATCTCAAAGGTTTCTGCTCCCAGTCGGTGCAGCATCTGTTCGTGCTCAAGGAAAGCCCCTTGCAGGGCCAGTACTGCAATGCGCTTCATCTTATTTTCCTCTTTCAGCCATGAGGATTTCAATTTCCTGCTCGTTGATGCCTACCATGGCTTCACCCAGATCTTCGGAAAGTTCTGCGAGCATCTTGGCATCTTTGTAATTGGTTACAGCCTGTACGATGGCTTTGGCTCGCTTCTCGGGATCGCCTGACTTGAAGATACCTGAACCTACGAACACACCCTCTGCACCGAGTTGCATCATCAGAGCTGCGTCGGCAGGAGTAGCTACACCACCTGCGGCAAAGTTAACTACGGGCAGTTTGCCGTTCTCGTGTACATACTTAGCCAGTTCGTAGGGTACTTGCAACTGTTTAGCCGCCTCGAACAGTTCGTCTTCAGACATAGAGACAAGGCGACGCATCTCGCTCTGCATCATTCGCATGTGACGCACGGCCTGAACCACGTCTCCTGTTCCCGGTTCGCCTTTGGTGCGTATCATTGTCGCACCTTCGGCAATGCGGCGCAGAGCTTCGCCAAGATTTCTTGCACCACACACAAATGGCACTTCAAACTTGGTCTTGTCGATGTGGTAGACATCATCGGCAGGCGACAGAACTTCGCTCTCGTCGATGTAATCAATCTCGATAGCCTGCAAAATCTGTGCCTCTGCGAAATGGCCGATGCGGCACTTGGCCATTACAGGGATTGACACGGCAGCCTGAATGCCCTTGATCATTTTTGGATCGCTCATGCGGGATACACCGCCAGCTGCGCGGATGTCGGCCGGAATACGTTCCAATGCCATGACGGCGCATGCGCCTGCAGCCTGTGCAATCTCTGCCTGTTCTGGTGTCGTCACATCCATAATCACTCCGCCCTTCAGCATCTGGGCAAGATTTCTGTTCAATTCTTGTCTGTTAGTTGTCATTTTACGTTATAATTAAATATTTTACAATATATTTCTCATAAGATTTGTTTGCATCATTCAGGCGGTTATTTCGCATCCCCTGGCCAGTTGGCCTTCGTTGTTCGTGATAACGTATCGCCTTGTAGCTTTCCGTCTCACGTATGCTTCTTCCTAAATTCGCTTGGTGTCTGCCCTGTCATCTTTTTGAAGAACTTGGCAAAATGTGCCTGAGAGCTGAAGCCGTATTCGTAGGCTATTTCCTGTACGGTCTTGTCTGTAAAACCGAGCGTGTGTTCAAGTTCCTTGATGAGGTAGTCGTCTATAATTGCCTTAGGAGTCTTGTTGGCGATGCGTCTTGTCACCTGCGCCAGATAACGACTGCTCACATTCAGCTTGTCTGCATAATAATGTACATCATTGTTGGTCTTGATGTGTATTGTTATCTCATTGATGAAATCATTGTACAGTTCGCTGCTGCGACCGACGAGGTCTGTTGAGAGTACTATTTGTTGGTTGATGTAGCTCTTCGCACTGTTGACAGCTTCCGCAAGATTTTCATTCAGGCTCAGATACGTAGCGATAGCCGATGACAAATTGCTTCCCATGCCGTGTTGTCTGATAAAGGGCGATGTGAAGAAGCGAGCCTCTTTATCGTCTTGTATCATCAAGACATCGGTAGAGGTGTCTCCTGTCATATTGCCTCCTCGCAGCAAGACAGACTTGCAGCCAAAGCCGAGCATTTCTTTTGCGGCATCTACCATTTCGTCACGAGTGGTAATTGTTCGGTGCAGGATATACTCCGCATCGTTCTTACCGATGCAAACCAACGTACATTCAGGCAACAAACGTTGCTCAATTTCCCGTACTACATCGACAGACATCAGCACGTCTCCGCGTGAAGAGATGATGGCAGAGTCGTAGATAACATATTCAGGCTTGTAGCGATGGATAATATCGGCAATGGCGTGCAGTGTCTCCACATTGCGAATCATTCCGATTTTCACTACTCGCGGCGCAATATCGTCAAACAAAGCCTCTACTTGTCCAGCCACGACATGGGCAGGAAGGTCGAAGAAGTCTTGGATGCCGATGGTATTTTGCAGCGTGATAGACGTTATCGCCGACACAGCATAGCCTCCCAGGGCGGCAATCGTTTTGATGTCGGCCTGTACTCCGGCTCCTCCTGTCGAGTCAGAACCGGTAATTGTCAGTATGAGTCTATCGCTTTTCATCTTGTCCACCTCCCCTTGCGAGGATGCTGCATGGAGAATGTATATCTCTCCCTCATTAATTTGTCGTGCAAAGGAAGTAAAAAAAAACGAGAAAAAGGAAGAGTGTTCGCATTTTGACAATAATAAGATACGTTTGTATAAGTGTTTGACGGCATGTGTATAGCGATAGCAATCCATTTACATGTAGTTTCATATAACACTGTCTGTTTTCCTGATGCGTTCTGCAAAGACGGCTGTTTCTGTTTGGATGTGTTTCTTGGGGTGAAGTTTGGTTTATACGGAATAACTTCGTAATTTTGTCGGACATAATAATGAAAGTATTGACAAGATGACTTTATATCCGAAACTTATTATGGATGCGCTTGCCACGGTAACGTATCCGGGAACAAAAAAGAATATCGTGGAAAGTGGAATGGTGGCCGACAACCTACACATAGAGGGAATGAAGGTGACATTTTCATTGATTTTTCCCCGTGAGACCGACCCTTTCCTCAAATCTACGCTTAAGGCTGCCGAGGCAGCTATCCATTATCATGTGTCAAATGAGGTAGAAGTGGTGATAGAGAAGGAATTCAAAACCAAACCAAGGCCTGAAGTCGGAAAACTTCTTCCACAAGTGAAGAATGTCATTGCGGTGAGTTCGGGAAAAGGTGGAGTGGGCAAGTCCACGGTTGCAGCCAATCTTTCGATAGCATTGGCACGCCTGGGATACAGTGTCGGATTGCTCGATGCCGATGTCTTCGGTCCTTCCATGCCCAAGATGTTTTGTGAGGAAGATGCTCGTCCTTATGCCGTTCATGTGGATGGCCGCGACTTGATAGAGCCAGTAGAAAAGTATGGTGTTAAACTCTTGAGTATTGGGTTCTTCGTCAACCCAGACACAGCAACTCTTTGGCGTGGAAGTATGGCATCTAACGCCTTGAAGCAGTTGATTGCCGATGCCGACTGGGGCGAGCTTGATTATCTGATACTCGATACCCCGCCGGGTACGAGTGATATTCATCTCACGCTGCTCCAGACTTTGGCTATTACCGGAGCAATCATTGTCAGCACGCCGCAAAATGTGGCCTTGGCAGATGCACGTAAGGGCATCGACATGTATCGCAATGAAAAGGTAAATGTTCCTATTCTTGGATTGGTGGAAAACATGGCATGGTTTACACCCGAAGAATTGCCTGAAAACAAATATTATATTTTCGGAAAGGATGGTTGTAAGCAACTTGCAGAGGAAATGGGAGTACCACTTCTTGCACAAATCCCCATTGTGCAGGGTATTCGTGAGGGTGGAGACGATGGTAAACCTGTTGCTCTTAGGGTGGAGACGATGCTTGGGCAGTCGTTCCTGTCTTTTGCGCAGGCCGTGGTAACAGTGGTGAACCGTCGCAATAAGGAGCAAGCTCCTACACGAATCGTTGAAGTGAAGAACTGATCTTGTTCTTGCCTGAAAGAAAGTATAAGTCCGGAGTATCCGTGGAACAAAGCCTTGACACAGTTCAATCTACACAACCAAATTGATATCGTAAAATATTTGTACTTCACCTTCTATAAAGGCCTGAGGAGATTATTATGCCTTGTGATGCGAAAAAAGAAGATTGAAAAACTTATCCCGAATTGGTATTTATGCTTTTCCTTGTAAAACATAATGTCTGTGCATATAATAAAGTGATCGGTGGAAGTCTCCATCGATCACTTTATTGAATTTTTGTGTTGGCAAATCATGAACAGAGCAGGCGATAACATTGTACTATTTGTTCATGAAGACCAACGTGTCTTCTTCTACATCTATAACTATCGGCTTTTGCCTGTCTATATCTTCTGCAAGGAGCTTCTTGGAAAGCGTATTGAGCAGCAGATGTTGTATGGCACGTTTGACGGGACGGGCTCCAAACTCAGGGTCGAAACCTGCCTGTGCAAGAAATGTAATAGCCTTGTCGGTCAGTTTGAGTACAATGCCCTGTGGCTTCAGCATATTAATTACCACATTGATTTGCAGACGTACTACATCGGCTATTTCTTCCTGTGTCAGTGGCAAGAACATGATGGTTTCGTCTATCCGGTTTAAGAACTCTGGACGAATGGTCTGTTTCAGCAGTCCCATAAGACTGGCATCAAGTGTGGCAAGTTGTTGTTCGGTCATCGTTCCGCCATGCTTTTCTATCTCCTCGCGGATGATGTGCGAGCCGAGATTGGAAGTCATGATGATGATGGTATTCTTGAAGTTCACTGTACGCCCCTTGTTGTCTGTGAGTCGTCCGTCGTCAAGCACTTGCAGCAGTATGTTGAATACGTCAGGGTGTGCTTTCTCTATTTCATCGAAGAGAATGACGCTGTAAGGCTTTCTGCGCACAGCCTCCGTAAGCTGTCCTCCTTCGTCGTAGCCCACATAGCCCGGAGGTGCACCGATAAGCCGGCTAACACTGAATTTCTCCTGATACTCACTCATGTCAATACGTGTCATCATACTTTCATCATTAAATAGATACTCGGCAAGAGCCTTTGCCAACTCTGTCTTTCCTACGCCTGTGGTTCCGAGAAAGATGAAAGAAGCGATAGGACGTTTGGGGTCTTGCAGGCCGACACGCGAACGACGCACAGCATCACTTACTGCTTGTATGGCCTTGTCTTGTCCGGTTACACGCTTATGAAGCTCGTCTTCGAGGTGGAGCAGCTTCTCTCGCTCACTTTGCAGCATCCGGCTGACCGGAATGCCTGTCCAGCGGCTTACCACTTCGGCGATGTCATCGGCTGTAACCTCCTCTCTTATCATGCCTTTTCCGCCCTGTGTCTTCTTTAATTGTTCTTGTATCTTATCTATGCTGTCCTGCAAGCTTTTTAGTTTTCCGTATCTTATTTCAGCTACCCGTTCGTAGTCGCCTTCACGCTCAGCCTTTTCAGCCTCGAACTTGAGACGTTCCATCTCCTCCTTGTCTTGCTGAATACTATTGACGAGTTCTTTTTCGCTTTCCCACTTCGCCCTGAATTGCGTTTCTTGTTCTCTCAGTTCAGCAATTTCACGATCAAGTTGTTCTATTTTGGGCTGGTCGTTCTCACGCTTGATAGCTTCTCTCTCAATCTCCAGTTGTTTGAGCTTTCGGGTTGTCTCGTCAAGTTCCTCTGGCACAGAGTCACGCTCCATCCGTAGCTTTGCAGCAGCTTCATCCATCAGGTCAATAGCTTTGTCTGGTAAGAAACGGTCTGAAATGTAACGTTCGGCAAGCTGCACGGCGGCAATGCAGGCATCATCCTGTATTCTCACTTTGTGATGGTTTTCGTAACGCTCTTTCAATCCACGGAGGATGGAAATAGCACTCAGTTCGTCAGGTTCGTCTACCATGACAGTCTGAAACCGTCTTTCCAGTGCTTTGTCTTTCTCGAAATATTTTTGGTATTCATTGAGGGTCGTTGCGCCTATACTGCGTAGTTCTCCTCTTGAAAGTGCTGGTTTTAGAATGTTGGCAGCATCCATGGCTCCTTCCCCTGCGCCAGCTCCCACAAGCGTGTGAATCTCATCGATGAACAGGATGATATTGCCATCGCTCTTTGTCACTTCATTTACCACGCTTTTCAGCCTTTCCTCAAACTCGCCTTTGTATTTGGCACCTGCGATGAGTTGTCCCATGTCAAGCGAGAATATTTTCTTGTCTTTCAGGTTTTCCGGAACGTCACCTCTGACGATACGTTGTGCCAGACCTTCCACTATGGCAGTCTTACCAGTACCCGGTTCTCCTATGAGGATAGGATTGTTTTTGGTTCTTCGAGACAAAATCTGTAATACTCGTCTGATTTCATCATCACGGCCGATGACAGGGTCGAGTTTGCCTTGTCGAGCAGCCTCTACGAGATCTTTGGCATATTTTGAGAGCGATTGATAGTTTTCGTCACCGGTCATCGAATTTACCTTTTTCCCTTGTCGCAAGGCATCAATCGCCATTTTAAGTCCCTTATCTGTACATCCGGCGTCTTTCATCAGGCGGGATGCCGTGGAATTTACGGCAAACAATGCCATGATGAGTGGTTCAATACTGATAAATTCATCGCCCAGTTGTTGCGAATAGTCTCCGGCTTTCTGTATGACGGCATTGCTTTCATTACTTAGGTAGGGCTGCCCCTGTCCTTGTACTTTCGGCAGATGTGATATTTCTATATCCAACAAGTTCTCTATTTGGGTGATATTCAACTCTGTCTTTTGAAAGATAAATTGAATGATTTCCTTGCCTTTATGTAATGTGCCCTTGAGCAAGTGTACAGGCTCCACTGCCTGTTGACCGTTACGTTGGGCAATATTCACGGCCTCTTGTATGGCCTCTTGTGCCTTGATTGTAAATTTGTTGAAATCCATATAATAGTCTCCTCTCTTTTTACTTTATATGTTTTCAAATACCATGCCCATTTATCTGCAACAGACATTTTGTCTTTCTTTACTGAAATAATGTCATGTTTTTGATGTGACTGTTGTTGATACTATATCAATGGGTATAGTATTTGTATAATGTTTATACCCAATTTGTTTTCTGTTTTGGATAAAGAAAGACAAGAGGGAGAAGTTTCTAAGGCTTGTGATACTTATATCCTGCAAGGCTTGCTGTAAATGCCAAAAGAAAATGTGATGGTAGAATGGTGTAGGACTAAAATAACTTCATTCCGTATGCCCTTCTCATACAGGATGAAGTGTTAGGGTTCTTTACCTCGTTAATGAAAATCTTGTCTTTGTCAAACACGATTGTTTTGGGGAAATACTGTCGTTGGTTTGAATGTTTTAGCCTCTTCAAAGTCCATCAATGCATATGAAATGATAATGATAGTATCACCTACTGCACATTTTCTTGCAGCAGCACCGTTCAAACAAATGCAGCCCGAACCGCGTTCACCTTTTATAATATAGGTCTCAATTCGTTCTCCGTTATTATTATTGACGATTTGAACCTTCTCGCCGGCAATCATATTGGCAGCATCCATCAAATCTTCATCGATAGTAATGCTACCCATGTAATTCAGGTTGGCTTCCGTCACTTGCACGCAATGCAATTTTGATTTCAAAACTTCTATCATCATGATCTTTATGCTTCCTTATATCTTATATGGTCGATTAAGCGAATAGGAGTTTTTCCGCAATAAACCGTAATACAGCCAACAACATTGTTGCTGTCTTCCCATGTAGAAATGTCTTGCAGGGTATTTCCGTCAACAATGGAAAAGTATTCAACTCCAAGTCCTTCTATGGCGTTGACAGATTCGATTACTTTTTGTCGTGTTTCTTCCACAGTATGTTTTCCTGCATACGAAACGCTTTCTAATAATGCTTTGTATATGTTAGGTGCAATTACTCGCTCGTCATGCGAAAGCAGATTGTTACGGGAGCTTTTGGCTAATCCGTCATCTTCGCGTACGATGGCACACTCTACTATTGTAACATTCAGTGCAAGCGAACGTACCATTGCTTTTATAACGGCAATCTGCTGCCAGTCTTTTTCTCCGAAATATGCCTTTTGTGGTCGGACAATATAGAAAAGACGGCTTACAACTTGGCATACTCCGTTGAAATGGCCTGGCCGATATTTTCCTTCCATCACCGTGCTGATTGGAGGAAAGTCAAACTTTCGTTCGTCTGGTGTTGGATACATTTCTTCTGAAGAGGGTGCAAACACAAAATCTGCATTGGCCGATTTCAATAAGATGCAATCAGCTTCCAGAGTTCGAGGATAGCGCATGAGGTCATCAGGGTCGTTGAATTGTGTCGGGTTTACAAATACGGAAACAACAGTGATGTCATTTTCTGCAACACAACGACTCACTAATGAGATGTGTCCTTCATGTAAAGCTCCCATGGTCGGCACAAGTCCTATTGACTTGCCTTGTTTGCGAAGCTCAAAGAGTTCATTTTGTAAGTCAACAATCTTGTGAATGACTTTCATGATACCATATCTTGTTCTATATCGAAATAATTGCGCTGCAAAATAACAACTTTTTTCCCGAACAGGAAAGGATAAATATAAAATTGTCACAATAAAAAGCCGTAAAATAGGGAAATTAAATACAAAGGAGTTCATAATACAAAGATTTTTCGTATCTTTGCAAAAGTAAATATCCAAAAGATGGCAAAGAAAATATTATTCATCAATCAGGAAATTGCTCCTTATGTTCCCGATTCTGATTTGTCTGTTTTGGGCAAATTGTTACCACAAGGGATACAAGAAAGCGGATATGAGATAAGAACTTTCATGCCCAAGTGGGGGACAATTAATGAGCGCAGGGGACAACTTCATGAGGTAATTCGTCTGTCTGGTATGAATCTGATAATTGACGATACCGATCATCCCCTGATTATCAAGGTCGCTTCCATTCCCACTTCACGTATTCAGGTTTACTTTATTGATAATGACGACTATTTTCTCAAGCGTCAGATGTCGGAAGATGAAAATGGTGAAGAATATAGCGACAACGGAGAACGAGCTATTTTCTTTGCAAGAGGCGTACTTGAAACCGTAAAGAAACTTCGGTGGACACCTGATTTGATTATATGCCAAGGATGGATGGGGGCTGTGGTTCCGTTCTATGTCAAGAAAGCATATCAAGAAGAGCCGTCGTTTGCCAATGCCAAGGTTGTTACTTCGCTTTTTCATAAGCAAATAAAAGGTGAGTTCGGAAATCACTTCAAGGAAACCGTGGCATTCAGGGATGCAGTTCCCGAGTTGCTGAAAGATTATCGGGATGACTTCGACTTTATTGAACTTGGCAAGCTCGCCATTGACTACTCTGATGGTGTCGTAGAGGCAACCCGGGATGCAAATACAGATTTGCTTGACTATGCGAAGAAGAAGGGAATGCCAATCCTTGATTTCCCGGGAGAAGAGAATTACATTGAGGCATATCATACTTTCTTTGAGGAATTGTTGTCAGATAACATTATACAGGAGTAAGAATCTTAAGGAACTTTCGTCATTCTTATTATTAAAAAATCGATGAAAATAAAATATTGGGCAGTTATCTTGTTTGCTGCAATGGCTTTTTCGGCTTGTGATGACAATACAGAGTCGATAGGAACATTTATTACGGAAGGGTCAGACCGGCTGAATGTATCGGCAGATACCTTTGACATTTCGGCAAATTCCCTTATTGCAGACTCTGTTCTTTCTCGTAGCCATACGGCATACCTTGGTTGTATGAAAGATCCTGATACTGGGGCGAGCGTTACAGCTGATTTTATGACACAGTTTGGTATATTGGAAGGTTATAAGTTTCCTGATGAGTCAAATATTGTCAGCAAAATAGGAGATGAGGTCGTTGCAGACTCTTGCGAAATACAGTTTTATTGTGATGAAGTAGTCGGAGACTCTCTTGCTGCCATGAAGTTGACGGTTTACGAAATGAACTCTCCGTTGAATGAAGGAGTAAATTATTATTCAAACTATGACCCGTTTGTAGATGGGAAGATTAGGACGGATGGTATCAAGATAAACAAGATGTATGCGATGGCCGGACAAAAAAGGGTTGGTTCGAGTTCTCGTCGTAGTGCTACGCTAAAATTAAATCAACCTTATACCGATAAAAATGGCGTAACCTACAATAATTTCGGTACATATATCTTACGCACTTATTATCAACATCCTGAGTATTTCAAGAATTCATATAGTTTCATCAACAATGTAGTTCCCGGATTTTATGTAAAACATACGGGAGGCATTGGTTCTATGGCCTACATTGGTTCTACTTTGTTGAATATTTCCATCCGTCACAAAGTGAATGACAGTATTTATAATGGTACGCTTTCATTTGCCGGCACCGAAGAAGTCTTGCAAACAACAAGGGTTTCAAATGACGGAGACATTATTCGGCAGTTGGCAGCAGACAATAGCTGTACATATATTAAAACACCGGCAGGCATTTTCACGCAACTGACTCTTCCTGTCGACGACATTTATCGCAATCACGAAACGGAGTCTGTCAATAGTGCGAAGGTCGTGCTGCCAAGAATCAACAACGATTATCAAAATACAAATTCGTGGAGTGTTCCGAAAACGCTTCTGATGATACCTGCCGATAGCATTTACAGCTTTTTTGAAAAAGGAAAAATAGCAGACTACAAGTATTCTTTCTTGGCAGATTATACTAAAACAAACAGCACTTATTCTGATGCGAATACATATACCTTTAATAATATAGGGACGCTCATCTCTTTCATGAAGACGCAAAAGGATGAGGGAGTCGGACAAGATTCTGACTGGCTTCTCAAACATCCCAATTGGAATAAGGTCGTAATAATTCCTGTAACAGCAACATACAATGTTTACAACAATACAAGTAGATTATATAAGATAGTTCATGACATGTCTCTTTCAACAACAAAGCTCATGAATGATAATCTAAAAGTGTATGTAATATATAGTAAATTCCAATAAGGCTTCAGATGGCTGACAACTATCTTGAGCGACATCGGGAGGATTACGAGAAACGTAAACGTGATTGGATAAAACGCAACAAGCGTTTCGTTATCCAATCACGTTTTATTAGTAAGCCAGAAGATGAATCTCTTTGACTTATGATTTCTCGCCATGCTGATGATGGTTGGCGGGTTGTGTACCGCTCGTTGGTACGAGGGCTACCAGCCGTTGGTACGACCTGTACCGGTTGTTGGTACGCATGCTACCAACCGCTGGTACGATGGTGCATACCCACGCCTTGAGCCGTTTCTGCCTGTCAGCCCGTGTCCTGTTCTCATCCTTTTTTAACGTGAGTTCGATATAAGACAATCGTCTATAATGTTGTAGAAGTGAAGTGTCTTTCGTGAATTTATAGCTGATGATTTAACCCAAATCGGTCATTAGACCGCCAACACTACATTCCTCACTGAAGATGATGCTTACCGACTGCTTTCGGTCGATTGCCGGCATCTTCTCTGCCGTTCTTCCTCGGCGTAGCCCGCTACGCCTTCGGTAAGAACTGGTAAGTATAAGGTTACGGACAGACAGCAGATGTGGACAGACACGGATATTGCAAATAGATATGGGTTTGCGGACAGACACAGGGTCTGTCCCGACAACGATATAAGCGATGTTATTATATAATAATGGTAAGAAAGGCGTGGAGATGTAGGGACAGACCCTGTGTCTGTCCGCAACAATCCCATGTCTATTCATGCGAGTTCATGTGCTGCACGGACGGGAAACCGTACAGCACATCTCTTTTGACACCACGGAGAGAAAGAGATAGCCTGTCAGTATTTAACATCCTTGGTTGTCGGTATTGAGGGTATAAAAACCCTTGATGTCTGTATATACTATCCTTAAATGTTGCTTACAACAAGGGTCAACAGCCGTTAGCTAAGGTAGGTAATTGTCGTTAGCTAAGGCGGTCAATTGCTATTAGTTAAGATGGTCAACTGCCGTTGGCTAAGGTGAGTAACTGTCGTTAGCTAAGGTGGGCAATTGTCGTTAGCTAAGGTGGGCAATTGCCGTTAGCTAAGGCGGTCAATTGTCGTTAGCTAAGGACGACCATCGTCCACCTTAGCTAACGATTAAGGTTGCTCTTGGAACGACCGTGTATAATGGTAGTGTCCTAAAAAAGTGTGTAAGTCCATTTTTTCTTATCTTTGTAATAAGAATAATAAAAACAAAAAACAAATGGAACTTACACAGTCACAAATTTCGGAAATTCTTTCCAATTACACAAGCAGCAGCGCTGG